>CALXSY010000014.1 GCA_944391285.1 uncultured Clostridia bacterium
CTTTTTTTCTCTATTTTTTTCGGTATCAACTTTTGGCAGCTTGTTTATATTACCACTTCCTGCATTCCTTGTCAAGCGTTATTTTAAAAGACAAAATAAAAAAGCCGCAAGCGGCTTTTTAATGATTTATTCAATTATTGTTACATAATCAGCAGAAACCCAAGCTTCTACTCCGTCATAGGTCTGCACCTTATACCAACCGTTTTGCTCTTCCAAGATATCCAGCTGATCACCGCGGTAAACCTGCCCCAGCCTTTCATAATTAGTACCGGGTCCTTTGCGCAAACTAAGAGCACTGTCTTCTTTAACATTAACCTCGCCTACTTTGTGCTCGGTTGTTTGATTATTTTCTTCATTGGTGGTTTGATTATTGTTTTCCTCATTAGTTACATTATTGTTCTCAGCGCCGGACTGATTTTGCTCGTCGGCATTTTCATCAATATTTTGATTTTGCTCGCCGTTTTCATCTTCATTTTTATTTTCATCATCATTGTTTTGAAACTCGTCGTAGCTGCTGACCGGTAAATCTTCATTTGCCGAAGGAGTGTTGGCACTCAAGACAGCATAAAGCGCGCCTATTGCTCCGCCTAATAAAAAAATTACTACTGCTAATATTACTATAGTTTTTGCTCGCATAATTATCCTCCCTTTATGCTCCTTTGTTTTGCTCGATTTCATCAGCCGGCTTGCATTCCTTCGGTCTGCTGAAGGCTATGACGCCCAGCTTTCTGGCACCTAAAATGATTATCGCCAAAATCAGCGCTACTACTGCCACTGCTTCTGCTGTCGATAGATAGGTGATTAACACCGCTGTTGCCGCTAAGCAGAAACTGATAAAATATATGATTAACACCGTCATCCGGTGAGAGAAGCCCATATTTAAAAGCCGATGATGCAAATGTTCCTTATCCGCAGCAAAAATTGGCTTGTGATTCATCTTGCGGCGCAAAATGGCAAAAAAAGTATCAAAAATCGGCACCCCTAAGACCAATATCGGCGCTGCCAAAGAAATAAAGGTGATACTTTTTGCCACACCCATAATAGCCAGCACACTTAAGTTAAAGCCTAAAAACAGCGAACCGGTATCGCCCATAAAAACTTTGGCTGGGTGAAAGTTGTAGCACAAAAAGCCCAAAGTAGCGCCCATTAAAATAATCGCCATGCTTGCCATCAGATATTGCCCGTGCAGCCAGCCCACCACTGCCATGCACGCTGCCGCAATAGCGGCAATGCCGCTGGCTAAACCGTCTAAGCCGTCAATCAAATTGATAGCATTGGTAATGCCAACTATCCAAATAAGGGTGATAGGCAAAGAAAGGATATCCAAATAAATAGCCCCTCCGCCGAAGACATTGGTCATAAACTCAATACGCACACCAAAGCCAATAGCAATCACCGCCGCTAAAATCTGCACCAAAAGCTTAAACTTAGCGTTCAAATCCTTAATATCATCAAAAATCCCCAAAACAACCAGCACACTGCTGCCCAATAATAAGCCAACCAGTTGGCTGTTAAGCTCTTGTGTTGCCAAAACTACTATTATATATGCTAAATAGATGCCCAATCCGCCCATGCGCGGCATGATTTTGTGATGAACCTTGCGCGCATTAGGCTTATCGATCGCTCCAACCTTAAATGCCAGTTTCATTGCTATCGGCACAAAAATCACTGCCAATAAAAATGCTCCAAGCCCTAAACAAATATCGTGAACCAACATTTCTTTTCCTCCAAAAATTTTATCTTCATCGGGAAAATATTTATTTTTTTTAATAAAATTTTGTCTTTACCTATTGTACTACTTTTGTTTCTGAAGCACAAGAGCTAATCATTCTTAAATGTGGTATTTTTAACCTAATTTATATTGCCAAAATTTCCTTTGCCAGATACGCCGGATATACAGCCCGTTCAATCATATCATCATTGACACCAAGGGCTTCACTATCAACGGCTGCCAGCATATATTCCAGCAGATTATCCGCCTGAACATCATAAAGCGGCTCATAAGCTGTATTTTTAATGCTTTCCATAAAAGCCGAAATTTTAGGGTCATACTCCAAACCCACTACCGGTTTGCCTAAAGCCGCACCGATAATTAAGGCATGCAGCCGCATTCCCAAAACCATATCCGCATTTTGCAATATAGATATTACTTCCACAGGCATCAGCTGCTCTTTAATAACTATCGGCATTTCGCCGTTTAATTCTCTGATTTTCAGCGCAGTTTCCTCATTGATGCGATCGTCTTGGCTTTGCTGCATGGGCACAAAGACCAACTGCCAGCCTTCTCTTTGCATTTGAGCGCAGGCTATAGCTACCTGCTCTACAAATTTATGCTCATTTGCCCAAGGACGCAAAGCAACCATCAAAGTCTTTTTCTCCTCATTCCAGCCATAATGCCCCAAAATCTCTTTGCCTGCTGTAGGATCGGCGCCATAACGTCCTACACTCAAAACAGGATCCGCCGTGACAACTATCGCCTTATTGACCCCCATGGCCTGCAGTTCTTCTGCCGATTCTTTATCCCGCACGGTGATTGCCGAGACTTTATTTAAAAGTTTTGCCGTCAGGAAGCGGTTGCGTGCCGAATTAATCGGACCGATGCCTTGAGCATAAATAAGCACCGGTTTTTTATAATATTTAGCTGCGGCAATTAAGCCTAAGTAATACAAAATACCGTTTTTGCTGGTCACATCCTGCAAAAGGCTGCCGCCGCCGCTGATAAATAAATCGCAATTTTTAACGGCGTCCAAAAGCCCTCTCTTGCCCCAGCGGTTAACCGCTTTGACTTTGTAGCGCTCTTGGGTTGTTTCCACATCATTGGACAACACCGTAATTTCTATGTCTTCTCCTAAAACTGTGCGCAAATCACGCACTATCGAAAATAATACAGCCTCATCTCCGGCATTATCAAAACCATAATAACCACAGATCAATATATTTTTACTCATGCTGATATTTCCTCCACCATATAAAGAAGAATTTAACTGCTATAACCAGCACTATTCCCAGCACTAAGCCCAGTGCCAAACCATTGAAGCCGCGCTGCAAGGATATTAACAGCGGAGTATGGATATGGGCATAGGTATTAACCAAGGATACCTGCCCGATCACTGCCGGCAAAGTCAATACCCAATTTTGCTTGCTTGCGCCTAAGTAAAGCAAGAGCAAGAGGAAAGGATAGCCAATCAAAAATTCTTTGCTACGGGGTCTGACTCCCAGCCAATCATTGAGTGCAGTGCGCATGGTGCTTTCAGCGGTGCTTAATTCCGCAGTGGTATTGCCGGTGCGGCTGATGTAAATATAGCCGCAGATAGCCAAAACTCCTGCCAAAATCGCCCATTTATACGTTACAGCTTTTCCTAAAATATCTCTCGCCGCTTGGATGGGATCCTCAGTATTCCAAATATATAAAGCAAAAGGCACTGCCATGATCGGAATAATGTGCGCAATTTTTACTCCCACAAAGCTATCTAATTTCAGCATAAAAGAGGTATCGCTGATTAACCCGACCATAAATACGGCGCCGATAAAGCTGATAAGTGACATAATCACTACCCGCCCGATGCTTACCGCTAAACTGAAGCCCTGCGGCTTTAACATTACCAACGAAGCCACAATAGGGAAAATAATGACGCTGGCTAGAGCCATTAGCTTGCGTGCCAAAATAGGATTCAGCCAATACACTCCTCCCCAGCACACCAAAGCTAAAACAAAGCCTAAAACTGCCAGCTTTCTGAATCTTAACAGCAAAAGCATCAGCATAAATCCTGCCGCTACACCAACTCCCACAATTAAAACGGCAATTTGACTGGTGCCTACTGCCTGCGGCTTAGTATAGGTTGTACCGCCTAAAGTAAAGCCGCTGTCGCTTAAAGCTGTTTGCAAGGTTTCCAAATAATTCATATTTTTATCAAAAGAAACTGCCGGTGAATCAATATTGAAAAATCTGACCAAAAGAGCACGCATATTGCGCTCTCTGGCTGCCAGCATCCAGCGGTCCATCGCTTCATCCAAACCGGTGGCGGTTTCAAATTTGCTCATCTCGCTGTTAGATATAGTATGCAAACGCACAACATTTTTATTAAGCAGGATACCCAAAGTATTTAATCCTGCTTGGTCATTAAACTCTATGCTGGCAATCGGTGCAATGCTTTCACCATTTTCATCACGCAGCAAATCAGCTACAGTACGCACACTTTTGGTATCTTTATAGCCGATGATTTCCTTATCATTAAATAATATGGCGTACAAGGACGGCATATTCTTGATTTCATCTGTAACAAAACGCAATGATTGGTCGCTGGCATTGTCCCAAGTCCTCACCTGCGGCATGATGCCAAAGCCCAAATCTGCCATTTGCTCGATATCGGCGTTTTCCCAGCCTAAGCCGATTTCCCCGATTTCATTGGTCATGGTGCTTAATTCCGCCGCTGAGGAAGCAATCATGCCGGGAATTGCGATTACACTTACTTCCCCTTGATAATATTGGCAGGCTTTTACTTTTTGCTCGATATTTGTCCAAACTTGTTCTTCCCAAGCCTTATCTAAAACAGCAACATAAACTTCTGTGTCTTTCAAGGATAGTTCTGCCGGCAGTTGCTCTGCATAGGCAGTGCTTAAGATGTTTTTGCCTACCTGCACGTCCAGTTTGCCCATGCGCTCTAAATCGGCAATGCTTCTTTCTTTAAACAGCACCACCGAAACTCCCCGTTCTTTCAATAAATCGCTCATTTCCTCGATGGAAATATTTTGGCTGTTTGCTAAAGTAGCAATATCATCCATATTTACGACTATCTGCACATCTTTATAAGCTGCCTCTGATTTCAAGCGTTCCTGCCAAACTACTGCTGCTGCCAATAAAGCAACTGCAATAATAACCACCGCCAAAATCATCAGTTTTTTATCTTGACTTTTAGTAATCTGCAATATTTTTTCCTCCCTTAGCTAGTCATCGCCAATTTTATTATAGCATAAACCGCCGGCAAATTATAGATTTTTATTAACTCTTTTTATCTGGATTTGTTAACAATTGTATCCTTTTTTATATTTTAAGCCTAACAAGTATACCACCATGCTTATCAATTGTCAATCTTTTCTTAGATACACAAAAGGAGCAGAGTGATTGCTCTGCTCCTTTAATAATTATTTTGCGCATAAACCGCGAATAGCTAATTGTTTAAATTCCGCCTTGACCTTCTCTGTATCAATCAGCTGCGGTTTATGCATTACCATATGCACCATAGCACTCATCATGATGCCGATTAAATAACTGGCAAAAACCTCCTGGGAGATATCTTTGATTTCCCCGCTTTTTACACCCTTTTGCCACATTATCTCCATGATGTGCTCTATCTCATGCTTGGAAGACTCAAACTGACTGTGATTAATATCTCCGCTATGCATCACGCTTCTAAGCATAATCCGCGAGCAGCTGACATTGTCGATATGAAAAGAAATAATCTCCCCAATCACTTCGGCAATGGTCTCTGCCGTTTCCATGAGTTCATTTACTCGTTTAATATATTCATCTTTGCCCTTTTGGTAGAGCTCCTGCAGGATATCCTGCTTGCTGGAGAAATATTGATAAATAGTGCCTTTGCCTACGCCGGCTTTTTTAGCAATTTCCTCTACTGTCGCTTGATGATAATCCTTGCTCTGGAAAATATACTCTGCCGAATTTAAAATCAATGTTTTTTTATCGTCTTGCTCAGCATTTTTGCTCACTAATCTCACCTAATTTCTGCAAACGCTCCTCTTCATTTTTCCAGCAGTTGCTGTCGTCCACTTCCAATGTAAATTCCCGCATTTCTTCCAGCTGTTCTGCAGTTTGTTTGCCTTTTTTGTGACGGCGTTTTTCTCTGTGACGGTCAACCATTTCATAGATAATCGGCACTACAAACAAGCTGATAATCGTTGAAAAACTCAAGCCGAAAATAACTGTCGCTGCCATGGGCTTAAAAATTTCCGAGCTTTCACCGTTGCTTAAAAGCTGTGGCAGCATTGCTAAAACAGTAGTCAAGGTAGTAATCAAAATCGGACGCATTCTGGTTTTGCCGCTTTCTACAATAGCTTCACGGCGGCACATGCCTTCCCGGCGCAAGGTCTGCACATAATCCAAAAGCACGATAGCATTGTTAACTACTACACCGACTAAGAGCAAAATACCCATCATCGACATGATATTGATGGTCTGCCCGCTTAAAAGCAAGCCGAAGAATACACCGATAAACATTACCGGCACGCTCACCATAATAATAAGCGGCGAAATAACATTTTCAAACTGGCAAGCCATAACACCATAAACCATGACTACCGCCAAAAGGATAATCTTGGTCATATCGGTCAAAGCTTCCACCATTTCAGCATCATTGCCGCCGAACTCAATAGTGCAGCCGTTGGGAACGGCGATTTTATTGAGTGCTGCTCTGATATCATTGGACACACTGCCCAAATCTCTGCCGTAAACATCACAGGAAATCGTCACTACCCGGCTTTGGTCCATACGGACGATAGTAGTTTGACCGATCGTGCGCTCAATAGTAGCAACTTCTTCTAAAGGCACCTGACCGCCGCTGTTGGACGGAATTTTTAACATACGCAGGTCATCAACCGAATCAGCCATATAATCAGGCATTTTCACGACAATATTGATTTCGTCGGCGCCGCCTTTATACTTAGAAACACTGGAACCATTTAAGGCTACCTGAATAGTGCTCATGATATTTGCCGTAGAAACATTATAATAAGAAGCTCTTTCCCGGTCAATGAAAACTGTCAGCTCTTCATTGCCGTCTGCCATACTGTTGGTGATATTGCTGGTGCCGTCAATGCTTTCCATTGCCTCTTCAATTTGTCCGGCAACCATTTCCAGGGAATCTACATCATTGCCTTTGACCTGTACCGAAATAGCGCTGCCCATCATCTGAGAAATATCATAGGAAGAAGCCGTAACCTTTGCCCCGGCAATGAGCGAGCATTGCTCTTCGATTTGTCGAGCTACTTCTACTGCACTGCGCTCCCGCAGATTTTTATCGGTCAAAAGCACCGTTATCGACGATTGATTAGTGGTAGAACCACCCATTGACATACCGCCGGAGGAACCGATCGTAGTATAAACCATTTCTACTTCCGGCATTTCTCCGATTATTTGCTCGACCTCTTCCGTAGCCGTCAAGGTTTCTTCCAGCTTACTGCCGTAGGGCAATTCGATACCTACCGTCAACTGACCATAGTCGGTATTAGGAATCAGCTCTAAGCCGATCAAAGGAGTGATGGCTATAGATAAAATCAAAGCCAAGGTTACAACCAGCAAGGAAGTCTTTTTATGATTTAAGGTCCAAACCAAGGATTTGCCGTAGCGCTTGATAAAGCGGTTAAATCCGCTGTTAAACCGGCTTTCATAACGATAGCAGCCGTTAGCGATTCTGCCTCTGACGCCTTTTTCGCCGCCTTTATACAATTTCAGCAGCCGTGAGGACAGCATCGGCACCACTGTTAAGGATACTGCCAAGGAGGCCAAAATTGCAAAACAGATGGTAATGCCGAAAGGTTTTAAAATTTCCGCTGCCATACCGTTTAAAAATACCATCGGCAAATATACTGCCGCCGTAGTTAAGGTAGAAGCGATAACTGCTGAAGCGATTTCCTTAGTCGCATCAACTGCCGCTCGGTAATTGCTCTTGCCCAGCATCTGATGGCGGTAAATATTTTCCAAAACAACCGTTGAGTTGTCGACAATCATACCTACCGACAGCGCTAAAGCACCCAAGGTGATAATATTCAGCGTATAGCCGCCGAAATACAGTAAATTAAAGGTTACGATCAGCGATAAAGGAATCGCTATGCCGATGATAATCATGCTGCGGATATTGCCTAAGAATAAGAAGATAATTAATGTCGAAATCAACGCCGCCAACAAAAGATTGCTGACTACATTATCTACCGACTGATTGATCATATCCGCGCTGCTGTAGGGTACTAACATGGTGATATCATCGTAAACCTGCCCATCTAATTCTTCGATGGCTTTGCGTACCTCTTTGTCAATATTGACCGCATTGCCGCTGCTTTCCTTTTGAACAGAAACGGCAATTATATCCTCACCGTTTAAGTGTACATAGCTTTCACTGTCACTGTAAGCATGAGTAATTTCGGCAACATCCGACAAATGAATGATACCTCCGCTGGGCAGAGTTATCGGCGTATTGGCGATCTGAGACAAGGTTTCATATTCGCCGTCAACCCGCACCAATGTTTCCCGGGAGCCCTGCGAAATATATCCGCCGGCAGAAGTGGTATTTTCCTGGGCAATGACTCCGCCCACCGTTGCCACATTTAAGCCATAATTTGCCAATCGGTCCGGATCCAAGGTTACATGTATTTCCTCCGTATGACCGCCCATAACCGTAGCTGCTGCTACTCCATCAATACGTTCAATGCGGGGAGCAATAGTATCATCTACTATTTTTCTAATTTCATCGATATTGCGCCCGGTCTCCGAGCTTACACCAATATACATTATCGGCATAGAGTCCATGCTCATTTTGATAATTTCGCTGTCCCCTGCCTCACCAGGCATCATCATGCTCGCCATGCTCAATGCATCACGCACCGAGTTAGTCGCTTCATCCAGATTGGTGCCGTAATTAAACTGCAGGATAACCAGCGAAGTTCCCGCCATACTCTGCGAGGAAATAGAATCAATGCCCGCTACTGAAGCGCATTGCTGCTCGATTACTTTGGTAATCTTGCTTTCCACTTCTTCCGAGCCGGCTCCATCATAGTTAGTGTATACTACCATGATCGGCAGTTCCATTTCCGGCAATAAATCTACCGTCATCATGCTCAAAGAAACCATGCCGAACAAAAGCATGATGATGACGACCATTACAATGGTGACCGGGCGTTTAACAGAAAATTTGCCAATATTCACTGCCCCTCACCTCAATTCTCTTCCGCAGTCTCGAGATCTAACTCATTAACAACCTTTGTTACCGTTACTTTTTCGCCGTTAACCAAATCTACATTACCTTTAACTATAACTTCGTCGCCTGCGGCTAAGCCTTCCGTTACCACATAATAATCCCCGTCATCAACACCGGTAGTAATCACTCTTTCCTCTGCTTTGCCGTCCACTACGACCATGACCACTTTTTCATCTTCTCTGTAAGTGATAGCATCTACCGGTACTACTAAACAATCAGTTACTCTGTCGGTGACAATGCTGACCTCAGCATACATGCCGGACAAGAAATTTCCTTCCTTATTATCCAAAGCGATTCTGACTGGATAGCTTTTGCTGGTAGTGTCCATGACCTTACCAATCTCCACAATGCGTCCTTCATACACAGCCTCGCTGGCGGTGGGAATCCGCATACTAACCGTATCTCCTACGGCAATCTTGTTGACATTGCCCTCGCTGATGCCGGCTACAATCTCCAATGTCGTAGTATCGGAAATAGTAAACATTGCCGAAGAGGCGCTGGCATAACTGCCGACTTCTGCCGAAGCGCTGACAATACTGCCGCTGATCGGAGCAGTGATAGTTAAATTATCCAAAGAAAGCTGCAAGCTCTGCAAGGAAATTTCCAAGCTTTTGACCTGAGTTTCCAAGGATTCGTAATCGTTTTGACTGACAGCGCCCATCTCGTAGAGTGCTTTGGTGTTGTTCAAATTTTTTAACGCTTCATCATATTGGAGTTTGGTCGAATCATACTGCAATTGAGCCGACTGCTGATCCAGCTCTGCCAAAACCTGCCCTTTAGTGACCTCATCACCTACCTTGACATAAACAGCCGTGATCTCTTCCATGCCGGCAATTTTAGGCATAACCGAAACAGTTGATTCTGCTTGCAAAAGTCCGCCGGTGATGATCACCCGATCAAAATCCTCCGCCTGCAAAACCTTAGTATAAACGGCAGTGCCCGGCTCCTCAACCACCTCATTGGTATTTTCCGCTTGCTCAGCAGCGTTGCAGGCACTTAAAGAAAGGCAAGCAACCGCCAGGAAAGTTAATGCTATTTTCTTCATCATCCGTATCTTCTCCTTATCAAGTTTTACATTATCAGCCAATCCCGCATCAATCAAAGATTTGACTGACCGGTCAGTTCTGCTATTAGTATAACAACTTTTCGTTGCTTCGTCAACAAATTTTTTTCTTTAAAGTTCGTTCTTCATCTGGTTTTTGCTCCATTTTTCACAAATAACTTTTATCATCTCTATTAGATTTTTGTTCGTTTTTTCTTCCTTTTTTTTCACTTTTCCCCTTGACTTTTTTTCTTAGAGTGCTATACTATAAAGCAATCGAAAATACTTTAAAAGCTATGACGAAGACGGTTGAATAATTATTTTTCACAGAGAGTTGATGGTCGGTGCAAATCAACAAAAAGTTTATTCTTTATACCCATCCCTTCCGAGCTGGGAGTTCCAAAGCAGGTTTTGTCAGTAGATGCTCCCCGTCAGCACGACGTCATTGGTGCAGGGCTTGATAGAGCCTGATGAGCGACGCTTTTTGCGTAATTTGAGTGGTACCGCGGATTATTATTCGTCTCAAAGTTAAACTTTGAGGCGTTTTTTTTATGTATTTTCCCGCCCCAAAAAATTTTTTAAGGAGTGTTTTCCATGGCAATGATCAATGAGCTGAAAGAAGTAGCAGCCCGTATCAAAGAGCTGCGCGAAATCGCCGGTTTATCCCCCAGCGAAATGTCTTTAAAAACCGAAGTCACCTTAGATGAATACTTAGCCTTAGAAAAAGGCGAAACCGACTTCAGCTTTACCTTTATCTACAAATGCGCTGCTGTTTTCGGCGTAGAAATCAAAGATTTATTGGAAGGTATCAGCCCGCTCTTGGCGACCTACACCGTTACCCGAAAAGGCGAAGGTCTTCCCATCACCCGCCGCACCGGCTTTACCTACAACAACTTAGCACCTTCTTTTAAGCACAAAACCGCTGAGCCCTTTTGGGTTAAAATCCCTTATGACGGCGAGCAAATGCATTTCACCCAGCATGCCGGTCAGGAAATTGACATCGTTATCAAAGGCAGCTTGAAAATTCAAATTGACGACCGCGTCGAAGTCTTAAACGAAGGCGACACTATCTATTATAACAGCGGTCACCCTCATGCTTTGTGCGCTGTGGACAATAAAGACTGCGAAATTTACGCTATCGTCTTAAAAGCCGAAGGCGAAGAAGATGAGTTCGACATGGATATGGAAATCGAAATGGAACCGGTCGGCAAGCAGCAGCCTGCCAAACAAACCGTTGCTGACGAATTTATCGATACTGTCTGCGACGAAAACGGTGTCATCTCCTCCATCAGCTTCAAAAACGCTGACCGTTATAACTTTGGTTTCGACACCATTGACAAATTGGCAGACAAATCCCCCAACAAAGTAGCTATGGTCTGGGTCAGCAACGATAAAGAAGAGCGTTATTTCACTTTCGGTGATTTGAAGAAATATTCCGCCATGACTGCCAATTACTTCATTTCTTTAGGCATCAAAAAAGGCGACCGCGTCATGTTAGTTTTGAAAAACCATTACCAATTCTGGTACGCTATCATCGCTCTGCACAAAATGGGCGCTATCATCATCCCGGCAACCAATCAATTAGTTGAGCACGACTTCACCTACCGCTACAAGAGCGCCGGAGTCAAAGCCATTGTTTGTACTGCTGACGGCGATGTTGCTCACCAAGCCGAGCTGGCCGCTAAAGATTATCCAGATATGATTAAAATCATCGCCAACGGTTCCCGCGAAGGCTGGCATAATTTTGATGAAGATCTGCCTAATTTCAGCGACGTCTACGAGCGCACTGCCGACACCCCCTGCGGCGACGACACCATGCTCATGCTCTTTACCTCCGGTACCAGCGGATATCCGCGGATCGCTGCTCATTCCTATAAATACCCCTTGGGTCACTATATCACCGCTAAATACTGGCACAATGTTAACCCCGACGGACTGCATTACACCATTTCCGACACCGGCTGGGGTAAAGCACTCTGGGGCAAACTTTATGGTCAATGGCTCTGTGAAGCCGGCATCTTCACTTATGATTATGACCGTTTCCATTCCGAGGATATCTTGCCGATGTTTGCTAAATATCATATCACTACTTTCTGTGCTCCGCCTACTATGTACAGAATGTTTATCAAAGAAGATTTAAGCAAATACGACCTCTCCAGCATTGAATATGCTACTACTGCCGGCGAAGCGTTGAATCCGGAAGTATTCCATCAATTCTACAAAGCTACCGGCTTGAAAATCATGGAAGGCTTCGGTCAAACCGAAACCACCCTTTCCATCGGCAACTTTGTCGGTACTGCTCCCAAAATCGGTTCCATGGGTCGTCCCAGTCCGTTATATGATGTTGTTTTGCTTGATGCCGACGGCAATCCCTGCAAAACCGGTGAAGCCGGCGAAATCTGCATCCGCACCTCTGAAAGCGTTCCCTGCGGCTTATTCCAAGGCTATTATTTAGACGAAGCCCGCACCAAAGAGGCTTGGCATGACGGCTTCTATCATACCGGCGACCAGGCAACCCAAGACGAGGAAGGCTATTTCTGGTATATCGGTCGTATCGACGATGTTATCAAATCCTCCGGCTACCGCATCGGACCATTTGAAATCGAAAGCGTCATCATGGAATTGCCTTACGTTTTGGAATGTGCTGTTACTGCTGCTCCTGATCCGGTTCGCGGTCAAGTTGTTAAAGCAACCATTGTTTTGACCAAAAGCACCACTGCCAGCGATGAGCTCAAAAAAGAGATTCAGACCTACGTCAAAACTCATACTGCTCCTTACAAATATCCCCGTATCGTGGAATTTGTTGACGAGCTGCCGAAAACTATCAGCGGCAAAATCCGCCGCGTAGCTTTGCGTGAAAAAGACAACCAAAAGCAATAATATCCCTAAGATTAAGGGCTCGTTCTCGAAAGAGAGCGAGCCTCTGGTTATACAATAGGATTTCAGAAACAAGGTGATTAAAATTAAGATTATTGATTGTCATTGTCATGTTTATCCCGATGCTATCAGCGAAAAGGCGGTAGTCAATATCGGGAAGTTCTATGAAATTGAGATGAGCGGCGGCGGCACTACTGAAGATTTGTTAGCTTGCGGCAAAGAAGCCGGCATCAGCCATTTTCTGATTTTTTCCGTCGCCACCTCCCCGCATCAAACTACCTCTATCAATGAGTTTATCGCCCGCACGGTTAAATCTCATGCCGACTGCATGAGCGGTTTAGGCACTCTCCATCCGGACAGCGCCGATGCCTATGCCGACATCAAGCATTTGCAGGAACTGGGCTTAAAGGGGGTAAAACTGCATCATGATTTTCAGGCCAGCGCTGCCGATGATCCCCGCTCAATGAAAATTTACGAAATCTGTGAAGATTTAAAACTGCCGGTTTTACTGCATACCGGCGATTATCGTTATGATTATTCCAACCCTAACCGCATTAAAAATATTCTCAAAACCTTCCCCGCTCTTACGCTCATCGGCGCCCATTTAGGCGGCTGGTCTATCTGGAACGAAGCGGTCAAGGAACTGGCTGATTTCCCCAACTTTTACGTGGACAGCTCCTCCTCCTTTTACGCTCTGAACCCGGCTGAAGTGGAAAAAATTATCCGCGCTTACGGCACTAAACGGGTTTTATTTGGCAGCGATTATCCTATGTGGTCGCCTTCACGGGATTTAAAGGAGCTTTTGAGTTTAAACTTTACGGCGGAAGAATTAGAAGATATTCTGCACCGCAACTGCGAGCGGGTATTTGGTCTTTAAAAAACGCAAGTGAAAGCTTGCGTTTTTTTATTGCTAATTTTTGAAAAAGTGCTATACTGTTAATATAACTAAACAGGAGGTAGCTTTTATGAAAGTAGGAATCATCAGATGTATGCAAACAGAAGATTATTGCCCCGGCAGCGGTGATTTTGCCGCTATCCGCAACAAAAAGGGCGGATTTGCCGGAGTTGAGGAAGAAATTCAAATTTTGGGTTTTGCCAACTGCGGCGGCTGCCCCGGCAAAAAAGCAGTCTTAAGAGCCCGCGAAATGGTCAAACGCGGTGCCGACACCATTGCCTTTGCTTCCTGCATCAGCTTAGGCAATCCGGTTGGTTTTCCCTGCCCTTATGCGGACAAGCTAAAAGAAATAGTCAAAAAAGATTTAGGCGACAAGGTTCAATTTATCGACTCCACCCATTAAAAAAATCCCTGAGCAATCAGGGATTTTTCTTTTAGCCAAATATTCCTTAACGAATAAAATTCATCTTAACCGGCGCTTCATTCTCCGCTTGTTTTATGCCCTTTTCTTCTGCTGCCTGCTGACATTGCAAAAGCCAAGCCATATTGCGTCCCAAAGTACGCATAGTTTGCAAACCTTCTAAATCCTGCAATGCCTCACCGGCAGCAGCACCATGAACCTGATTCCAATATTGGGAAGATACAACCGGCATTTGGGTGATAGTAAAATATTTATTCAGCCGGTCAAATGCCGCACTAGAGCCGCCGCGGCGGCAAGCCACTACGCAAGCACCCAATTTGCCTTTGAAATCAGCTCCGCCGGCATAAAACAAGCGGTCTAAAAAACTGCAAAATCTGCCCGACGGCGCAGCATAATAAACCGGTGAGCCTAAAATCAAACCGTCCGCTGAATCCATTTTTTCCAATACTTCGTTTACCTCATCATTAAAAACACATTTACCCAGCTGTCTGCAGCGACCGCAGGCAATACAGCCCTGCAAAGGCTTGGTGCCTAAATAAACAATCTCTGTTTCAACGCCGTTTTCTTCTAAAGTTTTAGCTACTTCATTTAAAGCAATGTAAGTATTGCCCTCTTTATGAGGACTGCCGTTTAATAATAAAACTTTCATCCGTCTCTCCTCCTTATTTGCCGTAAGCTTGAGCTAATTTGCGAAATGCCTCCAAGGAGCGCTCTACTTTTTCCGTCGGCACGCAATAAGCCATGCGGAAGAATCCCGGAGCACCGAAGCTGTCGCCTGGCACTAAAACCAAGTCGTATTCCAACGCCTTTTTGCAGAAAGCTACACTATCCTCTTCCAAAGCTTTGGGGAACATATAAAAAGTTCCGCCCGGTTTGACACACTCAAAGCCCAACTTGGTCAACTCATCATACAAAATATTCATATTGGTTTCATAAACGCTTAAATCTGCTGTATCTTCCAGCATCTCTGCCACCGCCAGCTGAATTAAGGACGAAGGGCAGTTATGCCCGATGCCGCGAGAGATTTGGGTGCACATATGGATAATGGTGTGGCTGTCTTTGCAGTTAGGATTAACAGCTACATAGCCGATGCGCTCGCCGGGAATTGATAAGGATTTGCTGAAGGAGTAGCACATGATAGTATTGTCATAATATTGGGATACTACCGGCGCATCAGAACCTTTAAAGACGATTTCCCGGTAAGGCTCGTCGGAAATAATGTAAATATCCCGTCCGAATTGGGCTGATTTTTGCCGCAAAATCTCTGCCAGCTTTTTAATCGTTTCGGTGGAGTAGGCTACGCCGGAAGGATTGTTCGGGGTGTTAATCAAAACGGCGGCAGTTTTTTCGTTGATCAAACTTTCAAAAGCCGCAAAATTGATTTGGAATGATTTTAAATCCGGCTCTACTAAAACCAGCTTAGCTCCCGTTTCGTTGACATACGGGAAATACTCCGGAAAACAGGGAGCAAAGGTGATAACCTCTTCGCCCACATCAGCTACCGCTCTGACTGCATGAGCAATACTGCCTGCTGCTCCGGCGGTCATAAATATATCGTCAGCTGTGTAAGGCAAGCCGAAACGCTTGCTTAAGGATTTGGCGACCTTATCTCTAACCTCCCAGATACCATGGCTTTCGCTGTAGCCGTGAAGCGCTACCGGCTCGCAGGTATCCAAAAGCTCTTTTATCACCTGGTTGAATTTTTCCGGCACCGGCACCGACGGATTGCCCAAGGAATAGTCAAAAACATTCTCAAAGCCGATCTCTTTGCCCCGCTCTGCCGCCTGAGCGCTCATCTCTCTGATGACCGATTTGGCAGAAAGCATATCTTTATATTTTTTTACAACCATCTTTCTTCCTCCTTAAAATCTTTATTGAATCCCGATTTTCCGCAGATAATCGGCATAAGTATACACAAAATCGCTTTCAATGATAAATTTGCCCCCGGCTTTGGCTAACAATTTATCCTCTTGATTTTTAATCTCCGCCTGAACGGTGATTTCCTTTTCGCCTTGCTCTAAAACCTTAGCCACAGCGATTAAAACCGTGCCTTTTTGTGCCTTTTCTAAAATTTCTAAATGGAAATCCGTCATGCTCCCTATTTTATCCAAAGAAAACACGCTGTAGCTCATCGCTGAGACAGCCGATGTCGCATATACAGCCTCGCCCACCAAGCCTTGCCAATTCAGATGGTCTTTGCCAATAGGCAATTCAGTCTGAGCCGTGCCCGCTCCCAGCTTAGCCAGATAAACCTCTGAGAGATCAAAAAATCCCCCTCTTTCCTCGCTGTCGCAGATATAGCCGAAAAGGCGGCAGTCTAAATTATCATTTTCCACATTGCGAAACAAATTAGCATTCTCACTCATCGTTTTAATCCTCTTTGGTCTGATAAGGTTTAAAGGTGATATAATTTAAAGGCACTTCCTTTAAGCGGGCAGTCAAGTCGGGACGGCCGAAATATTCATACTCGCCGTTTGCCATCTCTAAAAGCATTACAAAGGGAGTTTTGGGAAATGCGCTTTGATACTGGCGCATTTTCTGCATTTTTTCCGCTTGCTCCAGCTTTAAAAAATCCTCGCTGTCTACTGCCACAGCTACCACCATATCATCTAATTTTACTAATGCTCCGGTAAATTTCATAAAATATTCCTCCTAATTTTTTTATTGTAACACTTTTAGTCTTTAGCCGCAAGCCTTTTTGCTTCATTATGTAAATTTTGCAAAGCTTGGTCTATTTGGGCTAAAAATTCCTCCTGCCCGCCGTTATTTGGCAAAAGCAGCCGGGCAAATTTTTTCTTCTCCGCTAAAGGCAGCTGGCTTTTAATGCGTTTTAAGGCGTCCTCCTCCGAAAGCTTGTCCCGCATCATCAAGCGTTTAAGCTGAGTGTCTTCCTCACACTCCACCAGCCAAATCTGCGCAAACTTATCGCTCATGCCACTTTCGATAATTGTTGCCCCATCCACAAAGACAATTTCTCCTTGGCTTTGAGCAATACGCCGGTCAATCTCCGCGTTTATCAAAGGCAGCATAATACCATTAAGCTTGTCCAGCTCCTCTTGATTGCCAAAAACATGTGCGCCCAGCTTTGCCCGGTTGAGCTCACCATTTAATAAATATTCCTCGCCAAAGGCTTGGATTACTTTTTTTAAGCCTGCCGAATCCCTTTTGACCACTTCCCGGGCGATGATATCGGCATCAAGCACCTCATAGCCCTTACTCTTTAAATAGCTGCTGGCTAAGCTTTTGCCGGCGGCAATGCCGCCGGTCAGCCCGATTACTGTTTTCATTTCTTTCATCTCGCTTATCTCGCCAAATTTTCCTTTATCCGCCGATGATGCGGCTTAAGCCGATACAAATTAAAATCATGCCCGGCACGGCGCGCATTTTGTCATAGCCAATTTTTTCGCCCATTTTTCCGCCTATATATAACCCCAGCGCCAAGGATAAAGCTGCGCCTATGCCTACCGCTAAGCTACCTGTGATTAAATCAAGCTCTAACAAGGCGGCACCTATCCCGACGCCAAAGGTGTCCAAGGACAAGGCTAAACCCAAATAACAGGCCTCTTTGTTGCTTATCACGCCTGAACGGTCCAAATCGGCTTCTTTTTTATTATTGATAATCTTCACCAAGATACCGATATGTCCGATAGCTATTTCCAAAAGCATTTTATCGTGCTTGACTGCCAGAAAGCTGGAGCGAATCAAGGCATAAATGCCCAGGGAAATCACTATCGCAGCCCCTAAAATATTCATCACTTCCGGCTCCAGAAACTGGGCTAAAACACTGCCTAAGCCCATTGCCAACGCAAAAACAAGGGCTGAAGCCAGCCCGATTAAGCCGATAGCCGTTTCTTTTATGCCAATATTTTGTAAACCGTAAGCCAAGCCTGTTCCCCAGCTGTCCAAGCTTACGGCAATAACCAAAAATAAAAGGGTAATCATCATTTCACCTCCACATATAGCTATTATTACTATATGCGCAAGAGGTGAAAATGGTTTAATACTTGATTTGACAATTAGGGCAATAAGTACTGCTGCGCCCTGCCGAAGTCATTTTATCCAAAATACCGCCGCACTCAACACATCGTTCTCCGGCTTTGGCATAAACTTTATGCAGCTTTTGAAAACTCCCCGCCTCGCCGAAGGAATTGACATAATCTTTGATTGAGCTGCCGCCGTATTTGATGCCTTCCCTCAATCTATCCTGAATAGCGAAGTGCAAAGCCTTGATAACCTCTTCGTCGGTTATATTTTTGGCTATGCTTTCCGGATGGATTTTGGCTTGAAAGAGAATTTCGTCGGCATAGATATTGCCGATACCGGCAATTTTTGTTTGGTCCAAAAGCACCGCTTTAATTTTCTTGTTGCTGGAGTGCAATATTTCCTTTAACACCTCAGTCGTAAACTCCTCGCTCAAAGGCTCATAGCCTAAATTAACCAAACCTTTCAGCTGCGCTAATTTAGCCTCATCGCCTAAATATAAAATCCCAAATTTGCGGATATCCTCATAGCGCAGTTCTTGCTCGCAGTCTTCAAAGCTAAAGCGCACATGAGTGTGTTTATTGACCGGCTCGTCTTTCAGGCTTATC
The DNA here is from genome assembly GCA_944391285.1 of uncultured Clostridia bacterium. Taxonomy (GTDB): domain Bacteria; phylum Bacillota; class Peptococcia; order Peptococcales; family Peptococcaceae; genus QAKL01. The sequence goes on from CALXSY010000014.1 coordinate 18,809, forward strand.
AATAATTTGCCGGTCATGCGCAAATGCACCACCAAAGTTTCGCCATCATCCAACAAAAGCAAAATATATTTGCCTCTTCTTTGAACATTGTTAAAACTGCGCCCGATTATTTTTTTTCTAAACTCCTCGGCAGTGGAGGATTTGATCAATTTTTTTTCGCCTATTAGACATTCGCTCACTCTTTTGCCGACGATAAACGGCGCCAAAGAGCGGCAGACTGTTTCTACTTCCGGTAATTCTGGCATAATTATTGCTCCTTATTGTTGTACATTTTTTATTAAGCTTTTTCCATCTGTGCCAAATTAAAGCCTACTTTAAAATCAACCTTTAACGGCACCTGCAAAACAACTGCGCTTTCCATGGCTTCCTTAGCCAGCTTAATCAGCCTTTGTGCTTCATGGGGCGGCACTTCGAAAACTAATTCGTCGTGGATTTGCAGAATCATCTGGCTCTCCAGCTTCATTTCTTTCAGCTTTTTGTCAATCTTCAGCATCGCAATTTTAATAATATCCGCCGCCGAGCCTTGAATAGGCGTATTGACCGCCGTGCGCTCGGCAAAGCTGCGCAGATTGAAATTTTTGCTGTTAATATCGCTGATATGGCGCAAGCGATGAGCCAAGGTTTCTACATAGCCCTTCTCTCTGGTGGCAGCAATAGTTTCATCAATCCATTTCTTTACGGTGTCATAACGGGCAAAATAGCCGTCGATATATTGCTTAGCCTCTTTGCGGCTGATGCCTAACTCATTGGCCAAGCCGAAATCACTCTGCCCGTAGATAATGCCGAAATTGACCGCTTTGGCGTTGCGTCTTTGCTCCTTGGTCACTTCAGCAATCGGCACACCGAATACTTCCGAAGCAGTGCGGGCGTGGATATCCTCGTTATTTCTAAAACTATCTATCAAGACCTCGTCGCCGGACATATGCGCTAAAACCCTTAATTCGATTTGCGAATAATCGCAGGCGATTAAAAGATTGCCGGGTTTTTTGGCGACAAAGGCTTTGCGGATGCGGCGCCCTTCCTCGGTTTTAATGGGGATATTCTGCAGATTGGGCTCGGTGCTGGACAGTCTGCCGGTGGCTGTAATAGTTTGATTAAAGGAAGTATGAATGATATCCTTTTCATCAGCCAAGCTGAGTAGCCCCTCTACATAGGTGCTTTTGAGCTTAGATAATTGCCTGAAAGCTAAAATTTCCCTCACTATTTCAAAATCCTTTAATTGGTCCAAAACCTCCGCCGAAGTGGAATATCCGGTTTTGGTTTTCTTGATGACCGGCATGCCCATTTTTTCGAAAAGAATCACGCCCATTTGCTTAGGCGAATTAATATTAAACTCCTCACCGGCCAGCTCATAGATATGCTTGCTGATTTCCTCTATGCGCCCGCTTAATTCCTCATTTAAATAATTTAAATATTCCCGGTCGATTTTGATGCCTAAATGCTCCATCTGCACCAAAATCTTTGCCAAAGGCAATTCTAAATTATAATAAAGCCCGCTTAGATTTTTCTCCTCCAATTTCTGAGGGACGATATCCTTTAAATCATTTAAAACCTGCAAAAACAAAAAGGGATAATCCTCCGCTTTTTCCTCAAGGGTTAGGCTCAAATAATCATACGCCTGCTTAGCTACCCCATGCTCTCGCTCCGGCTCCAGCAAATATCCTGCCAAATCGCCGTCATAAATAATATTATTTAGCTCGATAGCGTGCTGATAGCATTTGTCGTATAATCCTTTAGCATCATCAGTGAAAACGGCAGTTTCTGCATTTTCCAAATAAGGCGCTAAAATTTCCAGCACCTCATGCTGCTCGCTTAAAGGCAATAGATAACCTTCGTCCTTTAAATAAAGCCCAACAGCGCCTTCTTTATCCTTCCCAGCGGCAAAAAACACCAAGCCTAAAGCAGCTAAATCCGATTTCAATATCTCCGCTAATTCCGCCGCCTGCGTCAAGCGCTTGCCCGAGACTGCTTTACGCTCCTGTTTTTCCTCCCCTTCTTCATTTTCCAGCAAGGCTTTCAATAAATTATTGAGCTCCAAGCGCTGATAAATTTCAATCAGCTCCGCGCGGTTGGGTTTTTGGCGCAAAAGCTCCTGCCAGGTGAATTCTATAGGTATATGGCAGTCGATAGTTGCCAAATCTTTGCTTAAATAAGCCATCGCCTCGCCGTTAACGATTTTTTCGCCTAATTTACCGCTTAATTCCTCTTTATGAGCGTAGAGATTTTCGATATCGTGATATTGGCTCAAAAGCTTGAGCGCCGTTTTTTCACCGACACCGGCAATGCCGGGAATATTATCCGAAGCATCACCCATCAAACCTTTTAAATCCTTGATCTGCTCCGGCTTTAAGCTGTAAGTTTCTAACAGAGCTGCCGTATCCATTTTATCCAGCTGACTTATGCCTTTTTTGGTCAGATAGACCACTGTGTTTTCGTTGATTAACTGCAAAGAATCCCGATCTCCGGTTAAAATTATGCTGTAAATGCCTTCTTTATTAGCTTTGCTGACTACAGTACCGATAATATCATCAGCTTCATAGCCCTCTTTTCCCAATATAACTATATTCATCGCGCGCAAAACTTCCTTTAAAATAGGCATTTGTGCAGCCAATTCCTCGGGCATGCCTTTGCGGTTAGCTTTATAATCAGCATATTTTTCATGGCGAAAGACCTTTTTGCTTACGTCAAAGGCTACTGCCAGATACTGAGGCTTCTCCTCTTTTAAAAGATTCAGCATCATATTAAGAAAGCCATAGACCGCATTGGTCAAAACTCCCTTGCTGTTGGAAAGCATCGGCACGCCGTAAAAGGCACGATTAATAAGACTATTGCCGTCGATAATAATCAGCTTTTCCATTATATTTCATCCTTTCTGTTGTGTGAGTTGATCAATTTCTCTTTTTCCTTGCGGGTGAGCTGTTTTATTGCGCACTCTCTTTTTAATGCCTCCGATTTATCGGCGCATTTTTCAAAATATATTAATTCCACCGGCAAGCGGGATTTTGTATATTTAGCGCCTTTGCCGCTGTTATGCATTAAAATCCGATTGTCTAAATCATTAGTCCAGCCGGTGTAGTAGCTGTTGTCCTTACAGCGCAGGATATAAACATAAGCTTCTTCTGCCATTTTTGTCACCACCGTGTATTTTATTATATCATTCTTTTGAGAAAAACAACAGCCCTATTTTTATTTTACTTACTTATTTTTACCCGTTTCTTGAGCTTCGTAATTAGTTTTTGTCATGATGAAAACTAATTTTTCATAAATATGCTTTAGGTGATTACTATGGCGAGTTTTATGTTTTTATTGGCGTTAGCGGTTTTGCTTTTAATCCTCTACCGCTGTTTTTTTTCTCCTTGGTGGCATAAAAATCTTATCTTTAAGCTGTTTCTTTTCTTTTTTCCCTTTATTTACGGCTGGAGCAGCGTTTTTTTATTATGCCGTCTTTTATCGGCTGAAATGTTTAATACCTACCACCATTACATCTACTTTTACACCATCGCCTCAGCTCTTTCTTTAATTCCCCAGTGGTATAAATTCATGTGGCTTTTGCTCAAAAATCTCTCGGTTAAAAAGCTGAACGAAGGAGCAAAATTAATCAGTGTAACCCTTTTCAGCGCTTTGATGATTACGATGATCGTCTTTTTCTTCACCCTTTATTATCTGTGGATTGATGCTTTAAGCGGCTATACCCAAGGTTTGCGCTCTGGGATAACCAATCAGCCGATTCTTTTAACCTATCAAAGCGCCTTTTACTTTAGCTTTGTCACTTATTTTTCCTTAGGCTACGGCGATTTGGTGCCTTACGGCAGCTGGTTTCACCTCATGGTTTTTCTGGAATGTCTCATTTCCCTTTTAAATGCCGGCATTATCGTTATTTACGCTTATAATCTCCTTTTCAGCGGCAATTCATCAGAATAAGTAATCGCACCCATTCTTCTTGCGGGTAATTGTATTTTATGCTACAATAAAGTATATTAAAAATTGTTCAAAGGAGTCCTCATCATGAATCAAATCCAACCTAACGGCAAAGCGCTCTTGCCAATCGGCGTCTTTTTGCTTTTATATCTGGGCGGCGGTATTGCTTTTCACGATTTTTATGCTATGCCCGCCTGCGTAGCCTTTTTAATCGCCCTCTTCGTGGCGTTTCTGCAAAACCGCAAAGTTTCCTATGATGCCAAAATCACCCTCATTGCCAAAGGCTTAGCCGATGACAATATCATCACCATGTGCTTGATCTTCCTGACTGCCGGCGGCTTTTCCTCTATCGTCAGCGCTGCCGGCGGTGCCGATGCCACCGTTTATGTAGCGTTAAACTTCCTGCCTACTTCTTTGGCAGTAGTCGGCTTATTCTTTATCGGCTGTTTTATCTCTTTAGCCATGGGTACTTCTGTCGGAACTATTACCGTTTTAGTGCCTTTTGCTATCGGTATCGCCCAGTCAACCGGCTACTCTCCGGTATTATGCGTAGCGGCTTCCGCTTCCGGTGCGATGTTTGGCGACAATTTATCCATGATTTCCGACACCACCATTGCTTCGGTCCGCACTCAGGGCTGCCAAATGAAGGACAAGTTTAAGGCAAACTTCTTCATCGTTTTGCCGGCAACTATTGCTGCCGCTGTTCTTTATTTTCTCTTCAGCATCAATAGCGTAACTGATCCTATCGATGTCCCGGCGATTACCGGCACTATGGTTTTGCAGACTCTGCCTTACATCCTGGTTTTAGTCGGCGCTTTAATCGGCTTTAATATTTTCCTGGTTTTGGTAGCCGGCATTGTCGCTTCGGTAGTTATCGGTCTGGCTTTAAATATGTTTACTTTAAGCGACGTTTTCGTGCTTTTAGGAACCGGTACCAGCGGAATGTATGATATTACCGTTATTTCTATCGTCGTTTGCTGCATCAGCTCTTTGGTTAAAGAATACGGCGGTATCGCCTATGTCTTAAACTTCATCCGCAGACGCATCAAATCCAAGCGCGGCGCTCAAGCCGGTATTGCGGCTTTGGTTGCCGGAGTTGACGTGGCAACTGCCAATAATACTATTGCCATCGTCTTAACCGGTGGTTTGGCAAAGGAAATCAGCGACGAATTCCAAATCGACCCTAAGCGCACCGCTTCTATTTTGGACATTTTTGCTTCCGTAGTCCAAGGCTTGATTCCCTACGGCGCTCAGCTTTTGTATGCCGCAGCAGGAGCGGCAACCTTATTGCCGGAGAGCGAAGTATTCAGCAGCGTGGCTATCGTGCCTTATATGTTCTATCCGATGTTAATGGCAGTTTCCGCTTTAGGCTACATCATCATTTTCGGCAAGAAATAATAAAGAAATATTTTAACCTATCGTTAGCTCGATAGGTTAATTTTTTTTATACCTCCTACAGTCCGTGTATACGATATACTTTTCTCTTTGTTATTGACAATAATCTTTTTTTAGGCGATAATAAATAAAAAGTTTTTTAGGAGGACTCATTATGCCAAAAGATTTGACCTTGCCCTTTGATTTAGCCCAAATGCAAAAAATAATTGATAAATACCCCACTCCTTTTCATATTTACGACGAAAAAGGTATCCGCGATAATGTCCGCCGCTTTCTCAAAGCTTTCGCCTGGGCGCCGGAGTTTAAAGAATATTTTGCCGTCAAAGCTACTCCTAACCCCTATATCCTTAAATTATTAAAGGAAGAAGGTTTAGGGGTAGACTGCAGCTCCTTAGCTGAATTAATCTTGGCAGAAAAGGTAGGTTTTAGAGGTGAAGACATCATGCTCACCTCCAATGAAACCCCCGTCAGTGAATTTGCCAAAGCCCTGGAGCTGGGCGCTGTTTTAAATCTGGACGATATCACCCACATCGCTTATTTAGAGAAAAATTTAAGCCTGCCTAAAACCATTTCCTTCCGCTACAATCCCGGCAGCCTGCGCAGCGGCAATTCGATCATCGGCAATCCCACTGAGGCTAAATACGGCTTAACTAAAGAGCAGATTTTCCAAGCCTTAGCCCTCATGCGGGATAAAGGCTGTGAAAAATTCGGTCTGCACACCATGGTTGCTTCCAACGAATTAAACGAATCCTACTTTGTGGAGACAGCTGTGATGATGTTTAATCTCGTCAAAGAAGTCAAGGAAAAATTGGACATCACCATTTCCTTTGTTAATTTCGGCGGCGGTATCGGTATTCCTTATCGTCCCGAGCAAGAGCCGGTTAATTTAGAGCAGTTAGGTGAGGATATTCATCAAGCTTACGATGAAATTATCACCAAAGGCGGCTTAGCCCCCTTAACCCTCTGCATGGAATGCGGACGCATGATTACCGGACCTTACGGCTATTTAGTAACTACCGCCATCCACAAAAAGGACATCTATAAGCACTATATCGGTGTTGATGCCAGCATGGCCAACCTGATGCGCCCGGGAATGTACGGCGCTTACCACCATTTGACCGTTTTGGGCAAAGAAAACGCCCCTCACGACCATGTTTATGACGTAGTGGGCAGCTTGTGCGAAAACTGCGATAAATTTGCCGTTGACCGCTCTTTGCCGGAGATCGAAACCGGCGATATTTTGGTCATTCACGATACCGGCGCTCACGGACACGCCATGGGCTTTAACTACAACGGCAAGCTGCGCTCTGCCGAAATTCTCCTCCACGAGGACGGCACCACCGATTTAATCCGCCGGGCGGAGACCTTAGATGATTTATTTGCTACTTTAGATTTTTCCAAACTGTAATAAAAAAAGAGGCTGTTCAGCTGAACTGCCTCTTTTTTATTTAGCCTTTCTCAGACCTTAGCTAATTCTTCATATAAATAATCATTGAGCACTTTGATGTAAGTACCCTTCATGCCCAAAGAGCGAGCATCGATGACGCCGGCGCTTTCCAATTTGCGCAAGGCATTGACGATGACGGAGCGGGTAAGCTTATATTCCTCCGCCAGTTTGCTGGCAATCAAAAAGCCTTCACTGCCTTCGATTTCGCCAAAAATATATTTGACTGCCTCTAACTCCGAGTAGGACAATACTTCCAAAGCTAACTGCACCACGTTTTTCTTGCGGGCTTCGTTTTCTGCCTTGCGGTTAATCATGCGCAAAAGCTGAACAGCGGAAATAGCAGCGCCATACTCGCCTAAGATGATTTCTTCACTGTCATACTCTTTGTTAGCCCGGCTGTAAACAACTGTGCCTAAGCGCTCACCCATGTTGGTAATCGGTACAATTAAAAGATAACGTCCGTCATGCTTAATATTGGCCGTGCTTTGGGTGTAGCGATAGATAAAGCTGACATTGTCCTCTTTGAGCTGCTTATTCATCACTTCGTCAAAGTCAAAGGCGCAGTTTTTGCTGTCGTCCTCGTAGGCTAAGATACTTCCTTTCTTGTCAATAATATATACCGCGCTGGCGAGCATATTTTGCAGATGTCCGGCAGTATAATGAAAATCGGCTGCGTCATTGGCCGCTTTCTGCAATAATAAATGCATAGACCGATTTTTCTCCATCAGATTGTTTTGTTCCACTATGGTGACCTCCTTTAATTATCTTGTCAGCCATAGTATTTACCAATCTTTTTCACTTTATACATCATTTTACAAATATTTCTTAATCTAAGTATCTTTTTAATAATTCCTCTAACTCCTCCAGGCTGGCTACCGTGCTCAAAGCCTGACGGGCTTTAGCCGAATGAGGCAAGCCTTTGAGATACCACGCCAAATGATGGCGCATCTGGCACATGGCTAAATATTCGCCCTTATCGGCAATAGCTAATTTGGTGTGCTCTAAGATAACTTCTCTTTTCTCCTGCCAGGTCCATTCCTTAGGCAGGATTCCTTTTTTAAGATAATCCAGGCACTCGCCGTAAAACCACGGTCTGCCCAAAGCACCGCGCCCGATCATCACCCCATCGCAGGCAGTTTGCTCAATAATTTGCCGGCAATCTTCAACTGTATTCACATCGCCGTTAGCCAAAACCGGAATCTCCACCGCCCTTTTAACCTTGGCAATCTCCGCCCAGTTAGCTTTGCCGCTGTAATACTGGCTGCGTGTTCTGCCGTGCACCGCCAAAAGATCGGCACCGCCTTGGGCTAAATATTGGGCAAACTCCACAGCGTTAATGGATTCTTCGTCCCAGCCGATGCGCATTTTCACACTGACCGGCACCTTAACGGCATCTTTTACCGCCCGCACAATCTCTCCTGCCAGCTGGGGATTGCGCATTAACGCACTGCCCTCACCATTGCGCACCACTTTGGGCACCGGACAGCCCATGTTGATATCTATTATTTTGGCGCCGTATTCACAGGCGATTTGCGCACCCTCTGCCATTGTCTCCGACTCCGAGCCAAAAAGCTGAATAGCGATATAATCTTCTTCACCTTCAGTATCTAAAAGCTCAAAAGTCTTTTTATTTTTATAGGTCAAGGCTTTGGCGCTGATCATCTCCGAATATTCTAATCCGCAGCCGAATTTGCGGGCTATCAAGCGAAAGGCTTTATCGGTCACCCCTGCCATCGGCGCCTGCACGATAGGATTTGCCGCTAATAATTTTTTAAACATCCCTTAATCCTCATCAGTAAAGCGAATAGTTTTTTCTTTTAAATTGCTGCCGCAGTGGCAGTTGGGAAAAATCAGGCGGGCGTTATCCAAAAATTCATAGGGATTAACCATCGCCGGTGAATAATGAGTAAACCACAGCTCCTTAACTTGAGCTTTCTGCGCCATCTCCGCCGCTTCTTTATAAACCATATGCCCCTTTTCCCGGGCGCTGGTCAATTTTTCATCATCACCGTAGAGCCCTTCTGCCACAAACAAATCACTGCCCTTGGCTAATTGAACAATTTGCTCCGAAGGGCGGCAGTCGGTAGCATAGGTAATTTTTAAGCCGCTGCGAGCCGGTCCCAGTACCAAGTCGGGAGTAAAGGTTTGACCCTCGTACTCCACTGTTTCACCCTTTTGCAGCCTGCCCCAATACTGCACCGGCAGATTAAGCGCTTTAGCCTTTTCGGGGTCAAATTTGCCGCCTCGGGGCAGATATAAGCTATAGCACAAGCAAGGAATACTATGCTTAACCGGCTGAGCAGTTGCCACAAGCTCGCCTACGCCAAATTCACTGGGCTCCTTCCAGGGCAGTTCATGGCAGATTACCTTAAAGGGCAGATACTGACAAATCACCATCAACCCCCGCACTACCTGCTCCAAACCATTGCCGCCCCATAAATGCAAATCCTCCGTGCGCATGCTGTTGCCCATCGTCATCAACAATCCCGGCAAGCCTGCAATATGATCCCCGTGAAAATGGGTAAACAAAATATGATCTATATCCTTGACGCTATATGATGATTGATACAAAGGCATCTGCGTCGCTTCTCCGCAGTCAATCAGCACACTTTTGCCATTGTGCCGCACCAAAAGAGAGGTCAAATATCGTTTGGGCAAGGGCATCATTCCGCCGCATCCCAGCAAACACACATCCAGCATCTTATTTCTCCTTTAATTCATTATGGTTGAGCTTAGCCAACATCCTTAAGCCGTCCAAAGTCAGATAAGGGTCAATCACCTTAACTGTCTTTGACTCCTTGCAAACTATTTCTGCCAAACCTCCGGTAGCTATTACATTAACCTTGGCTAAATCATAGCCCATTTCCCCGGCAAAGCGGCGCACCATACCGTCCACCAAATCACAATAACCGTAAATCAAGCCGGACTGAATAGCATTAACCGTGTTGCGTCCGATATAGCTTTTAGGCGCATGGAGCTCAACTTTGGGCAGCTTGGCGGTGTTGGAAAACAGCGCCTGCATGGACAATTCCACGCCCGGCACTATAGCTCCGCCCAAATATTCGCCCTTGTCATTGACAGCGCAGAAAGTAGTCGCCGTGCCGAAATCCACCAAAACCAGCGGCGCTCCGTATTTTTCAATACCGGCTACGGCATTTACTATGCGGTCAGCGCCTACCTCCTTAGGATTCTCATAGCGAATCATTAAGCCTGTTTTGATACCGGCTCCGACAATAAGGGGCTCAAGGTGCAAGTAATTGCGTACCATTTTTTCAATATTGCCGGTAATATCCGGCACTACTGAGGAAATAATCGCCTCATTAAGCCCATCTATCTCTATTTTTACCTGCTGAAACAGCTGACAGATGATTAAGCCATATTCATCGGCGGTTTTATGTCTATCGCTGCCGATGCGCCAATGAGCCAAAGCTTCTTCATCCTGATACACTCCGATTACCGTATTAGTATTGCCAATATCAAAAGCTATCAGCATTATTTTTCCTCCTTTTTCAAGCCTCTATACAAGGCTTTGCCTAAAATAACCGTTAAAACCGTAGCGATAACCAATTCCCCTATCGCTTGCGGAGCGGCGCTTACAGCAACGCCTACATTGATATATTTAAACAAGATTGCTAAACCTAAATAACCGATAGTATTGGTCAAAGTGCCTACAATGCCAGCCAAAGCCAACCCCAAGGTCTTATGATGGCGGAATGCAAAATAGGTATAATAAGCAAAGATACCGATCAATACTCGGGGCAATATTCGCACTATCGGGTCTGCCGGTATCGCTCCGGTAGGTGTCAAGAAGCTGTACACGCCAAAGATTAAGCCGGTAAAGCCGCCTACCACCGGTCCTTCCAATACTGCTGCCAAAATTACCGGCACGTGCATAATTGTTGCCCTGCCCGTTAAATTCGGAATCGGAATCATTCCTAAGTTCGTTACTCCCAGGACAATGGCGATAGCGCCCATCATCCCTGCTATTGCTAGCTGTCTGGTTGTCATTTTTCTTTTCATAAAGCTCACCTCATTAATAGATTAGTGGCCGAAATCAAAAAAGCTCTGTCTTTAGACAGAGCTCGAGCGCAAGAATACCTTGCCATAAATTTTTCTCAGCCTGTCATATAGTGCCTTTGGCTACCATTGACAGTACTATTTTAAGCTATGGACGCAAAAATTGCAAGAAATTTTTCTCTTTTCCTTTTCTTAGTAAAGAAAATATTTTAAATAGCTGTGTTTTGCAGCTTTTCCTCTATCAATGAACGCATTTCCTGAGGTTTAACAAAAAGGTTTTCCTTCTTTTGAAAAACGATAGGCGTAACTTTTGCTTGCTTTTTTAAGATATATTCTTCCAGAACCCGAGGAAAATAACCGTTGATAAACTCCTTGCGCACGCCGTCTTCTTCATAGGCAAATCCAGCCCAATAGCCTAAGCCTTCGTCATTTTCTATTTCTACTGTCTGGTCAAATTTCAAGTTGAATTTTTCTTGGATATCCTCTATCAGTCTCTGCCCCAAATCATCTTCTGTTTCATCCATTTTTAAATGAAAGTTATGGCTCAAGATTTGCTTTATCTGTGCCCCGTCCGCCATATAATCATAAGCTGCTTTGTTTACCGCTACTAAATCTTTGCCATACAAAAAAACCTGCTCATTATTTTTTTGGCAGATTACTCCGCACATCTCAATATTTTTACCGAAGTAACCGCTGCTTAATAAATCTCCTGCCATCATTCCTGCTGCAATATCACGATGAACCTCAGCATATTTTTGATTGTTACTCTGCATAAATCTCAATCCTCTCTTTAATTTTTTATAGCCGCTTGACAGCAATTAATAATTCTTTTATCCGTGATAATATAATCCATCAGCACATCAAACTCATCAAAAGGCAAAACTTCATCTGCTATCTGCTCTTCAAAGGCTAAAGCGACTTTGCGCGTTTCTTTTTTTAAACGCGGCAAATAGCGATCGTAGCATCCTTTGCCCATGCCTAAGCGATGCCCCTCTTCATCAAAGGCAACTCCCGGCAAAATGATTAAATCAATATCTTCTGCTTTAAGCAACATTCCATTCTGCGCCAATGGCTCTTGCATGCCTAATTTTGCCTTTAAGGTAGCGCTTTGCGGTAAGATTTGATAAAACTCCATCGCAAAGCTTTCATTATCAGTAATCGGTGCAGCGATAATCTTTTTTTCCAAAAAGCCTTGCTGAACAATTTTTCCCGTACCAACCTCCGAGCCAAAGGAAAGATACAAGGCAATCTTATTCGCTTGCTGCCAAATATCGCTTTGAATAAGCATTTCTTTAATCATTTCACTTTTAAACTCCCGATCGCTTATATTTTTACGAATACTTTTAAATTTTTGGCGCACAATATTTTTCACCGTTTCCCTCCTAAATAATTTAATTTCTTAGCATTATTATAGCACATTCTTTCACCCCCTGACAAGAGCATTAAGCACTTTTAACATTGTTCTTTTCTTTGCTCTTGAACAATAAATGCCCAAACCTAAAAATTTTTCAAAAAAAATGTAAAAAAAGACTTGCAAAATCTCAAAAAAGGTGTATTATAATAATTAGCACTCATATTAAAAGAGTGCTAACAAATCTGTGAATATATTCTATTTTTTATATCTAAGGAGGATTTTATTATGAATATCAAACCTATCGGTGACAAAGTTGTTATTAAACCTATCGCTGTTGAAGAAACTACCAAAAGCGGCATTGTTCTGCCGGGCTCTGCTCAGGAAAAACCTCAGCAAGGCGAAGTTATTGCTGTTGGCGACGGCATCTACCAAAACGGTGTTAAGATTCCTATGGAATTAAAAGTAGGCGATCGTGTTGTTTATGGCAAATTCGGCGGTATTGATGTAAAATTAAACGGTGAAGAAGTCATCATTATGGCTGAAAAAGACGTTTTGGTTGTTTTAAAATAGTTAATTAGGAGGAATAATAAAATGGCAAAAGAAATTCGTTTTGGCGCTGAAGCCAGAAAATCTTTAGAAGCCGGCGTTAATGCCGTTGCTGATGCAGTAAAAGTTACTTTGGGACCTAAAGGTCGCAATGCAGTTTTGGATAAAAAATATACCGCTCCTTTAATCACCAATGACGGTGTTACCATCGCCAGAGAAATTGAGCTGGAAGATCCCTTCGAAAACATGGGTGCTCAGTTATTAAAGGAAGTTGCTACTAAAACTAACGATATCGCCGGTGATGGCACTACTACCGCTACTGTTTTGGCGCAGGCTATGGTCAGAGAGGGCTTAAAAAACGTAGCAGCCGGTGCAAATCCCATGATTTTGCGCAAAGGTATGCAAAAAGCTGTTGATGTTATCGTTGAAGAAATCGGCAAAATCTCCAAACCTATCGAAGGCAAAGAAGCTATCGCTCAGGTAGCTACCATTTCTTCCGGCGACGAAGTCACCGGTGCCTTAATCGCTGATGCTATGGAAAAAGTCGGCAATGATGGGGTTATCACCGTCGAAGACTCTAAAACTTTCGGCACTACTTTAGATGTAGTTAAAGGTATGCAGTTTGACAGAGGCTATATTTCTCCTTACATGGTAACCGATACCGAAAAAATGGTCAGCGTTTTAGACGATCCATTAATTTTAGTTACCGACAAAAAGGTTAAAACTATCCAAGAGTTATTGCCTATCTTGGAAAAGGTTGTCCAAAGCGGCAAACCCTTATTGTTAATTGCCGATGAAGTCGAAGGCGAAGCTTTGACCACTATGATTTTAAATAAACTGCGCGGCACCTTTACCTGCGTAGCTGTTAAAGCTCCCGGCTATGGCGACCGTCGTAAAGACAATTTAAAGGATATCGCTATTTTAACCGGCGGTGAAGTTATCACTGAAGAGTTGGGCTTAAAATTAGAAGATGCTACTTTAGAAATGCTTGGTACAGCCCGTCAGGTAACTGTTACCAAAGAGTTGACCACTATCGTTGAAGGCAAAGGCTCCGCAGAGGCTATTGCCGGTCGTATTGCTCAAATCAAATCCTTATTGTCCACCAGCACTTCCGATTTCGATAAGGAAAAATATCGTGAAAGATTGGCTAAATTAGCCGGCGGTGTAGCTGTTATCCAAGTAGGCGCTGCTACCGAAACCGAGCTGCAAGAGAAAAAACTGCGTATCGAAGACGCTTTGAATGCTACCAAAGCTGCTGTCGAAGAAGGCATCGTAGCCGGCGGCGGTACTGCATTAATTGATGTATTGCCGGCTTTGGCAGATTTAAAAATGGCTGAAGATGATGCTCAAACCGGTGTCAACATTATTCGCCGTGCTTTGGAAGAGCCTGTTCGTCAGATCGCTTTCAATGCCGGCATCGAAGGTTCCGTTGTCGCTGAAAAGGTTAAAAGTCTGCCGGTTGGTCAAGGCTTCAACGCTTTAACCAATGTTTACGAAGATATGATTGCCTCCGGTATCATTGACCCGGCTAAAGTAACCCGTTCCGCTTTGCAGAACGCTGCCAGCATCGCATCCATGATTTTAACTACCGAAAGCTTAGTAGCTGACGTAACCAAAGAAGACCCCAATGCTGCAGCTATGAACGGCGGCATGGGCATGATGTAAGATAAGAATGTAATTTTAACGAGGTGATTTTCATGTCAGATAGTTGCAACACCAACTCCAGCTGCTCCTCCTGCCCATCCGCTTCTTCCTGCGACGGCAAAAGCTGCAGTGCTGCTCCCACCAAAACCCAAGCCCAAGAATTAAGCAACATCAAAAATATCATCGTTGTCATGAGCGGTAAAGGCGGCGTCGGCAAATCCTCCTTCTCCTCTTTAATCGCTGTTGCTTTGCAAAAGAAAGGCTTTAAAGTCGGCATTTTGGACGGTGATATTACCGGTCCCAGTATTCCTAAGCTTTTTGGCGTCAAAGGTTTGCCGGAAGTCAGCGAATACGGCGCTTATCCGTTAAAATCCAAAAACGGCATCAGCATTATGTCGATGAATCTGATGTTACAAAGCGAAGAAGAACCGGTTGTTTGGCGCGGTCCGGTTATCTCCGGTGTGATCAAGCAATTTTGGGAAGAGGTTGTCTGGGGCGATTTGGATTATTTAGTTATCGACCTGCCTCCGGGAACTGGCGACGCACCTTTAACTATTTTGCAGTCCTTGCCGGTTAACGGCGTTATCGTCGTCACCTCGCCGCAGGATTTGTCCAATATGGTCGTGCGCAAAGGTATCAAAATGCTGGAAATGATGAAAATCCCCGTTTTAGGTATTGCCGAAAACATGAGCTATTTTGAATGCCCCGACTGCGGCAAGAAAATTAATATTTTCGGTGAAAGCAAAGTTAACGAAACTGCCCAGAAATATCAGGTTCCCTTGATTGGCAAATTCCCCTTGGATCCGGAAGTCAGCCGCTTAGGCGATTTAGGGCAAATCGAAGATTACAATGGCAAAGTGCTGGATATTTTAGTAGAAAATCTTCCCGATTTTCTCCCGCAAGAATAAAAATTAAAGCCTGCTGAAATTTCAGCAGGCTTTTTGTATTAGGTGTACTTTTTTCTTAGGCGTTTGCCAGATTAATATGCGCATATACTCTAAATCCGGTAAAAAGATTTATTCCACTACTAAATGCTCAATAAAGACCGGTTCATCGTCTTCCAGATAATATTTAAAGCTTTCGGTTTTGTTCACTTTTAGACCTATTTCCGCTAAATCTGTGTAGTCGCCTTTCACTATGCCCTCTTTAAATGCTTCATAATGGGGACCGTAACTGCCCAAATCGATATTATCAACATCGCCGCAGAAGTCCAAAATCACGCTGTAAATGGTTTTGCCGTCCTGCTCTTCTTCATTTAGCTCCCGCAAAATAACTACCGGAAGGGGATTATATGAAAAAACTTGCGATACATAGACGCCGTCCTCATAATTCCAAGTTTTAATCATGCTTTGATGCTCCAGATCCGTTACCTTAAAATGCTTTTCTACCATCTCCTCGACATATTCCTTAGTCATATGACTTCTCCCGGAAGCGTCACTTTCGCTTTTTATTTCTTCTACATTGACAAGAAAAGCCCACATCAGATATTCATCGCTGGTTTTGGGTGCTTCATTTAAAGCGAAATAAGGAATATAATCCAAGCGGTAATCCATGGCAAAGTCAAAATATTCGCCTCTGAGCTCCGCCTGCTTATCCTCTTCATTTTGGCAAGCAGTTAAACACAAAACCAAACTCAAGCACAATAGCAATACCAATACTTTTTTCATTTGCTTTCCTCCTTTAACATTTTAATCTAATTCTAAATGCTCGATAAAAACCAGCTCATCGTCTTCCAGATAATATTTAAAGCTTTCGGTTTTATCCACTTTTAAGCCGATTTGGCTTAAATCAGTATATTCGCCATTTATGATGTCTTCTTTAAATTTCTCATACGTCGGACCATAGCTGCCCAGCGCAGTATTATCAGCCTTAGCGCAGAAGTCCAAAATCACGCTGTAAATGGTTTTGCCGTCCTGCTCTTCTTCATTTAGCTCCCGCAAAATAACTACCGGAAGGGGATTATATGAAAAAACTTGCGATACATAGACGCCGTCCTCATAATTCCAAGTTTTAATCATGCTTTGATGCTCCAGATCCGTTACCTTAAAATGCTTTTCTACCATCTCCTCGACATATTCCTTAGTCATATGACTTCTCCCGGAAGCGTCACTTTCGCTTTTTATTTCTTCTACATTGACAAGAAAAGCCCACATCAGATATTCATCGCTGGTTTTGGGTGCTTCATTTAAAGCGAAATAAGGAATATAATCCAAGCGGTAATCCATGGCAAAGTCAAAATATTCGCCTCTGAGCTCCGCCTGCTTATCCTCTTCATTTTGGCAAGCAGTTAAACACAAAACCAAGCTCAAGCCCAGAAGCAGAATAAGTATTTTTTTCATCAAAAAAACCTCCTTTTTATGGATTTCCTTAAGCTAAGTGTACCATAAAAGGGAGGTCGTTTCAATTAGTTTTTTTATATCTACTTTAATTTATTTTAAGCCTTCAATAGCATTCTTAATTCTTCTGCTCAGTTCCTCAACGCCGATAATCTGCTGCACTTCCCACAAATCGGGAGCATTGGTGCGACCGGTTAAGGCGATACGAATAACGCCGCTGACATGACCGACATGACCTTTATAAAGCTCGGGATTTTTCTTGAAATCCTTTGGCTTAGCGGCAAAGCCTAAATCCTGTGCCAGATTGCGCACCTTATTAAACCAAGCATCGTTGTCATCGCTGTAGTCGTAATTTTTCAGATACTCACTTAAAATAGTTACCGCATCTTCTTTAGTTACTTCTGCCGGATAAGGGTCGGTGATAGTGAAAGTTTCCGGGAAGATATAGGCGCTGAATTTTGCAATTTGCGCGCCGTAAATCAAATCCTTGCGGGGTTTGTCGCCGCTTCTGCCGATATCAAAGGCTTTTTTCGCTATTTGCTCATTTTTGAGCAAAATTTGCGCATATTCCTCATCATACTCCTTCGCCCAAGCCAGCACAAAATCATAAATCTCCTCAGCGCTTAATTTTAAAAGCACAGTCTGGGAGATATCGTTCAATTTCTCCAAATCAAACAAAGCGCCGCTTCTGCCCATTTTATCAATAGAGAAAACGAACTCATCATTATCCGCCTCCGGATTATTTAAGCGCCATTCCTCATAGTTGGAGTTTAAAATGGTCAGCAGATATTCCTTAACAGCCAAAGGATGATAGCCCAAACTGCGGTAATAGTTTAAACCTAATTCGGGGTCTTTGCGTTTGGAAAGCTTGCGCTTACCCTCGCCCTCTTTTTTCATCAAATGGGCAGTATGGCAGTAAATGGGGTGTTCCCAGCCCATCGCTTTAAACAAGGCTAAATGCATCGGCAAGGTAGAAAGCCATTCCTCGCCGCGCAAAAGATGGGTTGTCCCCATCAAATGGTCGTCCACCACATGGGCAAAATGATAGGTGGGCAGTCCGTTGGTTTTTAAGATAACCAAATCCATGTCATTAGCCGGCATCACCAGCGAGCCGCGAATACCGTCCTCAATCGACGCCATTTCGCCTTCTTTGATCATCGCCTTAAAGCGCAAAACCCAAGGTTTGCCTGCGGCTAAATATTGCTCGATCTGCTCCAAGGTCAAAAATCTGTCTCTTGCCCATTTGCCGTAATAACCGGTTTGCTCTTTCAAGACCTCCTGCTGTTTGCGGATTTCTGCCAAATCCTCTTCGGTGCAGAAGCAGGGATAAGCTAAGCCTTTTTTCACCAATTCCCGGGCGTAAACCTGATAGATCTCCTTGCGTTCACTTTGCCGATAAGGACCGTAAGCGCCCTTTTCGCCTTCGATAGTTGCGCCTTCGTCAAAATTGACGCCGAAATATTTTAAGCCGTTGATAATCTCTTCAATAGCACCGGGAACCTCTCTTTTTTCGTCAGTATCCTCGATGCGCAGATAAAACACGCCCTTGGATTGGTTAGCCAGCTTCATATCAGCATAAGCACCGTAAAGGTTGCCTAAATGAATAAATCCTGTGGGGCTGGGAGCCAAACGAGTGACCATTGCCTCAGCCGGCAGCTGGCGGGGTGGGTATTTTTCTTCTATTTCTGCTACGGTTAAATCTAAATTGGGAAACAAAATTTGGGCTAATTTCAAAGTATCCATTTTTTTCGCTCCTTTGATTTTTGACATAAATAAAACGAACGCCTTCCCACGTTCGTTAAAAATAGCCCGTAGGGGAATCGAACCCCTGACTCCACCGTGAGAGGGTGGCATCTTAACCACTTGACCAACGAGCCATATGCATTTGATACCTTAATATTATATTGCACCCGGAGCAATTAATCAAGCTTTTTTTTGAAAATAATTGCAAAAATCACATAAAAATGCTAATTAAAGCCATAAATTATCTAAACAATACCCCGGCAAAAGCCGGGGTAAAGCTTTTATTGATATTTTTCGCAGATTTCCTTAGAAATATTATTGAGATCATACGGAGTACTCTGATAAACGAAATAGTTGAGCCAGTTGGAGAAAAGCAAATTGGCGTGAGAGCGCCAATTAACTATCGGCTCTTTCTCGGGATCGTTATCAGGAAAATAATTTTCCGGAATCTCCGGATCGATACCGGCTTGAATATCTCTGTTATATTCATTGCGCAGGGTATCGGCGTCATATTCCGAGTGACCGCTGATAAAAATCTGATGCCCGTTTTCAGTCATTACGATATGCACTCCGGCTTGTTCGGAGTAAGAAACAACCCGCAGCTGAGGTATTTGTTCAACCTCTTCCTTTTTTACCTCTGCATAGCGGGAATGAGGTACATAGAATTGGTCGTCAAAGCCTCTTAAAAGCATGGTCTTCTTATCCAAAGCTCGGTGAGCATAAACTCCGGAGAGTTTTTTCGGCAAAAGATATTTCTTCACGCCGTAATGATAATACAAGCCTGCCTGCGCACCCCAGCAGATATGAATGGTGCTGTGGACGTGAGTTTTGCTCCACTCCATGATTTGGCAGAGCTCTTCCCAATAATCAACATCTTCAAACTCCTTTTTTTCCAAAGGCGCACCGGTGATGATCATACCGTCAAATTTACGGTCTTTCACATCATCAAAATGCTGATAAAAGGCCAGCATATGCTCCTGAGGAGTGTTTTTAGAGACATAGCTTTTCATAGCGATCAAATTTAATTCCACTTGCAAAGGAGTATTACCCAAAATACGGCTTATCTGAGTTTCCGTCTCGATTTTTTTTGGCATCAGATTGAGCAGTAAAATCTGCAACGGGCGAATATCCTGCGTAATAGCGCGGTCTTCAGTCATCACGAAAATGTTTTCTCTGGTTAAGACCTCATAAGCCGGAAGCTTGTTAGGTATTTTGATTGGCATAATAAACCCTCCTTTTTAATAAAACTCTCTATTATAAATTAACAAATAAATCTTGTTTAAATCTGTGCTAAAGCCTGCGCCATATCCTCAATTAAATCCTGAGCATTTTCCAAACCGCAGCTCATGCGGATTAAATCAGCGGAGACACCGCTGGCTTTAAGCTCCTCATCGCTTAATTGACGGTGAGTAGCGCTGGCAGGATGCAAACAGCAGGTGCGGGCATCTGCTACGTGGGTAGCGATCATGCCGACCTTTAAATGACCCATGAATTCCTCAGCCGCTTGTCTACCGCCCTTAACACCAAAGCTGATTACACCGCAGGTGCCGTTAGGACAATATTTTTTCGCCAAATCATGCTGACGGTCGCCGGGCAGATCGGGATAATTAACCCAAGCGATTTTCTCATGCTTGCTCAAAAACTCAGCTACCGCATAAGCATTTTCGCAATGGCGTTTCATTCTGACTGCCAAGCTTTCCAAGCCTAAATTAAGAAGAAAAGCGCTTTGCGGCGATGGAGTAGAGCCGAAATCTCTCATCAGCTGGGCGGTTGCTTTAGTGATAAAAGCTCCAGCTAAACCAAAACGCTCGGTATAAGTGATGCCATGATAGCTTTCATCGGGAGTGGTTAAGCCGGGGAATTTATCAGCGTACTTATTCCAGTCAAATTTGCCGCTGTCAATGATAGCTCCGCCTACGGCTGAGCCGTGTCCGTCCATGTATTTGGTAGTAGAATGAGTAACGATATCGGCACCCCATTCAAAAGGACGGCAGTTAATAGGTGTAGCGAAAGTATTGTCAATGATTAACGGTACGCCGTGCGCATGAGCTGCTTTGGCAAAGCGCTCGATATCCAAAATATCCAAAGACGGATTGGCGATAGTTTCACCAAAAACGGCTTTAGTATTAGGCTTAAAGGCTGCTTCTAACTCTTCATCACTGCAATTGGGAGTAACAAAGGTAAAGTCAATACCCATTTTTCTCATGGTTACGTTAAAAAGATTGAAGGTTCCGCCGTAAATGGTGGAGCTGCAAACTACATGGTCGCCGTTGTTGGCGATATTGAAAATAGAGAAAAAGTTGGCTGCTTGACCGGAGCTGGTCAGCATAGCCGCTGTGCCGCCTTCCAGTTCTGCAATTTTTGCCGCTACCAAATCGCAGGTAGGATTTTGCAGGCGGGAATAAAAATAGCCGCTGGCTTCCAAATCAAAGAGCTTGCCCATCTCAGCGCTGGAATCATATTTAAAGGTTGTGCTTTGGATAATAGGAATTTGTCTCGGTTCACCATTGCCGGGAGTATAGCCTCCATGCAGGCAAATTGTTTCAATGCGTTTTGTCATCAGTTATTTCCTCCTTAAAATAATTAACATATAAATAATAAAAAACCCGTCTCAAAGTATCACTTTGAGACGGGATAACCCGCGGTACCACTCAAATTGCATCTAATGATGCCACCTCTCAGACTCCATCAAGTCCTATGCCTTTACGCAGCAATCACGGAAAAGCCTACACCTATGTTTCGACCTTTCGGCTCGGAAGCCATAGACTATTGAAACAGCTCGTTATCGCTTTCCACCAACCAGCGACTCTCTTGAAACTCCTTATTTCAGCCCTCTTCGTCACAGCCTTTATTATTTATATTGGTGCTATTCTATCATTACTTAGGGCGCTTGTCAAGAGTTATTTTTAAAATTTCTTTTAAAAATTTTTATTGTATTTTTTGCAGTTCTTTGCGCAGACGGCGGATAATTTTTTTCTCTAAACGAGAGATATATGACTGGGATATGCCCAAGGCTTGCGCTACCTGCTTTTGCGTTTGCTCTAAGCCATTGCTCAAGCCATAGCGCATCTGGATAATTACCCGCTCTCTTTCGCTTAAAGTTGTCATGGCGTATTCCAAGAGGTTTTTATTGATATCCTTTTCAATAGTATCATAAATGATATCGCCTTCTGTGCCTACGATGTCGCTTATCAATAATTCATTGCCGTCATGGTCGATATTAAGCGGCTCATCTAAGCTTATCTCCTGCTTGCGGCGGTTTTGGTGGCGCAAATGCATCAATATCTCATTTTCAATACAGCGGGAAGCATAAGTCGCCAGCTTGATATTTTTTTCCGGGTTATAGGTATTGATCGCCTTAATCAAGCCGATAGTGCCGATAGAAATCAAATCCTCCGTGTTGGTTAGATTGTTAGTGCTCTCGTATTTGCGGGCAATATAGATAACCAAGCGCAGATTATGCTCGATCAAAGCTTGTTTTGCTACCGTTTCGCCCTTGGCTAAGCGCTCGATCAATTCTTGCTCTTGCTCCGGCGTTAACGGCGCCGGCAAAGTTTGGTTATTGCTTATGTAATGAATGGCTTGCGCCCATTCTTCCTTTTGCTTAAACCTCGCCTCCAGCAGAGTTTTAATTTTTATTATCCACAGCATCTTGCTTTCACTCCTTTTTCTTCTTACCTAAGCATCTGCGCCGGAATAATCAGTTCATACTCTCCCTGGCGTCCAACATCTTGGGGCGCAAATGCCAATATAGGATTGGCAAAAACATGCATATTTTTTTTATTATATACCGTTAGTTTATCCAGCCTGATTGCCAAAAGCATGCTTTGCCGGTCAATAGTCGCATAGCTTATCAGCTGCAAGCGTCTGGCATATGGCTTCTCCGCACATCCAAGCAAAATTTGGTCTGCCTCCAAAGGCGGATTTTGGCATAAAATCTCCAGCAAATCCTTCTCAAGCAACTCCTTGACTGCCTGCGGCGCTGCTAAAATCACGCCTTTGCCTTCCGAGGAACGCAAACGGTTGCCGGTGTCTGCCAACGCTTTTAACTCTGCCGCCTTGCCTTCCAGCTCCAGCTTTACTTTAAAAAACACATCAGCCGGCGGCAAAGCTTTTAACTTGCGGTGATAATAGGTAAAGGCTATCAATAAACCTAAAGCCGTAAGCAAATTCAGCAAGGTAGGTTTGCTGCTGGGAACAGCTATACCGGTAGTTACCGGCACGGTGTTGGTCAAGGCATGGCAAAGCAAAGTTAAGCTGCTCATAACAGACGCCGTCAAAACCATGATAATCAGCTGTCTGAAATACATCTGCCGGCTTTTGCTCTGATAGGCTATCTTCGCCAAAATCACACTGCTCAAAATCCTGCCGGCAGGCGTTGTCAGATACCTGCCGCCGGGGGTTAACAGGGCTAATGTTAAGCCCACTGCCAAAATCGTTGCTAAAAATAAGCGCCATTTTTTTATTTCTCCGCCGGATAAAATCCCGGCGGCATAAAATATTGCTCCATTGGTGAGCAGACTGACAAGAATCAACCAATCCAGATAGATAACCATACCTTGACCCTTTCCTCCGAACGATAGGTATATTATACCTTGTTTGCTTTGCGTTTTTTGTCATTTTGAGGAAGTAAGACAAGGCTTTTTTCTGACTTTTTTATTTAATGTTCTTATTTACTAAGAATAAGCATATTGTGAAAGTAAACGAAAGAGTTAAAGGCGGTGATAATATGA
Source organism: uncultured Clostridia bacterium (assembly GCA_944391285.1). Lineage (GTDB taxonomy): Bacteria > Bacillota > Peptococcia > Peptococcales > Peptococcaceae > QAKL01. Next base: position 41,942 of record CALXSY010000014.1, read on the forward strand.
TGCACAATCTGGCAGATCTCAGAGAAAAAGAAGCCATCAATATTTTGGACGGCCGCTGCTTAGGTGCTATTGTTGATGCGGTGATAAATTTGCAGGAAGGACAAGTGGTAGGCGTGCTTCTCCCCGGCGGTTTTTTTAACAATCACATTTTTCTGCCCTATAAAGCAATCGTTTTGGTAGGAGTTGATGTGGTGCTGGTTAATTTAGCTCTTGCCAACGAGGAGAAATAAATGGTATAATTACTCTCGAAAGGGAGTGTCTGCCATGGATGATAAGCTCTTGAGCATCAAGGAGCTGAAAAATATTTTTGCCCAAAGTGACGAAGAATCACAAAGGCAATTAATCAAGCAATACAAAAACGATCCCCGCGCCGGAGTACAAGCCTTGCTTAAGCAAGCAGCAAAGCAAATTGCCCAAAGAGAGCAGGAGCTTTTGCGCTTAAAAGAAATGCAGCAATTAGAAAATGAGCTTTTGGCGGCAGGCTATCAATATATCTGCGGCTGTGACGAAGTAGGACGAGGTCCGTTAGCCGGTCCGGTGGTAGCAGCAGCAGTTATCATGCCAAAAGATTGTCTTATCTGGGGCGTCAATGATTCAAAAAAGCTCAATGTCTCCAAAAGAAAGCAGTTAGCTCAAGAAATCAAAGAGCAGGCTTTAGCTTATGCTATAAGCGAAATTTCGCCCCGCATTATCGATGCTGTCAATATTTTGCAAGCCAGCCGCCTGGCTATGGCAGAAGCCGTCAAAAAGCTGGGACTGCCTTGCGATATGGTGATGGTGGACGGCTGGGAAAATCCGCTGTTTGAGCTTCCCCAAAAGGCGATTGTCAAAGGCGACAGCAGATGCTTTAATATCGCCTGCGCTTCTATTCTTGCCAAGGTTTACCGTGATGATTTAATGGATGAGCTCGATGAAAAATATCCTGGCTACGGCTTCAGTCAGCACAAAGGTTATCCGACCAAGGAGCATTATGAAGCGCTTAAAGCTTTGGGACCTTGTGAAATTCACCGCATAAGTTTTGATTTAAAGCTCCAATAAATTTTTTTATGCCTTTATCCCATTTTTTCTCTTGCAATCAAGGATTTACTATGGTAAAATAATGCTTGTCTTTGAGAAAGATGCGGAAATAGCTCAGTGGTAGAGCATCGCCTTGCCATGGCGAGGGTCGCGAGTTCGAATCTCGTTTTCCGCTTGCGGTACAGTGGGGTGCCGCAAAGGGATGGTTGTGGTGGTGAAAAAGCAGTCTGCGTTCGGTTGCAGGCTGCTTTTTTCTTGAAGAAAGGTGGTCAATATGCAGATTTTTTTAGCTACGACTAATGAAGGCAAAGTACGGGAATTAAAAGATTTGTTAGGCACCGGCTTTGAGGTCTTTTGCCTCAAAGATTTTCCCGAAATAACTCCTGCGGTAGAAGACGGCTCCTCTTTTAAAGAAAATGCTGTTAAAAAAGCCGCTCACGCCGCAAGCTTGACAAAAATGTGGACTTTAGCTGATGATTCGGGGCTGGTGGTTGATGCCTTAAATGGTGCACCGGGAATATATTCTGCTCGTTTTGCCGGCGGAAATGCTGATGATGCGGCTAACAATGCCAAGCTTTTAAGCTTATTAGCCGATATTCCGGAAGCTGAGCGCACTGCTCGTTTTGTCAGTGCCGTAGCGTTGGTGTCACCAACCGGTGAAACAACAGTTTTTGAAGGCAGCTGTGAAGGCACAATCCTCTTTGCCGCCGACGGCACCGAAGGATTTGGCTATGACCCGCTTTTTTACTCTGCCGATTTGCACAAAAGTTTCGGTCAAGCCAGCGCCGATGAAAAAAACGCTGTCAGTCATCGCAGCCGCGCTATGTCAAAAGCTTGTGCTTATTTAAAAGAGAGAAAATAATTTTGCAAGAAATCTTAACTTTTTCGCAAAAAAGTCTTTACAGATTACAATATTTAGTGTATAATCATTTAGTAACTTTAAGCGGTAGTGGCGGAATAGGCATACGCGCACGTTTGAGGGGCGTGTCCGGTCTCGGGTATGGGTTCAAGTCCCATCTACCGCAGAAATTAATAAAAGCCTTGTTGGTCGTAATCTTCAAAGAATGCGATTAACAAGGCTTTTCTTTATTTCTCTAATCCGTAAATAATTCCGCTGTTTTACAGTAAAATACGCTATAAAATAATGCTTAGCACCACGAATGGCACCACGAAATTTTTATAAGTATCGGCTTATTTATCGCTTTTGCGGCGGTGCTTTTCCATGTTTGCACCACAAATAAAAGGCATTTTTCCCAAGAGGAATTATGCCGCTTTTTGAATGGCTCATTTTCTGAAAATTCAAGCGAACAAGTATAATAAAACGGCTTTTTTAACATTGCTAACCACGTGCGCATAGTCGAGTAAAATATATTTTTTTGTGTTACCTTTTTTTCTTTTTTTGTGCGATTTTTTGATTGTTTTTTTGGTTACTCCATTTGCCAATGGTAGCACCAAAATAAGGCGGGCTTTTAAGGGTGTCGCATTTTGTTACCCCCTTGTACTCTTTAACTTTTTACTTCTTCTTCGTTTTTGCTATGCACTTCAAGCGGCGGAATATTCTGCTCCTGCCATTCGTTAAAATCTATACCCATACGAAAGCCACGCAAAAAAGCTCCACTTTCTGCCGCTTGTACTTGTTTGATGATTAGGTTTATAAGCTCATCATTTTCCGACCGGTCAAGCGGAAGCTTAGCTATAAAATTACTTAGCTCCCTTGCTGTTTTGTAGAAGTCTGCTGTCCTTTCTGCTAATATCAAAGCTTCTTGTTCTTCTTCCGGTTTATCAAAATCAAATATCTTTTCCATTGTTTGCGCTCCTTTTAAACCATTCACCTAAATTAGGGTACTGGTTTTTCTTTGTCGTTAAAGGGTGTCACGTTTCGTTACTCCATTTATAGCAAAATGGTATCTCCTTTTATTACTTTCTTGTCTGATAGCCTATCCAAAAAAGTTAAGTTTTCCGGTAAAACGGTTACAACAGATCCGCCGCATAATTCTACCAAAGCAACTGTAAAGCTACCATCTTCGCAACAGTCTATACCCCAACCAAGAAAGAATCCCTCTTTTTCCTCTCTTGTTCCTCGGGTAAGCCCTTTACATCTTCTATAACTTTGCATTTTATCACTCCTTTTTTAGTTTGGGAAAATATTCTTATCTCGTCCTATCTCTGCATAAGCAAGCAAAGCTTTATTGTGTAAGGTGAAAACGTGCTTTTCTGAAAAGTTTAGCTTTTTAGCAATAATATTCCATTGGTTAAAATTCAAATAGCGCAATTCTAATATCAAGCGCAAGTCTACATCAGCAATTAAGCTTATTTTTTCGTGTAGCTTCAGCATTAAATCCCAATAGTCATAAAATAAAGCGGTTATCTCTGCAGACAAGTCCGCCGCCAAAGCCGCCGCATTACCCGCCTTATCTCCAAAGCTTGTAGTTTTAACTTTAAGCATACTATAAGGGCTTGCGGTTATCCTGCAAGCTTTTTCATATGCTTCCAAGCGGCACGCAAGCAGATAGTCAATACTTTCTCTTATCTGGTGCAACTGCTCAAGCTCTGCTTTTGCTCTCTCTTTTTCTGTTGCCATTCCTGCGCCGCCTTTCCTCTCTTTTTTTATCCCTGATGACTCCCTATTTTAGGGGGTCATTTTTATTATCTGTTACTCTCTTTAAAGCCAAAAGTGTTACAAATGTTTCAAGATGTTACACTTTTTTACGATATTTATCGTACTTGTAGCACTTGTAACACTGTAACACTTTTTTTGACATACACTATATATATATTAGTATATTAATATGTATATATATTAATATAAAAGGTACTTCCCTATATAGTGTATATATAGTGTTACATATGTTACAAATGTTACATATAATAATAAACGCCTTTAATAAGGGATTTTTGAATTTTAATTTGTAACACTTGTGTAACACTTGTAACATATACTAAAAATTAAAAATCATCTTCGCCGCTTGCTAATCGCCTTATATCTTCCTCAATGCGCCTAAATTCTAATATTGCTTGTTGCAAGGTCATATCCTCTTTTGTAGTTAGCCTTCGTGTAAGCACCTTATAAAATCCTGCTAAGCAGTCGCTAAGGTTCATATAGTACCCAAGGACGACACTTTCTTTTTTCTTGCCGTCCTTGCTTGCTGTCTGTTCTTGTCTAAGCATGAAATTCCGCTCATCTGCCGTAATAAAAAAGCCGTCTGTTAATTTAATCATCTTATCAACTCTCCTTTATTCTTATGCGCCCGCCAAGGGCTATATTTTTTCTTAAAGGTATATTTGCCTTATCTTTTAATTTAAGCTTACTGCACCCCGCTTCAAACGCCTGTACGGCTTTTATTTTCTCTTTGCTATGCCCAAATTATAAGAACTCTTTCGGCGGCGGCTCGTTTACCTCTACAAGAAAGCTTTCTCTTTCTTCTGCGCTTATGCCTAATACATTCCAAATTTTTAATAATTCTATCCTGTAAACTCGGCATACTCTTTCGGCTATTCTTGCA
>CALXSY010000015.1 GCA_944391285.1 uncultured Clostridia bacterium
GGTTTAACTGACGGTGTTCGTCCTATTGAATTAGCGGCAGCTTATGCAGCCTTTGCCAACGAAGGCGTTTATATCGAACCTTATACCGTTACCAAAATTACCAATATGGACGGTGTTGTACTTTACGAAAACAAACCGGAAAAGAAAGTTGCCATGAAAGAGTCCACCGCCTATATGATTAGCGATGCCTTAGCCAGCGCCACTTCCGAAAGCGGCGGTACCGGCGGCAGAGCTAAATTAAGCGGCAGAGTTACCGCCGGTAAAACCGGTACTACTACCGACAGAAAAGATTATTGGTTTGCCGGATATACTCCGCAATACGCCTGTGTAGTCTGGATGGGATATGATCAGCCTAAACAGATCAACTCCATTACCAGCGCCGGCGGCAGCTGCGGTCCGGTATTTAAAGCTATTATGGAATATGCCCACCAAGGCTTGCCGGTAGAGGATTTCAAACGTCCTGATGATGTCGTATCAGTAACTGTTGATACTAAATCAGGCTTACTGCCCAGCACTTTGACTCCTGCTGAATATCAGCGCAGTGAGTTATTCACCAAAGATACTGTTCCCAAAGAAACATCTAATGTGTGGGTAAAAGGTCAGGTTTGCTCCGAAACCGGTCAGCTTTATACTCAGTATTGCCCCGGTGAACCGGTAGACAAGGTATTCTTGCAGAGAGAAATTCCTTGGAGCAGCAATATCGCCCCCGGTGTATCTGCCCCCAGCGACAGCGCTTTGGAAGTTCCGGGATACTGCACCGTACACAACAGCGAAAATAATGCCAACACCAATACTAACCCCAGCTCTTTGGTTCTCCATGCTACTTTAAACGGCAATAATGTAGAATTAAGCTGGAACAGCTTGGGTGATAATATCTATTACGAAGTACACCGCGGCAATTCATCAGGCTTTGCCGCCAGTTCCAGCACCTTAATCAGCCAGACGGAAAGCACTTCCTTTGTCGACAGCAATATCGACAGCACCCAGCTTTACTACTACTATTTAGTTGCCTACAGCAAAGCTACCAATGCTCCGATTAATGCCAGCAATGAATTAGCCATAGCCGGCAGCAATTACGGCTCTGCCACTACTCCTGACAGCGGCAACAACCAAGGCAGCAGCGGTAACAACCAAGGCAGCCAGGGTAATCAAGGCGGTTCAAGCACGGTCACAAGCATGACCTTGAACGCCCAGGCAACTTCTCAAGGAGTTTTGTTGGAATGGAACGCTCCCAGCAGCGATGAATATCAATATTACGTCTTCAGAGGCGAATCCCCGGATTTTGCCGCTAATAATGCTAACCAAATCGGCAAATCCGAGGTAATCACTACCACTGCTTACAATGATTCCACTGCCCAAAGCGGTCACACTTATTATTACAAAGTTTTAGCCTATGACCGCACCGACAGCTCCAAAGAACCAATCAGCGCTTCAACTTCAATATCTGTCTAATAACACAAAAAATCCGCCTTGCACAGGCGGGTTTTCTTATTTTGCGGTAATTCTTTTGGCGCATTTTTGAGCATGAGCCATAACTTCGGCAAGATCGATAGTTAAAAGCTTGCGCTCCTCCATCAAAATTTGTCCGTTAACAATTGTATGGGTTACATCACTGCTTTTGGCGGAATAAACCAAATCATTGACGGAATTATTCCACGGGCAGAAGTGAGGTTGATTTAAATCCAAAAGGATTAAATCGGCTTTTTTGCCGGCTTCCAAGGTGCCGATTTCCTTATCCCAATGAAGAGCTTTGGCACTGCCGACGGTTGCCATTTTTAAAACCTCATAGGCAGGCAGCGAGGTAGGCTCCATAGTGCTTAATTTGCTTAAAAAAGCCGCTGCTGCCATCTCCTTAAACATATCCAAGCTGTTATTGCTGGAAGCACCGTCGGTGCCTAAGCCGACATTTAAACCGCAAGCGAGCATTTTTGCCACCGGTGCCGCTCCGGAAGAAAGCTTCATATTGCTCACCGGATTATGAGCAACGCTGACATCTTTGCCTTTTAAAAACGCTATTTCTTCATCACTAAGCCATACACCGTGAGCAGCTAAGCACGGACCGTCAAAAATTCCTGCCTGCGCCAAATATTCAACCGGCGAAAGACCGTAGCCCTCTTTAATCTGCTCCAGCTCCGAGGTAGTTTCGGCAAGGTGAACATGGATTCCGCTGCCACGCTCCCAAGCGGCTTGCGCCAGCTTTTGCAGATATTCCTTAGAGCAGGTATAGGGCGCATGCGGACCGAACCAGACTTTGATTCGTCCGTCAGCTCCATTATTATACTGCTCAAAAAGAGCAATATTTTCCGCTATTTTAATTTTCTCCGGATCAGCTGCGCCGACACAGCCGCGGGAAAGATTGGCACGGATACCGCTGGAGGTGACTGCTTCCGCTACTTTATCCATAAACGGACCATACATATCGGCAAAGGTCGTTGTGCCGCCTTTAATCATTTCAGCTATAGCTAACATCGTACCCCAATAAATATCCTCAGCGTCCATCTTGTCTTCTGCCGGCCAGATTTCGTCATGGAGCCAAGTCATCAGTTCCAAATCATCGGCATAGCTGCGCAAAAGGGTCATTGCCGCATGAGTGTGAGCGTTTATAAGTCCCGGCATAGCCAAATGATTGTCAGCCTCAATTACTTTCTCACTGCCTGTCAGCATTTCCCGGGGTACTTGTCCGACGGCGGCTATTTTATCCTCAATGATTAAGATATCGCCTTTTTGAAGCTCCGGAGCAGTCATGGTCAAAATTTGAGCGTTTTTGATTAAAATTCTCATGCTTCTTCCTCCTCGTCCATAAAGAGTGCCCGAGCAAAGCTTTGCGGGTCAAACACCTGCAAATCCTCCACCTGCTCGCCGATACCGATAAATTTAACCGGCAAATCGTACTGCGATTTAATGCCTAAAACTACACCGCCTTTGGCTGTGCCGTCTAATTTAGTCAAGACTACACCGGTAATGCCGGTAGCTTCTCCGAAAACTTTGGCTTGGGACAAGGCATTTTGCCCGGTTGTAGCATCAAGCACCAAAAGAACTTCTTTCAAAGCGCCGTTTGCTTCTCTGTCGATAACCTTGCGGATTTTGCTGAGCTCATTCATCAGATTGGTTTTGTTTTGCAGTCTGCCGGCAGTATCGATAATTAAGACATCGGCTTTGCGGTTTTTCGCCGCGGCAATAGCATCAAAAACTACCGCCGCCGGATCAGCCCCTTCCTGGTGAGCGATGACATCAATACCGACCCGCTCGCCCCAGATTTTCAGCTGATCCGCCGCTGCTGCTCTAAAGGTATCAGCAGCACCTAAGATAACCTTATAGCCGTCTTTGCTCAGGCGGCTGGAAATTTTGCCGATGCTGGTAGTTTTGCCGACACCGTTTACGCCTACAACCAAAATAATATTCAATTCACCTTTTGCCAAAGCCAAAGGAGCAACCTCCTGCCCCAATAAATCGGCAATCTCCTCCGCCAAAGCTTCTTTTAAGTCGCTGGCATATTTAATTTTGTCGGTTTTGGCTCTTTTGCGCAAGCGTTCCGTGATTTCCAGCGCCGTTTCCACGCCTACATCGCCGGCGATTAATGCTTCTTCCAATTCCTCATACAAATCATCATCGATTTCTTTGCCGTTAAAGACGCCGAATATTTTGCTGACAAAGCCCTGTCTGGTTTTATCCAAGCCTAAATTAAGCTGTTTTTCCTCGGCTGTTTCTTCTTCCTTTTTGCCTCTGAATCTTGCTAGAAAACCCATATCTTTCTCTCCTTCATTTTATTCATAATCCTCTAAGCGCACCGAAACCAATTTGGACACGCCGTCATTTTCCATTGATACGCCGTAAAGCACATCTGCCGCCTCCATCGTACCTTTGCGGTGAGAAATCACGATAAACTGGCTTCTTTTCGTGTATTCCTTGATAAAGCGGGCAAAGCGCTCGACATTAACCTCGTCCAATGCCGCCTCAATCTCATCCAGCACGCAAAAGGGGCTGGGACGCACATTTAATAAGGCAAACAAAAGAGCAATCGCTGTCATCGCTCTTTCACCGCCGGAAAGCAAAGACAAGGTCTGCTCCTTTTTGCCGGGCGGACGAGCTACTATTTCTACCCCGGTGCGCAGATAATCATTGGGGTTGGACAACTGCAAGCGCGCCTCACCGCCGCCAAACATGGTGGCAAAAACTTCGCTGAAGATATTATTGACCACCACATAAGTCTCCCGGAATTTTTTTGCCATGATTTGCTCCATCTCTTTGATGACCTGATCCAATGACGCTTTGGCTTGGGTTAAATCGTCTAACTGCTTCTGCAAAAATTCCAAGCGTTCCTCGACCTCGGCAAATTCCTCGATAGCGGCAAAGTTAATATTGCCTAAAGCGGCGATTTTGCTTTTGAGCTTAGAAACTGTTTTCTTAGCCTGCTCCTTATCCGCGATTTCTGTTTTTTTAAGCAACGCCTCTTCAAAGGTGCAGGCATAGTTTTCGGCTAAATTTTGGTTTAGTGATTCCAAACGGTTGTTAATTTTATTAAACTCTAACTCCGTTTGAAATTTTTCTGCCTGCAAGCTTTGCGTCAAACGCTGTTTTTGCCGCAGATCTTCTTCATTAGCGGCAATTATTTGCTTCAGATTGTCTATTTTACTGCGCAGAATTTCTTGATTTTGCTTATGAGTATAGAAATTTGCCTGAGCTTCTTTTAAATTTTGAGCATTAAGCGCTAAATCTTGCTCAGTTTGCGCCAATAGCTGCTCTTTGGCTGTATATTCTTCGGTTTTGGCGGCAAACTGGCTGTCGTAGCCGTCAAGCTGTCTTTCAGCCTCTGCCCTCTGCTCTTTTAATGCCTGCAGGCGCTCCTTCACTTGGGTGAATTGCAATTCCTCACTATGGAGAAACTCCTGCTTTTCCTTCAAGGCTTGCTCTAAGCTATTGATGAGCTGTTTTTGACTTTCATCGGTATCGCTCCAAGAGGCGAGTTTGGCGGCTAAGTCTTCTAATTGACCGGCAATTTCTTGGAGCTCTGCCTTAGCCAAGCGCAGTTCCTCTGCTGCCTCATTGACCTCCAAGCTTTCCAGGCTTAAATCACCCTCTAAGCGCTGCAAATCCTTTTGTGTTTGAGTCAGCTTATTTTCCAAAGTCAAAGCCTGGCGGATATACTCCTCGTTTTTCTCCTGCAAAAGCTGATTATCTTCGTTTAAGCCTTTGAGTTTTTCCTGCACACTTTCTAATTTTGCCCCGATATCCTGCCAGCTTTGCTTAAGCAGCTCAGTTTTTTGGCTCAATTCTTCAATTTGGCGCAAACGCAGTAAAATGCCGCTTTTTTGGTTGGCAAAACTGCCGCCGCTTAATGTTCCGCCGGGGCTTATTACCTCGCCCTCCAAGGTTACCAAACGTAAAGAAAATCTATGTTTTTTGCCGATTTCTACTGCTTGCGCTAAATTATCAACGATCCAAACCCGTCCTAAGAGGTTATTGATAATATTTTCATACTGCTTATCATACCCCAGCAAATCGGCGGCTAATCCTAAAACGCCCTTTTCCTTTAAATCTTCCTTGCTTTTTTGTCCGTTTACGGTATTTAAAGGCATAAAGGTTGCCCGGCCTTTTTTCTGCTGCTTAAGATAATTAATTGCCCTTTGAGCGTCTTGATCGTTAGCCGTAATAATATTTTGCAAACTGCCGCCCAAAGCTACTTCGATGGCTTTTTCCAGATTAGGCGGCACTTTGATGACTTGAGCAACTGTGCCGACGATGCCTTGCAGCCTGCCGCCACGTTTGGCTTCTAAAATACTTTTAACACCGTATTGGTAGCCGTCGCCGCCTTCTTCCAGCTCCTTTAATGCCTGCAAGCGGGAACTGGATTTTTGCCATAGGCTTTGGACTTCCTTTTCTTCTTCCAATAAATTGCCGTAATCAGCACGATATTTAGCCAGCTCTTTGGCTAAATCTTCAATTTTAACTGCCAAATCCTCTTTAGCTTTTTGGTTTTCCTCATAAAGCTTTTGCCAAGCGGCTAAATCATTATTGCACTGCTCTTTTTCCTGATTTAAGCGGGCAATTTTCTCCCCGCTTCGTTTAAGCATCTGCTCCAGCTGGTCGCTCTTTTGCGCCAAAGCGCTGTTTTGGTTATTTTTATGAGCTTGCTTTTGCAGAAGCTCCAAATAATTGTTGCTGTGTTCGTTCTGTGCTTGGCGCTTAAGCTCCAGCTCGGAGGATAATTTTTCACTCTCGGCTTTCAGCTCCGTCAAAGCACTGCGCATCTTCTGCCAATCAGCGCTTAATTCCTGCTCTTTGGCTTTTTTCTCTGCCAATGAGCTTTGCAAATGCTCTTTTTCGCGCAGAAGATAAGTTTTTTCCTCTTTAATTTGCTCCATTCGAAGCAAAGTCTGCTCCTTTGCCTGAGTTAAAATGCGCTCTTCATTGGCGCAGTCTTCGCTTTTTCTTTGCCAGGCAAAAGTGTTTTCATTGACTTTAGAATATTCCTCTTCTTTTTCCTGCAAATGCTGTTTTTCGACAATATTGGCGCCGTCCAAGCTGTTAACTGCTGCTTCGGCGGCTAAAAACTGGTCTGTCCGGTTTTTTAAATTTTGCTCAAAAATAACTTTTTTAGCGGCTAAAGCTTCCATTTCTTCTAAATCTAAGCTTAAAGCCAAAGCATCCATTTCATTTTTCCACAAATGATAGCTTTTCGCCTTTTGGGCTTGCTCGCCCAAAGGACCTAAGCGCTCTTTTAATTCGTAAGTTATATCATTCAAGCGCTCCATGTTGGCGGTGGTTTCTTCCAAGCGGCGCTCGGCTTCTTTTTTGCGGTATTTATATTTCATGATTCCCGCCGCTTCCTCAATCAAGCCCCGGCGGTCCTCAGCTTTTAAGCTTAAAACCTCATCGACCTTGCCTTGACCGATAACCGAAAATCCCTCTCTGCCTACGCCGGTATCCAAGAATAATTCGTGAATATCCTTTAAACGGCAGGGAGATTTATTAATCATGTATTCGCTCTCACCGCTGCGGTAAAGGCGGCGGGTAATGGAAATTTCGCTTTGCTCCATGGGAAATTTGCCGTCGGAGTTGTCCATTACCAAGCTTACCTGCGCCATACCGACAGCCCGGCGCTTGCTGCTGCCGGAGAAAATGACATCGTCCATTTTACTGCCCCGGAGGCTTTTGGCGCTCTGCTCGCCCAAAACCCAGCGAATGCTGTCCACCACATTGGACTTGCCGCTGCCGTTAGGTCCGACAATGGCGCTCACTCCGGGAGTGAATTGAAACTGTACTTTATCGGCAAAGGATTTAAAACCTTGTATTTCTAAACTTTTTAAATACAAAACCCTTCCTCCTTAAATCATCGGTTTAATTTGAATATCAGGGGCATTAATTCCCTCAGCGGCTTCGATATAAAGCCTTTGGGCATATTTTTGGGCGAAATAAAGAACATTGCAATTTTTCTGCCCTTTAACCTGTGAAAGCATTTTGGGCGCACATAAAACCCGATAAGCTTGATTGGAAGGCAAATTTTTTAATGTTTCTTCCATTTTCATTCTCATGATGCGCCCTTTAACCAATTCACCCAATGCCGGGTGATAAGCTCCGCCCAATAAATCCTTGCCCAAATTCAGATTATCCGCCGCTTGCAGCCCGATGCGAATAATCAAAATATTGTTCTTTTGAAAAAGCAGGGCAATTTGAGCCGCCGTATCCAACAAAATATCCCAATCCCACGGCTCATATGAGCCTTTTTGCCAAAGCTCTGCCAGCTCAGTGTCTTTAATGATCGCCGTAGGATAAATCCGCACCAAAGCAGGCTTTAAGGCAATAATCTTTTTGGCGGTGGCTAGGGATTTTTCCGGTGTATCACCGGGCAGGGCAATCATCATTTGCAAGCCTAAAGTAATGCCGGCTTGCTTGATTAGCTCTGCCGCTTTTTCCACATCTGCCGCCGTATGCCCCCGTTTGGACAGCTTTAATACTTCCTCGTCCATGGACTGCACACCTAATTCCACGATATCCACCTGATAAGATTTCAGCCGCGCGATAATCTTGGCATCGATATAGTCAGCCCGGGTTGAAAGGCGGATTTTCGCAATCAAGCCTTGCTTTTTTAAAGCCAAAGCAAAGCTTAAATAATCCTCCTGCATTTTTTCGCTGATACCGGTAAAACTGCCGCCGTAAAAGGCTAAGTGCACTTCCCGCTCATTAAGATTAGAGCAGCTTTTGCGGTACTCGCCAACCTGTGACCTAATTTCCTCTAATGTGGGAATGGTGGCTTGTCCTGAAATTTTACGCTGATTGCAAAACACACATCTGTGCTCACACCCCAAATGGGGAATGAAAACCGGAATGATTAACTCTTTACTCACCGGCTTCACCTATTTTCTGCAAATAATAAAGGGCAGCATTTTGCTCCGCTTCCTTTTTGGTTTTGCCTGTTCCTTCTCCTTTTAACTGGCTATTTACAAAAACCTGCGCCGTAAATTCCTTGTCATGGTCCGGACCTTTTTCGCTGACGATTTTATACTCGATAAGGCTGTCCGGATTTCGTTGTACTATTTCTTGGAGTTGTGTTTTGTAATCACCATAAAATCCTTTGAAGACCAGCTCCATCTCAGGCTCTAAAAATTTAAGCATAATCGGCTTAACCTGCTCGATAGAAGCTGTTAAATAAATAGCGGCCATCACGGCTTCCCAAGCGTCGGCTAAATTGGACGAACGTTTGGCTCCGCCGTTATTGATTTCCCCTTTGCCTAAAAGCAAATAGCGGCCTAAATCCACTCTTTTGGCGGCATTAGCCAGCGATGTTTCGCAGACTAAGGCGGCACGCATGCGTGTCAGTTCACCCTCGGGCTTCCGGGGGAAATGCTCGTAAAGATATTCGCCCATGATTAAATCCACTACCGCATCACCCAAAAATTCCAAACGCTGGTTGTTTTCCTCGCCGCTGTCACAAACATGAGACGGATGGGTTAAGGCGCGATCCAATAAAACATAATCCTTGAGCTCCACGCCTAAGACTGTGCATAATTTTGCTAAACTCTTTTCCCTTTCTTTGGTCATTTAAAAACCTCCTAACTAATCTATTTTAACCTATTTAAAAGTAAAGTGCAATCCTTTAAGCAAACTTTTAGCCAATTTATTTTGCTTTTAGCTTTTGCTTATGACAGGATATTTATAATCAAACAAAGAAGCCATTTTTTAGCATTTTTGCGACAAAAAAGCCCTTGAATAAAATTCAAGGGCACAAATTATTCTACTGTGACGCTTTTTGCCAGATTGCGGGGCTGGTCAATAGAGCAGCCGCGGTCTTTGGCTGTATAATAAGCGATTAACTGCAACGGTATAACGCTTAAAATCGGCATGACCATATCGTCCATTGCCGGCAGATAAAGAACCTTATCCACTACCTTATCAATTTGCTCAGCGCCTTCCTTGACTACTGCCAAAACTTTAGCGTCACGGGCTTTGATCTCTTTGATATTGGAGAGGGTTTTGTCATAGGTTTTTCCCTGCACCGCCAAAGCGATAACCGGCGTTTTGTCGGTGATTAAAGCTAAGGTGCCGTGCTTGAGCTCACCGGCAGCATAGGCTTCCGCATGGATATAGGAGATTTCCTTTAATTTTAACGAGCCTTCCAAAGCAATCGCCCAATCCATGCCTCTGCCGACGAAAAATAAATTTTCCGTGTCATGATATTCTTCAGCCAGTTTGGCTAATTGCTTTAAATTCTCCTCCAGCATGATTTTTTCGGCATACTGAGGCAGCAAGGTTAATTGATGTACCAAAGAAGCATAAGCATCCTGGCTGATGCACTCTCTTAAGTCTGCCAGATAAATTGCCAGTAAATATTGCGCCAAAAGCATAGTTGTATAAGCTTTAGTGGACGCTACGGAAATTTCCGGTCCAGCCTGCAGATAAAAGACATAATCCGCTTCTCTGGCAACAGCGCTGTCCACCACATTAGTTAACGCTAAAACCTTGCAGCCTTTGCTTTTGCCTTCTTCCAAAGCAGCCTTAGTATCCGCTGTTTCGCCGGATTGGCTGATAGCGATAACCAAGGTATCTTCATCGAGCATCGGCTCACGATAGCGGAACTCGCTGGCGATTTCTACCTCTACCGGAATCTTTGCCAGTTTTTCAAAGACAGTTCTGCCGACCAAGCCGGAATGATAAGCCGTGCCGCAGGCGACAATATGGATTTTGCGCCATTTTTTAGCCTGCTCTTTATTCCAGGTGAATTCTTCAAAATAAACTTTGCCGTCCTTCAAGCGATTTTTCAGCATCCGGCGGAACGCATCCGGCTGCTCGTGAATCTCTTTGAGCATATAATGCTCATAGCCGTTTTTCTCTACCGCTTCGGCATTCCACAAAATTTGCTTAATTTTAGGCTCGATTATCTTCCCCTCGCTGTCCTTAATGGTGATGCCCTCACGCTTAACAAAGCATAATTCACCGTCATTAGGATAGATGCAGTTTCTGGTGTAGGCCAATAAAGCCGGCACATCGGAAGCGATAAAGTTTTCGCCCTCGCCTACGCCCAAAACCAAAGGATTGGCTTTGCGGCAAGCGATCAATAAATCCGGATAGTCGCTGCAAAGGATAACCAAGGTGTAGGAGCCCTTTAACAGCGCCAAAACCCGGCGCACCGTTTCTTCTAAATTGCCGTCATAAAATTTACCCAAAAGCTGAGCCACTACCTCTGTGTCTGTTTCCGACTGAAAGCAAACATCATTTAAATAATCTTCTTTTAACTGCAAATAGTTTTCGATAATGCCGTTGTGGACAACAGCAAATTTTTTATTTGCCGAAGTATGCGGATGAGCATTGGCATCTGAGGGTTTGCCGTGGGTTGCCCAGCGGGTATGACCGATGCCGATTGTTGCGTTTAACTCTTTATCTTTCAGTTTTTCCACTAAATTAGCTAATTTGCCTACTGATTTTTCTACTTCTAAGCCGTCTTCCAGCACAGCTATGCCTGCCGAATCATATCCCCGATATTCTAACTTTGCCAAACCGTCCAATAAAATATCTTTAGCAGGTCGTACTCCGATAAAGCCTACTATACCACACATTTTTTTGACCTCCATAATCGTATTCATTATATACGGTCTGCAACTGTATCGGAAAATCTTTGTTATGCCGTTGCCGGCATTTTTTGTTTTTTCCTTAGGTCATACAGCGACCGAGAAGCATCCGCCGAAAATTTCGATAAACTTCTTCCTCGTCAACCAATCTGGTCCTGGCGCTTATAATTTTTTTTGCAGAGTATAAATTTCAATATATTATAAACTATAAAAAATGAAAAAGCAAGGATATTTTTATTTTTTTACTCTTGCTTGACATTTTTGTGCTTAAAAATGTTAAAATTTAAAAATTGTCCCCTAAAGTGTTTGCAAAAATCTTAAGATTATCCTCTAAAATGTTTGCAAAAATCTTAAGATTATCATATATATTGTATTTCACCTTGACAATATTACCCTGCTCGTGTATAATTATGTATGCTTAATGCAAAATTATTAATCCAAAGGGGTAATTAAAATGAAAAAGACTATGAAAACTTTATTAGTAGTTTCATTGGCATTAATGATGATGTTCTCCTTTACTGCTTGCAGTAACGATGAAACTACTCAAAACCCGGAAAACGGTGACCAAGAAGTTTTAACTATGGCTACCAATGCTTATTTCCCGCCTTATGAATACTACGACGGTGAAAACATTGTAGGTATCGATGCAGAAATCGCTGCTAAAATTGCTGAAAAATTAGGCATGCAGTTAGAAATCGTTGACATCGAGTTCGATTCTATTGTTACCGGTGTTGCTACCGGCAAATACGACATGGGTATGGCAGGTATGACCATTACCGAGGATCGTTTGGAAAATGTTAACTTTACCGACAGCTATGCTACCGGCTACCAAGTAGTTATCGTTCCCGAAGGCTCTGACATCACCTCTCCTGATGATTTATATGCAGAAGGTGCTTCTCAAGTTGTCGGCGTACAATTAGCCACTACCGGTGACATCTATGCCAGCGAAGATTTCGGTGCTGACCGTGTACAGCAGTATAACAGCGGCAACGATGCTGTTGAAGCATTAAAAGCCGGCAAGGTTGACTGCGTTATCATCGACAATGAGCCTGCTAAATACTATGTTGAAGCCAACGAAGGCTTAACTATTCTGCCTACCGAGTTTGTGGTTGAAGACTACTCCATCTGTGTTGCCAAAGAAAACACCGAGCTTTTGGAGAAAATCAACACTGCTTTGAATGAATTGATCGAAGACGGTACTGTTCAGGAAATCATCGACAAATATATTGCTGCAGAATAATTTATAGAACCCAAATAGCTGGAGATGGTTCTGCCGTCTTCAGCTTTTTTCCTTTTTCTCATATTTTTACCTAAAAAAGGAGATGCAAGCCTTTGGAACAATTATTATATAACATCGAATTATTTTTCTATGACTTAAAGGGGCAGTTTATCCTCAACTTTATCGAAAAAGACCGCTACAAAACCATGCTAACCGGTTTGGAAAACACCTTGAAAATAACTATTGCTGCGGCAATAATCGGTATTTTGATCGGTATCCTCCTTGCCACTATCCGCTCTACATATGATAAAAATTATGAAACGCTGAAACGGCATAAAGGCTTAAAGTATTATCTGATGTCAATTTTAAACTTTGTAGCGCAGACTTACCTAACCATTATCCGCGGCACACCGGTAGTAGTACAGCTTTTAATATTCTTTTTTATCATATTTGCTTCTTCCAAAAACGGTGTTGCCATCGCGATGCTGACTTTCGGTGTCAATTCCGGTGCGTATGTAGCGGAAATATTCCGCGGCGGCATTATGTCCATCGACAACGGGCAGTTTGAAGCAGGATATTCTTTAGGATTTAACTATTTTCAAACGATGCTTTATATCATCATCCCCCAAGTTCTAAAAAATGTGCTGCCAATGCTGTTAAACGAGTTTATCGCCCTTTTAAAGGAAACCTCGGTAGCCGGTTATGTGGCTGTTACCGATATCACCAGAGCAGGTAACGTTATTCGCGGGACAACCTTTTCTCCTTTTATGCCCTTAATCGCGGTTGCCTTGTTCTATCTTGTCATGGTTCTGATTTTAACTAGAGTTGTTCGAAAAGTAGAAAGGAGACTGCGTAAGAGTGAACGATAATAAAGAAGTATTAATCAAAGTAACCAATCTCAAAAAACATTACAATAACGGCGCTGTCAAAGCCTTAGACGGCGTTACTGCCGAGATTTACAAAGGCGAGGTTGTAGTCATTATCGGACCTTCCGGCAGCGGCAAATCAACCTTCCTGCGCTCGCTCAATCTCTTAGAGTTGCCTACTTCCGGCACTATTGAATTAGACGGCATAGACATTACCGGCAAGCATGTTAATATCAACAAGCACCGGCAAAAGATGGGTATGGTTTTTCAGCATTTTAATCTCTTCCCCAATATGACTATTTTGCGCAATATGACCTTGGCACCGACTAAACTCTTGAAAAAGAAGCCGGCTGAAGCAGAAAAACACGCCCGGGAGCTCTTAAGCCGGGTTGGTTTAGCTGATCGTGCTGATGCTTATCCCAGCCAATTGTCCGGCGGTCAAAAGCAGCGTATTGCCATCGTGCGTGCCTTGTGCATGGAGCCGGAGGTTATGCTTTTTGACGAACCAACCTCTGCTTTAGACCCGGAAATGGTCGGCGAGGTTTTAGACGTTATGAAGGAGTTAGCCGCTGAAGGCATGACGATGATCGTCGTTACTCACGAAATGGGCTTTGCCCGTGAAGTAGCCGACCGAGTAATTTTTATGGACGGCGGCGTAATCATTGAGCAAGGGATACCGGAAGAAATATTTAATCACCCCAAAAGTGAACGTTTACAAAATTTCTTGGCCAAAGTATTATAAAAAAAGCAGTTTGGATTTCCAAACTGCTTTTTTTATTTAATAGTAGGTCTGCCTTTTTTGTCATCATAGCCGACTTCAAGCGGCGGGATTAGTTTCGGCACATCTCTTAAGCGCACATAATTTACGCCGTCCAATTCAATCGCTTCTACTACGACCTCCTTGCCTTTTACATCAACCACCAAACTCTTACGTTCTTCCATAGCTGCTTGCACCCTCTCTTTAAAATTTCTCCAAATCGATTCTTCCAAAAATGGTGCCGGACAAGATTTATGTGTTACATCATAGTGTCTTAAAACATGATTTAAGTCGATATCATACTTCTTCATCAGCACCACCAACAATTCAATAGTTCTGCTTTGCGTCTCCCCGCTGATATGATAGCCGCTGCTGTCTTTATAGCTACACATCTCAATGCCAATGCTGTTTTCGTTGCGACACTCCGGATGATAATATTTAGTGCTGCCGCAATGCCAAGCTACATCTTTATCTTTAACCGATTGCCAAATTTCCTTTTCATCAACAAAATAATGAGCAGATGTCCCCCGGGATGCTCTTGCAAAATATTTGGCATTATTTTCAGCCGTGTCACCATCGTTAGCGGTATAATGCACCACTAAATATTTAATTTTTTCTTTTCGGTTCGCCCGAAAATTTCTGCTGTCAGCTTGCAAAAATTCATTTACTATCTCCAACATTTTCTTCTACCTCTTCTTTCGGCTTGGTATAATTAAGAGCTTGCTTGCTGTCCCCAATTCCACTGGTGGTCGGATCCAGCAGCACCCCTAATATCGCTAAAAAAACACTGCCTAACATAAAAGGATTGCTAATCAATAGCTTAAATTGTTCAAACACCGACTGCCAGGAAGTAAAGGCATCTGCCGATACCCCCATCGCAGTCAAAATTACACCTAAAAGACCAATCCAAAAATATGGATTTTTTGCCCGCACTAAAAAGTTAATTTTCATTGTCTCACTCATCCTTTCCCCAAGCTTTACTGCCTATATCAACCACATAGGAAGGCAATTTCTTTAATTCTTCAACCAGCTTAGTAATTGTTCCGTTGCCGCCTAAACGATGATAAGCCTTATACATTTCACCAATATTTTCCATAGCATAAATAGGAATATACTCTTTAGCCATATAATGATTATATCCGCCGATAATCTCGTTGCGCAAAAGTGCCCTGACACCGCTGAAAAGCGAAAATACCGCCAAAGCAACAGCCGTGATAGCTGTCACACTCATTGCCAAAACAATCTGCACATAATATCTTATGATAAAATCAAGCACTTGCCACACCCCTTTTCCTGAAAATTTTTCCCAATTATTTTCAAATTGTCGCTTCTGAAACGACCAAATTTGCCTTTCATCCTGCTAAAATAAATTATGTACCTTTTTTTACCAAAAATTTATTTGTAAAGGATGATTCCATGTTTTCCAATCAAGCTAATATTAATGAATTATTGCAAATTTGCAGCAAAGCTGATCCCGCTGAACTTTCTTTAGCCCAATTACTCTTAACCAATATTGATGCCAATACAAAATTAGGCTCCCGGCAAACTCCTGTTTTAGCGCAAATAATTCAAAATTTTTCTAAGTATTCTATAGCCAATACCTTTATGCTGCTGGAATACATCCGCCTGTTTTTAAGCCAAGGCTTTGATTGCCCTGCTAATGGTGCTGCCTGCCTCCATGCCCTTTTGGAATCCGTTTCGGATGAAAACTTGCTTACAGCAGCTGATTTATTAATCGCCGCAGGAACTATTATCACGCCAAAGAAGCTGGAGGAAATTTTAAAGGATATTTCTGAAATAGCCGCTTATCACGAATTTCAAACTCATAACTATTATTTGCAAAATCTCTTTTTTGCCTACCGCCAGCTTCTGCTCAATACCTTTACTTCTGTCAATCCTCGTTATCTCGCTATCTCTCATTACACCACTGCTCTGCAGCAAAAGCTGCGCAATATCTGCTTTAACTCTTTAGAGCCACTTCCTAAGCACCTTTATTTCAATTTTACTAACGGCACCCTCATCGTGCAGAACCACCCAAATATCTTTATGTGCTCCACCATTGAAAAGACCTTAACCCCACCCGCCCACCTTAATTTACAAATATCCCCTGTTTTAACGTCACTTTTAAAAGACCAATCTTTAGAAAGTGTTTCTTTCAGCTATCAAAAATTGGAAAACAGCCAAACAATCCAATACTTCCCAACTATTCACCTAAATTTTTCGAAAAACCATTTAACTATTACTCGCAGCAAATCCTCCGGCAGCCTGCAAACAGCCATCGATGGTGAAATAATTTAGTTTTCTTGTCTGCTGCTCAAAAGCCTTTGTGCAATACTAACCAAGAGATTTTGCGGGAACCCCATTTTAACCAGTTCTGCAATCCGAGCAATCTGCTCTTGAGTGTTTTCGCTGTCTGCAATATAGTTAACGATACTCTGATAATTGCCGACAACATCACTGTTTAAAGCTTGAGCAAATTCTTCCTCACTTACCTCATCGCTCTGAGTGGATTTTTGATTAGAAGGCACTTGTTTATTTTGAAAAACTCCTTGAGCATCGCTGATTTTACTTAATTTAATAACCGGAAATTCCTTTTGCGCAAATTCAATAGTATCTTCATTCAAAAGTCCGCTGCTGGCTAAAATTTCGCTTAAAGCATCAGCTCCTTGCTGACGAATATCGCTTTCCTGACTTTCAGCTTCGCTTAAACCAGCCGACAATTCCTGCTGTATCTCCCGCAAGGCATCTTCATAATCATTTTTCAGGCTTTGCTGATTTTTTTGATAATATCCGCTGTTAACTAAACCATAGCGTGAAAAATTATTGCGCAGGGACTTTTGTGCCAACTGCTGATTGACATAAGCCTGCCTTGCTGCATCTTCCGCCGATGATTGGAGAGAAGCACGATAATCCGCCAGCTCAGAAACATAATCATCAATCTGCTTTTGCGTTTGATTAATACTGTTCATAATAGCCGAGCCGCCGCCTCCGGCAGCCAATCCATTATAAAACTGCACCTTGCCGTAATCTTTGCCGCCGATCAAATACTCCTGTCCGCCGCTGGCAAAGTAAACATTGCCTTTATCGTCTACACTCACCTTTTCATTGTATCCCAACCGGCGATTAATACTTTGCAGTCCTTCTTCACTGGTGCCATATTTATTTACTAATTGCTGCGCATTGTTTTTTTTGTATTCAATGCTGCTTGTATTTGTCCCGCTTGTTCCCCCGCTTACGTAACTGCTGCCACTGCCGGCAGAACTACTGCTGTTATTATTTTGTGTGATACTGCTTACAAAATCGCTGACACTGCTTTTAATATCATCGACATCGTAACCTTGATTAATTATGCTGCCTATTATAGCACCAATACCACTTGCCAATGCACCCATTTTATCTACACTCCTTTTTAACGATAAACCTCGCCTACAATTTGATAATACTCATCTTTGTTGATCAACTTTTTCTGCACTGCTTTGCGCACCATTGACCTGCTCCAGTAGCCTAAAATAAAGTTTTTTTTGATAATATCCTTCATCGTCTACTCCTTCCACATAATCCAGCGAAATTCAGCCCCGCCGGTAAAAGCAACATAATTAGCCGTATATCCTCCGCTTGCTCCTTTAAAAATCAATTCACCTGAATCTTCATTGTAGGTCAATTGAATAGAGGAGTCCCAACTCTCTAAGCTGTCATAATGCCCTACTTTAGAATCGCTGCTGGTTCCACGGCCCCAAACTATATTCCAACTGTCCTCGCTGCGGTTAAAAAATAATGTAAACAAATATCCCATAGAATAACCGGTTGATGTTCCTTTGCCAACACACATAATGGCAATATAATCGGGAATAAATTCTGTGCTTAACTGCACAGTTTGCGTGTAATCGTTTGCCTCAGTTGCCGAGACAGCAACAAATTCTCCTGTAGCCAGTTTTACATTGCCACCGGCGCCGCCTTGTCCATACAAAAAACATTCGCCCATTATCTAATCACCTCAATCTGTACATTAATGGCTACTGCAGGTTTTTTAGCAAAACAAGAAAAAAGTATCGCCCCATTATCTGCTGTTGCTTTATTAATTAATGCCCATGCCTCCAGCTCCGCGGCAGCTGTACCGCTATTAGTGCTAAAAATAGGCGTAATATGAGGCGTATCGCTGGCTAAAATTCCCGAAATGCTGACAGACTGTGTAAAAGGAGCCTCTTCTCCGCTCCACGAAGCAGAAATAGTTGCAGTAAATAATTTCCTTTCGGCTTTTGTTTGAAATTTGCTATTATGGGCATCTGCAGCGCTGTCATGAGCATTTAACTGAGCCTCAGTATAACTATTAACATAGCTATCCGTGTACTCTTCCGCATAAGCCTGAGCCGCATTCTGAGCTTCACTGGCTGCATCATCAGCATAAACAAATATATCTGTTAGCTTGTTGGTGCTGTCATAAATAGCCTTAAACATATCACCGCCGCTGGCGCTTTCTCCCCCTATACTAACAAGCGCAGCATACACAGCTTTTGAGGTTGGTACTAAACTTTCATCATCCACCACCGTATCACTCAATGCCTCCATAGAAACAGCGCCTATTTGCAAAGCAGAGACCTCATGAGGATTGCTCTTATCATCCATATGATCTTTAATATCCAGCCATTGATTATACACAGCCTTTGATGTAGGAACTTTAGTATTATCATTAACTATTGTTTCAGTTAATTTGCTGTTAGCAACTGCCCCAATTTGCTCCGGAGAAACATTGTGAGGATTTCCACTGTTACTTACATGAGCAGTTAAGCTGACATTAACATTATTTAAATCATTAGAAATGTCATTTAAAACTGCCTGCACATTATTGCCGTTATCAGTGCTGATCGTTGTTCCGATTTGACCGGCACCGCCTTCAGCCAGCAAAATATCAATAACATTATTTAAGCTTTCGCCTACATAATTTTTGCTCAAATCATCAAATGCAGCTTTTAATTCCGCAGCAGTCATGCCATTAGCGCTGGGAGTATCTGATAAAGCAATAATGCCTTTTTCATTAAAAAAACTTTCACTTAACTTGCATTCACTTAATCCCATCTGTTCATCACCTCTCTTTTAACTTATAAAGCTCGATATCGCCCTTGTATAATATACTGCACTTCAAAACCATAAAAACCAAATGCCTCAGCCTCAGCATTTTCAAAACGAAACTGCACCAGCATAAAGCGCCTTAAAGGCTTATTAGTTGCCACGATAAGAGGAGAATCATCAGTATTAAAAGTAAACCTGTTAAAATCTATATCGGCAAAATCAAAAATATCTGCATAAGCGGTTCGCACTTCACTTAAATCGCCTTTCGCCCGATAATAAATTTTAACCCCCGAACGATGATACGGCGCCAGCATTAACCAAAAGCCGATAATTTTTTTCAAATACCCCATATGTCCAAAGGAAAAATACGGCGTATCCCAAACCGCTTTAATAGCCACTCCGTTATCCATATAAACATTGTTCGTAGCACTATGCTCGCTTTCCCGAAAGAAGCGATAAATTTTTCCTGCGCTATCAGCAAAATACAAATCTCCCTCATGCTCAAACCAAACTCTGACCGGTACATTTTCGAAATAATACCACTCATACTGAAAAGAAGAAGATGAAGCATTCTCTTCATAAACCTTCTGCCTGCCGTCAGCCACATAAACATGATCGTTGATGGCTAAATAATAATAATTGTTATACTCCATGCCTACACATTCAGCCAAATTTTCCTCCGCTAAAAGCTTAGGATTGACATAATAACTCCGCAGCTCAGCATATTTATTGCCGGTCACGTCTTGAGTAGTTACAGCAAAAACACCTTCACTGGCGACAAAAATAGGCTCACCATTAAAAACCGCAAATCCATGCTTGCTGCAAGCCCCAACACCGCTTACCCCGTCAAAAGCAGGAAAAAATGCATTGCCATCACTATCCAAATCTCCGATCCGCAAAAAAACCGTAATATCCTGTCCATTGTCTTCTTTATGCACAGCCATCTTATTGCCAACTCGGCTGTAGCCCATAATATTCGAAGATTCCAGACCTAAGCGTGCATAATTATTTTCCGGGAAATAAGTCAAATCATCCATTTCCGACCAAAAATCATAATTTCCCCATTGCTCGTTACCACTGACAAATAACCGGTTGCTCTCACCATCAACCCCGTAAAGCATACCAAATTCGCAGCCATTAATCTTTTCTTTACCGCCTTTTTCTGATACCCAAGCAAACTCAATTATAACATTATCTTCACCTAAACTGGGGCTGGTTCCGGGAGCAGTAGTGAATGTTACTTTTCCATCTGTTCTATTGACTGACAAACCGCTTCCCTCATTTATCGTCTGCCAACTACCATTAGACTGCAGCACCCTGGCACTGACACTGCCTGATGCTAAATTTACTTTATCTAAAACAAACACCTTGGTAGCAGCATTTTCTTGGTCAACATAAAAACTGTTTTTTCTGTAGCTGCTAAGTAAATTGCCATCTTCAAAAACTAATCCTTCACTGCCATCCGGATTCGCCCCAATAATGGTAGTTGGCACATAAGCTATATCCTCGACCTTCTGCACCGAAAAACTTTGGTCGTCATCCTCACCGTAAACCAATAGCTTTTTGCCATCCATCAGCCACAGCTTATTAGCAAATTGCACACAAGAAGAGCGCTTATTTTCCATTTCTGTGTAAATTGCTGTAAATCCATTACCCACACCGGCATTTTCCAATAATTTTCCTTCTGATATTTCCCACTCATATAAATTAGTGCCGCTATGCACTAACACTTTTTCGACGCTGCTCGTCTTTAAACGGTAAATACCATTAATCTGAGCTCCCAAACTTCCCAAAACTTTATAACCCGTTCGTTTGATAGGCTTTCCAGCCAAGTCGCTGATTAAATTAACCGCATTAGGGCTGCGTCCATTAGCCACATTGACCGGAGAAGAAGCAAAGTCCACTCCACGGAAACTATCAACTTTCATCTGATAAACCTTTTGTCCACTGCCAAAATTATATATCACTTCCGCAAAGCACCACCAAAGCACCCTAATCTTTTGAAACCATCAGTGCGCTTTCATGCCTTGCTCCCTCCCTTCTAATAATGTTTTTCAATATCCTGCCATCTGCCCCTGAGAGCGTACATCTTCCCGACCTCAAATTTATTGTTAAAATATCCGGCTCGCACATTATCATCATCGCTGCTGGCTAAAAGAGCGCATACTCCCCATACTGCACAACTTAACAGTAAATTTTCGTCATAATCAATCTCATCACTAAAAGCGCCTACTATAATAGGTTCTTTCAACTCCTCTTTACCGTTAGCGAGTCTAATTCCATTTTCCAAATCCCAGCATTCAGCCAATATACTATTCAGCATCCCTAAAAATCCATTGCGCCAAACCGCGCAATCACTGCCATGTTCGCCAAAAATTCCGGCACACAACTCGAATAATTTTTCCGCTGTCACAAGCACACACCCCTATTCTTTGTGACCCTGCAAGAGAAATAGCTTACGCTATTTCCCTTGCCGCCACATTAAATATTAAACGCAAACATGCTCTACGACTCCAGAGGCAAACATACCATCTTTGTAAGCATAAGCTTTAATCACTGTACCTGCTTCAGGATTAGTAATTGCTGCTGTATATACTTGAGCAGTAGGGCTATACCTGGGATCAGAACCATCCAAAGTATACTTAACCTTACTATCTAAAGTATTGCTTTCAATAGTAGTTGTGCTTCCTTTAGTTACCGCAGGAGTCTCACATACGGAATCAACATCAACCAAAGCATAAACACCATCAGCTTTAGCCCCTAAAACAAAAGCATCAAAATAATTTCTGCCTTCCAATAAAGAACCATCTAAGCCGGGCACATTTTTCAACACTCTGGCAGTTTTGATCTTGTTGGGCAAAATAACTGCATCTTTATAAGCAATTAAAAAATAAGTATTCTCCGGGAAATAGCAATCCGGTACTTTGATAACCTTCATATCAGCGATCTCACCAACTAATCCTTTTTCCAATGCCTTGGCAGCCAAAGAATCTACAGCTAAAAATTCACTTGCCTGGCGCAGCAAATTGTAATAGGTCGCTTTAATATATAAATATCTGTTTTCCGGTGGCACCAATTTATTATCCATAAGAGTTGCTGCCTCAAAAATATGAGAAACAATATTTGACTCACTTGGTGCCTTGTCGGCGCCAACAATATTGCCGGCTTCATGGAAATACTTATTCAAAGCATACTTATCCATCATTGGCACAACCTTTTCTGCCAATTGAATACCTAACATCTTGCCGGCTTCTTTAGTCAGCATCTGATCGCTGTCATTGCCACGGTCAATAGTAATACTGAATCCTTTATCCTGAGTCATTACCAACTCCTGAATAGTATCCCCTAACTCAGTTGGCGTGCCAAATCTATTGGCTGCTGCTGTGCGGTCATAATCATTCAAATCAACGGTAACCGGAGTGTAAATAGTTAAGCTTTTAACACCCGCAAAATCATAATCTGTAGATACATTACCGGCAAAATAGGATGAATGAGTAAATTTTGCCGCTATTTTTTCACTATATTTACTTGCTAAATTAATACTGCTCATTTTAAAATCCTCCTTAAATTATCTTCATTTAATTACCTGCCAAACAAAGCCTTAACAAACCCATCTTCTTCATATCGTCCGTTAGAACGGGCATTAGGCGCAGCCGCCTTTCTGTTAGCCTGCTCCCGCTCCAGCATTACCATTTTTAACTGCTGGCGGGCAAGCAAATATTCCTGCCAAGCCTCTAACGGCGACAAACCGCTTTCCAAGCCTTCGACAAATCCTCGGGGCAGCGCCTCAAAATGACGATATCTGCTTACCTCCGGATATCTCCGCATCAGCTCGGCAAATGCCCTCTTCTTTCCGCCGTTAGCCCAAACCATTTCCTCTGCGCCTTCAGGCAATGCATTAATTGCAACATCTGCCCCACTACCCGTTTCATCTCTAAGCAAAGCCTTGCCTTCTCCAGCCATGCCGTTTATACTTTCCAGCATTTTAATCTTTTGGCGGCATTCGTCACGATCCTTGCGGATGCGGTCATAGTCCATGCCCTTTTGTGCCAATCTTACTAATTCCTCAAATCCAACCTCATACAAATTTCCGTTGTGTTTTAAAGTAAATACATCCTGTACCTGCGGATTCATTTCCTCATTTTTCAACAACTCTTCCAACATTCCTCTCTCCTCTCTTTTGCAAATTTATGCTTAAAGTCTTGGTAAACCTCAAGCTTTATCAAAAAAGTCTCCCTGGTAAGAAACCTTGATAACCTTTTTAGGATAATTTTTTCTCAATGCTTTCTACTGCTTCTTGGGCTTGACTTTCATTTTCTTTCATCTTTTTCTTGATAGCCCGCATAATTCTCGACTTGTTGCGCACATATCCATCAGGCATCTGCTCCAAATAAGTAAAGGCATCAGGAATAATTCCGCCCGCCAGCATATTATCCAGCGTCTGCACCTGAACCAACTCGGACCAATAGCTTGCCGCACCGACATTAACCTTGAGCTTCATCGCCAATCCTTCCAGCACAGCAAAGTCGAACCAAACAAATTCCTCCTTGCCGTCCTCGTCCACTACCATAATTTCTCTAAGCCCATAGAACCTGCCCATAAAGTCCAAAACTACCCGAATAAAATCTTCGACTGCCTGATAAAAATCCAGCTTCTGAACCTCCAGCGGCTGGGCGCTGGCCTGCTGCACCGCAATAATCGCCGATGTATTATTAGGCTTAACATTGCCTAACGCCGCATCATAAACCCCCATACTGTCTTTCGTCAAACTAATCGTGCTGTTAGCCAAGGACAGCGCCTGCTCATTCATTCCCGCCGGCGCAAAGGTAGCAAATAAAGCCTGCTGCGGATTACCATTCACCGCAATAGCCTGCCCAACCTTATTGCTCCATTTAGGAATCAAGGTTGCATCATACAGAAGTTTCGGAAAAGCCATATTTTTCTGATATTCCATCGCCATAGCGTAAATTTTATTGATAAAAATCTGATTATTGATTCTGCCCGTAAGCGGCGAAACACCATGACAGCAATTTTTCTCCCGCTCCCAGCTCATAAAAACGCACGGATAATGCCGAACACCTAAGCAAACCGGCTCGTCTAATACTATATTCCGACAGCATCTCGTCCACCACACTACCCCGTCTTCCTTCCAAAACTTGATAGCCAGCGTAGTAAACTCGCCTTCCAGCTTCTCATCATTATAAATTCTATCCGTCCGATACCCGTCCGGCACAATGCTTTCCCAATCCTCAATTCCCGCCTTTCTTGCCTCCTGGCGCACAGTTACCGTCGGCTTTCTCTGGCGTATAATAATAAACGGCTGTCTTTCCACCACATTGGTCGATTTATCACCAAAGCAAACATCCACATTGTCCACCAAATCAACCTCAATTTTTCCCGGCACCAACAGCTTTTCCCCGTTATACGCATCTTTGTCCCACCATACATACATACAAGCATCACCGTCAATAGCACAATTACGCAAAAATCTCCTGCTCAGCCAGTTAAATTTCACATTCTCCAGCAAACTGTCAATACTGCTGCGCACTGCATTCTCTACCGCTGCCTTGTCAACGCCCTGCATGCCCTCTAAAAGTTCAACATCAACCCCAACATCATCGCTGACCAGCATCGATACAAAATAATTAACCGCCGGCTTCAGCACATTAAATACCGGTTTATCCAAATCCGGAGCCTTAACCCCTTCCCACTGCTTATCATGATAAAAATTATTATTCCGCTTTACTGTATCAAATAATCCCAAACCCTCTTTAAAGCTATCATCCTCATCCAGCTCTTTAAAAATATCCTCAGCACTTACAGCCATACTTCTATTCATCAATATCATCCCCCTCATCACCGTTATATCCTAATAAATTATTCCACTGCTTTAATAACGCACTGTCCATCTTGCCTGCGCCGCTTTCCTCCACCGCAAACGCCATCTTTTGCCCTTCTTCATTGCGCCGGCAGCTCATCCCCGTCAATACTATCACTGCCACCGCCGTTAGACAAAGCACAAAGATTCCGCACAACACTAAAAACATACCCATAACCAGCAAATCTTCAAGCATTACTCTTCACCCCCGTAACTAAAAAAATCCAGCTCTTCCTCATCATCTATCTCAATATGCCTATCCTGCCCCAGCATGCAGCCAAAATCAGCCGCCACCGGTCGCCAAGCACAAAAATAGCGCAGCGCATCAACTACATGAGTCAAATCATGGGGCTCTGTCGCCACATCCTCAACCCCGCCTTTGGCAAATTGCACCGCCGGCAAACAGCGAATCAATTCTTCGCAATTTTCAAATATTTTCAGCCGGCTGTCCCTTTCTCCTTTTTCGTTCACCACAACCTTCAGCCACTCCCGGACATTAAACCAACCGCCGATTCTCTCGCTTTTAACCATCGTCAGCACCAGTCCACAGGCAGCAAATATTTCCGCCCGGCTTCTCCCCGACTCCTGACTTCTCCCCCATAGATCAGCCGGTGCCAGCGTGCAGAAAACTTCATCACCGTTATGGCTCAATATCCTCCTTGCCGCCTCTGAAACGATCAAATTGCTCACGCATAATTCATCATAAACATATGCCCTGCCCATTCCGTCCAAAGCAATCCATAAGCACGCCAGCCTGTCCAATCCATAATCAAATACCCTTATCCTCGTCCACTCTTTCCTAAGCCCACAGGGCTTAATCACATGAACATTCCAGTCAAACTCGCCAAAAAACTGCCCGCTGAAAACATCCCAATCCCCATCTAACCACGCCCGCCTTCTCTGCGGCGGCAATGCCTTCAGCTGCTCCACATAAGCTGGATCCTGCTTCAGCAGCGCCTTATTATCGAAAACCGTAGCCTTGATAAAGACATAATCTTCGCCCTTTTCCCCTTCACGAAAATTTCTATCAATAAATAACCGCTTGACCCAGCCATGTCCCACACCTCCGGGATTACACGTCAGATAAAAGCGCTTGGGAAAATCATTCACTCCCCTTATACAAACCTTCAGCGCATCAAAAACCTCTTCAGGAAAATGGGTCGCTTCGTCTAAAAATATCACATCAAATTCCATACCTTGATAACGATCCACATCGCTTACGCACCCACAAAATCCAAAAAAGATCATCGAGCCATTCAAAAAAGCCAGCGATTTATCCATCTCTTTATAAACAGCCACGCCTTTAGTATCCCTCACCAACGGTCTGATATGATTTTCCCTCAGCTCGCCATAGCTTCTCCTGACAATCAAAATCTTAATTCCGCCATACCTCAGCGCCAACAGTAAACTCTTGCGTCTCACCGCCCAAGATTTGCCGCCGCCTCTGGCACCGCCGTAAGCCACATATCTATTTTTCGCCTCAAAAAACAGCCTCTGTTTTTCATTCGGCACCCCCAAAACCAACTTCACATCTTCTCACCTCTAACTTTCCCTTTCACCTATCCGCCAAACGCCTCAGCCTCCTCAGAAAATACAACCTCAACTACCTTATCAAAATTATCCACCCGCTCACTCCATAAATCAGGACGGCGGTTTTTCAGCCAAAACAATTGCGCTGTCACATTAGGCTCCACAACCTTTTGCACCACTTTTACCACCACCAACTCCCCAGATTTATCCAGCTGCTTGGTGATCTCTTCCGACACATATCCTACTGCCCGCTTAAAAAGTGCGCTTTCCACAGCAATATCAGCCGCATCCCGCCCTCTTTTCAGCGTTTCCTCTAAATCAGGATACTTCTTTCTCCACCGCCGCAGTGTGGCAACCCCCACACCCATTTTGGCGGCAATCTCTTCCAAATTTAACCCTTCACGGCACCATCCAGCCAACAAATCCAATCCTTCACTCTCCAGCCACCGGTCTACCCGTGCCACAGTGCCTCACCTCTCCATACTTTACAATTTATATTATATCACAGACAAAAGTGACAATTTGTGCCAATTTCAGCAACAATCAATTTTTCTCCATTATTTCCAACTTTTTTAATCCCATCTCATTGATTCTCAGTACATGCCGTCTGGAAAATCCCGTTCTTTTAGCAATCTCCTGCCAGCTTAAATAATTAACGTACCTCAACTCCAGCACCAAGCGCATCCGCCGATCTGTAAGCTTTTGCAAATTTTCCAACACTTCTTCTCTTAAGCCAATATAACTCTCCACCTCATCTTGCAGCTTTATTTGAATATTTGCCAGCCTTCCTTCTAAATACTTGCCTTTTTTCAGTCCGCGGCAGCTTTTCTTCAGCAGCTCTAAATGTCCCTGTTCCTCAACCAGCGCCTCAATTAAACCTTCCGTCCACCTTAAAGCCTGCAGTTCGTCGACAATACCCATTTAAGCCTCCTCAAAAATTTTCATAAATTCACTCATCGACTCAACCTTATCACCCATATTTTCCAACATTACCCTTCTGCGCTCGATTTTGATCATTTTCATAAAATTAGCATCGTTATTATCAATAAATAAAGGACAATCCAAAACAATAGGCAAAGCTATTGTCTCACCATTGCTAATTTTTAAATATTTCTTGCAATAAACCGCCCCATGAGGCAAAATTAAATCAGCATCCCAGCTGCATCTTAAACTAATAGGAGCACCGCTCCTGGCACAATCAAAACAAATCGTCCCGCCTTCCTCATTAACCATCACCCCGGCAGAAACATCAGCCCTGTGCCAATCATCAATTCCGCTTACACTGTTAAGTTTTCTCCTTTTCCCTAATGACGGACATAAAACTCCGGCAGCCATACAAGCCTTAGCCCAGCTGCCATACTCTTCAATAGCGCATTGCCGTACCCGGCTCGATACATAACTTGATACCGCGACCCCATCATTATTTTTAGCAACCTGCAAAATCTCCTCTAAAACTCTACCCCTGTTCCATATACTCTTTCTTGACATTCCTTATCTCCCCTTTTATTCAATAAACGCCTATACTTAAAATATACCTAAACAGACAAGAAAAGTCAACAAATACCAATAAAGTTAATTATATACAATAATACTAAATTTTTTTTTCAAAAAACAGCAAAATGCGCCATCACCGCTCAATCTAAAAAGAAATGAGCGTTACTTCACCCCTCAAAGGGCTCTGTAACGCTCATTTACCGCTCAAAATATTTTTTTCTAAAATTTTTCTTTCTTTAACCTATTCTAACTCATTTTTCTTATCTCTGAGCATCAGCCGCTCCACCACATCCTTAACATCTACATCGCCAAAAAGCACACCGTACATCTGCTCAGCAATCGGCATCGAAACGCCAATCTTCTCTGCCAATTCTACCGCCGCCTTAGTCGTGTTAACTCCTTCAACAACCATGCCCATATTTTTCAGCACATCTTCCAGCTTTTGCCCCTGTCCCAAGGCTACACCGCAGCGGCGGTTACGGCTGTGTAAACTATTACACGTTACCACCAAATCCCCGATTCCGGTCAATCCTTGGAACGTCGCAGCATTTGCTCCTAAAGCAACTCCTAAGCGAGTAATCTCAGCCAAACCTCTGGTCAATAAAATTGCCTGGGTATTGTCGCCATACCCTAAGCCTACAGCAATACCATTAGCCAAAGCAATAATATTCTTTAACGCCCCGCCGATTTCTACCCCAATCAAATCATGATTAGTATAAACCCGCAAGCTAGCCGAAATAAACACATCCTGCACCGCCAACGCAGCTTCCCTGTTTTCCGATGCCGCTACCAAACCGGTCGGCATGCCAATGCTTACCTCCTCAGCATGGCTCGGTCCATATAAAGCGACAAAAGGATTCTTCGGCAATATTTCACCTACCACTTGGCTGAGCCGTAAATTACTGCCTATTTCCAACCCCTTGGCCACATTAACAATAATCATTTTATCATCAACCAGCGGCTTAATATCTTCCGCAACAGCTCTGATGCTCTGCGATGTCACCGCCAAAACTACAATATCTTTGCCCGCCACCGCTTCTTTTAAATCAGTCAATATTCTAATATTTTCCGGCAAAGAAGCATTGGGCAAATATTTCTTATTCAAACGAGTGCCGCGCATCTCCTCAGCCTGAGCAGTATTGCGGCACCATAAATCAACCGCCAAACCTTTTTTCGCCAGCGATATAGCCAGCGCCGTTCCCCAGCTTCCGCCGCCTAAAATTACAATGTTTTTCACTTTCAGCACCCGCTTTCCTAATTGCTCTTGCTCTTGCCAATTTTATTTTCCGTACCGTTCATCAGCCTAATAATATTAGGCTTGTGCTTGTAAATTACATACAAACAGCAGCAGCCAATACCCAGCACATACTGTATCGGCTCATTTAAGAAAAACAAAATAAACGGACACAGCACCGCCGTTGTAATAGACCCTACGGACATATATCTGGTAATCATCGTAACCGTTGATAAACAAATCACGCAAAGCAAAAAGGCAAGCGGCGATAAATACAATATAACCCCGGCACCGCAGGCAACTCCCTTGCCGCCCTTAAACTTGATAAATATGCTGAAAGTGTGAGCCAAAATAGCCACAATACCGGCAATAATCGCCCCGTTTTCTCCCATAATAGCAAAACCGATCATAGCCGATAAATATCCCTTCAGCAAATCGCAAACCAAAACCACTATTCCCGACTTAATCCCTAAAACCCGCCAAACATTGGTAAAACCAATATTTCCGCTGCCTTTAGTCATTATATCGATTCCCTGAAATCTCGCTACCAAATACCCAAAAGGAAGTGCTCCTAAAAAATAAGCAATCAACACAACTATAATTAACTTCAACACCGCTATCACTCCTCATTTTCCCGCTTACGCACGACAAATTTAATGGAAGTCCCTTCAAAACCAAAGCTCTCCCTAAGCTTATTCTCCAAATATCGCTCATAAGAGAAATGTAAAATTTCCGGCTCGTTTACAAATAATACAAACGTAGGCGGCTTAACTCCCGATTGAGTGATATATAAAATTTTCAAACGCTTACCCTTATCGGTCGGCGGCGGATTCTGCATCACCGCTTCCCGCACTATCTCATTGAGCACACTGGTGCTAATCCTTACACTCTGCTGCTCTGCCACATATTTAACCAAATCCAATACCTTATGCACTCTCTGCTTGGTCAGCGCCGAAACAAAAATAATAGGTGCATAACTCATAAACAGCAAATTTTTTCTTAAATTTTTCTCAAACTCCGTATAAGTTTTATCGTCCTTTTCAAGCAAATCCCACTTGTTGACGACCAAAATAAGCCCCTTGCCCTGCTCGTGGGCATATCCGGCAATCTTCTTATCCTGCTCAATCAATCCTTCTTCAGCATTGATGACCATCAGCACCACATCACAGCGGTCAACAGCCCTCAAGGAACGAATAACACTGTATTTTTCCGTAGTCTCAAATACCTTGCCCCTTTTGCGCATGCCGGCAGTGTCAATAATAGCATAATCCTGCCCATCACGGCTGAATGCCGTGTCAATAGCATCTCTGGTTGTTCCCGGCACATTACTGACAATACATCTTTCCTGCCCCAATATAGCATTGGTCAAAGAGGATTTTCCTACATTAGGACGCCCGATCACCGCAATTTTAATAACATCCGGATCGTACTCCTCGTTATCAATATCGCCCAATCTTTCTAAAATTTCATCCAGCAAATCACCGGTGTTCATACCATGGCTGGCCGAAATAGGATAAATCTCCCCCAGCCCTAGCTCATAATACTCATATAGCTCCTCCGGATTAGAATAATCTTCAATCTTGTTGACTACCAGCATAACATCTTTTTTAGTGCGCATCAGCATTTGTGCCACTTCGGCATCTTCGCTGGAAATTCCCATCTGCCCGTCACAGACAAACAAAATCAAATCCGCTTCTTCGATGGCAATCTGCGCCTGCTTTTTAACAGCCGTTAAAATGCTGTCCTTGCTGTTCATCTCAATCCCGCCGGTGTCAATCAACGTAAATACTTTCCCGTTCCACTCCACATCCTGATACAACCGATCTCTCGTAACTCCGGGAGTGTCTTCTACTATGGCTAACTTAGTTTTAGTTAAGCGGTTAAACAACGTCGACTTGCCCACATTAGGTCTGCCAACGATTGCAACAATTGGCTTCATTATACATGTCCTCCTAAACATTCTTCTTCTTATTATCCCCTATTTTACGCTAAATGTCAAGCATTTCTCATTAGCTTATCCTATCTGTTAATATCTCTGCCCCTTGCCATAGCTATTCGGTTAACGCATAAAAAAAGGACACGATTTCATCGTGTCCTTTAAAATAAATGCCGGAAACCGGGGTCGAACCGGTACGGAGTATTACCTCCGCAGGATTTTAAGTCCTGTGCGTCTGCCTATTCCGCCACTCCGGCATAGATTATAAACAATTTATAATCTAAGGCGACATCCAGATTTGAACTGGAGAATAAAGGATTTGCAGTCCTCTGCCTTACCACTTGGCTATGTCGCCGTGTTACTTCAGCAACGTATCTAAGTATATCATTGCTTAAAAGTTTTGTCAATACTTTTTTCAAGGTTTTTTTTATTTTTTTCCAGATTAACAAGAATCTCGATCAACCAAACCACTATCGTTCTGCCCTCAGCACAAAATGCTTTCCTTATTTTGGCAACTAATTATCTCAAGCATTCTTTTCCTTGCCTTTTTTTATGGTGATTAAAGCAACTAAAGCAGCACCGGTAGCAATAACCCCCAGATAAAAATAATCGCTGTTAACTGCCTGCAGCAAACACTCCTGATAAACAGCCGATCCCTCTACTACCTGCTTGCTGCCGGTAGCAGCAGCATAATACCTATTGGTATTGAGGCTCAAAATAATCGTCAAAATATTAGTAGAAACTACCGTAGCCGTCTGCTTGCTCCAGTTTAACAAACTAGAGGCATGACCTGCCATTTCCTGAGAAATTCCCTTCATACCATAGTCGCTTAATGGAGTCTGTGCCATGCCCAAACCCCAATATCGAAAAGACAGGTACAAAACAATAATTATTAATGAAGTATTCATTTGACAGCTGCTCATCAAAAAATTGCCTAACGCAGCCAATGCCATTCCTCCGACTACTAAAGTCTTTACAGAAGTCTTTTTATAAATCTTATCTGAAAATTCCGTTCCTAAAAGCAAAGCCACCGAAGGAATAAACATGGCAATACCAGCTTTTATCGGAGAAAATCCCAACAAAGTCTGCATAAACAAATTATTTAAAATGCCGGTAATACCTAAAATCATAGCCATGCAAGAGTTAACAAGCACCGTAACCGCAAAAGCTTTAGATTTTAAAACAGCAAAATTCAGCAAAGGATGTGCAATCCTTTTTTGCCGCCAAATAAAGATGATTACAAAGCAAATACCCACACCAAACATCAATAAAAACTTATAAGATTTAATTCCCCAGACCTCTAAATTAGTAAATGCAAGCAATACTAATCCTGTTCCTAAACAAACCTGTAAAATTCCCAAAAAATCAACCTTGTTAGTTACTTCGCTGCCTTTTTGCTCCGGCAAAATTCTTCTGGCTAAACAAACCGTTATTAAAACCAACGGCACATTAATTAAAAACAGCACATGCCAGCTGCTATACTGCAGCAACATTCCTGCCAATGAAGGACCAACTGCCAAGCCAAAAGCATTAGTCATATTGGAAACCCCTAAAAAATGAATCTGCTTGTGCTTAGGAATATAATAATAAATCATAGAAATATTAAAAGGAACGACAATACCGGCAAAAATGCCGGTTAAAAAGCGAAAGACAGCCAGTGATAAAAAATTCCAAGATAAAGCACATCCTAAAGATGCCATTGCCATACAAGTTAACATTAGCAGATAGATTTTTTTGATACCATAGCGCTGCCCTAAATATCCGGACAAAGGCATGCACATCCCTAAAGGCAGCATATATCCAACTGCAACCCATTGCACTGTGCGCACATCAACATTAAAAATTTCCATAAAACTGGGCAAGGCAATGCTGACAGTAGTATTGTTCATCATAATCATAATGCCGCTTAATGCTACAGCTAAAATAAAACTTTTTTGCTTTTTGGTCTCTCTTATCAGACAGTCTTCCATAAAATCCTTCCTAACATTTTTATTAATCTCTACAAATAATTTTACCATTTTTTTTATTTAATATCAATTTATTTTTACTAATTATATATATTCGTATTTAGTTAGGATGTTAACATATTTTAATAATTTTTTATCACCTATTTTTCATCGTTTACATATACTACAACAACTGTAAAACTATTAAAAGGGGGAATCGGCATGAACCGCACTACCAGACAGGTTTCAGCCATTGATATCACGCAAAAGGAGAGAGCACTGGAACCGGCAAACCCAATACGCCGGGAAGCACCTCGCTTTCCTTGTTACTGCCAGCGCAGAAGCAATACCTCACTGCTTCAGCGCCTGCGCCAAAGCAGCACCCAAGCACTTATAACCGGCAGCTGCTCTAATATGCGGGAATTCTGCACCAGCATCCAAAGCATTACCGCCGAGGTCAATAATATCCTAAACGCTATTGAAAACTTCCTACCCTTGCTCAACACTTATTTAAATACAGCACAAACAAGGGAAACCATCTCGATTTCCCCTGCCAACTTACCAAAACAGCCTTCTGAAACCATTTCTACTCCCCAAACATCCCCGTCGTCACCCACCTTTCCCCGGCAGCCGCGTCCGGAAGACATCCAGCAGCTTTTAGAGAACCCTTTAGTTAAAAATCTTCTAAGCAGTTTTGTCCAAAACACCGCCCCTAAAAATTAACTAAATTCTTTAGCTAACTCTCCGCCAATTTCACCTAAAACCAAAAGCACATACCGATCATCCGCAAAAATTTTCTGTGCCAATTTCTTCACCTCAGCAGCGGTCACCTTTTCTAAGCGAGCAATGCTTTCTTCGGGAGTGATAATTCTCTGCTTATGCATCAAAGCCCGTCCTAAACGATTCATCCGACTGGTCACACTCTCGCTTGCCAGATACAAACTACCCTTAAACTGACCTCTGATGCGTTTCAGCTCTTCTTCACCAATCCCATTTTGCGCCACATCTTTCATCTCTGCCAAAATGGCTCTAATCACCTTTAAAGAATTCTCCTCTCTCGTCGCCGCCGCAACTCCCAGCAATCCATTGTCACTGTATGAACTGTGATAAGTATATATGGAGTACGCCATCGCCATTTCCTCTCTGACCTTCTGCACCAGTCTGGAGCTCATGCTGCCGCCTAAATAGGCATTTAAAACACTCATTGCATACTGTTCATCACTGTCATTGTTGGCGATTCCTTCTACCCCTAAGCAAATCTGCACCTGCTCGGTATCTTTTTCAACTAATCTCTTCCCTTTTTTAAAGTTTCCGACCGGCACATAAGCATTGACCTCACCCTTTGGAAGTCCGGAAAAATACTTTTGCCCCAATCTCACCAGTTCCTCATGCTCAATAGCACCGGCAGCAGCGATTACAATATTGCTGCCGGTATACATCTTTTGCATATATTCCAATAAAGCCTTGCGGTCAATCTTTTCCAAGCTTTCATAAGTCCCCAAAATCGGGCGTCCCAAAGGATGATCCTCCCAAACCAGCGCATTAAATAAATCATTTGCCAGCTCATCGGGAGCATCGGCATACATCTTAATCTCCTCTTCAATAACACTGCGCTCTTTTTCTATATCCTCTTGGGCAAAACGGCTTTTTAACAGCATATCCGCCAATATATCCATTCCCTGAGCCAAATTTTCATCAATCACCCTGATATAATAGCAGGTGTATTCCTTAGCAGTAAACGCATTGATCTGCCCGCCCATACCATCAACCTCTTCGGCAATCATCCTGGCGGAGCGTTTTTCTGTGCCCTTAAAAAGCATATGCTCAATAAAATGGGTAATCCCGTTATTCTCCTCATCCTCATAACGAGAGCCCACTCTCACCCATATCCCTAACGACACAGACCTTACTCCTTCAATTTTTTCGCTTACAACCTGTACCCCATTTTCCAGCTCCGTTATTTGATGTCTTTCCACTTCTTAATCCTCCAAACTAAATGCATAATCTAATAATTTTGTGCAGTCTAAAAATCTGTTTTGGCTCTTAAGCACTACCGCTATATAACACTTGCCGTCTCTTTCCGCCGCCGCAATCAAGCACTGCCCGGCAGCGTTGGTCGTACCGGTCTTCACGCCAATCGCCCCATCATAAGTACTCAACATTCGATTGGTAGTGCTTATCGTTTTTTTTCTGCCGCTGACCCACTCCATCGTGTAGCTTTGGGTACCTACAATCTCCGCAAATGTTTCATTTTGCAAAGCATATCTGCTGATCAACGCCAAATCATAACACGTCGAATAATGTTCTTCGTCCGGCAGCCCGTTAGTATTGGTAAAATGCGTATCTTTACAGCCAAGCAGCTTAGCCTTTAAATTCATCATCGCCACAAACTGTTCTTCATCATCACCGATATTTTCAGCCATAACTACGCACGCATCATTTCCCGATTTCAAAAGCGCCCCGTAAAGCAGGTTTTCCACAGTAATCTTTTCTCCGGCAGCAAAACCAATATGGCTCTCCCCGGTAGCCGCTGCTTCTTTGGAAACTACGCAAACATCATCTAAATCTGCCTTCTCCAGCGCCAAAACAGCTGTCATCACCTTGGTCAAGCTGGCCGGCGGTCTGGGCGAATAAGCGTCCAGCTCGCAAATCACTTCTCCGCTCTCAGCGTCCATCACTATAGCCGCCTCAGCGCTGACTTCCACCGCCGCTCCATAAGCAGGAATACTTCCTATCCACAAAAGCATAGCCAAAAAGGCTATGCCAAATTTTTTTAAATTTCTCATCTTAAGCTATCTCCGAAATTCCAACTAAAGTATACCCTTTTTGCTGCAAATTATCAATAATCAAAGGCAAGGCTTCCAAAGTGTGGCTTTTGGGATGCATCAAAACAATCGCTCCCGGCACCACCTTTTCGCCGCTGACCCTTTCCACCAAAACATCGACATCACTATCCCGCCAATCAATAGTATCCAGAGTCCACATTACTACCTTATAATCATTGTTTTCCGCCGCCTTTAAAACATTTTCTCCGTGCTCACCATAAGGCGGAGCAAAATATTCCGGCTTCACTCCCGTCACTTCAGTTAAAATTTCTTCAGCCTTTAAAATATCCTCTTCATTGCCCTCTACCGACAGCTGATCGGGATGAGGATGTCCATAGCCGTGATTGCCTATCTCATGCCCTTTTTCGGCAATCATCTGCACAATCTCCGGATTTTCTTCGGCAAATCTGCCGGTCACAAAAAAGGTTGCCTTCACACCCTTTTCCTCTAAAACTTCCAGCATCCCGCCGATAATATCCTCTCCCCAATCCACATTAATGGTAATAGCCGCTTTCTGTCCTTCTTCATCGCCTCGGTAAATTGGTTCAGCCAGCGTGCTTTGTGTCATTTGACCTACCACCATCCATAAAATCACCGCCAAAACCAATACTGCCAAAGCTACCACTAAAATTTTCAGCTGACCTTTTTTCATATAGACAATTTTCACCCATACCGCCTCCTTTAGTGCTATATGGTTCATCTATATGAAAATTAGCCGCAAATAATACTATTTTAACAATAAAACTTTGCCCTTCTCCTCATCTTCTGCCAAGGTCAATATTTTATCCAGCTTGGCAATTTTAATAATTTTTGCTACATAATCACCAAGCGAGCAATAAACAATTTTCCCCTTTTTCTCATTGACCATCTTAAACCAGGAAATCAATACTCCTAAACCAGAGGAATCTACAAATTCCAATTCTTTTAAATTGATCAAAACCTTCGGCTCCTCTATCTCTGCCAGCTTTCCTTTAACCTCATCTTTCACCCCGGCAGCACTATTCAAAACCAATTCTCCTACTAAATCTACCTGTACTATTTCTCCGTTTTTCTCTATTTTGACCTCAATCATTTTTCTTTCCTCCCGAATTATACAATGCTATATAATTAATATCATCATCAATATCTTCGTTTAAATTATTCCTTATTTCCCTTTTCAATTCCTCTAATTCATCCCTGCCAAAACCTTCCGGATAAACCTTATCCAGCAGTTCTTTAACACTTATCACCTCATGCCAATCCCTGCCGAATAATTTCAATTCAAAAATTCCGTCCGTATAGCAAAACATCTGCCCGCCAAAGGGAAATTCCGCTACCTTTAATTCATACCTGCTTTCAGCAAATAATCCTAACGGAAATCCCCCGTCAGTATCAATCTCCACTGCCTCTTCTCCGAGCAATAACGGCGGACAATGCCCGGCATTACTGTAAATCACCACTTCCTTGGAAGCGTTCACAATCCCATAAAAAGCCGTCACAAAATAATCTTCCATTCCATGAGCAAAAAATTCATTCAATGCCCGATTTAACTCCCTTAAAAGCACATCCGGTCTAGCCCATTCCTCTCTCAGTCGCTGCAAATTATCTTTAAGCGTCGCCGTTACCATCGCCGAAGCAATTCCCTTACCCTTGACATCAGCAATAAATATACCGATTCCCTTTTCATTAGGCAGATAATCATAAAAATCACCGCCGACAAAGCTGCACGGCATATACACACTTTCAATCTGCAAATTTTGATAATTAGGCTCATTTTTCGGCAAAAAACTCTGCTGCAGCATCTGCGCCATTCCCAATTCCTTGCGCAGCTTTTGATACCGCTCCTCTTTTTCCACATACAGTTTGCGAATAGTCAAAAGATTTTTCAGCCGCAAAATCAATTCATTGCTGTCCACCGGCTTGGTCAAATACTCGTCCGCTTCTGCCAGCAAGCCATCATGCAAATTTTTCCGGTCTTTCAATGCCGTTATCAAAACCACCGGCAAATTAGGATCCTTCTTTTTGATGATTTTACAAATTTCAATTCCGCTTATATCCGGCAGCATAACATCCAAAAGCACAATATCCATCTTCTGCTTTGCCAAAATTTCCAGCGCACTTTTGCCGTCATAAGCTTTATGCATATTCAAAGGAAGCTTACTTTTTTTCAAATAAGCTTCCAAAATCTCCACATTCATCTCATAATCATCAACCAAGAGAATTTCAAACATATTTTCACATCCTAAAAGTTTCTCCTGGCACTATTATACCTTACTTTTAGAAAAATTCATAGCCTTTTTT
Source organism: uncultured Clostridia bacterium (assembly GCA_944391285.1). GTDB lineage: Bacteria > Bacillota > Peptococcia > Peptococcales > Peptococcaceae > QAKL01. Next base: position 38,096 of record CALXSY010000015.1, read on the forward strand.
AACAAAACTACCTCACTAATTGTCCCTTTTTTCATATATCCCACTAAAAATACACTGAGCAAAATAATCGCCCCGCCGAAATACACATAAAAATACCTGCTCAAATTAGCCAGCACCAATAATCCCAGCCCATAAAGCAACAGCAAACTATTTGCCCCAACCATTTTTTCACTTTTTATTCCTTCGTTTAGCTTCGGCAAAGACACCAGCTTATTTTTAAGCGCTAAATCATATAAATCCTTTATACTGCCCAAAATAACCTTGCCCTCAGCTTTCGCCTTCATTCTCTGCCGTATTTTCTTTTCATCACCGGCAACAATTATTATCACATTTTCCTTCTCTTTCAGCACCTCTGCCAATTCATCTTCTTTTAAAGCAATTTTTAATTCATACTCCTCTTGCCACCACAGCTTATCTCCGTCCTTTTTCATGCCGCCTTTAATCAAAATTTCGCAAGCTCTTTTCTGTATTTTTTCCCTCTCCAGCTTAACCAATTCAGCCTGAAATTTTTCCAATCCCTGCTCATAGCAAATCATCTTGACAATCTTGTCTTTTTGCCGTTTTTTTACCCGGCTTTTCAATATCCCCGCACCAACTATATACCCAAACGCCAAAACCAAAAATATTTCCAAATCCAAATTAACCCTATAACTTCCCCATACTAAACCAGCTCCGACCATTAAAGCCAATAAATCATAATAATCGCTCCAAAACAGCTTTTTCCCTTTTTTCTCCGTCAAATATTTTTTCTGAGCTATCTCTTCGCTTTTTTCTTTTAAATAACTATTCATCTTTCTCACCTCAATACCATTATTGCCGGATTTTTCTTTTGCAAACCCCTTTTTTCGCACAATTTAAAATTTCCCCTTTATTTTTCTCCTCTTTTATCTTATAATTAAAGAAAACCTTACGAGGAGGAATACTTATGCCCACTGAACAACAAATCAACGACGCCCGGGAATATTTGATTGCCAAAGAAAATAAACTAAAAGAAGCTATCGCCGTCACTGAGCAAATCTTAGAGTCTGTCGGCGACTATTACAAGCAAAACGAGCTCCAGCGCAAACGCCACGAGCTTCTTTCCCAGCTCCAGGAAATAGACCAAATCTACGCTCCCAAACTGGCAGGCTTAGAATTCACCGAAGAAGCCTTAGAAAATTTAACCGTTTTAGCCGAGTACCTCTGGGATGTCGACAATAAAATTACCGAAAAAATGCAAGCCAGCAAAGACCTCTTCCGTCAAGCCGTGCAAAAAGCCGGCGAACTTCCGGACGAATAATATTTCAAGCTTTGGCAATACTATCTTTGAGGTGAATTCCATGACCCAAAACTTAGATGCCAAAATTGAAAACAAAACCACCTCCAGTACCTTTAATGCCGGTGAGTTAAACTTATCCCCCATGGACAAAGATAAGAAACTCAACCGCCCTTTAAAAAAATCCATTGATTGACCCCTACCAAAAAGACACTTTTTGCTGAGCAAAAAGTGTCTTTTACTTTTTTATTTAACTAAGAGATAGCCGTAATGCTTTAGCGGCTCCTGCCACACTTCCATCTTCTCTAATTTTTCAATATCCTCAGGCTTTAGTTCAGCCAGAGCTATCCTTTTCAGCTCTACTCCTTTGACCTCTTCGCCGAGCCAGCCATACCACAATTCTATGCTGTCGGCATCTTCCAGCTGTTCCTTTAAATATTCAATCAGCATGGCTCCCCTTTCCGTTGTAAACCGCAGCCACTCTACCACCGCACAATATTTCTTTTCCGTCGGCATCTGGCTATCCTTCTCCCTTAACCACACCGCAAAATCATCAGCAAAGTTTCCGTCTTCAATCACTCCGCTATCCACATCAATATTGATCTCTCTGTCGGCATACAGCAATACATCTTTCTTATCCCTGTCAAATCCCTCTTTCAGCATAAATTCCGGAATATCCTCAATCCCCAGCGCCAGCGCCTCATTAACCGACAAAGTAAATTCATGAGGATTTTTCCTTTCCTTTAACGGCACGTCAGAAGCAATATACATAATACAGCTCATCTATTTCCCACCTTTAATTCTCCCGATTTCTATTCAATATTTTTAATAATTTCAAAAAAACTACAATAATATCTAAATATATATCCAATGCACAATCGAGAGCATTATCCAATGTTTTGACATTTTCCTGCGCCCTCAGCCAATCATAGCCAATATATAAAGAAAAAATAACTGCCCCAATAACCGAAATAATTGTCAAATCAAGCCCCAGTGCCCAGCACACTGCCCCGCCGATAATCAAACAAACTAATGCACAAAACAAAAGAATGCCTATCCTGCGGAAAATATCAGGAAACACTCCGGCAGCAATTATCATTTCTACGGCGATAACTGCACACAAAACAACCGCCGTTAAAATTACCTCATCTGACTTTCCCTGCATAATCTGCACTATTATCATACTCATCGCTATAACAACCAAATTATAACCCACAAAGCTTAAAAAAGCATTTTTTGACTTCCAGGATAATGTCACTCCGCCAAATCCCAAAACCACACACACACTAAAAATAACCCAGAAATCAAAGCTTAAAATCATCTCGGTAAGATATTTAATAAACAACGCATTCACAGCAAACCCATAAGCAATAACTGCACCTATTATCAAATTATAAACCCTACCAGATAAGATTTTCTCGCCTTCATGCAGGATTTTTCTTTCCTCTTTTCTTCTATTCATATTTTTCTCCCTTTGCAGTTTACTTTATTTCAAACATACATATTTGTTTGAAAAATTCATACTCCTTAACCTCGCCGTCACCGTAATAAAATATTGCCCGATATTCCCCCGGCTTAAGCTTTCCGCCCAATACTTCCCGCCATTTAAATTCTAAACTATATCCTACATTAACACCATATTCATTTTTCTGTGAAACAGCCGCCGGTGCCTCCTGCCAAATCCTATGACTGATAATCCTATGCCACCCATCGTCCTCTTTAACTTCAAAATGAATCGGCTTACTTGATAAATCAAAGACAATATAGCCTTCCCCGTTATTAATAATTTGTAACTTTCCGCCTCTTTTATCAGCGCTAATCGCAAAATCAACATTTAACGGCGAATTTTCCTCGATATCGCTCACCTTCTGATCAATCTCATAAGTCAAACAATTATCCCACCAAAACACCCCTGCGATGACAATCAACAAAATTGCTCCGATAATATACCATTTCTTCCTCATTGTCTTTTTCACTCCTTGGCTACCTCTTTTTCCATTATGGATCTATATTAAAAAAGTGGACACATAAAGTAATTATCTATTATAATAAAGTAGACACCAAAAGGAGGTATCCA
>CALXSY010000016.1 GCA_944391285.1 uncultured Clostridia bacterium
AAAGCTCAAAAACTTTGCGTGCGGTTATTTTTTTCCTGCCAGCTGTTTGCCGAAAATTATCATGCTTTTTCTCAGCAATCTTGTGCCTGATCTGCTTATCTAAAAACTGCTTTACATAAAAAAAGCAGACATTTTATGTCTGCTTTTTGCACCGTCTCAAATTATTATCTGACTCCTTCTTGAGCATCAGCCGCTAATCAAAGTATAAGGAATCGTAACAGCTAATAGAAGGATTAACGCATAAATCAATAATGGCCAAGTCCATTTATAAATGGTTGCAGCAGTCAATGATTTGTCACCATGCATCAGAGCACCGGGCAAAGAAGCTGCCGGAGTCAAAAAAGCTACATAGACTGAGGTAAGACTGATAATAATTGCTGCCGCTGTAATATTAACAGTAAAGCCGTTAAGATACATCGAGCAAACTATATTAATCATAACGAAGCACAAAGCAATGTTATTGGAAAAATTAGTCAAAACAGCTGTTACTATCGCTAAGACAATCAAGAAAACCAAAGGACTGGTTTTTGAGAAAATTGGTCCCAGAATTCCGGCGATCCATGCACTTATGCCCGTTTCTTCAGCAGTCAGCGCACTGGAAATAAATAAAGCTACTGCGATCAGCATTAACATATCCCAGGAAAATCCGCCTGCTGCTGCCCGCATATCTAATACTGGTTTGCCCTCAACTTTAAAAACAGCCACAAATACCCATAAAATAGTCATTAATCCTAAAACACCCATCTGAGTGTTGAGCCAACCCAATACTTTTACATAAGTGCCCAACATGCTTGCTAATACTACCGCAATAACAAAAATAACAACCGACCAGATAGCTAAAGACTGTCTTTTTGTCAATTTAGCATCCGCTTTAACATTGGGAAAAGCTTCTTCCATATTAACATTGCCCAGCTTTTCAAAACTGCAGCCGCAAATTTTCATTAACAGCGGATAAGTAACTAATATTAAAATGTCAAGAACAGCCATCACTGCCATAAACTCATTATAAGAAATCATTGTTTGGCTGATCTGCATCATCGTACCGGTTGTCATTAAACTCCAGCCCAAAAATGGGAAAAAACTCATGCCCATTTGACCATACATCAAACATCCTGCCAAAAAGAAATAATTAAACTTATCTCCTTTTTGATAACCGCATTTCAAAAGCATATCACTGATAAGCGGCATAAGAGCAAAATATAAAAACCAAACTATACCACAAATATTGCCTAAGAAGAAAATAACCAAAAAGATTTCCAGAATAAGTACCGGGCTTTTTTTAGCCAGTTTACTGTTTAATAGTTTAGCAACCATCCAATCGCCTGCTCCTGACTGCTCTACTGCCATAAATGCCAGTATACCAATCAGCATCATCAATACTGTACTATTGCTAAACATGGCAATAAAAACATTCTGCACCGGACCATAGGAGGTTGTGCCCATTATTACTGCGCCAAATAAGCTCGGTCCTAACAAGCCTAAAAAAGTCCAGCCATAAATTAAGCTCACAAATATCCCTAATACTGCCATACCGTAAGGTGTAACCGTTCCGGGGCAAGGCAAAAATCTAAAACCGAAAGCTATGATAAACATAACTATCCAGTGGATTAAATACCTGTCTTTTTTTGTGCTTGTTTGTGTTGCCATAAAGATCATCCTTTCTTTATCAAGACCTTTTTAAACATATTTATTGCTATCCAAGTTATTTGTTATTCATTTTCAGATCACGCAGACCATCATTGTACATTTCAAACACAATCCCCATGCTTTCACGCATATCTAAATATTTATAGCTGAAATCTCCCTGACCGCCATCGTTTATTACTTTTCCTCCCATGGCACTCATCTTGTCTGCCATATCTTGATAATCCGCTACATCAATACAAATATGGTGAATACCTGAGCCGTGCTTTTCCAGATAATCTTTGTGATAATTAGTGTCGCCGCTATAATGCTGAACAAACTCAAATTCAACCCCTGCCACATTTACCATTGCGATAACCATTGCGGCTAAAGTCTCTTTTCCATTATACAGCATCGGAATCGGCTCTTCATCTCTGCCGTCAATAATCTGGATTTCTTTTTCATCGATATCAAATAAGCGGCAAAAATTTTCTGCAGCCGCTATGGCATCAGGCACCGCGATACCGATTTGAAACATGCGCTTTAATTTAGATTCCATCATATATACCTTCTTTGCTTTTTTGTCAATTAAGATATAATTATCCGCATTTTCCCAAAGGGTTAGATTTTTAGCCAAAAATCAACCCGCCGGCTATAAATAAAAATGCGCACAGAATCAAAAAGTATATGAGAATAAGCGGCATAATCTGGTAGATTGCTTTAGGTGTTAAAACTTCACAGGCATGAAGCATTGCACCGGGCATTGAAGATGCCGGAGTTAAAAATGCTAAAACTGAAAAGACAGAGATAATCAGCGATGCTGCCAAAATATTAACCGGCAGACCATTCAGATACATCGCCGCAGTAACATTCATCATAATATAGCAAATAGCAATATTATTAGCGAAATTGGTTAATATTAATGTCAAAAGCGCCAGGAAAATTAAAAATACCACCGGAGATCTGCCGGCAAAAATCGGTCCTAATAACGAACTGATCCACATTGAAATGCCGGTCTCGGTACTGGTTAAAACACTGGAAATCAATAATGCGATTGCAACCAGCAGCAGCATATCCCAAGCAAACATTGTACTTGCTTCACGCAAATTAAGCAGCGGTTTGCCATCAATTTTAATTACTGTCATGACAATCCAAAATAAAATCATCATGCCGATTACGCTGATCTTTAAATAAAAAGTATTAAGCGCTCCCAGCTTACTGCCGGCGACGCTGAAAACAATTACTATAAATAAAAATACACCCATGGAAAATAAAACTATTTTTTGGGTAAGATTTAACTTTTGCTTTGTATCTATACCAAAGGCTTGGGCAATATCTACATCCGCCAACCTTTTAAAATCACACCCTACCAGCTTCATGAAAAATGGGTAGCTGACCGTGACTGCAATATCCACTACTGCCATAATAATCATCCAGCCGCCATAAGAAATCTGGCTTTGGGTCAATTGCATCATCGTTCCCACTGTCATAATTCCCCAGCCTACGAAAGGTCTAAAGCACATTCCTAATTGGATGCAAGCCATAAATCCGGTTAAAAACATAACACTGAATCTATCACCAATCGGATAGCCTACTTTTTTTAACGTGCTGACCATGATCGGAAAAATTCCAAAATAAAATACCATCTGTCCGCCGAAGTTATTAATAAGCAAAGTAGCTCCAAAAATAATCATCACCGTATACATAGGGCTTTTTTTGGCTAGATTGCTGCCTATGATTTTTGCCATTATATAATCCGCCGCTTTGCTCTGCATAAGCACCATAAAGCATAAGCTACCAAACATCATCATCAAGATACTCGAATTGCTGAACATCGCTATGGTAACCTGTTCTACTGTACCATAACCGGTCAGCGCCAAACCAAATATGCCTAATAAGGTCGGAAACATTAAACCGACAAAACTCCAGCCATAAATTAAACCTAAAAATACTCCTAACACTGCCATGCCATATTCAGTTACTGTGCTAAAAGTCGGAAGAAAGCGAAAACAAAACATAAACAAACACATAATTGCCACATGTACAATGGTTTTAATACTGACATCAATTGTTCCAGATACTTTTGTTTCTGTAGACATTCTCACACCTCCATAAAAACACATTCATTGCTATCGGCAGCTGCAAATACAGCCGCCGATAGCAATCACCATTAATACTCTTCTTCTAATATTTGATAAATTGGTGCGCCTTCGCACTGTGCAGGCATTCTGCAGCCTAAAAGCACGCAAACAGTAGGTGCTAAATCTACCTGACGAATCCAACGATCTGTTTCAAAGTTCTTCTTCAAACCTTTACCGGCACCAATAAAGATTGGAGAAGAGGAGGTTCCTTGATCACCAAATGTAGTAGAAAGGGAATCAGTATGGTCATAGTTATAACCTTCAGCAACCCAGAAACAAATATCGCCTGCTGTAGGTCCGCCATAGCCCAACAAAATAGCATCTTTGTTGCGCAAAGCCATAGCAATAACTCTCTTGCCGCTATCAGGGTGTTTGTAGCTATATAAATCGGTCATAATTTGTTCTTCCAATTCATACTGATCGGCTGGATCGACAATACCATGAGGCTCTCTGCCTTTCAAATTGATAAAGATGTCGTTGCCCTGAGAAGCAATAGCTCTGGTCTTACTCCAATCGATAACTTTTTTGCCTTTATCATTTACTTTTAAGACCGTATAGCCTAATTCTTCTAACAAGTCAGCATTAACACCGCACATATCGCCGATTCCCGGAGGTTTATATTTAGGCGAAACTTGAGCATGGTCGGCAGTAATCATAATTGTCCAGCCATCATCTAAATAATGCATCAATGCTCCAACATAGCGGTCTACTTGTTTATACAGATTTCTCATTAAGCCGTCATAAACTTCCGGATCATGTTCAGAGAAGCCGATGCCGCCTTTTTTATCCTGCATGTAGCGGATGAATGTATGCTCTACAAAGTCTACTGAATGTAAATGTGAGAAAATTACTTCAATACCTTCATTCTCAATCAAATATTCAAAGGATTTAATATACCAATCAACAACATAATCCCAAACAGACAGCATGCAAGCTTGCATATTTAGATCCTGTGTATACATTTGAGATTGTGGTGGGAACGGACCAGCATTTTCTACCAATGCCTTTGCCAATCTCTTAGGATGGATTACTGTGTCGCATTGGGTATCCATTGCTGCGGAAATATATAAGCTTAATTGGCTGCCATCTTCAGCTAAGGTCATTACTTTATAGTGACGGTTAGCAATATAGGTTTTATCATCATCAATAACTTCATCGATAACATTGTAGACCATTTCCCCTAATGGGCAGGTAACTAACGGAGTAGAATCTTTTTTGCTCTTATAAATAGCTACTGTATCATAAATTCCTTTTTCATTTTTCAAAATTAAACCAACCCGGCGAATAATGCCTTTGCAAAGGAAAATGGTAAATTCTTTGGCACCTTCCGGAGCACTGGCCCAATTGGAAGCCTCTTTGATCGGTGAAATACAAGTATTGACTGCTTGCGGGAAGGAGCCGGCTCTGGTACCAAAACCTTGTTCTTCACCAGAAACGATATTGATTGTATCAACACCAGCACTAGATAACTTATCAGTCATTTCTTCAGTCATCTGCTGTACCATCTGCATGCCTTTAGCAGTATCACTAGCTTGTAATGTTTGTTCAGGCAATTTATTAATAACACACGGAGCTACAGCATCATCAACCATACGAGTAATGAACTTAACTTCCGGAATATCGACAGAAGCGCCTACCAATAATTCAGTATCTCTTTGCATAGCAGCTGAACCAACAGAGCCGGGAGCAGAACCGTCTACAACAAACAAGTTTTCGCTGTCAGTGGTTGGAGGCCATGCTCCACCGGGCCAATGGAATACTACGGTTTTATATCCTGCTTCTGTTGTACAATTCCAAACCGGTTCAGCTTTAACTAAACGGCTGTCAACATTGTATCCTGATTGATTGATTTTTCCCGGAACAACTCGGCTGAACTGAGTAATTCCATGCACGCAAGGATTGGCACCTACTGCCAAAGTAGTCCATTGCGGAGGTGTAACGGTAGGCTGTGCACCTAACATAACCAAATCATGACGCTGTGCGCCCATTTCTGCTAATTTTTTCATGTTTGGCAGATGTCCTTCATCGATATAGCGCCGAGTTAAACGAGGGTCTAAACCATCAACGCCTAAGACCATTATTTTGTCTGCCAATTTTTTTGTTCTTAACATGAGCATCTCTCCTTTTTTTGATTGAATCATTGTTTTTTCTTAATAGTCAGATGATTATTGCGCTATCTAAAGCTTTGCAATTAATATCTATTAGCTGATTGCTTTTGCTTTGATAATGCTCTCAACTCATGTGACTAATTAACCATATCTTTATAATATACATTTTTTGCTTTTATGCATAGTATTTGTTTTAGATTATCCCTTTTCAAAAAAATGAACACTTTCCGCATAAAAAAAGATATCCATAAAAGGATATCTTTTTAAGATGCATTCACTGTTTGTTTAATACAGCGCAATATTTCATTGGCATATTCTTTATTCATTTTTTTGTTGCAGATAAGCCACAACGACATTTTCTCGCCTTTTTCTATAGGAATAAATCTTAACTGTTTGCGGTCGGAATTGCCGAACAAAATAGGCATTTTCAACATGCGCCCGACTCCGAAATCATTTAAAATAGCCTGAAAATATACGGTGTTGTTATCCGTACTTAAAACATAATTGCCTTCTTCATATATACCGGAAAATTTGCTGTTTTTAAATTGTTCTTCTCTGTTGTCCCAAGCTCCATTCAGCCGAACTTGGGGGATATCTTTCAGCTCTTCCTCTGTCAGCTCAGTGACATTGAGCGGAATATATTTAGAATATTTCGAGGAGACAACCGCCAATTCAAAGGTGTCAATTTTATAATAATTTACCCCGCCATACATGTCACTATCAATATTTTCTTTGCAAATAACTTCATCTTCATAATAAATAAAAATGCCGATATTATTGATATCCTCCCGCACTTTATCAAATATTCCTTTAAAAGCCATACTCTGGGAAGAAATATAAGTATTGGGAAATGTTTTTTTCAAGCCGACCAATATCGGCGGAAAAATAGAGCTGGCAAAATTGCTCTCCATAAAGACATTTAACTCACGACCTTTGTCAGTGTATCTCAAACAATCATTCTTCATCCCATTTATTATATTAAAAATTAAATTTGCCCTCTCTACTACATTTTCGCCAGCTTCGGTTAAGGTTACTCCATGTACTGAGCGTTCCAATAACGGCACGCCAAACTCGTTTTCCAAGTTTTTTATCGCCGTTGACAGTGCTGACTTAGAAATAAAAAGTGATTCGGCAGCTTTGTTGATTGACTTAGTTTTAGCTATTTCCTGCAAATATCGCAATGACTCTAAACGTACCACTTCCATTTCCCTCCTTCAAATCCTACTTTTTGAAAGCTAAATAATTACATGTTTTTCAGGCAATAATTAATAAAAATCAGCGAAAAAAATAGTCATTTTCTAGAGCAAATGTCGTTATTATACCACTATATTCCATTTTTTGTTATTCTCAAAAAATAGGTCATATTATTTATTTATATTATTATAAAACTTTTTCTATTATCTGTCAATAAACAAATTTTTTATCATAAATGTTCTATTAAACCGACCTACTCCTTATTTTTTTTAGACTACCCGCTGCCGGTTATCTCTGCTATAATTAATATATATTTTAATAATATTTTGCTACTAATCTTTTAGCTGTCTAACAGCCCTTGAACGCTAAAAACTATAAGGAGTGATTTTCTATGTCTAATCAAACTTTGGCATCGGTGGATATTAATTTTCGTGAGCAAAAAGAACAAAGTGTTCGCCTGCAGGAGCTGCGGCAAAGAGCCGCCCGTTGTCGCTGCCGTTATTGCGGCAATCCTTTAACCTTGCGCAAGATCACTTATGCCGCTTATGATGAAGCTAAAATTGAGCTTTACTGCGAGCATTGCGACCGCATCGAATCCGGCGTCGAACCGGAAATTTATAAAATTGCTGCCTATTATGTGGATGAAATGAAGTATGATCATTATCCAAATTTAGATAATTCTGTCCGCAAACGCAGAATGAACATCGCTCTTGTTTGCGATATCCTTTCCTGGGGATTCAAAAACAGCGGTCTTTTAGCCAAAGACGGTTTTAATGTTCCTCTGCAATTAGATGAGGACTTAATGGGTGAAGCATTCACTATTTCTGACAGCTATTTGAATTCATTAGATAAGGAGTGATTTTATGTCTGCCGACATCGTTATTAAAACTAACAAACTCTCCTGTCTCTCCGGCTCGCAATTTCTGCTCAACAGTATTTCCTGGCAAGTCGAAAAAGGTGATCAGTGGGTAGTCTTTGGCCGCAATGGCTGCGGCAAAACTACTCTTTTATCCATTATCGCCGGCTACAAAAGTTATACCTCCGGCGAATTGGAAGTGTTTGGGCAAAAATACGACGCCAATAACATCCTGGCAATCCGCAAAAAAATCGGCTGGGTCTCTGCCTCTTTCTTTGACAAATATTATAAACAAGAATCCGTTTTGGATATTGTTCTTTCTGCCTTATCCGGCACATTAGGTGTTCCTTTTGAAATAAGCAACGCCCAAATTGTCAAAGCTAAGCAACTGCTGACAGACTTAGGCTTAAAAGAAAAAATTCATTCCCCTTTTGATTTGCTCTCTAAAGGCGAAAGGCAGCATGTTTTGATTGCCAGAGCTTTCATGACCGATCCGGAAATTCTCATTCTTGACGAACCGGGAACAGGTTTAGATGTTTTAGCCAGAGAACGGCTTTTGGTAACCATCAAAGAATTAGCTCTCGCTCATGATACAACTATTATTTTTGTCACCCATTATCCCGAAGAAATTTTACCTTTTTTCACCAAAGCTTTGCTTCTACGCAATGGTGCCGTTTACAAAATCGGTCCTACCGCCGAATTGTTTACCTCGGAAGTAATGTCTGATTTCTTTAGTTATCCGGTTGCTATCAATTACGCCAACGAGCGCTACAATTTTTCTATTCGCTCAGATGCTTTGCAGCTGTCTGAGGCGCAGTCAAAGAGAAAGGATGGTGACAGCAATGAGTAAAGCCATCAGCAGTACAGAAATTTTAAACGAAGAAGACATTCAAGTCATCGATTATGATCTCGGTCCCGAAGAAGGCATCGCCGATCACGACCAAGTGTGCGTATCGCAAGCCAACAAGCTGTTGCAGATTGGTTACTTAGAGTATGAAACTGCTGTCTACGGCAGCGCTTATTGCAGCAGAGACGGCGAAATCAATTATTATATTTCTGCCAAAGAGGATACTATGGATAAATTTCTCTGCAACTGCTACCAGCAAAATATTTATCCTACTCCGGCTAAATATTTCTTTAAACGCTATGATCTTGTAAATGATACCGAAGAAGAAATTAAAACCCGTTTTCGTTTGGAAACTGCCCGCAAATTAAAGGCAGCTTATCCGCCTATTGTCTTTGAAGCCTTGCAGGCTTTAACTGCCAACGACTGCGCCAACAATGCATTCCCTATTATGCAGGAGTTAACCGAACAATTAGACAGCTGTTTTGACTTAAATCAGCTCCATTTATTTGGTAACTTAACGGAAATGCTCTTCCGCGGTCGGCTGCTGACTAAAGAAAGTTATATTTTGCTCAATCAATGGTTGGCTAAAGAATATGAAAAAATTTCCGTTGAGCCTATTGCTTCCGGTGATTATCGCCGTACTTACTCCGGATTTGCATATAAGAAAAATGACGGTCAAATTAAATACTTTATTGACGCCTTTCCTTATATGGCCAAGGAAAAACAGGTTCATTTTATTTCCCAGGGCTATATCGTTACCCCGATTTTGTCCATTACTTATTATGCCGACAGTTTTAATAATCTGCAAAAAAGTTCCCGGGATGTTTTCCAAGAAGAAATGCAGAAATACATTGGCGAAACATACATTAAACTAATGGCTTTGCTGCGCCAACTGCCGCCCGGAGTCAACAATGATTTATTCCTTTCTTATTATGAAAAAATTAAGGCTACCGGCAGCAAACAAGCTATAGAGACATTCCTTTACTACGGATATTTGTGGAATGTAACATTCTAATCCCCAAAAAAGCTATTGTTAGTGACAATTTTTACAATAGCTTTTTTGTACATATTGCATGATGCCGGTCTTTAAGATTTGCATCATCTTATATTTCCAGAAAGGAGCAATCTTTATGAGCAAAAAAATTGATGAAAGACTGCCCAAGAACAGTGGTCAAGGGGTAGTAACGGAGTATCCCGCTATTCGATCACCTTGGGGCAAACTGGTAAGCTTTCAAGAAGCCATGCATTATGTTTCCCGCTATGATGCGGTTATGAGTGCAGTTGTGATGCAAGCTTTTCGAATCCTTTTACCGGATTATGAGCAGCGTGCGCAAAAAATGTGTGTTTCTGCCTACAACAGACTGGAGCAGATCCAAAAAATGTATGGAAAATACAGTATGGTAGAACACAATGTTCATCCATTTTGCCGCGGCAATTTTGTCGGCGCCTTAACAGGCGACTCCGGAGACGATGCCCTTTTAATGTGCGGCAGAGTCCAAGATTTCGGAACATACCGCGCCGAAAAAGAATTGGATGTCTGCGACTGGGATATTGTCGGCTCTGATTTATGCAGAGCAACTACCCAATCCCTGCAAGCCTGCGCCGATGTTTGGGCAACTAATCTGCGTCCGAGCAAATCTCATTTGGAATACCACATGGTTGAAGCTAAAGGCTGCGGCGATCTCCATTGCCGTATTGTTGCCGAAAGCCGGGAAAAATATCCCATGCCCCCTCACCAGCAGTGGGAATGCTTCGGTCCGGTTGCTACCGCAGAGCAAATTAAATTCACCCCGGAAGAAGAATGCATCAAAGAATCCATGGTTTTCCGCGAGGAATGTGATTACACCTTTGCCAACGGCACCAACTGGGAAAGGGATTCTTCCAGCGTGGCTATGGTGCGCATGACCAATGCTGCTTCCGGTTATATTTTCCCGACTATGATGGAATTAATCCAAGACGGTACACTGGATGAAAAATTCACCGATCATGTCCTGCACTGCTTGTTTGAAGCCGCCGGCAAAGCAGCTTTCGGCGAAGCTTATGCCAAAAAAGGCTTGCTGCAATGGCTGGGTGTACCTGCCGGTATTGATGACGGCAGAATTATGGGCGGACATATTGAGATGTATTTGCAGGCTTTGGGCTGTGAATACGAGATTGAAGCTTTTAATGAAAAAGAAGTTATTTACGTTATTGACCGCAAAGCACTCTCCTTTGGCTTTGATAAATTTGTCACTGCTCATGTTTCTTATTGGTACGGCATGACTAAAACCTTAGTTAACGCTCAGTGGTCTTTGTGGGAAGAAAGCCAAGATACCCCTGCTGATAAATTAAGAATCAAAATCGCCAAAAAAATAGACAAATTCTGCTAAGTCGGAAAGGAGCTGAGAAAATGTATTATCAGAATATCTATAAATACGATGATATGAAGCGCAGCGAACACATGGCTGTTCGCCAAAATGTCGGCTGGTATTTGTGGACTCACCAGCTGATCGAGGTCACCGGCAATGATGCCGCCGCTTTCTTGGATTTGCTTTTTACCAAACCTATCGGCACCCTCAAAATCGGCAAAGAACGCTACACTACTATGCTTGATGAACAAGCTGAAATTATTGACGATGTGGTAGTCTTTCGTTTAGCGGAAAATACTTTTTGGATTTCCACCTTATTTGCTCCCTATATGCTGAACTGGATGAATATGCATAAAGGTGATTTTCAAGTCGCATATCAAGATATTACGGAAAAATATCATATGTATGCCGTTCAAGGACCATTAGCCAAAGATATGCTGAATAAGCTGGTTAAAAATAATATCGATGAGCAAAAATTCTTTTCCATCGCCGACAACGAGATCAATAATATCCCGGTCAAAATCAACCGTGCCGGCTTTACCGGTGAGAAATGGGGCTATGAAATTTATGTGCCCGCCGAACAAGCAGATGCTATGGAAGAAATTCTGCGCACTGCCGGTGCTGAGTTTAACGCCAAAGAAGTTACCGAATTTCAAATTATGGCTTGGACCTTGCCTACAGAAGCCGGATTTTATTATATGCGCGACTTAAGACATACCAATCCCTTGGAAGTAGGCTTGGAAAAAGGCATTGACTGGGAAAAAGATTTTATCGGCAAAGAAGCTTTGCTCAAAATTAAAGAAACCGGTCCCCAGCGTGAAATGCTGGGATTCACCATCGATGAAGCAGATATTTTTATTAAAGGCCGGCACTACGGCGGTCCCGGCGAGGCTGTATATGTTAACGATGAAGAAATCGGACGCGTTTACAAAATAGTTTACAGCTATGTTTTAGAAAAAAATATCGGCTATATCCTGGCTAAAAAAGGTGTTTTAAATATAGGTGATCATATCGATATTCACGGTCATGAAGCCGTTATTGTCGAAAAACCGTTTATCTGATAGACATAAAAAACTTCGCATCTCAGATGCGAAGTTTTTTTATGTCTTCTTACATTAATGATGCAGGCGATGCAGCCGGCCAAATACAAGCTCCGCTGACTGCAATCGTTTGTCCGCTGATAAACTGGGCTGCGTCCGAAGCCAAAAAGATAAATGCATTTATCTCCTCATCGGGATGGGAAGAAAAAGTGCCCATCGGCGCGAAGTTCATAGCAATTTTATATATTTCTCCCATCTTGGCTTTTACCTCATCATCCATGGGAATATCATAATCTATCGGTTTGCCGTTAATATCAGTTTTCAGCATTCCTGCCGGAGCTACGGCATTGACCCGGATTTTATACTTGCCCAATTCCCGGGCTAAACCAACTGTCAAACCTTCAACGGCAAATTTGGAAGCAGTATAGCCAATATTTTTCATAGCACCGGCTATGCCCGCCATTGAACTCGTATTGATAATCGAGCCGCCCTTTTCATTCTTTTTCATAATAGCCGTCGCTCTTTGCGTCAGCACAAATACTCCGGTAACATTTAAAGCAAACACTTTTTCAAACAATTCCTTTGGATACTCTTCAAATTCTTTGCTGGGATAAATACCGGCATTGTTAATCAAGACATCGATGCCGCCCCAATGTGCAGCAACATCATCCAGCATATTCTGCACCTGCACCTCATCTGTTAATTCCGGACGATAGCCTAAAACTTCAAAGCTTGGATCGATAGCTTTTAAATCTGCGACAACCGGATCAATCTCCTCAAAAGGCGCACTCATTACAGCGACTTTTGCACCGCATTCCAAAAATCTCCTTGCCATCAATAAGCCCAGCCCACTGCTGGAACCGCTGATAACTACTCGTTTTCCTTCCAGTATCCTGCCAAAAAATTTGTGTTCCATAAAATCACCCCATAGTATTTTATTTGCTAGCTATATTATATCAATAACATGTTTTTATGCAAAGGCGGCTTTTTATGACACCGTTTTCTATTAATCAGAACATTACAGATTTTGCTCACTTTGTCTGCATGAAATTCGCTGTATTTGTTATTAGCGAGCTCATATTGTCCCCTGATAGAGCTTCGGTAAAACGAAACTTAAAAATAGGCAGCTGCCAAAAACCAGACCGCTGCCTATAATCTTATTTGCTTAAAATTTATTTCATTTATACATCCTTTTACCTATTTAAACGCCGCCAAACTGCAACCGATTAATTGCCGATAAGGTACATAATTAATACTATCACACAAAGACAAATCCTACCAAATGATAAACTTCTTTTAAATTTCTTTCTTATAAAACTCAGCCAATGATTGCTTGTTAATTTTTATATCCATACCAAAATGCCCATCCTGCCAAGTCACGTCAACCGAACATTGAAAATAATTGCTTAAAACAGCAGAAGTCATTGTTTCTTTCAATAATCCCCGGGCAAATACTTTGCCCTTTTTTAAAAGCAATATGTGAGTATATTCATCAGTAATATTTTCTACTTCGTGAGTAACCATGATCGTTCCTACATTTTCTTCTGTGCAAATATCTTTTAAACTGTCCGCTACATATTTTTTCATCACAGCATCCAAACCGGAGTATATTTCATCCAATAAAAGCAGTTTTGGCTTATTAAGCAAAGCCCTGGCAATCAGCACACACTGCTGCTGCCCTTTGGATAAATAGCAAAAGGGATGGGAATAACGATTTTTTAACCCCAAAGCTGCCAGCAAATGTTTGGCTCTGACCACCTTTTGCGGAATAATTTTATCTCCCAGCCCTAAGCCTGATTCGCCCCCGCTTAGAACTATTTCCAATAAAGTTTCGTTGTGATAATAATTATTGAAAAAGGAACTGCTGACTAAGGCAATATTTTTTTTAATCTTCGGCAGCAATTCCTCTGAATAAGCTTCGCCGTCTAAGAATATTGTTCCTTTTTTAATGCTGTGATAACCGGCAACCAAAGAAAGCAGCGTCGTTTTGCCGCTGCCGTTTTCGCCGAAAAGCACCCAATGCTCCCCTTGAGACAATTTCCAGGCAATATTTTGACAAATAAAAACTTTGCCCGATTTATAGCTCACATCTTCCAAACAAATCTCCATAGCGCTGCCTCCTTCTTTGATTATTTATAGATTATCTTCATGAAAATAAATGGCTTCATCCAGCCCTTTATCCGAAGCAATACCCCAGCGCCGGGCAGAATAAGTTAAAATTTCACAGACCTTGGCAATATTTAGCTCATAGGTTTTTTGATCCTCCGGCAAATCCATATAATAGTTGAACTCGTATTCATCAACAAAGGATTTCGCAGTTTTATATATTTCCGGCTCTGCGCCATACTCGATTTTATTGCAATGTCCGCAATATAACTCAGCTCCGGCTCCTCCGTATTCGTTGAAAATAACGCACCTTACATCAAGATCTCCGCCGCAGAAACGACATACACAACGTTTCTGGCGAGCCAGCATAGTTTTAGTCAGCATTTTTTCCGCCTCCAAAATAAATCAAAAAAACATTTGTGTTTTCATCTTAATAAATATTATAAGCTTTATTATATCTTATGTAAATCAATTATTCTTTTATCATATATTTTCAAACAATTTTCCATTGATGCAAAATATGCGTGGAAATACGATAAAAAAACAAAAGTGACTAAAATCACCTTAACAGTTTACATGATAATTATCTTTCAAAATTTTACTAAATTATATTGCAAATTCTGTCAATATGTGTTAAACTTTTTTTAGATATACTTTTTGTGGGCAAACCCGGCTGCAAAAGGGAATAATAAACTAAAAAGGGTAAAAAAAGGAGGAGTTCGAAATGAACAAAAGAAAATGGCTGGCCATCGTGCTGGCTCTGGCTATGGTCTTAACCATGATGCCGGCTATGGCTTTGGCTGATGAAACAGTAAATGATGCTAGTAGCTTAATAGCAAAAATTAACGCAGCCAATGATGGTGATACCATTGTATTGGATGGGAATATCACCTTAACGGACACTGTAACTATTGAAAAAAATATTACTTTGGACTTGAATGGAAATACCATCACTTACACTGGTTCAGGCACTTACGCAATCGAGATTAATAATGCAAACTTAGAAATCAAAGATAGTGCGAATGGCGGTAAAATTAGTGCACCAAATCGTGTAATCAAGGTTGGTAATGCTACCATAAAAACTACCGGAAACCCTGCATCTTTGGTTTTAAATGGTGGTACATTAGAATCAACTAACAACAAAGAAAATTGTGCAGTTGCAATCTATGCTAATAATACTACAGGCCATGGTGATGGGAATGCAGTAGCATGCACTGCTACTATCAACAATGCAACCACAAAAGGTGGTATATATCTCTTTGGTCAAGGCGCTAAAGTAACTGTAAATGAGGGCGCTACTATTGATGTTAATGGATATTACGGAATAAGCGGTAATGGTTCGAAGAATGCCACTCAAGATAATGGTGGAACTGTTATAGAAATCAATGGCGGTACTATTACCCAAACCGGTGCTGGTGGTGGTGCAATTTATCATCCACAAGCTGGCACTTTAACTATTTCTGGAAATCCGGTAATTACTGGTGACAGTGGTATTCAGATGTGCTCAGGAGAAAGTTCTATTGTAAATATAACAAGTGGAACATTCACTGCAACCGGAGCTGACCAAAGAGAAGGCAAAACTGGCGATGGTTTTATTCCTGACGGTGCAGCTATATCTGTAGTAGATCGTGATTATCCAGGCGGAACACCACAGATGACTATTTCTGGCGGTGAATTTGTTTCTGAACAAAGTGGCGCAGTAATGGCGTATACTTGGAAAGATAACCAGGCTACTGAATGGGCTGGTGCAAAAGATTATATCTCTATCACCGGCGGTACCTTCTAAAGCGAACCCAATGAAGCATACATTGCTGACGACTATGCAGCAGTAGAAGTTGATGGCAATTTTATCGTAGGTACTAAAGCTCAAGATACTGTTAATGGCAAAGATGTAACAGTAGGCTCAGCAGCTGATCCTTCTCTTAGTGAAGACAAGCAAGCGCAGGCAGAAGCTATTGCAGAAGAAATCACTGCCGATATTATTTCCGGTGATGGCTTAGCAAATATTATTGAAACAACCATTAAAGTTGACGTAGTAGTTACTGCTGTAGATATGGAAAATGATACTTTTACGGTATCTATCACACCTAAAGATGAAAACGGAAACGAAGTAACGGTTACAGGAACAGTTACAGTAAAATTGCCTTTGCCTCAAAATTTCCCTGAGAAAAATCTCTATGTAAAACATACTAAAGGTAACGGAGATGTATTTAAATATAAAGCTACTGTAGATAGTGGTTTTATTACTTTCACTAACCCCAACGGCTTCTCTGACTTTGAAATTTATGTAGGTTCTTCCTCTAACGGCTATGTTCCGCAAAGAACCTTAACCTTTGATACCAACGGCGGAGGCAAGATTGACGCTGTAACCGCTAACTACGGCAAAACCATCGTTTTGGCTGACTACACCCCCAAACGCAGCGGCTATGATTTCGTTGGCTGGTACAAAGATGAAAAATTGACCGAAAAAATCGAGTATGCTATCTTAGACTACGACATGACTGTTTATGCTAAATGGACTGCCAACGGCGAACCTACCGAGGACGCTGATGTCGAAACCAAAATCGTTTTAGTTATCAATGACAAAACTGCTGTTGTTGACGGCAAAGCTGTTAGTAACGACGTTGCTCCTTTGATCGTAAACTCCCGCACCTACACTCCGGCTCGGTTCGTAGCAGAATCTTTAGGCGCTAAAGTAGTATGGAACGAACCTACCAGAACTGTTACCATCACCAAAGGTGACACCAGCATTGTTTTGATTGTTGATACTACTACTGCATACGTTAACGGTGAAGCAGTTAAAATGGATGCTTCTGCTTTCATTGCTGACGGCAGAACCTTCACTCCCTGCCGCTTTGTAGCTGAACAATTAGGCGCTAATGTTGAGTGGGATGAAGCTACCAGATCGATTACCATTATTCAGTACGCTG
Source organism: uncultured Clostridia bacterium (assembly GCA_944391285.1). GTDB lineage: Bacteria > Bacillota > Peptococcia > Peptococcales > Peptococcaceae > QAKL01. Next base: position 17,194 of record CALXSY010000016.1, read on the forward strand.
AATAATATATCACCCCCAAATAAAAAAACGATGAGAATTAATTTCTCATCGTTTTTTTATACCGTTTCGCTATAGCGCAGCTGTCTGGCTATCTTAGGACAAATAACCGCCGCTACAGCAATTTTCAAAAAATCCCCCGGCAGATATACAAGCATGCCGTAAATGATTACATAGCTTACGCTTAAAGCTTTGCCCAAATAAAGATTGGCAAGCAAATACATATAAGGCAAACCGATAAGATAAAGTATTGCCAAGCCCAATAAAGAAGCCGCAGCTATTTTGACCCCTCCTGGTTTATGCCCGCAAATCATCCCTATCACATAAGCCATGGGTATCAATCCAACCAAAAAGCCAAAGGACGGCTGCAATACATAAGTAAAACCCCCGCCTAAAGTAAAGACCGGAAAACCTACCAACCCTACCAAGACATAAACTATTTGGGACAATGCTCCGTCCTTTGCTCCCAAAAGCACTCCTGCCATGATGGTGAAAAACACCTGCAAAGTTAAACTATTGAACCCAAAAGGTATCCTGATAAAAGCTCCCACCGCTGTCAAAGCGGCAAAGATTGCGATAAAAATCATTCTCTTAGCTTGCATAATCCCTCTCCTTTTTCTAAAATCTTTGTCAGTATAGCACAAAAGAACATTATTAGCAAGAATTACTTTTCACTTTTAAAAGGAATCATTTATTTTTGCACAAAACATTGACATTATCCTTATTTTGGCGTAAAATAAATTAGAATATATCCTCAAAAAGGAGCGTCTGTTGCTTTGAAAATTCTCTTTTGCAATGATCCTTCTTTAGAAGTCATAGATGAATTTAGTGCTCAAAATTGGCAGATTGACGTTTTAAAAAAACTGGGCAAGCCTTTGGACGAGGTTATCGCTGATTACCAGGGATTGGTCATCGGTGAGGAAAATGCTCTGGATTTTTCTCTTTTGAAAAAAGCCGAACGCTTAAAGGTTATCGGCATTTTGAGCAAAGATATTTTAAATATTGACCAAGAAGCAGCTACCTCTTTAGGCATCACTATTGTCAATATTTCCCGCAGCATAGCGCCGTCTATCGCCGAATACACCATCGGGCAGATATTATATCTGGCACGCTTGCGCCGCAAGTGGCAGCACTGGGAATTAGAGGGCAAGGTTTTGGGTATCATTGGCTTTGGACAAGCCGGAGCCGCTTTGGCAAAAAAGGCTCACGCCTTAGGCATGGAAATCAAGGTTTACGATCCTTCATTGAGCGAGGCGAGAGCCAAGGCCTACAAGATTCAAAGCGTTTCGCTGGTGGATATTCTGATTGCGGCAGATGTGGTGAGTATTCATGTGCCGCTGAAGGAAAACACCTGCCATTTATTAAACGCCGAACTGTTAAAGCTCTGCCGAAAAAAATGCCTGCTTATCAATAATTCCCTGCCGGAAATTTTGGGCAAGGAAGCTATTTTAAGCTTTTTAAATTCCTCTAAGGAGCATTTGTGCGCCTTTGATTATCCGCACAGCCATCAGGCTTATTATGCGGAGTTAAAAAATCATCCGCAGGTGATGCTCACCGAAAACAAAGCCACCGACACTTCCGAAGCCAGCAAGCGCAGCGCTGAGGAATTGGCTGAGGAAATGAAGGCAGTTATTTTAACGGGTATGAGTGAAAACGCTATCAATGTTCCCACCATTGCGCCGAAAAAAATGCCTTACTATGCGCCTTATTTGAAAATGGCAGCTTTGCTGGGCTTCTTTTTGGGACAATATATTAAAGATGAATTGTCAGAAATAGTTCTTTATGATTACGAGCAGACTATCAGTGATACAGCGCCTGTCCTACAGCATTTATTGCAGTATTTGCTGAGCGCTATGGGCTATGAGGATGTAAACTATGTCAATGCTCTTTCCCGGGTATTTAAACTCAAAATAGCGGTGCACAGCAACAAAGACAAGCACGGCAAAGGCTTAGGCTTAAGAGTACGGCTCAAAAGCGGCAAGGAAAATTATCTTCATGTAGTCTTAAGCGACGGCAAGGTTAGATTGACCGGCATTGACCGGCATCAGCTGGATTTTGAGCTTAAAGAGCACATGCTTTTGATTTATCACGCCGACAAGCCCGGTGTCGTAGGCTTGGTAGGCAGTATGCTGGGTGCCTGCAGTATCAATATTATCGGCATGACTTTGGACAACAGCTTATCGCCTAAAGAAAATGCCTTGATGTTAGTCACTTTGGATTCCAAGATTGACGATGATTTTATCAAGGTTGTTTCCAAGTATGACAATGTTTATGAAGTATATTATATCAACCTGCCTGCGGAGATTTATCAAAAATTCGACGAAGGCGCCAAGGCTGATTTAAGTTAATAATATCCGCATTATATTAAAAAAGAAGGGTGAAAATATGTTAGACATCAAATTTATTCGCTCCAATCCGGACGAAGTCACAGCGGCAATGAAAAAAAGAGGCATGGATTTAGATTTAAGCGAATTTTTATCTTTAGATGAAAACCGCCGCAAAATCCTTTCCGAAGTAGAGCAATTAAAAAGCAAACGCAACAGCGTTTCCAAAGAAATCGGCATCATGAAGAAAAACGGTGAAAATGCCGACCAGTTAGTTCAGGAAATGGGCGAAGTAGGCGAAAAAATTAAAGAATTGGATGAGCAGGTCAAAAATATTGACACTCGCTTGAAAGATATCATTTTAACTATCCCCAATATTCCTCACGAAAGCCTGCCGGTAGGCGGAGAAAGCGATTATCGTGTGGAGCGCACTTGGGGCGAGCCGACCAAATTTGCCTTTGATCCTCAGGCTCACTGGGATATCGGCGAAAAATTAGGTATCTTAGATTTTGAGAGAGCTACCAAAGTCACCGGTGCCCGTTTCACTTTTTACCGTGGTTTAGGCGCTCGTTTGGAAAGAGCAGTTATTTCTTTGATGCTTGACATTCACACTTCGGAAAACGGCTATGAGGAGCTGATTCCTCCTTACATGGCAAACAAAGATTCTATGACCGGCACCGGTCAATTGCCCAAATTTGCCGAGGATATGTTTAAATTAGAAGGCTTGGATTATTATTTAATTCCTACCGCCGAAGTTCCGGTAACCAACTATTACCGCGATGAAATTTTAAATGAGAAGGATTTGCCTATCAAACACTGTGCCTTTTCTCCCTGCTTCCGTTCCGAAGCCGGCAGCTACGGCAGAGACACCAGAGGCATTATCCGTCAGCATCAGTTCCACAAGGTGGAATTAGTTAAATTTGCCAATCCGGAAAATTCCTTTGAAGAGTTAGAGAAGCTTACCAACGATGCGGAGAAGGTTCTCCAGCGTTTAAATCTTCCTTACCGGGTTATCACTTTAGCTACCGGCGATATCGGTTTTTCGTCGGCTAAGACTTACGATATCGAGGTTTGGCTGCCCAGCTTTAAAACTTACCGGGAAATTTCCTCTTGCAGTAATTTCTTAGATTTCCAAGCAAGACGTGCCAATATCCGCTATCGTGACAAGCAAGGCAAGGTGCAGTTTGTGCATACCTTAAACGGTTCCGGCTTAGCAGTAGGACGTACTGTCGCTGCTATTTTGGAAAATTATCAGCAAGCTGACGGCAGTGTTATCGTGCCGGAAGCATTGCGCCCCTTTATGGGAGTAGACGTGATTAAATAAGCAAAATATCCACCGCAGGCCCCGGAAAAGTCTGCGGTCTTTTTCTCAAAAATAAGCGAAAAACGGTCGATTTTTGAGCGAAAATGGTTCAAAAGTTTAAAAAAGGCTATAAAAACGGCACTTATCAACTAAAAATAAGGCAGTTATAAACAATTTGTGGATAACTTGTGGATAATTAGAGATATCTTGTTGATAAAATGTGTATACTTTTTTTGGCTGTTAATTTGTGGACAACTATTTATTATCTTCCACATGCTTATAAACATTAGGAAATATGCATAAAATTTACTTTCTCTTTACTTTTCAACATATCCACATCCCCTACTACTTCTACTACTTTACACCTTAAATTGTAGAAGAAGAAGCAAAAAAAATTTGTGCAAAACTTCTGCCTAATAAACTATCTACCTGTAACCTGCACTTGATTACAAAACATGTATCTAAGGAGGATTTAACTATGAAATTTTCTGCACCTAAAGAAAATCTGCTTTATGGCATTAATGCCGTACAACGGGCTATTTCCGTTAAAAATACTGTGCCAATTCTTTCAGGCATCTATCTTAAAGCTAAAGATAAACATCTTGTTTTTGCCGCTACCGATTTGGAAATAGCTATCGAATGCACGGTGCCGGCATTGGTCATTGACGAAGGCGAAATCGTTCTTCCTGGACGTTATTTGGCAGAATTAACCCGCCGTTTGCCTGACGGCGAAATAATTTTTGAGTATCAGCCCGAAAGCGTTTCTATGAAAATTACCTATGAAAATGCTGAAAGCTCCATTAAAGGCTGGCTTGGAGAGGAATTTCCCACTATCAGCCAGATTAACGGCGAAAAGGAATTTTCCATTATTCCCAGTGACTTTATTTCCTTAGTTAAGCAAACCTCTTTCTGCGCCAATAAAGATGATATTCGTCCCGTATTTACCGGCGCTTTAATCGAAGTTAACAACAATACTTTAAATATGGTCACTACCGACAGCTACCGGCTGAGCTTTAAGCAAATCAATATTCAAAATCCCCAGGGCTGTCAGTTTAATAAGGTTGTTCCCGTGAAAGCTTTGGAGGAATTAAGCCGCATTTTAAAGGACGATGACGACGATTTATTAACCGTCACCTACAATCAAAATCAAATGTCCTTTTCCAACAGCGAAATGCGCTTTATCACCCGTTTAATCGACAGCACATTCCCTGATTACAATCGGGTAATACCGAAAAATTATCAAACTTTAATTAAATTTAAAAAGCGCAATCTGCAAAATACCATTGACCGCGCTACCTTGTTTATCTCCGACCGTGACGGCAGCAATGTCATCAAGATGAATATTGATAACGATAATATTAATATCACCTCTCAGTCCGATTACGGCAAAATCGACGAAAACCTGCCTATCTATCAGGAAGGCGACAATCTATCCATCGCTTTTAATGCCCGCTATCTGACCGATGCCTTTAAAAATATGGATTACGAAGATTTAGAAGCGACTTTCAGCGGTTCATTGGGCGCTGCCGTCTTCCGCGGGCTCAATGACAATAAATATCTTTATCTCATCTTACCTTTAAGGAGTTAAGAAAAATGTACCTCGAAAAGCTTACCTTGGAAAATTACCGCAACTATCTAAATGAAGAAATTGTCTTTGATAAAGGGATCAACCTTTTATTAGGACAAAACGGCCAAGGTAAGACTAACCTTTTGGAGGCTGTTTATTACCTCTCCTGTGCCAATACCTTTCGGGGCGGCAAAAAGATTGAGGAATTAATCAATATCGAAAAGGATTATTTTCATCTTTCCGCTGTCTTGATTAAAAACCGCACCTTTGAGTTAGAAATTTCCGCCAACCGCCAAAAAAAGCGGCAGATTAAAATTAACAATGTCCCTTATAAACGAGGCATCGACCTTTTGGGTTATCTAAAGGTCGTCCTCTTTTCTCCGGACGATCTCAAAACCGTGAAAGGTTCACCCCAGGAAAGACGGCGCTATTTAGACCTTTCTTTGTCCCAGTACGACAAAAGCTACGGACAAGTTTTGCAGAAATATCAAAAGGTTCTCTTGCAGCGCAACAGCCTATTAAAGGATAAATCATTACCCTTAAACGAAAGCTCTCTTTCCATCTGGGACGAACAGCTGGTTAACTACGGCAGCGAAATTATCCTTAAACGCTTGAACTATCTAAAAAAAATTGTTCCTACTGCCCGCAAAATCCACGCTGAGTTAAGCCAAAACAAAGAAAGATTAAATATTACCTACCAGTCAAGCTTAGGCAAGATTGGCGATGTTTCCTTGGCAGAAATGAAAAATTTATTCTTTGATACTCTTATAAAAAAACGAAAAGAAGAATTTTTCCGCACAACCAGCCTTTTCGGTCCTCATCGGGACGATTTGATTTTTTATTTAAACGATCTGCCGCTTAGGATCTACGGCTCTCAAGGACAGCAAAGGAGCTTTATTTTAGCATTAAAAATGGCTGAAGCCCGAATTTTTTGCTCTGACGGCGATAAGCCGTTAATGCTTTTAGATGATGTTTTAAGCGAGCTGGATGATTTAAGGCGCAAGTTTCTTCTGGACGAGATTAAAAATGAGCAAATGCAGACCATCATCACTGCTGCAAACATGGAGTTTAAAGAGGGAAATTTGCCTTATAATCAAGCGTACGAAGTTTCAAAGGGAAAAATCATTAAAATTTAAAAAAACCCGCTTAAACAGCGTAAAAATTACCATTTGCCCTTTACAAATTTCCTTCTTTTTGCTATAATAATCTTAAGAATTTTTAAGGCTCGGCATCTCAAAAATTTGGTTTGCGAGCCTATTTTGTTTGTTATCGAGAAAGGAGTATGTATCTTGGCAGAAAATAACAATTATAATGCGGAACAGATTCAAGTCCTTGAAGGCTTGGAAGCTGTCAGACGCCGTCCGGGTATGTATATCGGCTCTACCGGTCCTAATGGTTTGCACCACTTAGTTTATGAAATAGTTGACAACAGTATCGATGAAGCGATGGCCGGTTTCGGCAAGGAAATCAATGTCATCATTCACGAGGATAACTCTATCACCGTTATCGACCACGGACGTGGTATCCCGGTGGAAATTCACCCTAAAATGGGTATTCCTACCGTTGAAGTAGTTTTAACTGTTTTGCACGCCGGCGGTAAGTTCGGCGGCGGAGGCTATAAAGTTTCCGGCGGTCTGCACGGCGTCGGCATGAGCGTTGTTAACGCTTTGTCTACTTATTTGGAGGTGGAAATTCACCGGGACGGTAAAATCTACCGCCAGCGCTACGAGCGCGGGGTGGTGGCTTCTCCATTGGAAGAATGCGGCAAGGTGAAAGAAAAAGATACCGGTACTATCGTCCATTTCGCTCCCGATCCGGAAATTTTTAAAGAAGGAACCGTTTATGATTTCAATATCTTAAAGAAACGCCTGCGGGAATTGTCCTTCTTAAATAAGGAACTCTTGATTACCTTAGAGGATAAACGGGACGGCAAAAAAGAGGAATACTACCACAAAGGCGGTATCATTGACTTTGTCAAATTTATCAATGAAAATAAAACTCCCGTCAATCCTAAAGTAATCTATTTTGCGAAGGAAAAAGACGGTATTCAAGTAGAAATCGCCATGCAGTATACCGACAGCTATCAGGAATTAACCTATTCCTATGCTAACGATATCCACACCCACGAGGGCGGCACTCACGAGCTGGGCTTTAAGACAGCTTTAACCAGAGTAATTAATGACTACGGCAGAAAAAACAATATCATCAAGGACAAAGACCAAAATCTGACCGGCGATGATATCCGTGAGGGCTTAACGACTATTATTTCCGTGAAAATTCCCGAACCCCAGTTTGAGGGTCAAACCAAAACTAAATTAGGCAATTCGGAAGTCAGAGGCATCGTTGACGGCATCACCGGCGAAAATCTTTCTACCTTCTTAGAGGAAAATCCTTCCGTTGCCCGCAAAATTATCGATAAGGCTAACAGCGCCGCTAAGGCAAGAGAAGCAGCCCGCAAAGCTCGTGAATTAACTCGCCGCAAAAATGCCTTGGAGAATACCTCTCTGCCCGGTAAATTGGCTGACTGCTCTATCAAAGACCCTCAATTCTGCGAATTATACTTAGTTGAGGGTGATTCCGCCGGCGGCTCCGCTAAGCAAGGCCGGGACAGAAGATTTCAGGCTATACTGCCTTTAAGAGGTAAGATTTTAAATGTCGAAAAAGCTCGTTTGGATAAAGTATTAAGCAGTGATGAAATCCGCAATATGATTACCGCTATGGGCTGCGGTGTAGGCAGTGATTTTGATATCACCAAATCCCGCTACCATAAATTAGTTATCATGACCGATGCCGATGTGGACGGCGCCCATATCCGTATCTTGCTTTTGACTTTCTTCTATCGCCATATGCGTCCTTTGATTGAAAACGGCTATGTCTATATCGCTCAGCCGCCTCTGTATAAGATTAAAAAAGGCAAAAAGGATAAAAATGACCAGTATTTCTACAGCGATGAAGATTTGGATCGCTACTTAGAATCCTTAGGCTCCGATAGAGATGAAATAGCCGGTCGTCTCCAGCGCTATAAAGGTCTTGGTGAGATGAATCCGGAGCAATTATGGGAAACCACCATGAATAACGAAACCCGTACCCTTTTAAAGGTTACGGTTGATGATGCTATGGTGGCCGATGAATTATTTACCGTACTTATGGGCGATAAGGTCGAGCCCAGAAGAGAGTTTATCACTACCAATGCTAAATATGTGCGTAACTTGGATATTTAATTAATGGAGGAAATATGGATAATTTTACACATGGAAAGATTTTGCCCATTGTGATGGAGGACGAACTGCAAAACTCCTTTATCGATTATGCGATGAGTGTTATCACCAGCCGTGCTTTGCCTGATGTTCGCGACGGCTTAAAACCGGTGCATCGCCGTATCCTTTTTTCGATGTATAAAACGGGTATGTATCCCGATAAACCTCATAAAAAATCAGCCCACATAGTCGGCGACGTGCTGGCTAAATATCATCCTCACGGCGACAGATCCGTTTACGATGCTATGGTGCGTCTGGCGCAGGATTTCAATATCCGCTATCCGTTAATCGACGGTCAGGGCAACTTTGGTTCGGTGGACGGCGACAGCGCTGCGGCTATGCGTTATACCGAAGCCCGCATGACCAAGCTGGCTTTGGAAATGCTCACCGATATTGAAAAAGAAACTATCGATTATATGAAAAACTACGACGAGTCCTTGGAGGAGCCGACTGTTTTGCCCAGCAGATTTCCCAATCTTTTGGTTAACGGCTCATCCGGTATCGCCGTTGGTATGGCAACCAATATCCCACCTCATAACTTAGGCGAAGCTATTGATGCCGTAATTGCTTTAATCGATGATCCGGAAATGCCCGATGAGAAATTATTAAAAATCGTCAAAGGTCCCGACTTCCCCACCGGCGGCACCATCATGGGCTTAAAAGGCATTCGTGATGCTTATCTGACCGGGCGCGGTTCTATTAAGGTTCGGGCTAAATCCACCATCGAAAAGATGAGCAACGGCAAATGCCGTATTTTGATTCACGAAATACCCTATCAGGTCAATAAAGCCCGCCTAATCGAGCGTATAGCTGATTTGGTCAAAGAAAAGAAAATTGAAGGTATCAGCGATCTCCGTGACGAATCCGACCGCAAAGGTATGCGCATCGTCATTGAGCTCAAGCGGGATGCTAATCCGCAAATCGTGCTCAATCATCTGTATAAAAATACCCAGCTGCAGGACAATTTCGGCGTTATCAACCTAGCTTTGGTCAACGGTATGCCGCAGATTTTGACCTTAAAGCAGATGCTGAAATATTATATTGCTCACCAGGAAGACGTCATCGTTCGCAGAACCAAGTTTGATTTGCGCAAAGCGGAAGAACGGGCGCACATCGTCGAAGGCTTAAAAATTGCGGTGGATAATATTGATTTGGTTGTTAAAATCATTCGTTCCTCCCGCACCGATGAGGAATCCAAGCAAAAACTGCATGATGCCTTAGGCTTAACTGATAAACAAGCTCAAGCCGTTATCGATATGCAGCTTAAGCGTTTAAATGGTTTGGCTATCGAAAAGTTAATCGAAGAGTTAGACGAACTGCGCAAACGCATCGCTTATTACAAGCAAGTCTTGGCTGATGAAGCAAAAGTTTTAAATATCATCAAAGAGGAAATCACCGTTATCCGCCAGAAATATGCCGATCCCCGCCGCACCGAAATTGCTTTGGACGAGGACGAGCTGGAAATGGAAGATTTAATCGCCGATGAAGATGTAGTTATCACCATTAGCCACAGCGGCTATATCAAACGGGTGCCCATGGATACCTACAAGAGCCAGAAACGCGGCGGCAAAGGCATTACCGGCATGACTACCAAAGAAGAGGATTTTGTCGAGCAGTTATTTATCACCTCGACTCACAATTATCTGATGTTCTTTACCAATACCGGCAAATGCTACCGCTTAAAGGTTTACGATATTCCCGAAACCAGCCGCACCGCCAAAGGTACAGCTATGGTTAACCTCATCAATATCAATAACGAGGAAAAAATCACCGCCGTTATTTCCGTCAAAGATTTCAGCGAGGAAAAATATCTCTTGGCTGCGACCCGTCACGGCTATGTCAAAAAGACTGTTTTAAGCGAGTATGATTCCTCCCGCAAGGACGGCTTAATCGCTATCAATTTAGAGGAAGGCGACGAACTGGTTAAAGTAGTCTTAACCGACGGCAAGCAGGAATTGATTTTGGTTACTGCTCAAGGCATGTCGATTCGCTTCAGCGAAGAAGAGGTTCGTCCGATCGGACGCACCGGACAAGGTGTTCACGGCATCAAACTGACCAAAGGCGATCATGTTCAGGCGATGGATATGGTCAGAAGCGATGCTCAGGTTTTGGTTATCACCGAAAACGGCTACGGCAAGCGCACTTCTATCGATGAATACCGCTCGCAAAGCCGCGGCGGCAAAGGTATTCAAACTATCAAAGAAAGCAAACGCAACGGCGATATTGTCGATATGCTGATTGTAAAAAATGGCGAGGAAATCATGGTCGTTACTACTGAAGGCATCATCATTCGCCTGGAAGTAAGCGGCATTACCTCCTCCGGCAGAGCAACTATGGGTGTTATGCTCATGCGCTTAAATGAAAACGATAGGGTCATCGCTATGGCCAAAGTCATCAACGACAATAATGTTAATTAAAAAGCAGGCATAAGCCTGCTTTTTTTACTGTTTTGTTTATATTTTTACGGTAAGTAATTGTTTATTTTTGCAGGAAAAAAATTTTCCTTTGGCGAAATATATTTATAGAGAGTTTATAATTTTGATGTAAGGAGGAAAACCGATGAAAATGCAAAAATTTACTGCTTTAACCTGTGGTCTGGTTTTGTGCCTGGGACTCAGTGCTTGCGGTGAAGAAAACAATAGTTTGCCTGATGAATTGTCAACTCTTTCTTTAGTTGCTTATGACGCTGAAAAAGACAGTGATTATACTATTGACTATAAAGTAAACGATGAAATGACTGTTAATCCTTTTGATGTGGCTTATGCCTATGAAGATGCCGTAGTGATAGAAGCTTATGGCAAAGAAGCTATTATCCAAAACATGACTGTTGACACTTCCGGCAAAATAACTATTGATTTCAAAAAAGATGCAGTGACTGATTTATCTTTAGGCTCCGGTGCAGAGGCGGCAGTCTTTGAAAATTTAGCTGAATCCATCGTTTTAAACTGCCCGCAGATTACCTCTATCTATTATACCATGGACGGCGGCAATTTTGAAACGGGACATTTATCCTTTGATGCTGACAAAGCTATTTGGACGAAAGCGCAGGATTAGGATGCATGAATTAACCATAAAGCCTATCGCTTATATCGAAAACGATTTTAACGAAAAATTTGGGATCCCCCGCCAGGGCGGTTTGATCAAAGAGATAACCGGTAAAATAACGTTTACCGAAAAATATCGCAATCCGGACGCTTTGCGCGGCTTAGAAGGCTACAGCCATCTGTGGCTTGTCTGGGGATTTTCCGAAAATAAAGATTACGACTTTCACCCAACGGTGCGCCCCCCCTTACTGGGGGGCAATATCCGGATGGGTGTTTTTGCGACCCGTTCACCCTATCGCCCCAATCCTTTGGGGCTGTCGGTGGTGCGCTTGGAAAAAATAGTTTTGAACGAAAAGGACGGTCCCGCTCTTTATATTTCCGGCGCTGATTTGTTAAACGGCACGCCTATTTATGATATTAAACCCTATTTGGCTTATGTGGACAGCTATCCCGAAGCCTTGGGCGGCTTTACCGATAATTTGGATCTGGAAAAAAGAGAACTGCAAGTGCAGATAACGGAGGAATTATTAAATAAAATTCCCCAAGATAAACACCCGTCCCTTTTAAAGGTCTTGGCTTTAGATCCTCGTCCGGGATACCAAAAGGACGAAAGAGTTTATGGTCTTTCCTTCGCCGGTTTTAATATTTCCTTTATGGTTGCTGATAAAACTCTGATTGTGCAAAATATTGACAAAATAGATACTTAAAGGTATAATAGAAAAAAATATCAGGAAAGAGTTTTCGCTATGACCAAGAAAAAAAAGGAAATAATTTTAAAAGCCCTGAAAGCTGCTTTTCCCCATACAGTGCCGATTTTAGCAGGGTTTTTATTTTTAGGAATTACCTATGGCATTTATATGAATATTTCCGGCTTCAGCTTTATTTATCCGCTGCTGATGAGCCTGCTGGTCTTTGCCGGCTCGGTGGAATTTGTGGCTGTCAATATGCTCTTGGGCGCCTTCAATCCCTTGCAGGCGCTTTTTTTGACCTTAATGATCAATGCCCGCCACCTTTTTTACGGTATTGCCATGCTGGATAAATATCAAAATGTCGGTCTGAAAAAGTTTTATCTCATCTTCGGCATGTGCGATGAGAGTTTCTCCATCAATTATTCCGCCCATGTGCCTTATGATGTGGACAAGGGCTGGTTTATGTTTTTTGTGACCCTTCTCAATCATCTTTATTGGGTTATCGGTGCGACTTTGGGCGGCATCTTCGGCTCCTTTATCACCTTTAATACCCAAGGCTTGGAGTTTGTCATGCCAGCCTTGTTTGTGGTAATCTTTTTGGAGCAGTGGCTCAAAGAAAAAGACCATACCTCCTCTGTCTTAGGCATCTTGCTTTCTATAATCGCTTTAGCCCTATTCGGCGAGGATAATTTCATCATTCCTTCGATGATTGCTATTTTAATCACCTTAACTATTTTGAGAAAGCAGATTGAAAAGCGAGGTGGCTGGTCATGAGCATCACCCAACAAATTATTACCATCGCTATGGTTGTTTTAGGCACGGTGTTAACTCGTTTTCTGCCCTTTCTCATCTTTCCCAAAGGCAAGGAAACGCCGCCGTATGTCAAATATTTAGGGCTTGCTCTGCCGGGAGCAATCTTTGGCATGCTGGTGGTTTACAGCTTAAAATCCATTGATTTAACTATCGCCCCTTACGGCGCTGCGGAATTTTTAGGAGTCCTGGCAGTAGTGCTCCTGCATTTGTGGAAACGGCAAATGCTTGTTTCTATCGCCGGCGGCACCATAGTTTATATGATTTTGGTGCAGATGGTTTTCTAAACAAAAAGGCGATTGCTTAAGCAATCGCCTTTTTTATTATAAATCCAGTTTCATGTCGCCGTCTTTGATCCAGCCGATTTTGCGGAAAAATTTAGCGAAAATCAGCGAAAATACTGCCGGCAAAACAAAGCAAATGAGAATTAGCCCAATCCAGTCCATGGGCGTGATTGCCGCCTTAGTGCCGGCAGCAATGTCACTGAGCCAGCCGGTGTAAACGCCGATTTGTCCAACCAAGCCGCAGGTGCCCATGCCGCTGGAAATCGCCGGTCCGTTCATCTCCAAATGAAAGATACAGGTGGCAATAGGTCCGGTGATAGCTGAAGCCAAAGTGGCCGGCAGCCAAATGCGGGGATTGCGGACGATATTGCCCATTTGCAGCATGCTGGTGCCCAAGCCTTGCGAAACTAATCCGCCCCAGCGGTTTTCTTTAAAGCTGATAACTGCAAAGCCGATCATCTGCGCACAGCAGCCGGCAACTGCTGCTCCTCCTGCCAAACCGCTGATAGCAAAAGCCTGACAAATAGCCGCTGAGCTGATAGGCAAAGTTAAGGCAATGCCTACTAAAACCGAAACGATGATTCCCATTAAGAAAGGATGCAAAACGGTGGTCGCATTGATGAGCATGCCGAAGTCCATAGCCAAAGTACCGATAGGCGGTGCTAAGAAGTAAGAAAGCACAGCGCCAACCATAATAGTTACCAAAGGTGTGACCAAAATATCCACCTTGGTCTCTCCGCTCACCAATTTACCGCATTCGCTTGAGATGATAGCGATAACCAACACTGCCAAAGGACCGCCTGCTCCCCCTAAATCATTGGCAGCCTGTCCCACAGCCAGCATGGAAAACATGACTAACGGCGGCGCCTGCAAAGCAAAGGCGATGGAAATAGCCATAGCCGGTCCGGCTACTGCTTTGGCGTAATTGCCGGCAGTATTAAAGATGCTCATGCCGCTTAAATCGCCGATGGTGCAGAGGATAGTGCCGATTAAAAGCGAAGCAAACAAGCCCTGCGCCATAGCGCTTAATGCGTCGATACCATAGCGTTTAGCGGAAAAAACGACATTTTTCCGCACAAAAAATTTCGGTGTACTCACGATAAAACCTCCTTAAACAGCGAAAAGTCTAAATTGTGCTAAAATAAAGATAAAGAATCTTTGCAATAAAAATATATTAGATCAATTTTATGCCATTTTTCCCAAAAAGTCAACCCTTTAAGCTTAAACATCGCTTTTTGGATGTATATAAATTTTACATACTATCAATTTTCCATTTAACAGTTCTTTTGCCAGCACTCTCCTAATGAATTTTTGCCCTATTTTTGCTATAATGGCAAAGACATTCAGCAAAAAATTTATTTTGGAGGATAGTTTTATGAAAGCAACTAAAAAAATAGCGACTATAATTTTGGGCGCCTCTTTATTGGCGCAGCCGGCTCAGGCAGCTAATTATCAGGTTCAATCCGGCGACAGCCTTTATAAAATTGCCCAAAAATATAATGTTACTGTACAAGAAATTAAAGATGCTAACAACATGAGTGCAGATGTGATTTATCAAAATCAGTACCTGTATATTCCTGATAAAAAACAGACCGACAGTATAACTCACACTGTCGTGAAAGGTGATACTTTGTCGGCTTTGGCCAAAAAATATAAGATCGAGATCAATCGTCTGAAAGCTGCCAACGGCTTGGATAGTGATATGATTTATATTGGTCAGCAGCTGCTTATCCCTAAGGCTGACGCCAATCTCTCTTCCCGCGGAGAAGATTTAACTTTAACCACCAGCCAAATTGAGCTGATGGCGCGCATCGTTTACGGTGAGAGCCGCGGTGAGCCTTTTGAAGGACAGGTAGCAGTGGCGGCAGTAGTTTTAAACCGCCTTTTCTCCGACGAATTTCCCTCAACTATCGAAGGCGTTATTTATCAAAATTTAGCCTTTACTGCTGTAGCTGACGGACAATACAACCTTACTCCCAATGCTCAAGCTTATCAGGCAGTGCGTATTGCTTTAGAAGGATATGACCCTACTTACGGTGCCACTTATTATTGGAATCCGGCTACTGCTACCAGTCAGTGGGTTTGGTCTAGAGAAATAACCTTAAAAATCGGCAAGCACGTCTTTGCCCATTAGCTTTTGTAAAGCGGCAAAATCTCTGGAAGGATGATAGCCTAAATGCCCTTCCCGGTCTAAACTTTGGTAGAGAAAATAATTTTCTGCCGCTTTACAATCGCCGATGATAGTTTCGGAAATCAGTTTATTATGCTCATCGGTGCGGGGTGAACCGTACCATTCTTTGCCCTCTAAAATGGCTGCTACTTTGATTTTGCCTTTGTTTTGACAGGCTTTGGCTAAAAAAAGAGGCGGAATGGCTAAAGAAGTAAGCCCGCATTTTTCAATTATTGCCTTGGAAGCGCATAAAGGTCCGTGAGAAGGCGATGCCAGACCTAAATCATGAAACAGACCTAAGGTGCGGTTTAAATCAGCCCGGGCTTTTAAAACTTCCTCGGCTTGAGGGAAGCGCTTGGTGGGGTGCGAGTAACAGTTGGTCAATGCCAAATCGGTATGTTCAAAAAGCACTGCATAAGCCAAGCGCTTTAAATTTTGGTGGATATCATCATTGATATCGCCGTCTAAAAAAAGCACCCCTCTAACAGATTTTTGGAGGGCATAATAAGCGCCGATGGCTCGGGGAATATCGACCCCCAATTTTTGGGCATATTGGATGATGTTTTTTTGAAATGTTACTTTGGCGTTTTTAATGATTTCGTAACTTTCGTCGGTGCAGCCGTTTAAAACAAAGCAGACATAGCTTAAAGAAGGAATCTGGTGCAGATTTTTCAGCACATTTTCTAAAGATGACGCTTCATTAAAAATGGGAATGACAGCAGCAAGCATTTTTTTACCTCCTTTGGCAAGATGATTTCACTTTTGCTTTTAAATAAACATATGCTAATATAAGTTTAAAAGTTATATTACCTAAGGAGGAAACATCATGAGCTTAAAAGTAGGTGATTTAGTTGGTCGCAAAAGTCATAATTGCGACGTGATGTTTAAAATAGAGAGCTTTTCTGCTGACGGCAAAACTGTTTATTTAAAAGGTTCCGATTTCCGGCTTTTAGCCGACGCACCTTATGAAGATTTGGAGCTTTTAAGTAACGGTGAAGTAAACCGCTATCGTCAAAAGTATATTCGCAAAAGCAGTGAAATATTAACCAAACTGCAAAATCACCGCCAAAATAATGTGGATACCTTTTTAAGCCGCGCTAAAATCAATTACAAAAAGAATCTGCGCGAGCCGGAGGTTTTTGAAATGCCCGGAAGTATCCTGCATTTGGACGGTGATAAGGAATATCTGGATTTGTGCATGAATACCTACCGCCAGTTAAATATTAAAGCCAACGGCTTTTGTGTGCCGGAAAGGGAGCAGGCAGATAAGGTCAAGGATTATCTTTTGGAGTATGCGCCGGATATTTTGATTTTGACCGGTCACGACGGCATCTTAAGAGGGCGCAAAAATCTCTCTAACTTGGAGAGCTACCGCAATTCCAATCATTTTGTGCGGGCAGTGCGCAAAGCTCGGGAGCTGATTGCCGGCAGAGATGATTTGATTATCTTCGCCGGAGCCTGCCAGTCCCATTATGAATCCTTGATTCAGGCGGGAGCCAATTTTGCCTCTTCTCCCCGAAGAGTTTTGATTCATGCTTATGACCCGGTCTTTATTGCAGAAAAAGTGGCTTATACCCCTTTTTATCAGATGGTTAATATTAAAGAAGCTATCAATGACACCATTACCGGCACTGACGGTGTCGGCGGCATCGAAACCCACGGCCGCCTGCGTTTAGGCTATCCTAAGTCGCCTTATTAATAAAAATCCTCCTTGAATCCAAGGAGGATTTTTATTGTATAAATTATTTAAAGATCCATAAAGCATTTGCCATTTGACGGAATATAGCATCTATTGCAGGAAATACAGCGTGAAGGACGAGTGTCGCCGCTTTGCCAGCGGTTAGGTAAATTTGGTTCGGAGATAAGCGGTCTGGAAAGGGACAGGGCGTCAATATTATTATTTTGCAGAAGCTTATTCATCTCGGATATGCTGCGATGACCGCCAACTAAAATAACCGGCGTATCAATTAACTTTTTCAGCTCAATCGCCGCATTTTTAAAATAGGCTTCATTGACTCCCGGCACAATACCTTTTCTGGAGGTTTCATTGCCGCTGATTTCGATCGAATCAATCCCAGCCCGGGAAAGCTCACAGCAATATTTAATACACCCTTCTTCAGTCAGCCCGCCTTTTTCAAAGTCCTGACAGTTGATTTTTATTGAAACATGGAATTCATCGCTAACCTTTTCTCTTATCCCCCAAAGCATTTCTTTAACTATAAGAAGCGGATTTTCTCCGTAGCGGTCTTGGCGGTGGTTGTATTTGGGGCTTAAAAAGCGGCTTAAAAGAAGTCCGTGGGCAGCATGAATCTGAACGCCGTCAAATCCGGCTTTTTCAGCATATTCTGCTCCTTTGATGTGCGCATTAATAACAATATCTATTTCCTCTCGGCTCATTTCATCAATAGGGCAAGGTCTGAATTTTCCGCTTGAATCCTTATGTTCAAAATCATCAATCATGATTTGCTGCCAAATACGCACATTATATTTTTTGACAACGTCTGCAAGAGCTTTTAATGGCTTTACACATTCTTCGCTGTCAAGGCGCAGCAAAAAGTTATCTGATTCTGCATCACCGAAGGATAAAACCTGAGCTGCACCGACAACAATAGTGCCTACTCCTCCTTTGGCTAAATTTTCATACAGTCGGATCAAATCTTCTGTGGGGCAACCATTCTGATCAGTCATAAATTCGCCGGTGGCTGAGCGGACTAAACGGTTTTTAGCATGAAAGCGTTTCTTTTCAATAGGTGTAAAAATGTTTGTTTCCTCAAGCATGGCAATCCCTCCGGTTGTTTAGTATTTAAAATATTATAACATAAATATTGTATTTTGCCAATAACGCTATATAAAAAAGCACCCTCCGAAGGTCGGTTTCCCGGCAGCTTCAAAGGGTGCTTTTGTTGGTTAATTCTTAATAATTAAAGAAAATGTTACATAAAGGAATACCTACGCCCAAAAGGATTACAGTACTGCAAATAATAACTGGAACAGCATATTTGATCCATTGTTTCTCATCAACTAACGGCAAAGCGAAGAGCATTGCAACAGTTGCACAAGAGGAAGGAAGTAAGTAAGCAATCAAAACTGCATAGAGCAACAAGGTAACTACTGCCTGCAAATTGATAGCTACAGTTGCAGACAATGCTACAGCGATAGGCAACATAACGAAGCAAACAACCAAGTTGTTGCCGATATTGGTTAAAATTACGGCTAAGACTAAAATAGCAATTAGGAAGACTAAGGGGCTCATGCCGGTGAAGATTGGAGACAGCCAGTTGGAAACCAAAGTTTTGATACCGGTAGCATCGCTCATTAAAATGTCGGAAACACCGATAGCAGAGCCTAACAAAATAGGCATATCCCAGTAAATATTTTTGGAAACTTCAGAGAAGACCAACCCACTTTTGCCGTTGAACTGCAAAATAGATAGTAAAACGAAGTAGCACATCATAATGCCGACTACGCCTAATTTAGAGTTAAGCTGACCTAAGAAGCTGGTTTTAGGCATGAAGGACAAAACGATAATAGTGCCGATGAATACTAATAAGTAAGTAAGCATGAATTTTTGTTTGGAATCCATCGGAGGTAAATCTTTTTTAAAGTCACTGGCGTTAATATTAGCCAAATTTGTAACATCACAGCGCATGATAAAACGCATAAACAAGGTATAGCCAACAACATAAGCAACTGATAAAGGAATGGAAACCAGCATATAATCCGAATATGCTAATTCGATGGATACCATGTTTTTCAAGGTGCTGATAACGAATAAGGGCATATTTTTGAACGGTAAAATATTAGCAGCCATCATACCGGTAACCATAGTTCCCATGTAAAGCAGCATGATGTATTTATCGCCTTTTTTATAGCCAAATTTAGCGGCGATTTCTTCGATCATAGCCCAGAAAAGGAAGAAGCCGATTAGATAGTTAACTAAGCAGCAGAATATCATACATGCGCCTAAAAAGACTCCGGTAAAGACCCAGGGACGACCATTGATAATCTTGTTACCCATCATCGCAGAAACGATGTAATCATTTAAGCCAACACTGGTGATAGCGCCGACAATAGCCATGGAGAAGATACACATCCAAACTACGTCATCACCTAAGCATAATGCCAAGGCTCCGGGGATATTAGTATATCCGGTCAGACCGATGCCGCAGATCAGCATCATACTGGGCCAAACCATTTCAACAGTACTCCACAGCCAGCAAGCACCGATAAACAAGCCTAAAATTTTCATACCGACTTCGGTGATAGGTTCATAGGGAGGTAAATTCCAAAAAATAGCAACGATTGCAAGACCAATAATAGCATTAATATAATATTTCGCATCTTTTTTGCTGTTATAAAGCAACATTTTATTCCCCTCACTTTATAAATTAATAGTAAAAATGAATTAAAACATATTATAGCAGTTTACTATACGCTGCATTAACAGCGTATAGTAATTTTATGAAGCAATTTGAGATTTTGTTGCAAAAAACTTTTGAAAATAAATTTTCTATCGAAACATTAATAAACTTGCTCTAAGATCTGATAAGCAGGAGCACCTTCGCATTGATGCGGCATACGAACACCGAGCATAGCAGCAATAGTAGGAGTAACGTCTACCTGGCGAATGATGCGGTCGGTTTCAAAGCCGGATTTTAAGCCGGTACCGGCTGCCATGAAGATAGGAGATACGGAGGTGCCGCCATAGCCATAAGTGGTAGCTAAGGAGTCGCAGTGATCATAGTTGTAACCTTCAGCAGTCCAGTAAATAATGTCACCGCATTCCGGTCCGCCCATGCCTAAGAGATAAGCATCTTTGTTGCGCAAAGCGCAGGCAACGATACGCATACCGGTTTTCTTGTCATGATAGCCGTATAAAGCAGTCATGATTTCTTCTTCCAATTGATATTTGTCTTCCGGCTCAACGATACCATGAGGATCTCTGCCTTTTAAGTTAATGTAGATGTGGTTACCGCGGTTAGCAACTGCTTTGGTTCTTTCCCAATCGATTTCATGAAGCTCGTTGCCGTTTTCGTCGTATTTGATGTGGGTAAAGCCCAATTCTTCCATAACACGTAAATTTACACCGGCATCGTCGCCTAAATAAGGAGCGTCATGTTCCGGGCAAACTTGAGCATGGTCAGATACGATAAATACAGTCCAACCCTCATCCAGAAAATGCAAGAAATGGCTGATATACTTATCAGTTTGGATATATACTCTTTCCATCAAGGCTGCATACTCGGACTCAGGCAATTTATTGTCGCCATGGTCTTTCATACGGCGGACAATCATATGACCCTGCAAGTCGATATTGTGGAAATGAGAGAATACTACATCATAGTTTTCTTCTTCAATTAAAGTATGGAGAGCAGTAGCATACCACTCAGCCTTAGCATCCCAGTTGGAAATCATGCATTTCCACAATAATGCTCTGTCAACACCGCCGATCATGCAGAAGGGATGGCAATGTCCGGCTTTTTCGATTACTTGCTTGTAAAGGCGTTTAGGATGCCACATGATGTCGCTTTCGGTATCCATGCCGGCAGAAACCCACATTTTAACATGAGTGCCGTCTTCAGCTAATTCTAAGATACGCATATTTCTGCTGACCGGACGACGGGTTACACGGTCTTTTCTGCTGATAGCTTCGTCTACAACATCGGTAGTGAAGACATCTTTTTCCAAAACAACGATAGGTTCGGTTTCTTTTTTGGATTTATAAATAGCTATTTTATCATAAATGCCTTGTTCATTTTTCAAGATTAAGCCGACTCTGCGCAATAAACCTTTGGAGCACAATAAAGTGATTTCTTTTGCACCTTCCGGAGCATTAGCCCAGCCATGAGCATCTTGGATAGTAGAATATGCTAAGTCAAAAGGAGCTTCGGAATAGCAGTTAGTGCCGTCTTTTTGGTCTAAGATAATGTTGGTGTTATCTTCTTTGGAATAGTGATCACGGGAATCTCTGGCAACAACTTCTTCTAAGTCATTGATAACGCAAGGTACGTTGCTGTCAGCAGCAGCTTTTTCTTTGTAGGTAATAGCTTCGGTTTTTACGTCAGCGATTAAAACAAACTCATCATCAATAGTAGCAACAGACATATTAACACAAGCCGGTTGGCTGCCGTCGACAACATGCAAGTTTTCACTGTCAGAGCTTGGAGGCCAAGAAGAACCGGGCCAGTGGAAGACTAATGTTTTTAATCCGCTTTCAGCAGTTACATTCCACAATTGCTCAGCTTTGCAAAGACGGGAATCCAAATTGTAATCCATTTTATCTAAATCCTTACCTTGGCGGTTAAAGCAGGTAATACCGTGAGTGCAGGCATAAGCACCGGTTGCCAATGTAGTCCACATCGGCGGAGTTACAGTTGGGTGACCGCCTAAAAGAACTAAATCGTGTCTTTGAGCACCTCTTTCGATAAATTTCTTGGTGTTGGGCATTTTTCCTTCGTCAACGTATCTTCTGGTTAAACGAGGATCCATACCATCGATACCTAAAACCAAAACTTTTTTTGTTACAGCTTCTTTCATTTTTATAAACTCCTTTCGATATTTAAATTACTTATTTAACTTACAATTAGATTATACTTAGTTATCATATACATTTGAATAATCTATATGTTACATAGCAATACTTTGTGCCAAATAGTTGCAGCAGAAAAAAAGTATATTTTTTATATAAGAAAAAACAGCATAATTATCGCATTTTATATAAGCAATAATTTTTTCGAAAACAAAAATAAATAAATATGTTTTTTATAAACAAGATAATTGCAAAAAAAATATTTTAAAAATTATAATATATATTTTTTCTACGCTATAATGTTTAAAAAAGAATTGTTGCCAAAACAAAGGCTTTGCTTTATAATTGTACATGACTGATGTATAAAAATTTTGCAAGTATTCCAACTTTATTTGATTAAAATTAAAATTTAAGGAGGAACTTATTTTGCGCATTGAACAATTATACGCTATAGTTGAAGTTGGCCAATCATCATCTATGTCTGAAGCTGCACAAAAACTCCACACTTCCAGTCAAAATGTCAGCAAAACTATTAGTCAGTTAGAAAAAGAGCTCAATACTATTCTTTTTACGCGCTCCAGCCAAGGAGTTTTTCTTACTCCGGAGGGCAAAGCCATCTATGAGTATGCTTGCGATATCGTTAAAAAAATTGATATGCTCAAGCAGTACACCAATATTTTGCCGAAGCAGAGCACATCGCTGGCAGGAAGCTTGCACATCACTGCTAATATTTCTTTATCCTCTTTGATGGTGGATCTTTTGGAGAAAATGCGTTTCTTTTATCCTAATATCCGCATTTCTTTAGATTCTACCGCTGCGATGCCGACTGTCGAAAATTTTGCCAGCGGCAAATGCCAAGCCTCCTTTATTTCTTTGCCGGAAGAAAGCTGCGATTTCTTAAAAAATTATCAAAAAGAAGTAGATATTTTTTTCTTTGAGGAAGAAAACCTCAAGGTTTTTATGAATAAAAACTCGCCTTATATTAACCAAAATCATTTTTCTCTGAAAACTCTCTCTAAACTTCCCTTTATTGATTATCTTGGTGAGTTTAATTCTTCGTCTTTTGCTCAGCAAGTATTTGCCCGCTATGGCTTAGCGCCAAATATTATTTTCAGCTGCAATAATTCCCAGTTAACCTTAGATTATATTTCTAAAAATGATGCCTACTGCTTTGGCACTAATGATATCTTGAAGGCTTCTTCGGTGGTTAAGCAATTGCCGTTAGTTATAAAACCACTCAAGGAACGCATCAATATTATGCGTTTTCTTTTAGTCAGTAAAAACCGCAAAAAATACGCTAAAGAAATAGATGCTTTAGTAAAAGTATTTTCTCAGCATGTGGCAGAAAGATATGAAAAAATAGTCTTTTAGCCAAAAAAAATATCCTCCCAAAATGGCAGAGGAGCATAAAGAAGTATTACGAAAATACTAACCTATGCCAAGTGAACGGGAAATAAGAAACCTCTATGTGAATGGACGAACCATTTGTATAGAGGTTTTCTTTTGCTTCTTAAAATTTTTCAGCGTCCGCAGGACGCGCAGCCGTCACCGAATGGGGACGATCTTGGGGGCTTGGGGGGGATCCCTCAACAAGCATTTTGGCCGGTGCAATCCGGCTAAAATCGCAAAACATGTATATGTTTGCATTGCTTGCCAATCTGTGAAAATAATAAAGTTG
>CALXSY010000017.1 GCA_944391285.1 uncultured Clostridia bacterium
TCTAACGGAAATAAGTGAAGAATATATACAAAGAAAAGTTGATGAACTAAACAAACGCCCCAGAAAGTGCTTAGGGTTTAAAACGCCTTATGAAATTTATTTCTCTAAAGTGTTGCATTTGACTTGACAATTCAAGAAATAAAAAAACGACCGTGTTAACGGTCGTTTTCAGGAGGAGCACACTTTTTATATATTTATCGGGTAAGCTCGCAGCGGTCCTTCATATATAACTTTTGCTTTTGATAAAGTCAAAAAATCTTTCGGGGCAGTTACTCTTGGTAAGATATCCATTTCAATTGCCTTATTTTCCACTAAAACATTTTTCACAAACTGGGAACAGTAAAAAGCTCGTTCCCGTTTTAAATCAATGCCTATTGCTGCCAAAAATAATCCCTCATAGTTATAGCGGTACCAATCACGTTTAGCATACATTTCGTAAACAGCTTTTTTAATCGCCTCATAGCATTTTTCTCCAACCGGTATTTGCAGCACCATAATCCGAGTGTTAGCAAAGCGCTTAAAGGTTCCAATATTGCGCCCCTCACAGACCAAACCTCCAATCAGCGGATCATAAGGATTTAACCGCCCAAAAGAAAACATAGTTTCCAAGGTTTCATCCAACGAAAGGGAGGAATGGTTGTAGCCGCTTTTAGTAAACAGTCCAATCAGCCTTGATAAAAAAGTTCCCGTCTGACTAATTACTATATAAATGTTCTTCATTAAAGTAGTCTCCATTAATAGTGTTGCAACCGCAAGGCAATCACCGGAAATTTATTGTAAATTGAGCTTGTTTTTCAAAATATAGTTAGTGCCTAAGAAGCAGCCGGCAGAGATGAGGAAGTTGAAAATATTGGTTACTGTTAAAGCTATATTTTGAGCTCTCATTATACTCAAATAATTGGTGTCGATACCCACCAAGCTGTCCCAAGGAACATTTATCATCAAAATACTGAAGATATTGGTGATTACAACATTTAAGATGATAAACACTACTGCCGAGATAATACTGCGGTATTTGTAGGCAAAATTAAGCTGAGCTATCGCTAAAGAGAAGTAGATCATCAAAATGGCTCCCGTCAAACTCAAGAGACACATAAGCAAAAGATTAATCAGCGCCCACCATTGGTAAATATCCATCTGACCGATAGCTATAAAAAGTTCTTTATAAATCTCCCAGCGGAAAAACACCTGCCAGGCTCCGCCAATAGTAATCATGGTGATTCCTGCTACTATCGTGCCAAAAATTACATAAATGACTGAATTAATCAGCTTCGCCCAGATGATGGAAGAAGTCTTGACCGGCAGAGTCATGGTCAGATAGCCTTCATCGCCCAGCACATTGCGGCTGAAGCGGCGAATGGTGGTCAAGAGTGTTACTACTGCTACTGCCGTGCAAATGGCAGTAAAGAGAATGGCGATGCTGTTTTGCAAAAAGTCAGAAACATTTCTGCCCATGGTTAGGCTTAAAAGAATCGACAGAACTATCGCCAAAAAGTATAACGGAAAAAGAGTTCTCCCGCAAGCTTTGAATTCGTATTTAAATAATTTAACTAGCATTTGAATACCTCCCGGAATAACTGATCCACTGATTTACCGTGTTTAATACGCACATCGTCCACCGTTTCAAACAAATTGATCTCGCCTTTGTTGATAAACACCACTGCATCAAAAATTTGCTCTACATCGGCGATAAGATGGGTGGAGATGATGACGGTTGCCTCGGGGTTATAATTGCGCAGAATCGTCCGCAGGATATAATCTCTCGCCGCCGGGTCTACTCCGGCGATGGGTTCGTCTAAAACATAAAGCTTAGCTTCTCTAGCCATGACCAAAATCAGCTGCACCTTTTCTTTGGTGCCTTTGGAGAGGGTTTTAAATTTCTGTTTCTCATCGATGTCCAAATCTTTCAGCATTTCATTGGCTTTCTGGCGGTTAAAGTCGGGGTAGAAATCCTCAAACATCTGTAAAATATCCTCGACCTTCATCCAATCGCTCAAATAATTTTTGTCAGACAGATAGGAAACGATTTTTTTAGTTTCCAAGCCCGGCTTCATGCCGTTAACCAAAATACTGCCTGCACTGGGCTGCAAAAGCCCGTTAATCAGCTTAATCAGCGTGGTTTTGCCGCTGCCGTTGGGTCCTAAGAGCCCGATAATCTGTCCCGGCTGGATAATCAGATTGATATTTTTCAAGGCTGTTTTTGAGCCGTAATTTTTGCTTAAGCCGTTACATTCTAAAATAGGGGTCATTGTTGTTCCTCCTTTGAAGCCTTGGTATAGCTTTCGCTTACCAGAGTATTGATTTCTGCAAGAGAGTAATGCAAGGCTTGCATTTCCTGCACATATTTTTTAGTAATATTCCTTGCCTGCTCATCTTTAGTAGTTTTAATGGTTTTAGCGTCCAAGCTGACAAATCTGCCGCTGGTGCGCTCGGTGTAAATCAAGCCTTCGCTTTCCAACTGCGCCAGCGCTCGCTGCATGGTGTTGGGATTGACCGCCATCTGGGCGGCAAAATCCCTAACCGAGGGCAGTTTCTCACCGGGAGAAAAATCGCCGTTGATGATTCGGTCTTTAATATTATCCACAATTTGCAGATAAATTGGTTTATTGGCATCAAAGTCCATAAGAAAACTCCTTTCTCTGTGTATTATTGTATTAATTACTTAATACAATAATACACACTGTTTGCTCTTTTGTCAACCCCTTTTTTTAATTTTTTCAAAAAAAATTAGCAGTCTTTTCTCAAAGACTGCTTTTGGCTACATAACCGGCGAAAACAAGCGGCAAATTGATTGCCACAGGCGCCCGATGAAGGTTTTTCTGGCGATATCCTCAATTCTGACCGGACGGCATTCTTGGATATCTTCATAAAAAGTCTGATAAAGCTGATCTACTGTTTCAGCGTCGTAAATAAAGGCATTAATCTCCGAATTAAGCATAAAGCTGCGAATATCCATATTGGCTGTGCCGACGGAGACTATCTCCTTATCGACCAGCACCATTTTAGAATGGATAAAGCCTTTTTCGTAAAAATGCACCTTAGCCCCGAATTTCAGCAATTCCTCCAGATAAGACAGCGATGCTATATGCACAAAATAATGGTCGCTTTTTTCCGGAAAGATTATACGCACATCGACTCCTGCCATCGCCGCCGATTTCAAGGCAGTCAGGATAGCTTCATCGGGAATAAAATAAGGGGTTTCGATATAAATGCTTTCCCGGGCTTGGGCGATGGCGTAAAAGTAGGCTTGGTAAATAGTTGCCGCCGGAGTATCGGCGCCGGAAGCCGCTATCTGCATGATGCCGCTGCCCTTATGCTCCAATGGCGGGAAATATTTGCTCTCAATAAGCATTTCCTCGGTGCGCAGATACCAGCCCAAGGCAAAGATTACTTGCAGCATATACACTGCCGAGCCTCTGATACGCAGGTGAGTATCCCGCCAAAAGCCGAATTTGCGGCTTTTGTGCACATATTCATCGCCGATATTAATACCGCCCACATAGCCTATTTCGCCGTCAATAACGCATATTTTACGGTGATCCCGATAGTTGAGGCTGAAGAAGATAGCCGGGAATTTTTCCTGGACAAAGGACACCACCTCACAGCCCGCCTGGCGCATTTCCTCTAAGTATTTGGGATTTAGATAAAGCTTCCAGGAGCCTAAATCGTCATAGAGAATCCGCACCTTAACGCCGTCTTGGGCTTTTTTTATTAAGACATCCCGTATTTTATCGGCTATCTCCGACTGGCGGATGATGAAATATTCCAGGTGAATATAATGCTTAGCATTCGCCAAATCCTTCAGCATCTGCGCAAATTTGCTTTCGCCTTCGGTAAAAATCATCACCTCATTATCAAAAGTAACCGGCGCTATGCCTGAGTTTAAAACCAATTTCATGATACGGTAATCAGCCGGATCAAAATTTTCCTTTTCAAAGTTTAAGCTTTTTTTGAGCTCTTCTAAGCTGCTGGCATTGATAACCTTTTTAATCTCCTCATTGGACAAATAATGCCCAATTTTCTTTTTGACCTTCTCCCAGCGCCTTTTGCGCACATTTTTGCCGAACATCAGATAGAGCACGAACCCTACGCCCGGCAGCAGGGTAATAACCAAAATCCAGCTCAAAGTCTTTTGCGGATCACGGTTCTCCATGGAGATTAAGATGCAGATAAACAGGGTAAAAAAGACAAAGATGCTGACAATAATGCCGGTCGGAAAAAAATGCATGGGTTTGCTCCTTTCTTTAAGGTTTATTTATGATAAATTATAGCATTTTTTGCCTCTCTCCGCAAGTCAAGGCTTAAGCTATAGTATATGAAAATATAGAAAAAATGCGCAGAAATGCGCATTTTATTTTACCCCTAATTGGGATTTATTATTTTATCTTTAAGCTTTTTAATATTTAAAAGCCGCATGGAGTTAGCAATGGCGATAACGGAAACTCCGACATCGGCAAATACTGCTTCCCACATGTTAGAGATACCAAAAGCAGTCAAAATCAAGAACACTCCCTTTACGCCCAAAGCGAAAACAATATTGCTTCTAACGATAAAGGCTGTCCTTTTTGCCAAAGCTACCGCCAAAGGAATTTTTCTGATATCATCATCCATGATGACGATATCCGCCGCTTCCACAGCGGCATCACTGCCCATAGCGCCCATGGCTATGCCGCAGTCTGCCAAAGCTAAAACCGGAGCGTCATTGATACCGTCGCCGGTATAAATGATACTGCCCTTTTGCTCATATTCCTTTTTCAGCTCGGCAAATATTTCCACCTTATCCGCCGGCATTAGCTCGCTGTAAACCCGTTTGATGCCCAGCTCCTCCGCCGCTTGTACGGCAACAGCTTTTTTATCGCCGCTTAAAACAGCGCTGTCTTTAACGCCCAAGCTCTCTAAAAGCTTGATTGCCTCTTTAGCCTCGCTTTTTAAAGCGTCGTTAAAACTGATTACGCCTAAATATTCACCGTCCGCCGCCAGATAAACTGCGGTGGCAGCCAATTCCTCGGGGTTTAAATTTAACGAATGCATCAGCTTGATATTGCCGGCATAGATAGTTTTGCCCTTTGCCACGGTTTTTACTCCCAAACCCGGCAGTTCTTCGTTTTCGCTGATAATATTACTGTCGATATTTTGCCCGTATTCTTTGCGGATTGCCTCTGCCAAAGGATGAGACGAATAGCACTCCGCCCAAGCGGCTAATTCCAATAATTCTGCTTCATCTCCCTTTTGCGGCAGGATTTGCTCGATAGCAAATTCTCCTTGGCTCAGGGTTCCGGTTTTGTCAAAAACAGCCGTCCGGCATTTGGCCAAGACTTCCAGATAATTGCTGCCTTTGATCATAATACCCTCTTTTGCCGCCGCTCCGATACCGCTGAAAAAGCCTAACGGCACCGAAATAACCAAGGCACAAGGACAAGAAATGACCAAGAAGATTAATGCTCTTCTAAACCATTCGCTGAAATGCTCAAAGCCTACAAAAATCGGCGGCACAAAGGCTAAGGCTAACGCCGAAATAACCACCGCCGGCGTATAATAACGGGCAAAGCGAGTGATAAAACGCTCGGTCGGCGCTTTTTGTGATGCTGCATTTTCTACCAGCTCCAATATTTTTGCTACGGTGGAATCACTGTAAACCTTGCTGACACGAATTTTTAACGAGCCGTTTTGGTTGATACAGCCGCTTACCACTTCATCGCCCTCATAAACAGCTCGGGGCATCGCTTCGCCGGTCAAGGCTTTGGTGTCTAAAGAGGACGCACCTTCAATGATTACGCCGTCCAAGGGCACCTTCTCGCCGGGAGCTACTAAAATGATTTCGCCTACTTCTACCTCTTCCGGCTCGACGGTTATTAATTCACCCTGGCGGTAAACATTGGCGCTCTCCGGCTGGATATTCATCATCTCGGTAATGGAAGCCCGGGAACGGTTGACGGCATAATGCTCGAAAAATTCGCCCAGCTGGGCAAAGAGCATGACAAACACGCCTTCCGGATACTCGCCGATAGCAAAGGCGCCGATGGTGGCAATGCTCATCAAAAAGTTTTCGTCGAAAACCTGTCCTCTGAAAATATTGCTCAGGGCTTCTTTTAAAACGCCAAACCCCACCAGCAGATAGGCGGCAAAAAACAAGACCAGCTGAACATAGCCTTCCGGCATTAAAAGTCCTGCAACAAATATCCCTGCCGCCAAAGCTATTTGACCTAATTTTCTTTTTTGTGCTCTGCTCATAGGATACTGCACGCCCTGTCAACCTTTTGGCAGGCTTTTTTAGCTTCCGCTAAAATTTCTGCTTCTTTGCTTTCGTCATATTCTAAGGTTAATTTCTGGGTCATAAAGCTGATATTTGCCGAAATAACCCCGGGAATTTTTTGGATAGCCTGCTCCATTTTGGCGGCACAATTGGCACAGTCTAAGTTTTGCATTTTAAATGTTTTTTTCATCGTTCATTTCTCCTTTTTTCTGATAAATTTTTACTCTTCTGATAAATGCTCCATACCTTGATTGATAATGGTTCGCACATGCTCATCTGCCAGGGAATAGATAATGCTTTTGCCGTCCCGGCGGTATTTGACCAATTTAGCCTGCTTCAACACTCTCAGCTGATGGGAAATAGCTGACTGGCTGACATTTAAAATTTGGGCAATATCGCAGACGCACATTTCCGACTCAAAAAGCAGATACAAAATGCGGATTCTGGTGCTGTCGCCGAATACTTTATATAATTCGGCTAAATCATACAGTATTTCTTCGTCGGGAGTGATAGCTTTAAGATGCTCTATCAGCTCCGGATGCTGATGATTGGTTTCACAATAAGGCATTTGTTCTTCCATACAATCACTCCTTTTTTCTAACATATGAACATTTGTTCATATGTTTATATTATACCCGTTCTTGGCATTTGTCAAGACCTTTTTTTAATTTTTTCTTACTTTTTATCATTTTCGCACAAAAAAACACGCTTTTTAAAAGCGTGTTCTATCTTACCATATTTTCGCCCGCCAATACAGCCAAAAGACACAAAGCCACGCTGGCTATCATATAAAAAAGGGCAAAAGCAATTTTGCCATTCTGCAGCATTTGCAGGCTATCTAAAGAAAAGGTTGAAAAGGTAGTAAATCCGCCGCACAAGCCTACCTTTAAAAAAAGCATCGCTTGAGCATTGACGTTATATTTAGCCGCCCAGCCGCTCAAAATGCCGATTAATAACGCTCCGGCAATATTAATAAAAAAGGTAGCGGGAATATTTATCCGCCCTGCCAAAGCCACTCCCAGCCAATAGCGCAGATTGGCGCCGATAAAGCCGCCCAAACCGACCATTAAACTACTCAGCATCATCATTCCTCATTTCTTTAAATAAATTCCACGGATAAGTATCCATATCCGGTTTTTGCACAAAAGTCAGCATTTCACCGCTTTTAGGGTGCTTGAAGGTCAATTCGCAGGCAAAAAGAGCGCATTTAGCGTGATTATCCTTGCTGCCGTATTTGCCGTCGCCTGCCAAGGGAAACCCACGGCTGGCAAACTGCACTCTGATTTGGTGGGTACGTCCGGTTTGCAGATGTATTTCCGCTAGGGAATAATCCCCCTTTTCATTCAGCGCCCGTGCGATAATCCGATAGCTTAAAATAGCTTCTTTAGCGCCTTTGCGTTTATTTTTCACCACAAAAACCTTATTTTGCCGACCGTCTTTAAATAAATAATCCTGCCAAGTATCTTCATCAGCCACTTCGCCCTCTGCCGCCGCCAAATAAACTTTTTCAAAAGCACCATCGGTGATTTGCTTAGATAAATTTTTAGCGGCAAGGGGAGTTTTAGCTGCGACCATCAATCCTGCCGTATTGACATCTAAACGATGCACTAGACCTACATAATTCTCCTTGCCCCAGTATTGGTGCAAGAGCTCAGTGATATTAGGGCTTCCGCCTTCTGTAAAAACTCCCGGAGGTTTTAGGAAAATGATGATTTCTTTATCCTCAAAAACTACGGTAATATTATTATTTGGCATAAAATTTCTCCTTTAATGCAAATATATCTTGGTTGTCCGCCTCCTTTGTGCTATAATAAAACCGAGGTGAACTTATGCATATTACAATCATTGCCATCGGCAAATTAAAAGAAAAATATCTCCGTGACGGGATAAACGAATATTTAAAACGCCTGCAAAGCTACGCCAAAGTAGAAATTATTGAGCTTGCGGACGAAAAAGAACCTTACAATGCTTCCGCTGCCGAGGAAGAACAGATAAAAATTAAAGAAGGGGAGCGTATCAAAGCTAAAATTAAGCCCGACAGCTATCTTATTGCTCTGGCTATCGAGGGCAAGCAGTTTACATCGCCTGCTTTAGCCCAAAAACTTGATTTCCTTGCCTCCTCGGGTAACAGCCATTTGACCTTTATTATCGGCGGGTCATTGGGTTTAAGTGACGAAATTTTAAAAAGCGCTGATTTACTGCTGTCTTTTTCGGAGCTAACTTTTCCCCATCAGCTGATGCGCTTAATTTTATTGGAACAGATTTACCGCTCGTTCCGCATCATCAAAGGCGAGCCTTATCATAAATAGCTTGCTGAAACTCAATTTGACAGCAGAAAATTTTTGTTTTTCCATGTCTATAAGGAGAATATATGAAAAGTTTAATCATTTACGGCAGCCAATATGGCTCCGCCCAACATTATGCGGCAAAATTCGCTCAAACAACAAACATTCCTATAATGAACTACAAAAATGTGCGCTCTTTAGCTGATTATCAACTGATAATCTATTTTGGCGCATTATATGCCGGTGGCGTAATGGGCTTGAAAAAAACCGCTTCGAGCTTTCCTAAAAACGCTAAAATAATCATTGCAACCGTCGGTATCGCTGATGTAAACAATAAAGAAAACACTGCTAATATTAAAGGTTCTTTAAGCAAGCAAGTCACTCCGGAAATTTTTAAAAACGCACAACTTTTTTATTTGAGAGGCGCTCTTGACTACCAAAAACTGAATTTTAAACATAAAACAATGATGACCTTATTATATCACAAGCTCAAAAAATGCCCTGAAGAAGAATTAAGCGCTGAGGATAAAGAATTAATTGCGTCCTTTAATAAAAAGGTTGATTTTATTGATTACAATTCGTTAAAACCTATTGCTGAAGTCCTTAATTTTCATATTGACTAATTTAAAATATTTACTGCATGGTTTATGCCGAATAATTTTGGGGTATAAAAATATTAACATAATTCTTAAGGAGGTTTATCCATGAACAAAAAAGCTCTTTACAATTTAACTTACGGTTTATTTGTCATCGGTGCGGCAAAGGGTGAGAAAAAAAATGCTTGCGTTATTAATACCGCTATTCAAGTAAGCGGCGAACCGGTGACCTTGTCTGTTGCTGTTTCTAAAAACAACTACACCCACGATTTGCTCCTTGAAGGCAAAAAATGCGCTATCAGCGTCTTAGGTGAAAATGTTTCCATGGACACCATTCGCCATTTCGGCTTCCAAAGCGGCAGCGAAGTGGATAAGCTTGCCCAATTTCCTCACCAAACAGCCCAAAACGGTGCTCCCTATATCACCGACGGCGCAATCTCTTATTTTGCCGGTCATGTTAAACAAACCTTAGATATCGGCACTCATACTATTTTTATCATCGAAGTTGACGAAGCGGAAAACATCGGCGAAGATACTCCGATTACCTACGCTTATTATCAAAAGGTCAAAAAAGGCACTTCCCCGAAAAATGCTCCCACCTATGATGCTTCTACCGAAAAGAAAGGCTTCCGCTGCAGTGTCTGTGGTCACATCGAAGAAGTTGACGAATTGCCTGACGATTTCACCTGCCCTGTCTGCAAACAGCCCCGAAGCGTTTTTGTCAAACTTTAATAAAGCTAGCGCACCTTTTTTAGGTGCGTTTTTCTTTTTGACGCAGTCTGGCAAAAAATTCCTGCATCAATCCACTGCACTCTTCTTGGGCTATAGGTCCTTTAATAAGCACATTGTGCTCAAAGGAAGGAAACTGCAATAAATTAAGCAGGGTTCCTGCCGAGCCGAAGCGATATTCATCAGCGCCGTAAACCACCTTTTTAATGCGGGCGTTGATTAAAGCTCCGGCGCACATGGGGCACGGCTCCATAGTGACATAAAGCACGCAATCATCCAACCGCCAGGTGCCTTTTTTGACTCCTGCTTCTCTCAAGGCGATAATTTCCGCATGAGCCGTAGGGTCATTGGTGCTTTCGCACAAATTATGCCCTCGACCGATGATTTCCCCTTTTTCGTCAACTACCACGGCGCCGATAGGCACTTCCCCTGAGCGGGCGGCTTTTTTTGCCTCAATGATAGCTTCATTTAAATAATTTAAATCGTCCATTTTATCCCCTCGCTTTGTTTGATTATAGCACAAAGATTGGCAAAATAAAAGGTTAATTTATTTCTAATCTTGCGCAAAATTTTCGCTAAAACTGCTTGAAAAATGCCCTTTGGTTTGTTATAATGTTATATTACTACATACACTTAATTTTATAAAGGAGACTGAAAAAATGGCTTACATTTACGACGAACCATCCCATACTTTTAATGAATACCTGCTCATCCCCGGTTATACTTCCGCTGAATGCACCCCCGATAAGGTTTCATTAAAAACCCCCTTGGTTAAATTCAAAAAAGGTGAAGAATGTCCTTTATCTATCAATATCCCTTTAGTCAGCGCTATCATGCAATCAGTATCCAATGACACTATGGCCATCGCTTTAGCTAAAGAAGGCGGCATTTCCTTTATCTACGGTTCCCAATCCATCGCCGACGAAGCCGCTATGGTTAGAAGAGTTAAAAAGCACAAAGCCGGCTATGTTACCAGCGATTCCAATATCCGTCCCGATCAAACCTTAGGCGATATTTTAGCTTTAAAAGAAAAAACCGGTCATTCCACCGTCGCTGTCACCAATGACGGCAGTGCCAACGGCAAATTATTAGGCATTGTCACCAGCCGTGACTATCGCCCCAGCCGCATGAGCTTGGATTTAAAGGTCAGCGAATTTATGACTCCCTTTGAAAAATTGGTTGTAGCTCACGAAGGCACTACCTTAAAGGAAGCCAACGACATCATTTGGGACAATAAATTAAACTCTCTGCCCATCATCGACGACAACGACCACCTTTTATATTTTGTTTTCCGCAAGGACTATGATTCCCGCAAAGCTAACCCCAATGAATTATTGGACGCCAACAAGCGCTACATGGTTGGTGCCGGCATCAATACCCGGGATTACGAAGAAAGAGTTCCGGCATTGGTTGAAGCCGGAGCCGACGTGCTTTGCATCGACTCCTCCGAAGGCTACACCGAATGGCAGAAACGCACCTTAGACTTTATCCGGAAAAAATACGGCGACAGCGTTAAGGTAGGTGCCGGCAATGTTGTTGACCGCGAAGGTTTCCGTTTCTTAGCCGAAGCCGGTGCGGATTTCATTAAAGTAGGTATCGGCGGCGGTTCGATCTGCATCACCCGTGAGCAAAAAGGTATCGGCCGCGGACAGGCTACCGCAGTAATCGAGGTTGCCAAAGCCAGAGATGAATACTTCGAAGAAACCGGCATTTATATTCCCATTTGCTCCGACGGCGGTATTGTACATGATTATCATATGACCTTAGCTTTGGCTATGGGTTCCGACTTTATCATGCTGGGTCGTTATTTCTCCCGTTTTGATGAGAGCCCGACCAACAAGGTTAAAATCAACGGCAGCTATATGAAGGAATATTGGGGTGAAGGTTCTGCCCGCGCCCGCAACTGGCAGCGTTATGACATGGGCGGCGAAGGCAAGCTGTCCTTTGAAGAAGGCGTTGACTCCTATGTCCCTTATGCTGGTGCTTTAAAGGACAATGTTCAGCTTTCCTTAGCCAAGGTTAAATCCACCATGTGCAACTGCGGGGTGCTGAATATCCCGGATTTGCAGAAAAACGCCAAAATTACCTTGGTTTCCTCCACCAGTATTATTGAGGGCGGTGCTCACGACGTCTTATTGAAAGACCAATCCACTTCCCCCAGCAGAGCTTAATCCTGCGATATATTTAATTGATTGAGGTGTATTTATGAACAACGAAATAATTATGAATTTCGTCCTGCCGGCAGTGCTGGTAATCGGTTTTGCCTTTTACATGTTTCGCCCGAAAAAGTCTAAAATAGAACGGGACATGGGCGATGTAGTTTATCATTATCTGGCGCCGAAGGATGCTGAGGAAAAATTAAAAGAAGAAGATATTTTGCTTATCGATGTGCGAAATGCTGATTACTATGCAAAATCCCACTTAAAAGGCAGCATCAACTTCCCTTATGCGGAGATTCATCATACTGCCCGCAAGCGCATTCCCAATAAAAAAGCCAATATCGTCGTTTATGATAATGACAACGGGAATATTTCCAAAGTAGCCTGCCGGGAATTTTATTCCTTAGGCTACAAAAATGTCTGCGATATCGGTTCAATGAATGCGTTTAGATCTTACATTGAAACTCCTCCCAAAGAAGACGAGGCAGAAAATAAAGAAGCTAAATAAACTAAACTCCGCTTAAAGCGGAGTTTTTTCATACAAAAAACCGCTCCCTGCGGAGCGGAATGTTTTATTTGCCGAAAGTTTCGTCATAATGAGCCATGCAGCTTTTGATAATTTTTACTGCATCGTCATGACCCAAAACTTCTTTAACTACGGTTGTTTTGCCTTCTAAGTTTTTGTAAACAGCAAAGAAATGGGAGATTTCTTTAAAGATATGCTCCGGTAAATCTTTGATGTCTTTATAGCCATTGTAGAATGGGTCTTTTACCGGTACTGCGATAACTTTTTCGTCCATGTCGCCGTCATCTTCCATAGTGAGCACACCGATAGGAGTGCAGCGTACCAAGCTGTTGGGGTCTAAGATTTCCGAGCAGAGTACCAAGACATCCAACGGATCTTTATCATCGCCGTAAGTACGGGGAATAAAGCCATAGTTAGCCGGATACTGGGTAGAGGTATGCAAAATGCGGTCTAAGATGATCATGCCGGTTTCTTTGTCTAATTCGTATTTCTTTTTGCTGCCTTTGGAGATTTCGATGACCGCAACGAAATCCTCCGGAGTAATGCGTTTGGGGTCAATATCGTGCCAGATATTTGCCATGTTTTTCATCCTTTCTTTATTCTATACTAACGCCGTCGGCGCCGTGTGCCATGAACCAATCATATAAATTAGCGCACAGCACGATAACTTCAGCGGCATTGGCCGTGGCTTCGCTGTCTGTGAAATATCCAGCTAAGTCCTCCGTCAATATCCCTTCCGCCAAAAGCCAATCTTTATATATCTCAAAATCATTGGCATTTTTAATGCCGATAAAGCTGGCTGCGCTTCGGGCAACCGTGCCAATGATTTGCCGATTGGGCACATTATCATTTACTTCGATATAATCCTGCTCAACTCCTGCTTTTTTCAAGACGCCATTTACCATATTTTGATATCTCCAGCGTCCGATAGCTTCATCTAAGTGATAATTATTATCATAGCCGCCGTCCAAAAGCCCTAAAGCCCGCAGGGTTTTTACACCCTCATAAGCCCAATGGCTCATGACCTCTTCCGGCAGATAGAAATCTTCCAAATAAGCGCCCTGCTCTTTTAAGGTTGTTTGAATATCTGCTACTGCTTCTTCATCGTAGGCTATTTCTCTCACTGACAAATTATTATTCACTGCATAAGCCGCTGCCACTCCGGCGGCTTGTCCGCAAGCCATGCCTAAAGGAATAACCCGCGCCGAGCCCGCCGCCAATGATTTATAGGAAGCACTGCGTCCGACAACCAGCATATTTTCTACCTCTAAGGGCACCAGCGAACGGTAAGGCACTGCATAGCGGTCGGGAGAACCGACAACTGTACCGTAGGTTTGGCTGATAGTGGGCTGCACGTCCACCGGATAGCCGCCGATAGCTATTTTATCCCATTGGTCACGGTTTTCCAAAACATCGTCAATGGTCAGCTGATACTCACCGATGATATGGCGGCTTTCCCGCACATATAATTGTTCCGCTGTACCGACCAATTCTACATCTTCAAAGCCTTTGCAGGTCTCTCTTAAATAGGGAATGATATATTCCAATTCCTTTTGTCCTCGAGCGATGGCTTCTGCCTTGCTCTCTTCGTCTAAAACATCAACGCCGAAAATAATCAAAGCATTGACCAAAACATTGCCGTTGTCCTGACGGGCTAAGTTAAAGCCCCTTAATCTCATCAAACTGTCCTGCGGCTCATAGCCGTAGCCCTCCTCGGTATAGCCCCAAGCCATTTTATCGGTGGCGCCCATACCGCCGGAGGTGTTAAAAATTTCGCTTTTCAGCCGCTGCCAGTTTAAATGACGGGATACCTTGCCCCAGTTTACGCCGGAAAGCTCAAAAACCAAGGTCACGCCCATCTGGCGGTCTATTTCGCCAATATCCTCACCGCCGAAGGTGTAAGGCACGCCGCTTAAGGCTGCCAGGTCCGCATCGGCAGAGGCATCGATAATAGTTTTGCCGTAATACTCTACCTCTTGCCCTTCTTCATTCATGGTGACGCCGATAATGGTCTTGCCGTCCATGATGGGGCTCACCAGCTCGCTGTTTGTCCGCAGGGTTAAATTTTCCTCCGCTAAGCACATTGCCAAAAAGGCATTTTTTGCTTCAGTAATATCAAAGGCACTGCCGCCGACGGCATCATAAAACTCTCTGAAGATCCCTTCAACCAGCGATGTCCCGTCTCTGCCCTCGCACATATCGATAAAGTTCAGCTCGCCCAAGGTCATCAGCCCGCCTAAGGCGCTGTCATTTTCTAATAACAGAGTCTTCATGCCGTTACGGGCAGCGGATACTGCCGCCGCTACGCCCTCGGGCTCTGCCGCATAAACGATAACATCATAATCACTATCTACCTGGGCTTCATTTTGAAACACGTTTTCTTCAACTATTTTTATTTCTTCGCCTCCGCAAGCGGTTAATAACAAGGTTAACACCAGAAAAACTGCGATTAATTTTTTCACCAGCAAACCTCCTCATTTTTTCTTTCAGTATAACAGTATAGCAGAAAGAAAAGAAAAAAGCAAATATTTCTCGCTATTTTTCCGTGGAGATAAAGTAAAATTTCTTTCACAAGAAGCAGTTAAATTGTTAACAATAAGCAAAAATTTTGCTTTCAGACTTGTCTTTTGAATTAATTTTATATTATAATATATGTTTGGAAAGAATTATTTCGAGGTGTATTTTATGTTGGCTGCTTTGGTAAATATGCTCGCCATTTTAATCTGCGGTCTTTTGGGGCTGCTTTTTAAAAAAGGCTTATCGGTCAAAGCCAAGGATACCGTGATGCAAGGCGTAGGCTTAATGATCGTCATCATCGGCGCTAAAATGGCAGTCGGTGCGGAAAATGACGTAATAGTCGTGATTTCCTTAGCTTTGGGCGGGCTCATCGGCTCAGCCCTTAAATTGGATGACAAGATGGAAAAGCTGGCCTTTTCTTTAAAAAGGCTTTGCCGCATTTCCGACAGCTATTTTGTCGACGGCTTCATCAACGCTTCCTTGATTTTCTGCGTAGGAGCGATGGCAATCATCGGTTCCATCGAGGCGGCTTACGGCAATTATGACGTTATCTTTGTAAAATCGGCTTTAGACGGCATTATCGCCGTAGTTTTAGGCTCAACTATGGGGATCGGCGTCGCTTTTTCCGCTTTGGCAGTTTTTCTTTATCAGGGAGCCATCACCCTTTTAGCCGATTTGGCAGGAGGCATTTTGACTGATGCCGTCATCAGCTATCTTTCCGCCGCCGGCGGAGTTTTAATTATCGGCATCGGCTTAAGCACCGCCGAAATCAAAAAATTTAACACTATCAATCTCCTGCCCGGAGTTTTCTTAGCCGCTATCTTAGGCGGAGTTTTACAAATGTTTTAGCCTGGAGGTATTTTCGATGGATTGGACAGTTCTTAATCAATACAGCATTTTTGCTGCCGCTTTTTTAGCCGTCATTGTCGTTGTTTTGCTCATTGTTACTTTAAAAGTCAATGCTCGCCTGAAAACTATCGAGCGCCGCTACAGCACTTTAACCCGTGGCTTGGACGGAGCGGACTGGCATGATTTAATGATCCAATTAGGCGACGATATAGCGGATTTGAAACAAATAACCGCTGAGCACGCTAAATTTTTGCAAGCCTTGGATAGCCGCACGCAAGTGCAGTTTTGCCATCGGGCAATGCTTCACTATGATGCCTTTGAGCACATCCATGGGCAATTAAGCTTCTCCCTATGCTTATTGGACGAAAATTACGACGGCTTTATTTTTTCCAATATTCACGGTCGCGAAGATGCCCGCTGCTATTTAAAGGAAGTATCCGTCGGCAAATGCGCACAGTTTTTAAGCACCGAGGAACAAACTGTCCTCGCTCAAGCCAAAGGAGGCGCACGATGAAAATAGCGATTATCGGCGGCGGCGCCGGCGGTTTAGCGGCAGCTTTAGCTTGTGCCGGCAAAGCTCAAGTTACTATTTATGAAAAAGAGCCCCGCTTGGGGCGCAAGCTTTTAGCCACCGGCAACGGCCGGTGCAATCTCACCAACCGCCATACTGATTTAACCCGTTACCACGGCAAAAATACCGCCTTTGCCCAATACGCCTTAGAAGCTTTTCCGCCCAAGAAGGTGGAGGAAATCTTCGCCTCCTTAGGCGTAGCGACTGTTTTGGAAGACTGGGGACGCATCTTTCCCCGCAGCGGACAAGCTCAGGCTGTTTTGGATAATTTGCGCCTTTTTTTAAAGCTCAAAGGCGCAGAAGAAATGGTTGACTGCCCTATCAAAAGCATCGTTCCTTTGAAAAAAGGCTTTAACCTCATCAGCGAGAAAGGCAAATTTTTTGCCGACAAGGTTATCATCGCCTCCGGCAGTGCCGCTGCTCCTCATTTGGGCGGCAGTATGGACAGCTACCGTCTGCTTACCGACTTAGGGCACCAATTAGTGCCGGTGAGCGAAGCCATCGTGCAGTTAAAATCCTCTTTCGGTGCCATCAAAGCTTTAAGCGGGCAAAAATTTAACGGTTCGGCGCAGTTAATCATTGACGGCCGCCCGCAAAGAAAAGAGGACGGCGAAATCTTATTTACCGACTACGGCTTGTCAGGCTTGCCTATTCTCCAGTTATCCGCTTCGGCAATACAGAGTCTCAATAAGAAAAAGAGCGTAACTATTGCCTTAGACTTGGTGCCGGAGTATACTTTAAAAGAATTCTGCTCCTTTTTAACGGCACGGAAAAATCAGCGATCGCAGATTCCTTTAGAGGATTTCTTAAGCGGCTTTTTCCCCAAGCGCATCGCTCAGCAGTTAATCAAAGCGGCTATCAATGCTCCCTTAAGCCGCCTGAGCCAAAGCCTTACGGCAGAGGAATTAGCAGCCATCGCCCAGACAGCTAAAGCCTGGCAGTTTCCCATTTCCGGCTCCATGGGTTTCAAAAACGCCCAGGCGGCCTCTGGCGGTATCGCCACATGCGATTTTTATGCCGAAACTTTAGAATCAAAAATTATTAAAAATCTCTATACTTGCGGTGAAATTTTGGATATCACCGGTGATTGCGGCGGTTTTAACCTGCAATGGGCATGGGCAAGCGGATTTTTAGCCGGATTTTCTGCCGCCAAAAACACAGTTTAATCACATTTGGGTGATAAAATGATTGAAAAAACTTTTGGAGGAATACATATGTCCCGTTCATCACGCAAGCAAGTTAAACCATCTCGCCAAAATTGGCTGAGCTATGCTTTAGTATTGCTTTTCTCAACTCTATTTATCGTTGTCGGCTCTTTCGTCACCGATTTTCACTTAGGCTTCTCCAACGAAGGAGTTGCCCCCATCCGCTCGGAGGTCGTGGAAATTGTCAGCGACAACACCGTTTCCTCAATCAACAGCATGGGCTATGAGGTAAAAAACGGTCAAGTGGTCTTTGATGCCCTCATTAAAAGCGGTGAATTAAAAGGGCAAACCGTCCAAGCTATTCAAACCTTTGACGAATATATGACTATTACCCCTAAGCAAATTGAACCCGGTGACAAAGTCATCATCTACGAATCCACCGGTTTTGACTACGGTGTGGATTATATTTTCACCGAATACATCCGCAGTGATGCCATGCTGGGCTTAACCATCTTTTTCTGTTTGCTTTTAGTAGGCTTCGGCAAGATGAAAGGCTTAAACACCCTTATTTCCTTAGCCTTTACCTGTCTGGCGGTCTTTCAGGTCTTTATTCCGGCAGTGCTCTCCGGCTACAATATTTATTTATGGGCGATTATCATCTGTATCTACACCACCATCATGACTATTTTCCTGGTAAGCGGCGTAGGGAGAAAATCATGGGTAGCTATCTTAGGCTGTCTGGGCGGTATTTTGTGTGCGGGACTGATGATGATTATCATGAATCAAATCATTCATCTCACCGGTATGACTTCCGAAGACGCCTTATATCTGAAAACGTCCATTACCTGGGTGCAGTTAGATTTAGTTGCTGTCTGTTTTGCCGGCATCATCATCGGCGCTATGGGTGCGGTTATGGACGTATCCATGTCCATCGCTTCCTCGCTGTGGGAATTAAAGGTGCAAAATCCCTCTTTAACTGTCCGCCAGATGATTTCCTCCGGCGTGGCTATCTCCAGGGATATCATGGGCACTATGGCCAACACCTTGATTTTAGCTTATATCGGCAGCTCACTGCCTACTGCTTTGCTCTTATTTTCTTATTACGGCAGTATCCCATTCGAGCTTTTCAATATGGAAATGATTGTTTCGCAGATTCTGCGAGCTTTAGTAGGCAGTATCGGCATATTAATGACTCTGCCTTTAAGCACCGTTTTAGGCGCTTGGCTTTACCGCCGGGTGCGGGGTGCTGACAAAGCAGAAAAGCCTGCGGAAATATCCTATTTTGAGGAGGACTTGCCATGATTGATTTGGTGGTAGTGCTGATTTTTGCCGTCTTTGCCTTCTTAGGCTACCAAAAAGGCTTAGTCAGCAGCCTGATCGGCTTTTTCGGCAATATTTTGGCTTTGCTCTGCGCCTGGGCGTTTAAAGATTCCGCCGCCGCAATAATTGACAAGCAGTTTGCTTTAAG
The DNA here is from genome assembly GCA_944391285.1 of uncultured Clostridia bacterium. Classification (GTDB taxonomy): domain Bacteria; phylum Bacillota; class Peptococcia; order Peptococcales; family Peptococcaceae; genus QAKL01. Next base: position 19,099 of record CALXSY010000017.1, read on the forward strand.
TGCAAAATTTGGGCAAAATCTTTCCCAAATCATTCCCATGCCGGAGGATATCGGCGGCAAAATGGCGAATTTCGATGCCTTAGGCTCCTTTTACAGCTGGCTGGAGTCTACGCCTCTCCCTCAAGGGGTGCGCAGTCAGCTCATTGCCAGCATGCAGGAGAGCATCAATAACTTAGCCCAAGCCCAGTACGCTACTCTTTTGGACACCTTTGCCCAAGTAGTAGCCAGCTATCTGTTAATCGGCTTATGCTTTTTGGGACTGTGGCTGATTTTAAGCCTTTTAATCCATTTCGGCAGCAAATTTATCGTGACTTTTGTTCATCATACGCCCATCATCGGCACTATCGACCATTTGGGCGGTTTAGTTATCAATTTAGCCTTAGTGGCAATTGTTTTAGCTGTTCTTTACGGCGTTTTGGAGGTTGCTGTCGAGGTGAGCGCCTTAGGAAGCGGCAGCTGGTTTGATGCCTTAAGCCAATCCAAAATTCTGCCTGCTCTGCACAATTTATTTTTTGCTGACAAAATTTGAGGTGAATTATGCATTATCGGGAATACTCAACCTATCTAATCGAAAAATACGGCGAGCGGGTCTATAAGCTTCCCGTTTCCTTAAACGGTCTCACCTGCCCCAACAGAGACGGCAATATTTCCTTTGGCGGATGCAGTTTTTGCGATGCCACCGGCAGCGGTTTCCAATGCCTGCCCAAGGATTGGTCGGTCACTGCCCAGTTAGAGGAAAACAAAGCCTTCTATCACCGCCGTTTCGGGGCTAAGAAGTTTATCGCTTATTTGCAGAGTTTTTCCAACACTTATATGCCCTTTGAACGCTTGCAGGAAGTGATGGAGGAGGTTTGTGCTTTCCCTGATTTAGTAGCAATCTCCCTTTCTACCCGTCCCGACTGCGTAAATGAGCGTTATTTGTCGTATTTATCTTCGCTTGCTCAAAGCAGGAATTTGGATATCGATATCGAATTAGGTTTACAGACGGTGAATTATCATACCTTAAAGGCGATCAATCGGGGACATACCCTGGCAGAATACATCGACGCTGTCCTGCGCATCAAGCGCCATCAGCTCACTACTACTGCCCATGTAATCTTAAATCTCCCCGGGGATACCTTGGACGATGTCATCGAAACAGCTAAGGTTTTATCGGCTTTAGCAGTCGATGGGGTAAAAATTCATTCCTTATACATTACCGGCGGCACTAAGCTGGCGCAAAGCTATGTGAGCGGAGAATTTACCCTTATTTCCATGGAAGAATACATCGCCTGGGCGGTCAGCTTTTTGGAATATCTCCACCCTAAGATCGTAATTCAGCGTCTGGTGGGCAAAGGTCCACAGGATAATTTGATTTTCGGCAATTGGGACAGCAGCTGGTGGAAAATCCGAGATTCTATCGAAGAAGAATTAATTAAGCAAAATTCCTATCAAGGGAAAAAGTGTGATTATCTGAACGGACATGCCTTAAAATTTTAAGCGAAAGCTTTGAAAAAGGTGTGGTAGGAATGGTTTTATTCAGAAGCAAGAAGTATCAAGAGAAAATGAAGCAAAATCTGCTGCCGGAGCTTAGCTCTAATGATAGCGCGGCTAAAGCTTCGGCTGTGCGCTTTTTAACCCCCGGCGACGATGAGGAGCTTTATTTTAAAGCCTGGGAAAGCTTAGACGAAAATGCCAAAAAACGTTTAAGCCTCTCCCTTTGGCAGGACAGGCTGGATACCCTGCTTTCCGGCTTCGCCAAAAGCTCTCCGGAGTGGCAGATTAAAATTATCGAAACTCTCTCCTTTATCCGCAAAAAAGAGGCGGTTGATTTTTTGGTCGAAGCCTTAAAAAGCCCCGATGAAATGGTGCGTTTAGCTTGCGCTCAAGCCCTGCGCAAGCAAGAGCCAACCTTGATTTTGGAGCCGATGGTTGAGGCTTTAGCCAAACCGGAAGTTTTTCTGGCGGCGAGAGTTTATGATGTTTTAAGCGAAATCGGCGTGCTTTTGGTGCCGTTGATTTTGCAGAAGCTTGCCTCTGCCACCGGCGAAGGCAAGACGGTGATGATTCAGCTTTTGGCAGCCTTCGGCGATGAATCGGTAGCCGAAAATATTTACGCCGCCGCCCAAGGTGAATCTTACAGCGTGCGCAAAGCCGCCTGCGAAGCTTACGGCAAGCTGGGCGGCAAAGAAAGCGGCGAATATTTGAGCCAGTATTTGTTTGACAGCGACTGGCAGATCAGACTTTTGGCTGTGCAGGGGTTAAAAAAACTGCGCTATCGCCAAGCCTTGCCGCAGCTGGAAGCGGCAGGCAAGAAAGAAAACGATCCGCAGGTCAAAATATTGATCGACGCCCTGCTCAAGCAATGGCAAAACGGTGAAATCATCATCATGCAGCAGTGGAAACGGGCTTAAAAATTACAAACGGAGATGTGCCAATGAACGAACTACTGAACACTTTAGGGGATATTACTTCTGCGGAAGGCGAAAATTTAGAACAATTGGCGGAAGTCTTTTCGCCGGGTTTTCTCGCCAATACCGCTTCTCTTATCTTTCAAATTATCGTCTTAACCGGACTGATTTTTATTCTCCGGCGCTTGTTAAACACTATTGTGGACAAGCTGATGAGCAACCGCCTGACCAGCGAAATCAATGAACGCACCGGCAGAGATAACAACCGCATTTCCACTCTGCAAAGGCTTTTTAAGAGTATTATCAACTACGTCCTCTACTTCATCTTAGCCATGGGTGTCTTGGATATGCTGGGAGTCAATATTACCGCTATTTTAGCCGGTGCCGGTATTGCTTCCTTAGCAGTAGCCTTCGGTGCCCAAAAAATCGTGCAGGATTTAATCAGCGGCTTATTCATCATTTTGGAGAACCAATATTCCGTCGGCGAATACATTAAAATCGGTGATATCATAGGCAAGGTTGAAGAAATCGGCATGAAAACCACCAAAATCGCCAGCTATAACGGCGAAGTGGTTTCGGTGCCTAACGGCAATATGCAGACTATCATCAACTACAGCCGCTATCCACAGCGCCGCAATGTCGATGTTGGTGTCGCTTACGAAGAGGACACCGACCACGCTATCCAAGCTATTGAGCTCGCCTGCCAAAAAGTCAACAGCGGCGAACTGGCCATTCATCTGGCGGAGAAATGCCATACCTTAGGTGTTTTCGAACTGGCTGACAGCAGTGTCGTCATCCGCACTACCTTTACTGCTTATGACTGGAAGCAGGTAAGTATTGAAATGGCATTGCGCCAAGCCATCAAGGACACTTTGGTCAGCGAAAACGTGGAAATATCCTATCCCAAGCTGCAGCTTATGCAATAACAATCTCTGGAGGAATACTTTATGCCAATGAAGCTCAATGTGGGCGATATCGTCCAAACCAAAAAAAGCCACCCCTGCGGCGGCAATCAATGGGAAATCACCCGTACCGGCATGGATTTCCGCATTCGCTGCACCACCTGCGGTCACGAGACTTGGATCAGCCGGGTAAAATTGGAGAAATCCATCAAAAAAATCATCTTATCTGTGGAAAATAATGATAAATAAATTTTATTTACCTATCTCTTGCATGGGATAGGTTTTTTTGTTATAATATTTAACTGTAAATCCCTGCTCTGTAGACAGAGCCTTTAGTCCGGGGGGAGGAGGTGCAACTATGCGTGCATATGAATTGTTTTATATGATCAAAACCGACATCACCGAGGAGCAAACCGAAGCTGTTATCGAAAAATTCAACGGCATTTTAGCTCGTGAAGGTGCTGAGGTAACCGCTGTTGACAAATGGGGCAAACGTAAACTTGCTTACATCATCGACAAAAAATATCGTGACGGTTACTATGTTTTGGTTAAATTTAACGGCTCTCCAGCAGCTGTTAAAGAAGCAGATCGTTTGCTGAAAATCGATGACAATGTTTTGCGTCATATGATTACTAAAGTCGGCGAATAATTGAAAGGGGCGAGGTTATGAATAAAATTATCCTTATCGGTCGTTTGACCAGAGACCCTGAATTACGCTATACCCCTAACGGCGCTGCCGTTTGCAGCTTTACCTTGGCTGTTGACCGTCCGTTTACCAATCAGGGGGGCAATAGGGAAGCCGATTTTATCAATATTGTCGTCTGGAATAAGCAAGGCGAAAACTGTGCCAAATATCTGTCCAAAGGCAGACAGGCTGCGGTTGAAGGACGTTTGCAGATCCGTTCTTACGATGGTAATGACGGACAAAGACGTTATGTCACCGAAGTTATTGCCGATCGGGTAGAATTTATCGGCGGAGGCGGAAATACTAATTCCTCACCGCGCAATAATGATGATAATTTTGGCACGGAGATAGATTTTGATGATACCGAGATTCCCTTTTAATTAATAAATTAAAGGAGTGAATACCATGCCGAAAAGAGAACGCAACGTGCGCAAAATGAAGAAAAAAGTTTGCGCATTCTGTGCTGAGAATGCTGAATACATTGATTATAAAGATGTGAACAAACTCAAAAAATATGTGACTGAAAAAGGTAAAATTTTACCCCGTCGCATTACCGGCAACTGCGCTAAACATCAGCGCGCTTTAACTGTTGCTATCAAAAGAGCAAGAGTTATGGCTTTATTGCCTTTTACCAATGACTGATTTAAAGCGAAGCTTAGGCTTCGCTTTTTTTTGAAGGAGGGATATTTTTGCCAAAAGTACCGTATACATTTTCCCAGCGCTTGCTTGAATCTTTGGGAATTATTTTAGTGATCTTTTACATAGGCTATATTTTCGTTACCTACCCTGCTTTGCCTGAGCAAATTCCCTCTCATTTTAACTTTGCCGGCGAAATCGATGCTTACAGCTCCAAAAATAGCTTTATTTTGGCAGCGGCAATCAGCGTGGGACTTTATCTTTTGGTGAGCGTAAGCCAGCGCTTCCCTTCTATTTGGAACGTGCCTAAGAAGAAAAATGCCAGCGAGGAAGATATTGCCCGCAAATACAGCTATTCTTTATCCCTGCTTTTATGGACCAAGCTGGAGATGCTGCTTATTTTCTGGTTTATCAGCTATTGCACTGCCGGCGGAAGCAGTTTGCCCATCATTTTTCTGCCCTTAAGCATGTTTATTCTTTTCGGGACAGTGGGATATTATGCTTATCAAATGTGCCGCAAAAGAGTTAAGGAGGAAGAAAAATGATTATTTCCACTAAAGGGCGCTACGCTTTGCGCATTATGCTGGATTTGGCGGAGCATCAGGAGGACGGCTTTATCTCCTTAAAAACCATCTCCCAAAGGCAGGGTATCTCCATGAAATATCTGGAGAGCATCGTCGCTTTGCTCAACAAAGCCAATCTTTTGGACAGCATGCGGGGCAAAGACGGCGGTTACAAGCTCAACCGCCCATTAGAGCAATACTCCGTCGCTGAAATAATCAAGCTCACCGAAGGCTCATTAGCGCCGGTAGCTTGCCTGGAAAAAGGCGAGGGCTGCTGTCAGCGTTCCAACGAATGTTTGACTCTGCCTTTGTGGATTAACTTAGAAAAGCTGATTGACCAGTATCTTTCCTCCGTCACCTTAGAGGATATTTTAAATAAAAATCTCCGTTAAGCCTTTTGAGCGCATTTCCAAGCTGCTCAAAGGGCTTTTTTCTTGACAATAGTATAAAATATGGTAGAATATTATTTATGATGCATTTCTTTTGGATTTAGTTTTAGGAGGTTTAAGATGAGCAGTAAGGTATTATTTTCCCGGGATTTATTCCGCGGACGCAACGGATTTATTTTAGCCTGTATCGGTTCTGCTGTCGGCATGGGCAATATTTGGCTGTTTCCCCGCCGGGTGGCGGCTTATGGGGCGCCTTTTTTGGTGGCGTATTTTATTTTTGTCATTTTAATCGGCATTACCGGTGTAGTCGGCGAAATCGCCTACGGCAGGGCGATGAAAAACGGCACTATGGGTGCTTTTGAAAAAGCCGCCGTTTTGCGCTCTTTGCCTAAATCATTGGGCAGCGTGATGGCAATTTTGCCCACTCTCACTTCTTTTGCCATGGCAATCGGTTACAGTGTAGTAGTAGGCTGGGCAATGCGGTATTTTTTCGGCATGCTCAACGGCTCCGTTTTAGCCACCGACGGCATCGAAAATTTCGGCAATCTTTTTGGCACCGCCTCCAGCGGCTATAATAATCTCGTGCCGCTCGTTATCGTCTTGGTTATCACCTTTGCCATCTTAATCTTCGGTATTTCCAAAGGTATCGAACAGTCCAACAAAGTTTTTATGCCGGTCTTCTTTTTGCTCTTTATCGGCATTGCCGTTTATGTATCTACCCTGCCCGGAGCGGTTGAAGGATATAAATATATGTTTACCTCCAGCGACTGGAGCTTATTAGCTTCCGGCGATGTGTGGAAATACGCCTTAGGACAGGCATTTTTCTCCCTCTCCTTAGCCGGCAGCGGCACCTTGGTTTACGGCTCTTACCTAAAAGACGATGCCAATGTGCCTTTCTGCGCCATGAGTATTGCCTTCTTTGATACTTTGGCAGCTTTTATCGCTTCTTTGGCAATTGTCCCGGCTGTTTATGCCGCCGGCATTAACTTTAACGCCGAAATCACCAGCGGACCGGGGTTAATGTTTATCTATCTGCCCTATGTTTTCCAAAGCATGCCTTTGGGCAATTTTATCGGCATTATCTTCTTTTTAGCCGTTTTGTTTGCCGGCTTGAGCTCCCTCATCAACCTTTTTGAATGCCCTATCGAAGCGTTGCAGGAGAAGATGCATTTAAGCCGCAAAACTGCGGTCAGCGTTATCCTCTTAATCGGCTCTTTAGTAGCGGTCAATATCGCCAATATTGTTTCCCAGTGGATGGATTACTGCTCCATCTATCTCTGCCCTATCGGCGCCCTTTTAGCGGCAATCATGTTTTTCTGGATTTGCGGCAAGGATTTTGTTATCAGGGAGATCAACAAAGGCTCCGAAAAGCAGTTAGGACAGCTGATTTACCCTTTAGGCAAATTTTTATTCTGCGGCTTAACCATTTTGGTCTTAATTTTAGGCTCTATCACCGCCGGCGGAATCGGTTAATCTTAAAAAAGTGCGGCTTTAAAGCTGCACTTTTTTTAAGCAGAATTTGAGATAATTTTACAAAAATTTATTGTCAAAAGTTTATTTTTATGCCATAATTATATTATAAATTTACGAAAGCAAGGTGAGAAAATGCGCTACCTCTTTTTTATTATCGGCGGCTATTTACTGGGATCTGCCAATACCTCCTGCTTATTCGGTCTCTCTCACGGCTGCGACCCCAGAGAATACGGCACTAAAAACGGCGGTGCCACCAATATGGGCTATATTTTCGGCGCCAAAACCGGTATTATAATTGCCTTAATAGACGTACTTAAAGCCTTTCTCCTGATTCATCTGGCGCGCTTATTTTCGGCAAATGCTCCCTACTTGGATTTATTAAGCGGTTTGGCTTGTGTTTTGGGGCATATTTTCCCCATTTTCTTTGATTTTCACGGCGGCAAGGGCTTAGCAGCCTTGGCCGGCACTATCTTAGGCACTGATCCTTATTTGTTTGTTATCTTAGCTATCATTGCTTTGGGACTTATGTATATCACCCATTACGGTGTTGCCGCTGCTACCAGCGCCTGCATTTTGTTTCCGGTTTTGCTGCAATTGCGCACCGGCGACTGGCTCTGCTTTTTAATGACCATGGCGGTATCGTTAGTCATGCTTTACAAGCACATCCCCAATTTTAAGCGCATCAGCGAAGGCAGTGAAGTGCGTTTTTTCACCAAGGACGAAGCCGAATAAATATTCTATCAATAATATATCCGCTGGACATTTAATTTAAAATATGCTATAATTTGGCTGATAAAAAGAAAGGGGTCTTTTCAATGGAAAAAAGCTTTAAGCATAATGTCACTTTGCACAAAGACGGTACTTATTCAATGGGAATCAGCATAAATTATGGCTACATGACTCCCGATGAGCTTATCGCCTTAGCTAATATCGCCAAAAAATACAATGTCACCACCTGCATGGCAACAACTGCCAAAAAAATCAGCTTTATGGATGTTAAAGAGGACGATGTCAACAAAATCTGGGATGAGATCGATGAAACATTCGGCGAACGTTTGAGCTATCCCCACGGCAAGATTGTTGTCTGTCCGGGCTTGGAATACTGCAAATTTGCCTTAGCCGGCAGAGACAACAAAAAAATCGCCAAAATGGTCGAGGAAATTTCCCTCAAGCACAATGCCGGCAAAATCAAAGTCGGTGTAACTTCCTGCCCTCTGGGCTGTGCTATGCCGCGCATCAAGGATTTAGGTATTTTCGGCACTCCCTATGGCTGGAGCGTAGTTATAGGCGGCAATGCTGGCGCTCACACTACCATAGCTCAGCCGGTAGCCGATAAATTAAGCGACGAAGAGCTTTACCAGCTGCTTGATAAAATTTATCAGTATTTCGAGGACAACCGCACCGGCAAGGAGCGCACTGTCAGCACTATCAAGCGCTTAGGCTTTGAGCATTTTAAAGCCCAAGTTTTAGGAGAATAATTTTAAAGGACGCCTAAGGCGTCCTTTTTTGGTGCAAAAAAAAGATGCCTGAAAAAGGCATCAAATTTAGAGACCGTGCGCCGGCTTCGAATGTACTCTTCCGAACGTTACGACGGCAGTTGGCTCGAGCCAGGTTGCCCCACGGCACACACGGATATTCACTTAGTGCTGCTTCCTTCCGGACCTGACACGGTTCGTGAGTCCATGTTGCGCAGGACCCAGCTGTCAACACTACTTACCGCCGGCAGACTTCACAAAAGCCACCCTCAGCACGGCTTCGATCCTGCTATAGCGGATTGCAGGTTACAAGACACCGCTACCTCCCCATCTAGCACGGTCAAACTTCAATACGAGTTAACTATGTTAGTATAGCATTGTTTTAAGTGCTTGTCAAGGTTTTTTGTCTTAGCTTTTTTTGCATATTAAAACTGCCGCTTCTTATAAAACCGCACCGACAAAAGCCAGGAGAGAAGATAAATTATTATTGCTGTGCCTACAGCCATAAGCAAAGTGTTAGTTCCGATCCAAAAACCCCAGGCATTCATTATTCCCAGTACGGATGCAGATATCGCTAATATAGCCCCTAAAATTGCTCCATAAATCACTTTGCCTTTAGTCGTGCCAAATTTAAAGGATAAGGGAGCTGTAAGGGCTGTTACCAGCAGGCTAAAAATCAAAATTGTTGAGTTTGAAAGCATTATATTACCTAAACTATACTCGCCGAAAAACATAATTAGGGTAAGAGCTACAAGAACAATTCCATTAAACACTAAACCCATAATATATTTGACCGAAACCAACTGCGCCCTTGTATAAGGTAAGGTTTGCGCATAAATATCCCAACCTGAGTGCTCATCATAAGTAAGCAAGGACATCGGTATTACTCCGCCGACAGCACTTAGATAAACTGTGGCAAAGAAATTTTTTCCGCCGATGGCTATCAAAGCCAAAAACACTGCCGCTACAATACAATATAATTTAAAAAGCCTTAAAAACTGATAAAACTCCTTTAATAATAACCCTTTCATTGTACCCCTCCTTGCAGATGTGAGTTAAAACTGCCGCTTCTTATAAAACCGCACCGACAAAAGCCAGGAGAGAAGATAAATGGCTATTACCACAATTACAATATTGCTCATTGTAAAATCCACACTAAAAGCGATATACATGCTTTTCTTCAGTTCTGCCAGGGCAAAGCTAACGGCAAAGCAAATACCTAAAAGCACATAATAAAATATTCTGCCCTTTGCCACCCCAAATTTAAAGGTCAAAGGTAAAACTAAAGCGGTAACCAGCAAATTAAGGGTTAAGAGCAAAAGCAGTAAATCCCAAATTAATCCTCTAAAGTCTGACATAATTACCGAAAGAACAGCGGCTAATATTATTAAGCCGGCGCCGATGATCAGTCCGATAAGATATTTGACCGAAACTATCTGGGCTCGGCTGTAAGGCAGAGTATTGGCATAAATATCCCAATTATCACGTTCATCGTAAGCCAAAAGATTCATCGGCAGCATACCGCCGATAATGCCCAAAAAGAGCAAAAAGAACAAATTGCCGTTGCCGCTGAAGGCTAACACGGTAAATAAAGCGGCGATTACCAGAAAAATTTTGCAGTATCTTATCATTTGATAGATATCCTTTAATAATAATCCTCCCACCTCTTACGCCTCCTTTGCCATGAAAATAAATAATTGCTCAATATCAATAGGGCTTATCGCCATTCCGACGGGAATTGCCGTGCGCAGGACAATAGCCTCTACGCCGTAGGGATTTTCCTTTTTGCCTTTGATAGCTTTCGGGTCAATCTCTGCCAGCTGCTCCTTGGTGCAGTGAATAATGCCGTATTTCGCCTTTAAAAGGTCTTTTTCCTCGCATAAAAGCAGTTTGCCTTGGTGCAGAAAGGCGATATAATCGCAGATTTTCTCCAAATCGCTGACGATGTGGGAGGAAATCAAAATAGCGTGTTCTTCATTGCGGGTAAACTCGCTGAAGATATCCAGTATTTCATCTCTAATCACCGGATCCAATCCGGAAGTGGCTTCGTCTAAGAGTAAAAGCTTAGCATGGTGGCTTAGAGCAATAGCAATGCCAAGCTTCATTTTCATACCTTTGGAGAAGTCCTCAAACTTTTTATTTGCCGGAATGGCTAATTTTTGCAAATATTCCGAATATAATCTTTCGTCCCAATTACGGAAGGTATTTTTCATCACCTTATTAACCTGTTTGGCATTCAAGCAAGCAGGAATGCCCACCTCGTCCAGCACCACACCGATATCTTCCTTGCTCAGGCGGATATTGTTTCGGTTATCCTTGCCCAAAATAGTAATCGTGCCGCTGTCTCGTCTAATCATATTTAAAATCAGCTTGATAGTCGTGCTTTTGCCGGCGCCGTTTTCGCCGATTAAGCCCATGATGCAGCCCTTTGGCAGGGTGAGATTTAGATTTTCCAGCTTAAAGCCCGGATAGCTTTTGCTCAAATTTTTGATTTCCAATGCATTCATTTCTTATTCCTCCATGATGTAATTCAGCATTTCGCTGATATCCTCTTTTTTTAGATTGCAAGCCGCTGCCAGCTTGGCAATCTCTGCGAGATGCTCCTCGATTTTCTTTAAATATTCCTCCCGCAGAAGCTCCGTATTTTTCGGAGCCACAAAGCAGCCTTTGCCGGCTACGGTGTAAATAAAGCCCTCTTTTTCCAATTCGTCGTAGGCGCGCTTGGTGGTGATAACGCTGATGCGCAAATCCTTCGCCAAGCTTCTGATTGAGGGCAAGGCTTCGTCTTCTTTTAAGGCGCCGCTGATGATTTGGGCTTTAATTTGGCTGTAAATTTGCTCATAAATTGGAGCACTGCTCTTATTATCAATTAATATGTACAAATTCTCATCTCGCCTCCCGTTCATCTGTATATATACAGTATATACACTATGCTCACTTCTGTCAAGAGCTTTTTTATATTTTTTTACTATTTTTTGCACAAAAAAGAGACTGCTAAAAGCAGTCTCTAAAAATTTTATTCGTCACGCAAAAACTCTAAGAACGGAGTTTCGAATTTGGTCATAGCGTTAACTACTAACTCAACCAATCCGCCGTAATGGAAGTTGTAATCTTCCATGTGCCAAGCCTCTAACAAATCACGGAAGGCGCCTTTGCAGTTGGAGCAAGGAGCGGTAATGTATTTGATGATGTTAGGATCAGCAGAAGCTTCGCCGAAGGCATTCAATACCTGCTGCAATTTCTTGCGGGAGGATACACTGTTGCGGAAATAGGTAAAGTTCATGCTGTTCATGATAGCAAAACCGGAACCACCGCCGCAGCAGTAGTTATTAACCCCATGGGGCTCCATCTCATGGAAGTTGCCTTTAGGCATAACAGCGTTTAAGATATCACGCTGTGGTTTAACGATACCCATTTGTCTTACATAGTTGCAAGGGTCATGGAGAGTGGTTAAGAAGTTATTGCGGCTGGGATCTAAATCGTAGGTTCCTTTCAAAACCAAGTCTCTTAACAAAGGCAGGAAGCTTTGCACCGGTACACGGTCTTTACCGGGATAGAAACGGTCAGCTACTACAGCAGCAGCTTTATGAGCGTGACCGCACTCAGCGATAACGATGCGTTGAACGCCTAATTTTTTAGCAGCTTCATTTTGGGCAACTGCCAATTTCTTAGCCATCAAATCATCATGCCAGATACCGTAGTTAACGTTATCATAACCCATCATATCACTGCTCAAGGTCCAGTCTAAGCCGGCTTCGTTAAATAAAATAGTGAAAGCAGTTGGGTTTTCCGGCCAAGCCATGAACTCACCGGCATTGTGAATTAACAAAATGTCAGCGCCTTTTTTATCGATAGGAGTTACATATTCATAACCGGTCAAATCAGCGCAGTCTTCGTCCAAGAATTCAATAGTATCCAAGAATGCAGCCTTGGTGATACCGGTAGAAGAACCGGTTTTTAATTGAAGCATGTCGCCCTTTTCAAACAACGGTTTGGGAGCGATGCCCATTTCCTGGCTGAATATTTTACGGATTTCTTTAGCAAACAAGCTGTTGTCCAAAGCCAAAGGACAAGTTTGGTTGCAGCGGCGGCAGAGATTGCAGCGGTAAGCAGACTCACCCAAACGAGCTACTACTTCCCAAGTCAAATCGATATCTGCGCCGACAAATTTCGGCATTAATTTGCCGCCTTTGGTGAAATATTTTTTAACGATCATGCGCAATACTTCAGCGCGATAAGTGGGACGATAAATTTCATTATAGCCCGATGCCTCAAAAATATGGCAGGCATTGGAGCAAGTATTACATTTAGCGCAATACTCCATGCTCAAGTTTAAACATTGAATAATACCTTTGTTAGCTTCATTAGAAAGCATTTTTTCCACACCGGAGAGGAATTTGCGGACTAATTCATCCTGCTCTTCCTTGGTTTTCGGTGTTTCAAAAGTATCAATAGCAATAACGCCGTCTAAGCTGGCAGCATATTTTTCTCTCCATTCCGGTTTGGGTTCCTGCCATTTGGGCCAGGTATCCGGATTGTCAAAAGGTGCCGGCAGAGGCATCAATTGTTTTGTATCAATAAAGGTTAATTGTTCACCCGGGAGTTTGCCTATATCACGGGGTCCTAATTTTCTACCATCTATCATCTTAATTTTCCTCCTTCTTTAATTATTTTGCTTCATCGGTAGGAGCCGGTGCCGGTTGGTAATGCGGTGCAGACCAGTTTTTGCCCGGAGCCGGAGCGATGCTGCTTTCTTTAATGATGGTGGCTTCTACTTTACTGCCGGGAAGATTCGGGCGGTTATCCCAAATTACATTGTGGAAGGTAAAGTATTTGCCTACGTAATGGCTCATTTTGCATAATGGGATGTAAATCATTACTAAGCCTAAAAGAATAATATGCAAATATAAAATACCAGTATTTGCTACCGGATACAAGCTGCCTGCACATACTTCAGACAATGCTTGGAAGCGGGTCATGGCATAGGTGATAGCGTAACCATAAGTGAAGTTGCAACCGTTTAATAAGAAGGTCAGCAAACCGGTTACAGCAACTGCCAGTAAGAAGAACAAGTTAAACATTTCCTGAGGTGTAGTATAATTTTTGAATTCCAACACAGTCAAACGTTTAACTATCAAACCAATAGTACCTAGAGTCATCAATACTCCGGCTACCACACCAGCAATAGTTACTAATACATAAACGATACTGCCGAAAGCGGATTCCATGCCGGCAAAAGCGCCAACAAAAAGTAATACTGTCCAAGCCAACGCTGCATAGATGCCTAAATGCAAAGCGTAGGAAATCCACCAGAATTTATTCTGGTTGACGAACAGCTTTTTGATGAAGAGCATTTCACCCAGCATATCGATAACCATAGCGACATTATTGTGTTTGTGCTCTTTTTCGAACCAACGGTCTTCCTCCATATAAGAACCGCCATACGCATGCTTTTCCGAAGATTCCAACGGAATAGGGTATAAATCTTGTCTGCCGTGCATCGGCAGAGATGCAAATTGTTTTGCTTTCCACAAGCTTAAGCCAAAAAATAAAATTAAAGCAAGCCAGCAAAAGATTGTTAAAATCATATTGTTTCCTCCTTGGTTGATTAATTAGTAGCTGACCGCATGCTAAGGCATCATCATTTCAAACATCGCAGTCACACTTTAACCTATAATATATAGTATACCAAAATGGCGGAAGATTTCAAATCCTTTTTTTTCACAAAAGCCAAATATCGGCTATTATAAGATAACGATATATTATCGCTTTTATCAATCATTTGTTTAGCAAAATACTGTTTGTTTTTTATCAAAAAATTTCTTTTTTTTAATAAAAATTGTTGCGCCCAGCAAATTTTTGTGCTATACTTAAAAAGTAAATTTCCTGGGGGGTATAGCGCAGTTGGGAGCGCGAACCGTCACAAACGCACCCCCAAATTTTCGATGTTTATCAAAATTGATTCCTTTACATCTTCTTACAGCTTTTCCATTTTTGGGGATATGGTGCAGAGGGAGCACGTTTGACTGGCAGTCAAAAGGTCAGGGGTTCGAATCCCCTTATCTCCATTATCACCGTTTTCTCACTCTGCTGTTTTCAAACAGCAGAGTTTTTATTTTGCCTAAAATCAACTCCTTCACCTAAAAATTGCTCTAAACTTAAGGCAAATTTTATTTTAATTTCATAGCCTCTATACACATCTATCCTTTCTATCAGAGATGCTATAATCGTTTTTTTCGTTTCAAAGGGAGCTTCTTTATATATTTGCGTATAACTGATTATTTCATCATAGTCTTGAACTATCGTTAGATTATTTATTGCATCACCCTCTAACTCCCTTTTTGCCCTCTCATATTCTTCCTTTATAGGTACAAGGCTTTCTTCTCGTTCTTGAATTATCTGGCTCAATAATTCAGGTTTAAATACGCTCTCCCCTTGAATTGCTTTCACAATTTCTTGCTTCAATGCTTCCAGTTCCTTAGTAATTTTAAAATATTCTTGTTCCTTGTATTTTACAATAGCTTGTTTTTCTTTTAAGCGCAAATCAATCTTACCTTGCAGCAATTCCTTCTTTGGTATCGTGCCCAGACAAGAAAATATCTCTTGCAGCATTTTATCGACAATACCATCTAGTATGTGCATTGTGTATCCTGTTTGACCGCCACAATCTGTTTGTCTGCGATTCTTACCATAACAAGTATATCTAGTCCGCTTTTTATTCTTTTCATTTTGCTTTGATAAACTGGTATATTTACCGCTGGTTGTCAGCGTTAATTTAGAACCGCAATGACCGCAATAAACTTTTCCGCTTAAAAGCGCATTCCTGGATATGTTGAATGCTTGTACATAAGAATTGTGTTCTCCCTTTTTACGGCTCTTTTTTATCTCTTGTGCTTTGGCAAAAATATCCTTATCAATGATAACTAAATGTTCCAAAACCGGTGAATAACTGTTTTTGCTGCGCAAGATTCCTATATAAGTGATATTGCTTATCATACCGTTAATGCTTGAATGATGCCAATTCTTCCCTACCCTATTTTTAATGCCTTGCTCAAACAAAAATGTTGTTATACTTTGAGGTCCTAATTTTTCCACAACATATTTTTGAAAAATCAGCTTAACTATTTCCGCTTCTTCCGGATTTATCACCAAGTCTGAAACGTCTTGACCTCGCTTGTTCTTGCGTCCTTGCTTTACCAAGCTATATCCATAGGGACAAACTCCTCCGGTATAAAAACCTTCTTCTACTAATTGTCCCATACTGGTAGCTGTACGAATAGAAGTTTTTTCGCTTTCACCGTCAGCCTGCCAAAAGCGAATGTAATTAATTAGTTTATCTGTATGGCATTCAAAGCGCTGCTCGCCCTCTTGGGTACTCCATACTCTGATACCGTTTTTGACAAACCATTCTACCACAAAAGGTGTTTCATCGGCTATGCGCCCTATGCGGTCAAACATAAAAACCAACAAGATATCAAAATGCTTTTTCCTTACCCTTTCTTTGATGAGCTGAATTTTATCTCGCTTTTCTGCCCTAACCTTATGTCCGGATACTCCGTCTTCTTGATCTTCAAATACTATTTGCCAACCCATTTGTTCTGCAAAGCGATGACAAGCTTTCCTTTGCATAGGTATATCCGCTTCTTTATTTGCACTATAGGTGACCTGCTGATCTGTTGATACTCTATAAAGGCATTGTACTCGTCTGCCTGTTAAAATATCTTCTGCATATTGATTAGGAGTGTTATTCATTTTTTCTTCCGCCTCTCTTTTTAGATAACGGAAGGTGCGTTTTTAATTGTCAAAGAGCTGCACTTTCATTATCTCATATTTTTTTAGTTTTGGCAAATTTTTATCTTAATCAATATAGGTGTCCAATAGCAATTTTCTTATATTTATTGCCGTAGAGCTGTTCTCGTCTTTCCCTGTGTTTTCCGCAAATATAATTTTCACCGGATAACCATCAATATTCATCTCTATCTCCTTATTTTTGTCTATGGCTAACAGTTCCATAATTAATCATCCTTTCATCATTTAATAATATGTACACCTCTGCGAACAGCACTCAAGTTGCTCATAGGTCTCTCACCTCCTTGCCTCCGGCAAAGCTATCTCCACCAGCTGCGACGCTTTTAACGCTCGGACTGTGGCTGGATAGAAGTATCATTATCTCGTATTCGCTTGGCTATTCAATTTTCAAAGAACAAACGAGAAATTATTGGTATAATATTTTAGCCTAATTATGCATATGTGTTGTATACATACTATTAAGACTTGCCTCATCCAATATATCCCTCTATTAAGTAGTACATTTTTCAGCAAAAACGACGTGGTTTATTATAAATTTTTTTCAAAAAATTTATTTAACCTTCTAAGTCCACGGCGAATACTATCTTTTACAGAACTCACAGAACATCCTTCTGCTTTGGCAATCTCAGCTTTGCTCATGCCAAGAAAAAAATGAGCATAAATTCTATTGCGCTGTTTGTCAGGTAAGCTAGACAAGCCTTTGAAAATAATTTCTGTCATTTGACGCTGTTCCAAAATTTCATCAGGTGTAAGCGGGAGCTTTAACGCTTCCCTTTCAATCCCCTCGTTTCCTTCCAAAGAATAAAACGCTTTATAGCGATATTTACGGATTCGATACGCTTCTTCCAATAACATATATTCACGAAAAAGCATATCTAACTCATCTGATACTTCAATAATGTCATCATATGAATAAAACGGATAGTAATTACGCAAGTTAATTTTTTTCATAACCATTCCTCCTATTTCTGCTTCTATATTTAGAAAAGAACGTGTGCTCAATGGGAGGTGAGCGAATATGTGCAGTAAAATTAATTATTTTTTTTTCTTATAAATAAAAATGCGCGCCTGTTGACATACAGACGCGCACAAATATTTTTTATTAGATTTGAAAAAAGGGTAAAAAACAGTGACCTTGTAAAATGCTACAAAACGATGAATTTGCTTTAACAAATACTGGAGTTTAGGTAGCATTCCTGTCTCCTCCTAATTAACTAATCCTTTTTGAAGAAAAAAAGTAATATAATATTGCATAAGATTTTAAATTTTATATAAAATTTTCATCCATATTTTTTTACAAAATGTTCTATTTTAACTTTTTTTAAGTCTTAAATAGCTTATTAAATGACAACAATAACTATCTCACCACACTCCTTTTATTTTCATTCACAGTTAAATTTTGCTAATGTTTACTAATATAAAAGTAGCCGTCAAACCAGAGTTCTTTTTTCTCCAGCTGACGGCTATTTCTAAGTATACAGTTCGTAATTTTTCTCAAGTTTATTCGTTCTTTATCTTGATATTTTTATCCGTCACTAAAGCAAACAGAAATAAAAGCAGCTGATATTATTCAGCCGCTTTTATTTTTTCATTTAATAGGCACTGCCGCATTATTTATCTATTTCCTGATGAATATTCACCCATATTAATATCAATTACTTCTCTCGGCGGCTGAATCAAAGCATCTTCATATTGACATTTCCACTGTAACGTGCGGCTCATTACACCGTTTTCCACCCCGTCAACAGTTTCTCCTGATTCAATAGGGCAGTCATTAGCTAAGATATATGAGGCAAAATTATAGGCATGGTTAACCACCCAATTGGGATCCATACCATGGAAATGATACTGGAGATCAGGCAGAAACAAGGTGCTCATACCAACCGTATCGATAAGCATATCCTCGGTGCCTTGAATAGTAAAAAAGCGCACATTAACACCAAATCGGATGAAACGATCCGCCCCTTCGATTTGATGAGAGCGCACATCCTCCGCCAAAAAGAGCTTGCCGCAGTTTTGAAAATAGAACGCCTCACAAGTGGGATACAACTCCGCCAGAGCCCCCAAAAAGTCAGCGTCCAGATTGGCTCTCTCCAGATTAGGCAACGCCGCAGCCAGCATATCGGTAGCCACAACCTGATACTTACACTCCTTGAAAATCCGCTCCCGGTCCTCCTGACAGTCCCACATCTGGCTCATGAGAAACGCATCAAAACCCTTGCCCTTAAATTTGTTGCACCCCATCACCATCAGCTGCACCGGAAATTTGCCATCCTGAAATTCCGCGATGTGATCCAGGGCGGCAAAGCCAGCCATTTTCTTATCGTAACAGAAGCACTCTGCTGATCCGATGTGTTTTTCCATCACAGCAATCATCTTATCTTTGTCCGGCATGGACACCGGTTCTTTAAACAGCATTTGAATAAGATATGGTCCTCCGGGCTGAGAACCTTTTTTATCATCCAGGTTTTGCTGGAAAATTTTACTCATATCATATCTATCCTTTCATATTTTGGATAAACTTTCTAAACTAATTCCCCATACCCACCCTCACAGAAAAAGTCAATGTCCGGTGTTAACAATACTCCCTAACTATACATCTGTACTCTATCGGGGCATAACAATTCTGGAGGAGTTGAACCTCTCACCTGCCCTTGAGTGAACCATAGTATGCAACTTGCGCTGTTGCCGCGTGACATTCGCCCTATTTCTGCTAACAAACAAAATATTATTCCATTAATTCCGTCGTCCAGTTGCTTTCCTGCAATTTATTATCTATTAAACGCAATTCCTTTGCCATTTTATCAATTTCCCCCTGCCATTGGCTAATACTGACAGTAGCTTTTATTTTGATTTCTGTATTTCTGGCGCGGTAGGAAGTTTGGCTGGCAGCATAAACCACGTCCTTATACACATGAATTTTAACAGAAAGAGCATCTTTTTTGGCAATCATTTCTGTCAAAGTCTGCCCATCTATGACTGTTTGACAGTTCGTCAAATTAATATGAGCAATTAAATACTCCAGTCTGAGAAGCGCTGCATCCAGCTCTTGTTTCAATTTTTCCGGATTTTCCCCAGGCTGTTCGCCTTCCTGCACTAAGGAATTGCGGCTTAATCTATCCCTTAATTGCTCAATATTGCGGTTTAAATCCGCTCTCTCTTGCAAAGCTTCTGCTAATTTCATCGGCTCACTCCCCCTTATCTCACGCTTAGCTTTTTAAAAATATTTTATTAAGCAATTCTTCCTCTTTTTCTACCGCAATCAAAAATCCAACAATATCGGCACCCGGTTTTTTTCGGCAAAAAGCATTGCCTGCCAAAACATTGAAAAAGCAAATTTCGCCAGCGACTCGGTATCATACTGAGTATGTTCTTCTATATCAGCCTTGCTGTACTCTCCATTAGAGCCAATAGTACCATCCACCGGATAGCCCTCAGTTTCACTCCAGCTCAAAATAGTTTCTTCATCGGCTTGCCAAGCCAATTCATTCAAGCGCTCCAATTCTTTGCGCAATCCGCCTACTGTACCGATCATTGCCGTATCCTCATTGGGCAAAGGTCCTTGGAAGAAAAATGCATCTTCCAAAGGCAGCCACCAAGTAACCCCCTTAAACAACGACCAAACCCGTTCCTGATCCTCCGCCAGACGAGCAATAGTTTGCTGCTCCATAAAGTCCCAATCTTTTTCAACTGTAGTTGGCACCTCTTCCTCATAGGTATGACAAGCTGCCACCAACAGCATAGCACCCAAAGCATCCCAATCCGGTTTGTCGGTGTAATATGTTTTTTCATTATCTTCAGTCCAAGGGGTATATGGTTCTTGCCCTGGCTGCGCAATGGCTGCCAGGATTTGATCCCGCCAATTCTCCACTATTTCCTGCACCTCAGCAGGATTCAATTCCTCATCATTTTCAACTGCTGTCCCATCAGGTGTGATTTTTTGAAAAGTATAACCATTTTCTTCCGCCCATTGCTGAACAATATTTTTCCAGTTGCCGGCATAATATCGGGTTAATGTACCGGCATAAATATCAAGTCCCATAACTTTTTCTCCTTTTTTCTAATACAAATTTCCATTCCTTAGCATAATATGTCTCTCCGTTTCTTAGTCCTCATTCACAGCAAAGCTCTTTTAAACCATCTCATAAAGCAGCGCACAGCCTTCATGCACTTTTAGCAAATGAGAACATAATGTTTCCAATCCTCTCTGCACTGTCTCACCGGGCAAATCCCAATCCGGGGCAATTTCAGCGACCAATATTGACAAATCCTGCTTTTTCAGCGCAGTTAACAGCTCTGCTGCTGATTTTTCATCAAACAGCACAGAATCCAAAACATCTTCTGCCTGAGGTGCATTAAAGCGGCCGTCTATCTCCAGTTCGCTCTCGCAGTAGTCCCAAATAGCCAGATAAACCTCAGCAGAGCAGTCACCATCGGACAACTCCTGCCGCCGGTTATTTTTCAGCAGATAAAATGCTGCAATTTGCGACATCATGATTCCTCCTAATGTTTATTCGCTCTCCATCAGCCCTTCGGCTTGCATTCTAATCATATAAAAAACCCGTACCCAGTCCAACTCCTGCTCCATAAAGCTCTCCAGAGCCAATAAACGACGCTTTCCTATTCTGCGGTCTAAAACAGCAAATATGCGAACAAGGGGATTTTTGCTGACAAGGCTTTTCTCAATGCTCTGGTTGTCAAATTCGTGAAACGCCTCGTAAAAAACCTTTTGGTCAAAGGTACCCTGCTCTAATGCATAGGCGTGAGATAAGTTGATTGCCTCTTTTGCGGAGTCGCAGTCTTTCATGGTTGTAGAGCGCAAATGATGAAATTTTGTCCACACCTTCTCAAAATAGGTGTAGTAATCGCTTCTCAGTATCTCTTTCCCGTCAAGTCTGACAGCGGCTCTGCCCTCATGGTCGGCGCTTTTGCTGTAGCTGGTGGCAAAATATTGAATGTGCCCACGGAGTGCCTGACACAAGTAGTCATTCTCCAGTTTGTTTCTGATTCCGCTCCAAGTGGACATAGCGACTGCCTCCTTTCTGATGCCGTTGCGGGCGTTGCCCCTTCCGCAGAATTTGCCTTTTGTGTTTGAAGTGTTATCCGTTGAACCCGCCGACTTCAATTTTATATTTGCAGTCGACCTCGATACAAACTAAATGTCCCATGAAATAGTCGGGTTCCGCATC
>CALXSY010000018.1 GCA_944391285.1 uncultured Clostridia bacterium
TTTTTCTCAGTGCGCTCTAATAATTCAAGCGCTTTTTCGATACGACTTATGATCTCTTTTGGTGTCATCTCTTTGGGGAAGCGCTTGGTTATCCATTTGCCGTCTAAAACGAGCTTGCGCTCGATGGGCTTTTCCTCGCTCATGATGGTTTCAATGCGTTCAGCAGACAATCTGCCCTCTTGGCTGTATTGCTTGAGGCGCAGGGCTTGAGCTAAGGACGGAGTACATTCGTTCACTTGGATAGAATCCAGCAAATATTCCTGTTCTTCTGTTGTAAGATAGGACACCTCCACCGCCGGACGGAAGGACATTAATTTTTCATCTACCATATCCAACAGCTTAGGGATAAGCTCAGTCAGGCGTATATAGCGGAAAATCTGGTTCTTACTTTCACCTACTTGCTCTGCTAACTCTTGCGATGATTTTACACCTTTTAACTTGTTCCCCAATGGGGAACAAGTTAAATCTGTACGAGCGCCTTGTCTTTTCATGGCTTCAAGCTTGAGCTTATATGCAAATGCCCTCTCACTGGGCAAGATTTCCTCTCTTTGCAAATTGGCATCCACCATCAAAATAATTGCCGCATCATCGTCCATTTCCCGCACTATCACCGGCATAGTCTCCATCCCTGCCAGTTCCGATGCTCTTTTGCGCCGATTGCCGGAGACTAATTCATACCCGCCGTTCTCCAAGGGGCGAGCAATGCCCGGAGTCATCACGCCGTATTTTTTTACACTCTCCACCATCTCCTGCATTTTCTCATCATCAACGATTTTGAAGGGGTGGATTTCCGGCGTATGGAGTTCATTTAACGGGATTTGCAGGATCTTCTCCCCGTTTTCTTTAGCTATCTCCGGATTTAGCAATTCATCGTAGGAGGTCAGTTTTATGTTTTTTAAGGGACTTTTCATCCTCCAGCACCTCCTTGGTCAATTCACGATAGCTCTCTGCCACCTTGCTTTTTGGTTTATAGGCATAGATGCTTTTGCCCTCAATGCTCGTTTCTGACGCCTTAACAGAAGATGGTATTTCGCTTTTAAATATCCTAACTTGCTTTCCGTAATTCTCTCTCAATAGACTGCTGACATCTTTAGACAAATTAGTGCGGCTGTCCGTCATGGTGAGCAGGATACCGTCAATCGCTAAATGAGGATTTAATTGCCGTTTTACTTTGCCGATGGTGCGCATCAGCTGTTCCAAGCCTTTCAAGGGCAGATATTGAGCTTGCGCCGGAATGATGACACTATCTGCTGCGGCTAAGGCATTAATAGTGAGCATACCCAAGGACGGCGTGCAGTCGATAATGATATAGTCATAATCTTTCTTCACGTTACGGAGATAATCTTTTAATATCAGCTCTCTGCTCATGGTATTGACCAAAGTAACTTCCATGCCAGATAATTCGATATTGGCAGGCACTAAATCCACGCCTTCCTCATGATGCAGGATACCCTCATAGGGCATAATCTTTCTTTCATTCATCGTCTTCTCCATCAGATCGGCAATAGTTGTTTCCAGTTCATCGGGAACATAGCCTAAGCTTTCTGTTAGGCTTCCTTGAGCATCAAAGTCAATTAACAATACTTTCTTGCCCTCTCGGGTTAAGCCGATACCTAAGTTGGCAGTGGTAGTGGTTTTGCCCACTCCGCCTTTTTGATTGGCAATAGCAATAGTTTTCATATTTTTACTCCTCTCAAAGTTAGTTAAATAAAAATAGCAGAGCTTGTCTGCTCTGCTACATAAAGGCTAAATCATGTTTTACTTTTGCTCGGTAATAATTATACATAGTCGCTGAAGCGTTAAACAAGACTTCCATCAGATAGGCTTTGATATTTCTGATATTGCCCGGACTTGCCCTCAGGCACTCAAACACATACTCAATATGCAGCGAGTTTAACTGTCTGAATCTCTCCTGCACAAAGGGAACAGCTATTTTGCGCTCGCCGATTTTGATAAGACCATCGGCTGTTTGATACACTTCGGTGATTAAATCCACTATTTCCTCCAACTCTTCTTGCGGAAATTGCTCAGCTAAAATATCATACTCAATTTGCTCTTTGGCTTGGCGCTTGGGCTCATCTATCCTATCTATCTCTTTATTAATTTCAGTCTTACTATACTCAGTATTATTACACTCGGTTTTTCCGAAGTCCGGACATCGGTTTTTCGAAATTCTTGACTTCGGTTTTTCCGAAGTCTTGACTTCTGATTTTCCGAAGTCTGGATTATTACCATAATTACGGTCTTTATTCTCTGCAATATAATCCTCTTGAATAAATTTCCTGACATAGATTTTGGTAGGTTTGCCTTGACCTTGCTTGATGCGTTCTATCAGACCGATACCTTTATTGGTGTCTAATTCTGCCAAGAGCTTCACTGCTTTGTCCGTTTTACAATTTAACAGTTCGCAAATATCCTCTAAGGTAAAGTAGATATACACTCTGTTTCTTTCATCAATCCAATTATTTTTCATCGACAAACTCAATCTATCCAGCATCAGCCCATAAAGAAGTTTAGCATCGGTAGAAAGATGTTTAAAGTATGGATCGGTGATTAATGCTTTGGGTATTCGGTAAAAGGCATACTGCTCCCCTTCATTGCCGTAGTGATAGGTAAATATTCTTTCGTTCATACTGCTTCCTCCTTAATTTAGGGCATGAAAAAAGAACCATCAATGTGATGGTTCTTTGCTAATTTTTCATACTTTATACATACTGATTTTGCTAATATTTTTTCTTAATTTATTCATTTCTTGTGTTCCCGGATACCACCTCAATAACTACAGACACGGTAATGTAGTTCTCAATTCGCTTACTTCGCTCTTTTTCCCCTTGAGGAGCAAAAACGACATGGGGCGAAAAATGCCTGAAACATAGGATTTCTACAAATTTTTTCTTTGTATCAACATTATCGTCTCGACGTGACCTGTCTGGGGAAACATGTCAACAGGCTGAACTTTTAGCAGCTCATAGCCAAAATTCTTTAAATACGCCAAATCCCTTGCCAAGGTAGTAGGATTGCAGGACACATAAATTATCTTGGCGCAATTACTTTCACCCAGAACATCCAACAAAAACTGATGGCAGCCGTTTCTGGGCGGGTCAATTATTACCACCTCCGGCACCTGCCTTAGTTTATTTTTTTTCAGCCATTCCTCTGCCTTCGCTGCTGTAAATTGACAGTTAGTTAACCCATTTAAGGCGCAGTTTTCCTTGGCATCACGCACCGCCTGAGCAACGCTCTCTACGCCGTAAACACTTTTGGCGTCCTTTGCCAAATACATGCCAATAGTGCCAATGCCGCAGTATAAATCCAGCACCTGCTGCGTGCCGTCCAGAGCAGCATATTCCTTGACTAAATCATACAAAACCTTTGCCTGCGCATTATTGACCTGAAAAAAGGATTGGGGCGAAATGCGGAATTTTAACTCGCCGATAGTGTCTATGATAAATTCTCTGCCCGCCAGCAGTTTAAAATTTTTACCGCACAAAAGCTTGGGATTGGTGTTAACATTATGATAAACCGAAGCCACGAGCGGAAAAGCTGCTGTCAATTGCTCTTCTAAACCTTTCAACCGCCAAGCATTGTCTTTGGTAATAAAAACCACCATCAACTCATCGTTATAACGGCTGTGGCGAATTAAAATCTTTTGCACATAGTCTACTCTTCCCTGACGCAGCAAGGCTTCCTCCAGCCAAGCAATCAGCTGATTGACCGTCGGCGCAAACAACCGGCACTTTTCTGCCGGCACTAATTGATGACTGCCTTGAGCAAAAAAGCCCAATTTCACCTTTCCGCCCTCATAGGAAACGTGAAATACGCCCTTATTGCGGTATCCCCAAGGCTCATTCATGCCTAAAGCCGGCGGCACCGAAACATCAAGATGCCCGATGCGCTTCAGCGCTTCCTGCACCATCATTCCTTTCATCTCCAGCTGAAAAGGATAGTTCACCGCCTGCAATGTACAGCCACCGCAAGCTTCTGCTACCGGGCAAATCGGTTCTCGGCGTTCAAAAGACGGCTCCAAAATTTCTACAGCTTTTCCTATCGCCATGCTGCTTTTTACCTGCGTGATCTCCGCCGCCACCAATTCGCCTAAAAGGGCATTTTCCACAAAAACAGCCAGATTATTTACTCTGCCCACGCCTACTCCCTGATGAGAAATGCCGTCTATTTTAACTTTTACCTTATCGCCAACTGTTAATTTCTCCACACTTTTCCTCCTAAACAAAAAAAGCCAAACTAATCATCAAGGTATTCCAAACACTATGCGCAATCATTGAGCTGCAAATAGAATCACATTTCAGCCGCAAAATATTCAGCCACATTCCCGCCAGCCACAGCAGCACCAGCCGATACAGATCAAAATGCATAGCGGCAAAAATCAAAGAGGTGATCACCAGCGCTTTTTTTACTCCCATTTTTTCCTGCAGGCTTTGGTATAAAGCCCCGCGGAAAAATATTTCTTCTCCGATAGGTGCCAAAATACTGCTGATTAAATAAATAGCCGCTGCCTGCTGCCAAGAGTTTGCCAAAGCAGCCATCATTGACAAGGACTGCGGTTCTGCTTCTACAGGCAGCAAGCTGGCGTAAAGGCTTCCTAAAACAATCAAAAGCAAAAAAATCCCGCCGCCGCTTAAAATGCTTAGTGCAGTCTGCTGTCTGTTCAGCCGCTTAAAGCCAACTTGCGAATATTGCCAGCCTTTGATGACTTTTATCCACATTATGCTCCAAAATCCCAAAAACAGGCTGAAAAACATGTTTTTGTACAAGCCCTGATCCGCTTTATCCAGCAATTGTGCCAATAATCCCGACGCCCAGCCGCTCAAAAACATAATGCCGACTGCCAAAATTATCCCTTGCAGAACTGCCGATTTTTTTAAATATGTATTTATTCCTTTAAATTTATTTAAAATATCCTCATCATGCATCTTATCAGCCTTCTTTATTTTCCCCGCTGCATAAATAGTTATCACTCACACATACTATAGCAAGGAGGCGAAAAAAATGTGGTTTCTTATTTTCTTGATTTTCATAGCGGCGGCTTTTTTATTTATGCAATTCATCAGCCGCTTGCCAGGCGAAAAATTTCCCGGCTTAGGCAAAATTATCACCCCTGAACACAATGAAATCGTAAATGATGTTCAAGTAGATGATGCTTACGAAATTATTTCCGGACAAAATGCTCCGCTTTTTGACACCATGCTTATTTTAAGTGTTAACTCACCCACGGAAATTTTATTTCAATGGAAAGTTTCCGGGGAAAATTATCAAAAATCCGTTATTCATCACAACGCCCCGGGCACCGATACCAGCAAAGCAGTTCTTAAGCTCAATTACCGCGGACGGCTTAATTTTAAAGAAGAGCATCCGGTGCGTTTGGCAGACAAACAGCTGAGCTTAAATATTGATGCTCCTGCCTGTGAGCTTTATGGTGAGTTAGGCTTTTACACCGACCAAGATAACTTTATTGTTTTGGCGCGCTCCAATACGGTTAAAATTCCTCTTTAAAAATTCCTTAAAAAATAACCTTAGCTTAAAGCTTTGGTTATTTTTTTTCTTCCTCTGAATTTTTCGCGAAAATCTCTTCAGCAAAATAATTTTCTTTTTCCTCATTTTTGGGCAAATCCTCTAAGCTGTTGAGTCCGAAAAACTGCAAAAATTGCTTGGTCGTGCCATACAAAAGGGGTCTGCCCACTACCTCTTTGCGCCCTTTTTCCTCCACCAAGCCTTTGTTGACCAGAGTGCTCATCGCCCAGTCAACATTAACTCCTCTTAAAAGCTCCACCTCACCTTTAGTCACCGGCTGTTTATAGGCAACTATTGCCAAGGTTTCCAAGGCGGCATTGGATAAGGTGCTCATCTGAGGCTTGTACATTTTTTCGATATACTCCCGATACTGGCTCTTGGTCGCATAAATATAGCCGCCGGCCAGCGCCACCACCTCAATGCCCCGATGAGGTTCCTGGCTTTCCTTTTGCAATATTTCTAAAGTTTCTTCAACCTCTTCAGGCTTAAATGACGTGATCTCCACAATATCCTTTACACTCAGCGGCGTATTGGTTATAAAAAGCAAGCTTTCAATAATCGCTCGGATCTCCTGATTAAAAAGCATCAGCCTACTTCCTCCTCTGTCTTAGGCTTAACCAGCCACAAACTGCCGAAATTTTCATCCTGGCGCACTAAAATATGCCCCATTTTATACAGCTCTAATAATGCTAAAAATACCGCAATCACCTTTTTTTTGCTGTCCAGGGGCTTAAATAAAGCGCCAAACTCAACCGCACCTTGGCTGTCCAATAAATCTATGAGCATATCCATCATAGCATCAACTTCATAGTTATCGTGAGTCAGGATAATTTGCGGTTTTTCCTCGGCAACATGGCGCAGCACTTTGTCAAATGCCTGCCACAGCTGCTCCAAAGAAATATTAGCCACCGGATTGCCGGCGGAAAAGTCTTTCCCCAACTCTTCGATATCTATTTCCTTAAAGACATGCTCCGCCGCTTTGTCGGCACAATCCTTTAACTCCAAGGAAACTTCCTTATAAAACTTATACTCCAGCAAGCGCTTAGTCAGTTCTTCCCGCGGGTCAGCCTCTTGCTCCGGCAAAACAGCCGGTTTCGGCAAGAGCATTTTGGCTTTAATGCTGATCAAGGTCGCCGCCATCAGCAAAAAATCACTGGCAATTTCCAGATTCATCTCCTCGGCAGCGTTTAAATATGCCAAATACTGCTTAGTTATCTCGGCAATAGGTATATCGTAGATATCCATTTTATTTTTTTCCAGCAAATGCAGCAAGAGATCCAGCGGACCTTTGAAGTTATCTAAGCTGACACAATATTTTTCCTCTGCCATCTCTTCCTCCTACATCAGCATTAATGCCAGCTGCACAAACCAATAATATATCTGCCCGGCAATAGGTGTAATGATCGTGCCAATGACATTGGCGATAACCAAAATCAACAAAATAATCATGCCATAGCGATCCATTACATCCAAATATTTATAAGCGGCTCCTTTGGGAATCAAGCCAGCCAATATCTTGGAACCATCTAAAGGTGGAATTGGAATCAAGTTAAACAGCGCCATGTAGATATTTAAATAAATGCCACTGGTTGCTATCTGCACTGCGCTCATGCCTAAATTAACCGTTAACGGCAGGCATAATGCCAAAATTAAGGCTAAAAGCAGATTAGCCAAAGGACCGGCAAAAGATACCAGCATAATTCCCCTGGAACGATTGCCTTTAAAGAAAAAGGGATTGATCGGCACCGGTTTCGCCCAGCCAAATCCTGCCACAAACAACAAAATCGCCCCCAATGGGTCTAAATGCACCAAGGGATTTAAGCTGAGCCTGCCGGCATTTTTCGCCGTCGGATCACCTAATAAATACGCTGCCAGACCGTGCGCCAGCTCATGCACCGTAATCGTTACCAAAACCAAAATCGCTCCGCTCAGCATGCTTGAGAGTGAATCTAAAAACAAAATGCCACACTCCTTTATTATTCACCGGTATTTTCAGCAAATATTGCTTGACCGGTTAAATTCTTTTCTCGTTCGAGCTCCAAATGCTCAATGTATTCTTCCAGGCACCAATCATTGGCAGTAATTTTCTCTGCCACATTTTTCCCCACATAACGGTAATGCCAAGGTTCGTAAATGATGCCGGTAATATCCTGTTTCTCTTTAGGATAGCGCATGATAAATCCGTATTGGGTACAATTTTCCTTCAGCCATTGATAAGCCGCTGTCTCGGCAAAACCTTCGTCCAAGACCTGGTAGTCCACCGTAATTATATCAGCCGCCAGCCCGGTATGATGCTCGCTGGTTCCCGGTATTGCCACAATAGTTTTGGCGATATTATAAGCATCCTCATAGCTGTAGCCGGCATTTTGATATTGCCGAATCTTGCGCTCAAAAAGCTCTGTTTGCTTAGCTATCGAACGATAAGCCGAGCAGATAAGCAGATTAATACCGTCATCCTTTGCCGCCTGCATCATTGCCCTTAAATCATCTATAGCCCGGGCATCAAAGGTATAGCCGTTGATGGTGTCTTTAGGAAAATCCAATTCGCCGCTCAAAGGTCTTTCGGTATTAACTAAAGTAAGCATCCATTGGGGGGTGATGTCCTCCTGAGGCACTTCAACCGGTTTTAAATTTTCATAGCTTCTCACCAAGGCTTTGCAGATAATAACCTGCCCAAAGCCGAATCCGCTTAAAGTAAGAAATGAAGCTATAAGCAGACCGCTTAAAATTAAGCGGCTTTTTCTAACCATTTTTATCTCCTCCAGTCACACTATTTCCAACAAATCTTCCATCGCCATGCTGTCATAGCGCAGAAACTGCACTGTCAGAGCGGCTAAATGACG
This sequence comes from uncultured Clostridia bacterium, assembly GCA_944391285.1. Taxonomy (GTDB): domain Bacteria; phylum Bacillota; class Peptococcia; order Peptococcales; family Peptococcaceae; genus QAKL01. Next base: position 8,373 of record CALXSY010000018.1, read on the forward strand.
GAAAAAATCCGCTGCCTCACTTTGCTGCATTTCTGCTTCCCATTTAGGCACCCATTGCAGCAAATGGTCATTCAAAAACCATTCCTGCTCCTCCAATAACTGCTGCGCCCGGCGGTCGATTCCCAGCTCTATTGCCTGCTGTGCCAAGCCGCATGCTCTGCCCATAAAGCTCAGCTCTACTGCCAAATAACTGTCAGCTTCGATGGAGCTGTCATTGTGCAAAGCTCCGTATCTTTCATAGGTTGCTCCAACCATCAGCATCTCTTCCCTGAGCTCGTCCTGAGGCAAATCCAAATATTTCACCGCAAAGGGAGCACTGAGATGAACTCCTACTGCCTGCATCATCTGATGATATTGAGCTTGAATATTTTTTAAATATTCCTCGTTAAACTCCTCATAATTAACCTGCATCTTTTCCAAATAAGAACTCAATGGCACCATCTCATCCGGCGACAACAGTTCCAAGGTCACCTTAAGACTCGGGTCATACAATTCTTCCAGCTGTTTTTCTCCCGGCTCATTAATCCAAAAATCATGCAATAATTTATATACTTTTTTTCTTGAAGCAAAAATCAAAATCACGGCTTCTCTTTCTTCTGGTGTCATTTTTTAGCCTCCTCTTTTATTGCCTTGCTCTTTTATTTATTTCTACCTGATATTGGCTATATCCTCTTTTTAATGGTTTTATAATGTTTGATCTTTACAGTTTCGCTTAAAAATTATATAATAATATTAGTTTATTTTTCTTTGGATTTCCCTTTTAAATAGCTTTTAAGGTCTACTATCTTGCTGTCATTGTGCTGTTTTGACTCTGTCAATTCCTGCGGCAGCATTTCTTGGCTCAAAGTTAAAACATAGTCTACCTCTTGCTTGACTTTTTCTTTTTCCAACAACCGCAAACGTATTCCGCTTTGGGCACAGAAACTCAGCAGCCATTGCCAAAGGTCATGATCAGCTGTTACCATATACTCAGGCTTAACTCCTTTATTGATGAAATCCAATGCTAAAGCATCCAGCATTCTTCTTTCTTTATCCTCATAATTATCCAAAACAGTGCTCCAAGCAACTTTACCATTAGAAATGTCGACTAAAGTCACATATAAAGGATAATAGCTGTTAAAATCTTCGCTCTGCATAACCGGAATAAAGGTCCAGCTTATTTCGTAAAAATTATTATCAGTGCGAATACTGTCGAGCCGTTTTAATAAAAAGGGATTGTCATACTGAGGAATCTCTAAGTCATTGTAGAGTTTATCAAGAAAAATCTTTTTCATCTCTTTATTATCTTCAGCCCAAATATCCCAAACAAAAATCCCTTTGGTAAAATCACCATCGCTGAAATCCGCTATTTGCTTTAACGGTACCTTCTCCAGCAAGCTCTTTAATCCATCTAAAACTATTGCTGTCTTATCCATGACATCATGATTGCTCAAAATCTTTTCCGGCTCGCCACTGTTTCGCTGATAAAAAATCGGCCAACTGTCGTGCCATTTAAAACCAACCTGCCGGCATATTGCCCATTCTACAGCACCCAGCAATTCTTCTTTGATCATATACATTCCCCAATAACTTTGATCAATGCTGTTTTTGTGAAGATAAATTCCGGTTTTAGGATAGCCGTATTTGATGCTTGCCATGTATTTCAAAAAATACTTTTCTTCAGAAAATATCCTGACCGACGATCCGATATCCGTAAACAAAACCAAGACATAATAATAGCGTTCTTCTTTGCTATCGTAAACAGCAATTGGCTTCGTGCCGGAAAGCTTTTGCCAGGGATTTTGGCGCAAAAGCTCGGCACAAGCACGATATAAATTTTCCAAGCGAAATTTTCCGGTTTTTTCTTCCATGATCTCACCTTTTATATTTTATTTTTACATACATTATTATAAACTATTTAGGCGAAAAAATAAACTTTTTTCTACTTTAATGACTCATTTTTTCGCTAATTTATCTAAAAAAGAAGCATATTAGTACATATTTCGACATTAAAGGAGCATAGTTATGTATAAAAGTTATATTTTTTCCGCCCTTCATGCTCATGCCGCCCAAGATAATCTTTCAGCCCATATGCCGGGGCATAAAAACGGCACCTTATTGCCTGAAACATTAAAAACTGCCTGGGGGGAAAATGTGTTTCGCTATGATCTTACCGAGCTGCCCGGCTTGGATAATCTCCACGATCCCCAGGGCATTATCCAAAAAAGTCAGGAGCAGTCAGCCGCTATTTTCGGCGCCCAAGCCGCCCACTATCTCATCAACGGCTCCAGTGGCGGGCTTCATGCCGCCCTCATGGCATTAGCAGCCGGAGAAGAAATCTTTGTGCCTCGCCATTGTCACCGCAGCATTTATCACGGGCTGATGCTGGCAGAGGCTAAAGCTATTTATCTGCCTGTCACTTTAGATGAAAAATGGGGCTTGCCTTTGGGTGTAGCCTTAACCGATTTAAAAAAAGCCATCTCCGCCCATCCTTCCTGCCGCAATCTCTTAATAGTTAACCCTACCTACCAGGGCTTAAGCTGGCAAAATGCTCAGCTGATCACTTATGCTAAGGAAATAGGCTTAAATGTCATCGTCGATGAAGCCCACGGTGCCCATTTTCATTTCAATCCAGCTTTGCCGCCCTCCGCCATTGATCTTGGCGCTGACTTGGTGGTGCAAAGCTGGCACAAAACCTTACCGGCTTTAACCGGCAGCAGCTGTCTTTTAGTTGGTTCCGATTATCAGGGACGCAATCTTACCAAAGTTATTTCTATTTTGCAAAGCACTTCTCCTTCCTATCTCCTGCTTTCTTCTTTAGAAGCAGCGGCAATTTATCTGGCAGTGGACGGCAAAGAGGATATTGCTCATTCATTAAAAGAAATTGCCCAGTTTAAACAAGACCTGGCTTTGCTTACAACTATCAGTTATCTGCATAACGATGCCTGGCAGGCAGACCCCTTTAAGCTCAACCTTTATTCTACCGTTTTAAACGGCGAACAACTGGCAGCAAAACTGCAAAATGAGCATATCTATGTGGAAATGAGCGAAGCCAACTCGTGCCTGCTGCTTCTGCCTTTAAAATTTACCGCCGCTTATCGCCAAAGATTATTCCAAGCCTTAGCGCAAATCGAACAAGCAACTAAAGCGTTGCCCCCCAGAGCGCTGACCAAACCCTTTTATCTGCCCACTATTCCGCAGACAAAATATCCGCTGAAGCAAGCCCTCTGGCAGGCTAAGGAAGCGGTTAATATTGAAGAGGCTTTAGGACGAGCCGCGGCAGAGTTTATGCTGCAATACCCCCCGGGAATCCCCCTTTTGCTTCCCGGAGAAATCATCTCCGCAGAGGCAATCGATTTACTGCGCACTTATCCCCAGTATCAGCGCCTTGCCGTTTTGCAGGAATAATTGGCTCTTGATTTTAGCGATATTTTGCGTTATACTTAATTTTAGTGAAAGGAGGCGGCGGCTTTTGAGTTTCGCACAAATCAAAGGTCAAGATGAGGCTTTAAATGTTTTGCGCTCGGTTTTGCAAAACCGGCCAACCCATAGTTATTTATTCTGCGGACCGGAAGGAGTCGGCAAAAAAATGACAGCCTTAGCTGCTGCCCAATTTTTAAACTGTCCTTTTGCCGGCGATGATGCCTGCGGGCAATGCCCCTCATGCCGCAAAATCGCCTTAGGCGAGCATGCCGATGTTATTTTGCTGGAGCCGGACGGAGCGTCTATTAAAATTGAACAGGTTCGCCCCTTAAGCACCCTTACGGCTTTGCGCAGTTTTGAAGGCGGCTATCAGGTGATCATCTTAAATGAAGCTCATCTTTTAACGGAGCAAGCGGCAAACAGCCTGCTTAAAATCCTGGAAGAGCCTAAGGAAAAAACGGTTTTCATCCTCATCACCTCTAAGCCGGAAGCCATCTTAAGCACAATTCGCTCCCGCTGCACGGTGATCAATTTCAAAGGGCTCTCTGCTACTGTTATTGTAGAAATTTTAGGCGAGCAAGCTGCACAAGCGGCTCTTTTAGCCAACGGCTCAGTAAAAACCGCTCAGGATATTTTAAATGATCCGGAGTTTTTCACCCTGCGCCAAGAGGTTCACGCATTTATTACTCGCCTGCCTTCTTTGTCCAACGCCCAAACCGTTGAACAATGCGAGCTTTGGAAGCCCAATAAAGCTAAGGCGATCCGTATTTTATCCTTTGTCGAATTTTGGTTCCGGGATTTGTTAATTTACCGGTTAAGCCAAAATGCTGAGCTTCTGCTCAATAAAGATTGTCTGGAAAGCTACCAAAGCTTTACCGCAGATTTAGACCTTTTATCCATCCTGGAAAAAATAGAACAAGCTATGAGCTATCTGAGACAAAATGTTTCACCTCAGCTGACTCTTGCCGTTTGTTTCTTTAAAATATCCCCTTTAAATAATTTTTCCTAACAGAAAGGAGTTTTTTTATGCCAACAGTTATCGGCGTTCGCTTTAAGCCTGCCGGCAAAATATATTATTTTTCACCCGACGATTTAGCTATCACCACTGATGATTGCGTTATCGTTGAAACCTCCCGCGGAGTGGAGTACGGCGAGGTTGTTATTGCTCCCCGCGAAGTATCGGAGGAGGAAATTGTTCCGCCGTTAAAAAATGTTATCCGCATTGCTACAGCTGAGGATAAAGAAAAAATCCAGCTCAATCATCAAAAAGAGCAGGAAGCCTTCGACATCTGCTTAGGCAAAATTGCCGAGCACAATCTGCCGATGAAGCTGACCAATGTTGAATACACCTTTGACGGCAGTAAGATTATCTTCTTTTTTACCGCTGACGGACGGGTGGATTTCCGGGAATTAGTCAAGGATTTAGCCGCTATTTTCCGCACCCGCATCGAGCTCAGACAAATCGGTGTTCGTGACGAAGCCAAAATGCTGGGCGGCATCGGCATTTGCGGCAGACCGCTTTGCTGTCACACCTTTTTAGGCGATTTTGCCCCTGTTTCCATTAAAATGGCCAAGGAGCAAAATCTATCTTTAAATCCGGCCAAAATTTCCGGTATTTGCGGACGTTTGCTCTGCTGCTTGAAATACGAAAACGATGTCTACATCCAAAACCGCAAGGAATTGGATGCGCATCGAGTTAAAAATATTGCTGATTTAGATACTCCCGATCCGGAGGATCAATTTGACTTACGCAAATTAGAGGACAAATAATGAGCGAGTATATGCTGAATGCTGATGAAGATATTTGCGCTTTAACCAAAAACGGCTATCGGCTGATCCAAAAGAAAAAAGGCTTTCGCTTCTCCATTGACGCCGTCCTTTTAGCCCATTTTCCCGCCCTTAAAGCCGAGCTTGAGGTGCTGGATTTAGGCTGCGGCAACGGAGTATTGCCCCTTTTGCTCAAAGCCCGGGAGCCTTCGTTAAAGATCAGCGGCGTGGAAATTCAAGAAGCCAGCGCTCAGTTAGCACGGCGCAATATGGTGTTGAATCAAGCCGAGGTGGAGATTTATAACCTTGATTTGCGCGCCTTGCCTAAAGACTGGGGCTCAAGCTTTGATTTAATCATCACCAATCCGCCTTTTTTCCCGCTGGGCACCGGCAAAATCAATCCCCTTGACGAATGTGCCGCCGCTCGCCACGAGCTGTACTGCACCTTAGAGGAATTGCTCCAAAGCGCCAAGCGCTTGCTCAAGCCTCACGGCAGATTGGCAATGATTTACAAGCCCGAGCGCTTAAGTCAGCTCTGCTCGTTGTGTCAAGCTTATCAGCTGACACCTAAATTTTTGCAGTTTATCCACCCCTATTCCAACGCAAACGCTAACTTATTTTTGCTGGAAGCCATCAAAGGCGGACGCAATGCACTTGAAGTATTGCCGCCCTTGGTAGTTTACCAAAAGCCCGGCGTTTACACCCCGGAAATTTTAGCTATCTACGGAGGTATCGCTGATGAATAAGCAATCCTGCGGCACTTTATATATCTGTGCGACCCCAATCGGCAATTTAGGCGATATCACCTTAAGAGTGCTGGAAACTTTGCAAAATGTCGATTTAGTCGCCTGCGAAGACACCCGCAAAACCTTGCAGCTGCTGAATCATTTTTCTATCAAGAAGCCTTTGACCAGCTATTACGAGCATAATAAAACTTTCAAAGGCTCGTATTTGATCAACCGCCTTTTAAACGGTGAAAATATTGCCTTAGTTTCTGACGCCGGCATGCCCGGGATTTCCGACCCGGGATTTGAGCTGATTAACGAGTGTCTGGCGAACAATATTCCCTACACCGTCCTGCCCGGCGCTTCAGCCGCCGCTACGGCGCTGGTGCTTTCCGGCTTAGCCAATGAACGCTATTGCTTTGAGGGATTCCTGCCTCGCAATAAAAAGGAACGCACTGCTATTTTAGAGCAGTTAGCCCAGGAAGAACGCACCATGATTCTTTACGAAGCGCCGCATCACCTTAACGCCGCTTTGCAGGATTTAGCCAATGCTCTTTCGCCGGAGCGCCCCATGGTCGCCTGCCGTGAATTGACCAAACGCTTTGAGGAAGCCGTAAGAGGTACTATTGCCGAAGTGCAGGCGCATTTTAGCCAAAATGAGCCCCGAGGCGAATTTGTTTTGGTTATCTCCGGGCTTGCTCCCCAAGATGAACCAAAAAAAGAGCTCCCCTGGGCGCTAAATCGCCTGGAAGAGCTGTTAAATGCTGATATGCGGGAAAAGGACGCCATCAAGCAAGCCGCCGCTGAAGCAGCATTGCCTAAAAGAGAGGTTTACAATGCCTACATGGCGCTTAAAAATCAAAAGTAGGATTCTCTAAGCTTAACAATATTTTTTTCGCTTCTAAGCCTAAGCCAAAACCGCCCAATCCACCCTTTGCCACTACCCGATGGCAGGGAATGATTAACGGCAGCGGATTGGCTCCGCAAGCACTGCCCACCGCCCTAACTGCTTTAGGACGGTTAATTTTTTGCGCTAATTGCCCGTAGCTCAGGACAGCGCCGTAAGCTATCTCCTGCATTGCCTGCCAAACGGCTAATTGAAAAGGTGTGCCGTCCAATTTTACGGGCAAGTCAAATTTCTGCCGTTTGCCGGCGAAATATTCCTCCGTCTGCTCTGCCCATAGGCCCAATAATGCCGTGCGCCGCTCCTCTGCCGGCAATTTGGCGGCATCAAGTAAAACTTTGACCATAAATCCATCCGCTTCTACTCCTGTCAGCTTGCCCAATGGTGTCGCAATAGTTAAACAATACATCGCCCAATCCCTCCTTGGCACAATTATAGCAAAACGCCGCAAGCTTTGTCAATAAACGCCAAAAGCTCCCCTCAGGGAGCTTTTTTTATTCGGCATTTTTCTCCAAAATATCCTCTATTCGGCAGCCCAAAGCCTGGGATAATTTATACAGCGTTTTCGCCTGGGCTTTGTTAATGTCCACCTGCCGCTGCTCATAAAGGCGAATAGAGCGAATATTGACCCCGGAGCAGTCAGCCAGCTGAGCTCGGGATAATTCCTTTTGTTCACGAAGTATTTTTAAATTAGTCCGATTTTGCGCCTCATCATACATTTTGTCTAAGGCTTGAAATAATGATTGATCGTCCATTTGGGCATATGCCGGGAAGCACTCCTGCAAATCATCGAGCAAAATATAAGTAAAAATATCTTTATATTTGCGCCCGCTTTTCTTTTGATACTGCGCCAATACCCTGCCGCACCAATAAGCAGAGGAATTTTCGTCAGCCTTTTTGGCTTTGGTAATGTATTTTTGCTGATTGGTCTTTTTAAATATTTCGTCGGCAATTTCCACGCCGGATTTATCATTTGCCGCATGATTTTTCTCCAGCTTGCTTGCCATGCCGGTGCGCACAAAAAGCTTGGCAAACCAATCACCGTTTGCTTTGCAATCATTGATGACATAGGCGAACATTTCTGCCAATATTTGCTCGGTGTTATGTGCCACGGTGGACTGCTCAACATTAGACATAGTTTTGCCTCCTTTTCATACTTTTTTATTTTTAAAATCTTTTTTTAAACAATTTCAAAATCCTTTTTTCTCTAAGAAAGGGAAGGGGCAAAACGGCCTTTTTTCCCCTTCCCTCTCTTAAACTCTCCTTACCCCTTTCGTTAGGCTGTGCCTAACACTTTTGTTACGTTTCGTAAGTAACCTTAAAGCGCCCGCGGATTTAGGCTACTGCTATTAGCTTGGCAGCAAATCCCGCGCCCTACAGATGCGGCGTGCGTTTGCCTGCGCAAGCATCGACTTAAACACTACATTTGCAAATAGCACTGCCAAGCCCTGCGGCGTTTGAGCAGTCGGTTTAGGGGGTATGGGAGTTCCAAAGAGGGAAAGGGGGAAATATCGAAAATTGCCCCCGTTCCCTCTTTGAGAGAGAATTTTTTTAAAAGCTTTTCTATGATTTCTCAGCAAGAAATTATAGAAAAACCCCCCGCCGAAGCGGGGGTAAAACCCAAAACCCTTTGGAAGAAGATAAAGGAATTTGATTTGTTCTTATTTGAGCTTAAATTTTTGTTCGGATAAGATTAATCTTATTTGAACATGGTTACTGCAGTAACAGCACCGTTAGCACCGTAAGCGCATTCGAAGTCATAGCCGATAGCTTGGCCAGCGTAACGAACAGGCAATACGGTTCTGCCGTCTTTGATAGCAGCAGCGGTATCCATAACAACAGTTTCACCATTTACGGTCAAGATGTTGGAGCCGATGGTCATTTGAGCATCGATGCCATCGCCAGCGATGGTAACTACTTGAGTAACAGCATCGTATTCAACAGTTGCGCCGGTAGCTTCAACAAATGCACGTACAGGGATGAAGGTACGACCGTCAACGATGTAAGGAGCTACATCAGAAGAGATAGCTTTATCGTTAGCGATGAAGGTGTTGGTGCCGATGATGAAGGTTACAACATCGTCAGCGCCAGTAGCGTCAACTGCACCTTCGCCAAAGCCAACAGTAGCGATACCAGTCAAATAGATAGTAGTTAAATCTTCGTTGATTGCTTTAGCAGCAGTGGTAGGAATTAATTCAACTACAACATTTGCTCTAACAGTACCTTCTTTGTTGGAAGTGATTACAACTTTACCGGTACCTTTTTTCAAGAAGGTTTCGCTGAAATCTTCAAAGTAATCAGCATCAACGCTTACGTTAGCACCAGCAGGTCTTTCGGTAACAACAGCAACTACTTCACCTACAGTATAGTAGCCAGAAGCTGCAGATACAGCAGTTGGGTTGCCATTAACGTCAACTACTTGAGCGTTAACAGTTACTTCTTCGCCAACTTCGCCATTAACGGTGGTAAACTCTAAAGTAGCAGGAGCAGCACCGATGGTTAAAGTAGTGGAAGCAGCATATTTGCCGTTAGCAACTACGGATACAACGATTTCGTTACCAGAATATGCGCTATCATCTTTGAAGGTGATTTGACCATTTGTAGCATCGAAATCAGCAATTCCTAAACCAGTGTAAGAGAATTTCTTATTGGTTTTTACGGATTTCTTAACACCGTTTTGGTCATAGAGATAAACGGTAGCACCAGGAGTGTTAGCACCTAAAGAATAGGTAGCAGCAGGATAGCTAATGGTAGCATGGTCAATTACACCAAACTCATCAGCTTGGATAGTAGTGGTATCAGCTACACCAGTGGTGTTGTGATAACCTTTAATAGTGTAAGAACCTACAGCATCTGGCTCAAAGCTGATGTACATGTTGTCGCTAGTTGCAGGTTTGAATACAACAGGACCATCAAAACCAGCTACATTAGGAAGCTCGCTATCTTCTAAAGCAGAATCTTCAGGAGCATTAGTTACTTCAAATTTAAATGCACCATTGATTTGTTTTGCAACATCTACACTTGGAGCTAATACGTTGCCGTTAGCATCGTAAGCACGTACTTGCATAGCTACAGTTTCTTCAACGCCAACAGCGATAGTGCCATCAACAGTGTAGGAGAACTCTACTTTGCTGATATTAGCAGCGCCAAAGGTGAATTCTAATTCTTCACTGTAAGTACCGCATTCAATAGTTACAGTGTAAGTACCAGGTTTGGAAGCAGATACTTTGAAATCGATTTTACCGGTAGCAGAAGTGGTAACTTCTTCTTTGTTTAAAAGACCGCCATTTTTGTCGATGGAGAGAGTAACATCTTCACCAACTAATTTAGCGCCGCCTTTAGTGAAAGCAACAGTAACATCATAGTAATCTACGCCATTGTTAGCATCAACAATGCCATTATCACCAGCTACCTCTTTAACAGTGATGGTAGCATCGATAACACTGCTGGTAGCATTGAATTTACCGGTTACACCGTTGCCAACGAAACCAGTTTTCAAGAAAGTGCTGCCGCTATTGTACAATTCAGCAATATTTTGACTGCTAGTAGGATCGTCTAATGTATAGCCGCTAATTACATATGCTTTCAAGGTAACAGTGCCAGGAGTTTTAGAGTAAACATATAAGCTATCGTCACCGCTAACAGAACCTTTAGAACCATCAATGATGAAGTATCCAGCATCACCCTTAGCTTGGTTAGTATTATTATCATCATCAGGTTCAGTAGTTTTGATGTAGTCTACATCAGACAATGCACCATTTCTTTCAGCAAAAACAATGATGAATTGCTTAGAATCGTTTAAAGCATCAGCTTCTTTTTGTGCAGCTTCTAAATCTTTTCTTAAATCATTCAACTTTTTCTGAGCTGCTAAAAGAGCTTCTTTTGCTTCTTTTGCTTTACTGCTTTCAGGTTCTTCTTTAACAGTAAATTCCATCTCTACAGTACTATCACCTTCGATAGTGTAATAAACTTCTGCAGCTGTTCTAGCAGTTCTGTACTCAGCTGTTGCTTTGTCTACTTTTCCACTAATTTCGTCAACAATAGCATCAGCTGCAGTTCCGTCAGCTAATTCGCCATCAACATCGATGATGAATTCCAAGCCATCTACGCCGTCAGCTTTAGCAGATCCGTCTTCAACAGAGATGCTGGAGCCACTAGCAGTAGTAGCGAATGCCATCATAGGCATCATGGTGAGCATGAATGCAACCAAGGTGATGATTGCAAACAATTTTCTGTTTTTCACGTTAGTTCCCTCCTATAGGAATTTTTTATTTTTCGGCCGTTATTTGTCGCTCGGCAAACGACCACGCCGAGCAGCAAAAATAGTATAATACTTAATAATATTTATAATATTTTTGCTGAATTAAGTTCGGTAGTGTGCTTTGCCCTTATAAGAAGGAAACTTGCCTCTTCTTCCCTACCGACCTTTGGGTTTTCTTGTTCATTTCATCATAAACCCTCAAGGTTACCCTTGGTATTTTAAAGCTTGCGCTTTAAAACCATTGCTTTCAGCTTGCTCCTTCTTCTTCACTTTTCCCCTGCTCCCTTATCGTTTTTTAGGAAAAGTGTCAAATTAGTTACAAACTGTATACTTAATATATCACAGACCTGTCCTTTGGGGAATACCATTGCGGCAATAATTAAAAATAGTTGTTTTGCCATTTATTTTATGTTCTGGCGATTAATTTGAATAGTTGTTGTAACCATTTGAAATTACCTAAAAAATGTATTATCATACTTATATAATCATGCGAGAACGATGTTGGAGGTGCGATTATGCAAAGGATTATTCAAATTGGCGAAAATATTCGTAACATCCGTAAAGCTAAAAATATTTCTCAAGAAGATCTCGCTGAGCGTGCCTGTATCAATGCCCCCAACTATGGGCAAATTGAACGCGGTCAAAACGCTTCTATCGAGACTTTGATTAAAATTTCTGATGCTCTTGAGGTACCTATCACCGATTTTTTCTCCAATGTGCCTGCTTCGGTACGGGAAAATACCACTATTATCTCTCAAATCACCGATTATCTGAAAAATATGACTCTCGAAGAGCAGGAAGCTATTTTAAGGATTATCAAAATATTTAACAAGTATAAATCTCATTCGCCAAGCAACCTTTAATTTATTACAACTATTTTTTCCCCATGTGACAAAAAAAGCCAAGCATTTCGATGCTTGGCTTTTATTTGGCAAGTATTTGGACAGTCGTGAACAACAGCAGACCGGCAAATCCCGCGCCGTGCAGATGCGGCTTGCTTGTTTGCGTCGCTTAACGCAACTATCGCATTAGCACCAACAAGCCCTGCGGCGCTTGAGCAGTCGGTTTAGGGGGAGTGGGAGTTGCAAAGAGGGAGTACGACTCATGCCCACTATGGCGGGCATTCGCTTGCATTAGACCGCTCGCTATGCTCGCGACCGTCAGGGGGAAATATCGACATCGTGCCCTTTGGGTAAAATTGCCCCCGTTCCCTCTTTGAGAGAATATTTTTTTAATAAAACAATTTCAAAATCCTTTTTTCTCTAAGAAAGGGAAGGGGCAAAACGGCCTTTTTTCCCCTTCCCTCTCTTAAACTCTCCTTACCCCTTTCGTTAGGCTGTGCCTAACACTTTGTTACTTTTCGTAAGTAACTTAAAAGCGCCCGCGGAGTTACATAATGCATTTACATTGGCAGTGCTTCCCGCGCCGTACATATGCGGCGGGCGCAAAATTTTGCGCACAAAAAAAGCACCTCTCACAGGTGCGCTATGGCTACACAGGGACTGCAGTCTTGCGCCTGCCGTCCTCGCTTATGCTCGGACTTCGCTCGGAGCAAGGATTATCAATCCTTGCTTTTTCCTCGCTCACCCTCTCGGGTTCAAGTCCCTTTTCTTTGGACTAATTTATTTTTACGCACAAAAAAAGCACCTCTCACAGGTGCGCTATGGCTACACAGGGACTTGAACCCCGGACACTACGGGTATGAACCGTATGCTCTAGCCAACTGAGCTATGTAGCCTCAAAAAGCTGATATCCAGATTTGAACTGGAGACCTCATCCTTACCAAGGATGCGCTCTACCTACTGAGCTATATCAGCATATAAATTGCGGGAGCAGGACTTGAACCTACGACCTTCGGGTTATGAGCCCGACGAGCTACCAACTGCTCCATCCCGCGCCGGATTGGAGGGAGAAGGATTCGAACCTTCGAAGGCGGAGCCGACGGATTTACAGTCCGTTCCCTTTGGCCACTCGGGAATCCCTCCGTGTTCGGCTTTTATGCCGTCAACATATGATATTCTACTACAATCTCTAGCATTTGTCAATACTTTTTTTTCGATTTTTTAAATAAATTTCGAGCTTCTTTTTTACCCTTTGCAGCGCATTATCTACCGATTTCGTCTGTCTGCCCAATATTTCGCCGATCTCCACATACGACTTGCCTTCCATATACAAAAGCATTACTTTTTTCTCCAGCGGGCTTAACATTTCGTTCATTTTCTGCTCGATATCCTCGATATTTTCCTGATTAATAAACAATGCTTCCGGATCGGTTACTTTATCCTGCAAAAACATTTCCTCCACCGTACGTTCTGATTCCTCATCAAACATTGGCTTATTAAGCGAAATATACGAATTAAGAGGAATATGTTTCTGTCTGGTCGCCGTTTTGATGGCGGTGATGATTTGTCTGGTTATGCACAATTCAGCAAATCCCCGAAACGAGCTTCCTCTTTTATAGTCTCTTACTGCTTTATAAAGCCCGATCATTCCTTCTTGAATGATATCTTCATGATCCGCTCCCACCAAAAAATAACTTCTGGCTTTGGAGCGCACAAAATATTTATACCGCTCCAAGAGACTTTCCATAGCCATGCTGTCGCCGTCATGGCTCAAATCTACCAATTCCTCATCTGCTAATTCGCTGTAATTTATTTTCATCGGCTATTACCTCTATTTATTTCTTTTTATGCATTTCTTCTAATTTAGCAAAAATTTCCGGAGAGATAATATCATCTAAACGATTAACGGTATATTTTTGCTTTTGGAAGGTGCGCTTATGGCTTTTTTCGGTCATATTCATTTCCCGTTTCAGCTCCTGCGCCGATATCCTCAGCGCTCCTTTGCTCCAAATAGTCTCCTGCTGCAAACGATCCGAGGTAGCCACCGACACTTTCACATGTTTAGGCAGCTGCGCAGTTAGGCGTTCTATTGCCATATCGGCGGTTACGCCCTCTTTGGTGAATATTACCTGCACCTTGCCAATCGTTTCGTTGGCTCCGCCGCCGCCTTTAACCAGATAAGCATCGAAGATTACGGTAATGATTTTGCCCGACAATGCTGCATGAATGTTTAATTCATCAATCAGCTTATCCCGGGCATAAGCCATATCTTCTTCGTCTCTCAGCTTTGCCAGCTCCGGCCAAGCCCCGATGATATTATACCCATCAACAATCAAATATTCTTTCATAGCGCGCCTCTACTTACTGCTTCTTTGGCGCAAAACTTCATATAATATTACTCCGCAGGCTACTGAAGCATTGAGGGAATTAATCTGCCCGTGCATAGGCAGAGAAATCAGAAAGTCACATTTCTCAGCTACCAATCTGCCCAAGCCTTTGCCCTCGCTGCCAATGACGATTGCCAAAGGACCGGTCATATCCTGCTTATAAATCTCTGTACCGCCCATAGCCGCGCCGGCAATCCACAGCCCCGCTTTTTTCATCGCCTCCATAGTTTGCCCCAAATTGCTGACTCTGGCCACCGGCACATAAGCCACCGCGCCGGCTGCCGCTTTGGCGACGCCGCTGGTTAAGGAAGCGGCTCTTCTTTTGGGAATTACTACACCGTGAGCGCCCACTGCATCGGCAGTACGCAAAATTGCACCTAAATTGTGGGGATCTTCCAGCTCGTCCAGCACGATAATCAGCGGATCTTCGTTCTTCCGGCGAGCAATCTCCACCATCTCCTGCCAATCCACATATTCGGCTTCGGCAATACTGGCTGCGACGCCTTGGTGATTTTCCTTGGGAAACATTTTATCCAGCTTAGCTCGCTCCACCTGCTGAATCTGCACGCCTTTTTCTTTCGCCAGAGCGATAATTTCCTTGATAGAGCCCTGCAAATCGCCTTTGGCTACATATATTTTATTGATTTCGCTTTCGCTGCGCAGAGCCTCCAGCACCGGATTGCGCCCAAAAATTTCTGCCATTATTCTAACTCCCCTAACGGTCTCACTTTTTTATTGATATAGCGATTAAAGGTGTACTTTACCTCGCCGTTATTATAAACTCCCGATTGTTCCTCAAGCTGCCAGTTTTCCGCTTCATCTAAATTAGGAAAGAATGCGTCCGCTTGCTTTTGCGCCTGTACCTTGGTCACTTCTGCCGCCGCACAAAAATCCAAAAGCTGCTTATAAATATTCTCTCCGCCGATGATGTAGATTTCCCCCGTTAATTGGGGAATAAGCTCTCTGAGCTCTCCCATATTGCGGCAGTGAATAACCTCTTGTGCCAACTCATTGCGGGAAAGCACGATGTTGTTTCTTTTGGGCAGCGGTGCGCCTTTGGGCATGGACTCCAATGTTTTTCTGCCCATCACCACATTTTGCCCTAAGGTCAATTTTTTAAACCGCATTAAATCTTCCTTTATATGAAACAACAGTTCATTGTCCTTGCCTATCGCCCAGTTTTCGTCTACTGCTACTATTAATTTTAACATCTATATTGCCACCGGCACTTTCTGTCCTAATTTGTGATATTCATAGCCCTCTAAGGTAAAATCCTCCACCTTAAATTGGTAGAAATCCTTCACTTCCGGATTGATTTTTAAAATCGGCGCCGGCAAAGGCTCTTTTTGGAGCATTTCCTCTACCAGCGGCACATGACGGTCGTAAATATGCGCATCAGCTATCACATGAACCAATTCGCCCGCTTTAAAGCCCGCAACCTGCGCCAGCATATGAATCAAAATAGCATACTGGCAGACATTCCAGTTATTAGCGGTCAGCATATCCTGCGAGCGCTGATTCAATATGCCGTTTAATTTATCCCCCGTCACATTAAAGGTCATGCTGTAAGCGCAAGGATACAGATGCATTTTATGCAAATCAGTATGATTGTAAATATTAGTCATGATCCGGCGGCTGTTGGGGTTATGCTTTAAATCATAAATCACTCTGTCGACCTGGTCAAACATTCCTTCTTTATAATGATGTTTAACGCCCAGCTGATAGCCATAAGCCGCACCGATGCTGCCCGTTTCGTCAGCCCATTCGTCCCAGATATGGCTGTGCAAATCGTGGATATTGTTGCTCTTTTTCTGCCAAATCCAAAGCAGCTCATCGATAGCATTAGCCAAATTGGTCTTGCGCAAGGTCATGATGGGAAATTCCCTGCTCAAATCATAGCGATTGACAACCGCAAAGCGCTTGATAGTGTGAGCCGGCGTGCCGTCAGACCAATGAGGGCGCACCTCATATTGCTCATCGCTAAATCCATTATCAATAATTTCCCGAGCGTTTCTTATAAAAATTTCATCGGCGTAACTCATAGCGTGTCCTCCTTTACTTGATAACTACATCTTCTATCTGGCTCAATAACCATTCCAAGCGTTCGTCCTGCCCGCTTAAATACAAATACCCCACCAACGCCTCCAAGCCGCTGCTGCGGCGGTAGATTTGCGGAGAAGCATTTTTCGGCACCTGAGCGCCCTTAGCATTGCGCCCCCGGTGAACCACTGCCAGCTCTTCCTCGGTCAGTTCGCTCTCTACTTTAGCCAACAAATCGGACTGAGTGTTGTTATTAACCCGATTGATCGCCAAGCGGTGCAGGGTATGTACTTTGTGACTTTGCTTTAAGATGCTGTTGCGCACATAGAGCTCATAAACCGCATCGCCCACATATGCCAAGGTCAATGCCGGGAGCTGCTGCGGCGGTAGATTAATTTCTGCTCGCTTCAAAAACTTGCCCTCTTTCATAAAATGTAAATTTTTACATTTTTACTTTTCTTCTAAACCATTCTATTATTATACCTTTTCTTCACCCACTAAGCAAGAGCATTTCTTAAAATATTCTTTTTTCTCACTATTTTTTTCCGACAAAAAAACCTTTTGCTTCCAAATAAATAAGCAAAAGGTTTTTCTCTTTAAATGATAATGCAAATCAAGCCGCCACTGCCGTCGTTGGTGATTCTCCGTACGGTTTCCCGCAATTTCTTCTGCACGTTTTCCGGCATTTTTTGTAGCTTGGCTTCCATGTTTTCTCTGACCAATTCATGGAGCTGTTTACCAAAAATATCGTATTGCCAAATCTGCATGGGATCTTCTTCAAATTTGCTGCGCATATAGCTTGCCAAATCCTCACATTGCTTTTCCGAGCCCATCATCGGCACCAATTCGGTGGTAATATCACTGCGGATGATATGCAAGGTAGGCGCACTGGCTTTAAGCTTAACTCCGTAAATGCCGCTCTTCTTAGTAACTTCCGGCTCTTCTAATTCCATTTCCTCAATAGTCGGCACTACCATACCGTAGCCTTTTTCTCTGACTTCCTCCAAAGCATCTGCCAATTTGTCGTATTCCTTCTTCGCATGAGCAAATACTCTGGTAGCGGAAAGAATATCATGCAAGCCCTCGGCTTCGATGCCGCTGACTTCCCGGTAAACCTTGTAAAATAATTCATCCTCGGCACTCATTTCGATGCTGGCTACACCGCTGGATAAATCCATGCTTTCCAAAACGATATCCTTGACAAAATCATAGGAAGACAATGTTTCAATGGACTGATCGATATCTCTTAAGCGTTTGACCTGACTGATAGCCGCATGGACAGCATCCTCAAATTTAGCTCGGAGCCAATGATCGTAATCCAACTCCTCAATCCAGCGGGGCAGACCGATATTAACCTCGGAAACCGGGAATTCAAACAAAATTTCTTCCAAAATACTCATAATTCCCAATTCGTCCAATCCGGCTACGTCGGTAGGCATAACCGGCACTTGGTATTTTTCTTCTAATTCCCTGGCCAGCTCCACCGTTTCTTCCTCATCGGGATGGGTGCTGTTTAAAACTACGATAAAAGGCTTATTTAATTCCTGCAATTCATTTACGGCTCTTTCCTCTGCCGGCACATAAGCCTCTCTGGGCAAATCGGTAATACTGCCGTCGGTGGTAATCAAGATTCCCATAGTCGAATGGTCGGTGATAACCTTTCTGGTGCCGATTTCTGCCGCTTCTTCAAAGGGAATGGGGTGATCATACCACGGGGTGCGCACCATCCGCGGTCCGTCTGCCTCTTTAAAGCCCAAGGCTCCTTCTACCGCATAGCCTACGCAGTCCACCAAACGGATTTTTGCCGTAATACCCTCTTTGACCTCAATCAAAATAGCATCATCGGGAACAAATTTGATTTCCGTAGTCATAATAGTTTTTCCGGCTCCGCTTTGGGGCAAAGCGTCAGTAGTGCGAGCACGGTCATATTCATCGCTGATGCGGGGCAGGACGATTAAGTCCATAAATTTCTTGATAAAAGTCGATTTGCCGGTTCTCACCGGTCCGACTGCCGAAATATAAATATTGCCGCCGGTGCGATTAGTGATATCCTCAAAAATATTCATTTCTTCCACCATATATTTTCCTCCTCTATATTAGTTGGCATTATACTTTATGCCTGTACCGCTTAATTTAGACCATCTTTTTTTATAATGGCACATAGGCTTCGATCAAAAGAGGAGTTTGATTTTTGAGTTTGGCTTTAAACCAGCTGAATGGTATGTACATATATCCTTGATTGGTCGGAAGATTTTTGCCCCAGCTTTGCACGACGCGCACTTGCTCGGTATTGAAATTATACCCCAGCGCCACCATAGCATGACCGCCGATTTTTTGCCCTTTAATTTGCGAAGAAACCACACCTTGTTTGGCCTCCAAAAAATCAGTAAAGATAATCAGCGAAAAAACCACCGGCAAGCCGTTTGCCAAAGCCAAAAGGATATCGTCCAAGCTCTCTAAACGGGCAAAATTATTAATCGTAAAAGTTTTTGCTTCCTTTAATATAGCATCACACTTGCGCCCTGCGGCAAAAAAAGGTTTGCGCAGGGTATAATAATTGCTGTTATAGCTGTTTTCCCGGCACACTCCCCGGTTAACCAGAGTTTGCATAGTGGCTTTTAAGGTGCTGCCTTTGGTTTGCGCCGACAAACCGTCATAAAAGAGCCGGTTCATCTTATAAATGAACATTCCGGAAAAATTGATGATTTCCTGCTTCTCCTGATAATAAAGTATGGAACGCAGATAAGCCCCCGCCTCACCGGTGCAAATAGGCAGTTTGTACTGATGGCGGATAATTAGCGGAATTTCTCCCAAATCCGCCTTCTTGGGCAAATCTTGCCGGCGGGCGGCACAAATTTCTTTATATAAAAGTCCTTCCTCTTCCTTGATATTTAAAGCGCCGGGATAAATCTGTAAGGTATTCAATTTTTTCACCTCTCCCTATTTTCTTACAGTATTTTATGTCAATTTGCTTCATCCTGTGAGCGCTTTGGCTTGCGGTGAGAAAGAAGTTATTGTATAATAAGCTTAAGATTACAAATGGGAGGAAATGCAATGAAATTTATGCATCTTGCCGATCTGCATTTGGGACGAAGCCTAAATGGTTTTTCCCTTTTGGCAGACCAAAAATATATCTTAGATGAAATTTTAACCATCTGCCAGGATGAGCAAATAGAAACTGTGCTGATCTCGGGCGATATTTACGATAAAACTACCCCCATCGGGGAGGCGATGGTCTTATTTGATGACTTTTTAACTGCCCTCTGCGCCTTAAAAACTGAAATATTTATCATCAGCGGCAATCACGACTCGGGCAAGCGCCTGTCCTTCCTGCACCGCTTGGTTGATAAGCTGGGGATTCATCTGTCTCCGGTCTTTAACGGAGAGATAAGCCGCAATATTCTAACAGACCAATTTGGCAAAATAAACATTTACTCTCTGCCTTTTCTCAAAGCCTCCAGCGTCAAGGAATTTTTCCCCCAGCGGGATATTAAAACTCATCATGACGCTTTAGCCTGCGTTTTAGAGAGTATTGAGCTGAACCAAAACGAGCGCAATATTTTGCTATCTCACCAATTTGTCACCGGCGCTTTAGCCAGCGACCAGGAAAGCGCCGTCGGCGGAGCGGAAAATATCGGCATCGAAATCTTTGAGCCCTTTGATTATGTAGCCTTGGGACATCTCCATGCCCCGCAAAAATTAAAATATGACTATATCCGCTATGCCGGCAGTCCGCTCAAATATTCCATGGCGGAAATCAAGCAGGAAAAATCGGTCACCATTGTTGATTTGGGAGCAAAGGGCGAGCTTAATATTAAAACTATTCCCCTCACCCCGCTGCATGATTTGCGGGAGCTGAAAGGCAGCTATGATGAACTTACTGCTTTAAGCAATTACGCCAACACGGCTACCGATGATTATCTAAAAATCATTTTGACCGACGAAGAAGAAATCATCAACGCCCTTGCCAAGCTGCGCACCATTTACCCCAATATCATGGAGTTAGCCTATGCCAATAAACGCAGTCAAAAAACGGAAGACAGCTTTAGCTTTTCCGAGCAGGTTTTGAGCCGTTCGCCTCTGGAATTATTTGGCGATCTCTACCAAAAGCAGAATAATCAGCCTCTTTCCCAAGAGCAGGAGCAATACCTCAGCCAAGTCATCGAAAAATTATGGGAGGTGGATTTATGCGGCCGTTAACCTTGCGTCTTTGCGCCTTTGGTCCTTATGCTAAAGAAACCGTCATCGATTTTTCCCAATTAGGCGAAAAAGGGCTTTATCTCATCTGCGGCGATACCGGCAGCGGCAAAACAACTATTTTTGACGCCATCACCTTTGCCCTTTACGGCGAAGCCAGCGGCTACAACCGTAACTCCTCCATGCTGCGCAGTAAATACGCTTCCTTAGACACGCCCACTTTTGTGGAGCTCACCTTCAGCTACCGCGAGCAAACTTACACCATCAAGCGCAATCCTTCCTATCTGCGCGCCAAGCGCAACGGCACCGGCACCACCATGCAGACAGCGGAGGCGGAAATTTATCACAACTCCCAATGCCTTGCCGCCAAAGATAACGAAGTCACCAAATATGTCACCAACCTCTTAGGGCTCAACCGCGATCAGTTTACCCAAATCACCATGATTGCCCAAGGAGATTTCTTAAAACTGCTCTTTGCTAAAACCTCCGAGCGGGAAGAAGTACTGCGCAATATTTTTGCTACCCGCCCTTATCAGGAGCTGCAAAAATATTTGCGGGCAGATTCCGAGCAGGCAAAAAAGGATTATGAATCCTCTGCCCGGGAGTTAAACTTCCAGCTTGACCGCTTTATTATCGAGCCTAACCATGCGCTTTATGAGCAATACTGCCAGCTAAAAGACGGACTGCCCTCACTGGAAGCGGCAGAAAATATTTTTTCTGCCGTCGGCAAAGAGGACGAGCAAAAGCTGGAGCAAATTAAAACCGCTTTAGAGCAGATTCAAGCCAAGCAGGATTTATTGCAGCAAAAGCTCGGTCAGGCAAAAGATTATTATAATCTGCAAGCCAAGCTAACCGCCGCTTTAAAAAATAAAGCCGCTTTAGAAGCTAAAAAAACACCTTTAGAATCTGAGTTAGCCTCAGCGCAGGAAAAGTTTGCCCAAAGCAGCGCTATAAATCAGCAAATCGCCCTCTTGGAGCAGTCTTTGCCTAATTATGAAAATTTAGCTTCCTTAAATAATGCTCTCAAAGAGAAAGAAAGCTTATTAAAGGAAGAAAGAGAGAAAAATGAGCAGACTGCCCGCAGTTTATCCGCCGCCAAAGACGAATTATCCCGGCTGGAAGATGAGCAAAACAGCTTAAAAGATGCTTCTGCCAAACAGATTTATTGGCAAAACGAGCAGGAAAAACTGCAAAATCGCCAAAGCGAATTAACCACCCTTGCCTCTAAGCTGAAAAGCTATTTTTCGCTTCATAACGAAGCCAAGGAGCAAAAGGAAGATTATAAGCAAAAGGCGGACAGCTATCAAGCCCAAAACGAGCATTACAATCTCTTAGAGCGCCAATTTTTAGATGCGCAAGCCGGCATCTTAGCTCAAAGCTTGCGCCCGCAAGCTCCTTGCCCGGTCTGTGGTTCTCTCACTCATCCCAAGCCGGCACAGCTGAGCGAGCAAACTCCCTCCGAAAACGAAGTGCAAAAGGCAAAAAATGAGTTAGCCCAAGCCGAAAACCTGCGCAATGACTCTCACAGCGCCTTGGTTAAGCTTTCTGCCGAACTGCAAGCTTTGGAAAAGCAAATCACCGAGCAGGGACAGGCTTTATTGGCAGTTGAATCCACTAAGGATATCAAGCCCCGTTTAAAGGAGGAATTAGCCGTCTTAGCGGACAAGCTTGCGCAGGCAGAAAATAATTTGTCGCTTTGCCAAAAGCAAAGCGCCCGCTATGCTGATTTAGCCAAATCCCTGCCCCAAAAGCGGCAGAAAATTGATAATTTGCAAACCGCCCTGGCTCAAGCGGCGAATAATATCGTTAAATACACCGCCGAAAGCAAAAACCTGCAAACATCGATCAGCACTCTGCAAGCTTCCTTGGCTTATCCCTCCTTGCCCGCTGCCCAATCTGCCTTGGCAGCTTTGCGCCGCGAGCTTGAAAGGCTCACTGCCGATTATACCTCTGCCCAAAAGGCTTGGAGTGATTTCAATCAAGACTATGCCTCTGCCAATGCCGCTGTTAAAACATTGGAAGAACAGCTGGCGCAAAAGGAAAAACCGCAAAGCCAGGCTTTAGACGAGCAAATAGCTCAGCTTAATGCCGAAAATGAGAGTATTCAGCAGAAGAAAGATATCATCTTCGCCCGCTTTACTGCAAATCAAGCCATCGCCGAAAAATTTCCTGCCTATTACCAAGCTTGCCAAAAAGCCTCCGCCCACTACAGTATGCTTAAATCCTTAGCCGATACTGCCGGCGGCAGTTTAAGCGGCAAGGACGGCATCAAGCTGGAAACCTATATTCAAATGGCTTACTTTGACGATATCATCAAGCAAGCCAATGTACGGCTGATGCAGATGAGCTCGGGCAAATATGAGCTCAAACGCCGCAGTGAAAGCGAGCGCAAAATTTACGGCTTAGAGCTTGACGTCGTCGACCATTACTGCACCGACAGCGCCAATCGCCTGCGGGATGTCAAAACCCTTTCCGGCGGTGAATCATTCCAAGCGGCGTTGTCTTTAGCTTTGGGCTTGGCCGATGTAGTACAGCACTATGCCGGCGGCATCCGCCTGGACAGCATGTTTATCGACGAAGGCTTCGGCTCCTTAGATGAACGCTCATTAAGCCAAGCCATGGACACCTTAAGCGATCTTTCCAACGGCGGCAATAAGCTTATCGGCATCATCTCCCACGTCAGCGAGTTAAAAGAACGCATCGAGCGCCAAATCAAAGTAAAAAAAGCCCCTGACGGCACCAGCTCGGTCACATTAGACCTTTAATGCCGCTAAAAAAGAGGAAGTCCTTTTGGGATTTCCTCTTTTAGTTTAGTAAATCATAGAGTATTTGCAAATCTTTTGCCGAATCAGCATAGTCCTTGACTGATTCATAAGCTTTAAGGTCGCTGTTATAGCGTTTATTATAATCCTCCACCAATGCCGGTAAAGTTTGGTTCAACTCTTCTACTGTAATCATTTGCTCTTTCTCATCGCCATTAGTATCGACATAACTCCAACGCACAGCGCTTAGATTATCAATCAGCGCAATCAAAAAATAACTGTTTTTCATCATGCGTCTATTGAGCTCTTCTTCACTCCAATCATCTTTTAAGGCTTCAATAAAATTAAATTTCCAGCCATAAGGTTCAGCTGAAGTATTGAGCTCCGAAGTATAGTTTCCGCATTGCTCACTAATTCTTAACTCTTCAGCAACCATACCTATTCCCGTAGGACTGCCTAAATAAGGCGTTTTGTACTCCCAAAGCTCGCTTATCTCACGGTCGATAATCATGCCGTCCTGCCAGATGAGCATACCGCACAAATAAACCCGTTCCACCCCTTCTAAAGGGACATTATCCTGATAATATCCATCGCTTAAAAAAGAACTGGTTACCTGACGCCCGCTGATCTCAATAATTTTCCCTTTATTTCCCTCTCTGCTATCCCATTGCCAGCCACAGTAACTTTGCGCTGAGTAGGTAGAATAAGCTTCTATGCTCAATACATTATCTTCCTCCACACAGCTCCAAGCTAAAGTATATTGATCAATAGGTCCTCCCCAGATAAATGTTTTTATGCCTAGTAGACCTATTAAAACAAGCACAGCAGCTAAAACAGCAGTAACTATTTTCTTATGATTGCGCTTTTTAACCTTTTTCAGATAGTCGATTTCCTCTTTTTGCTCATTCTTTACCGGCACTAAGGCTTTGGTCATCTCATTTAATACCTTGCGGCAGTCTTCGCAGTCTTTTAAATGCTCCTCTATCGCCGTACTGGTTTCCACCGAAGTCAATCCGTCCACATAAAGGGGCAATAAATCCCGGACTATCTCACATTTCAGCTCGCTCATCATTTCTCCTCCTTCAACAGTTTTTCTTTGCCCCGATAAAAGGTCACTCTTGCCCAAATTTCTGTTTTATTCATAATTTCCCCTATTTGCTTAAAGGATAAATCGGCAGCCAAGCGCAGATAGATGACCTCCTTCATCTCCTGAGGCAATTGGTGAATTTTAGCCATCAGCTCCACCTTGTTTTCCTCTGCCAAAAATATTTCTTCCACACTCGCATCTTCTGCCAAAATGATTTGCTCATCATCTAAAGCCACGACAGGCACTTTATTTTTCTGCCAATATTTCAGCAAAACATTTTTAGCGATGGCACAAAGCCAAGTTGATACCTTGCAGGAGCCGTCAAATTTCTCCACGCTGCGCAAGGATTGATAAAATGTTTCCTGCGTTAATTCCTCCGCCAGCTGGCTGTCATGGGTGCGCAAAAGCAAAAAACCATAGACACTTTGGGCGTGCTCTTGATAAACCTTTTCCATCTCATCTTTTTGCACCGGCTCACCTCCTTTGATATCAATTAATCCCCAAAATCCCCTTTTCGTTACAAAAATTTTGCATTTTTTTCATTATAGCATATTTTTGCCAAAAGAAAAACGGCTGAATTTCAGCCGTCTTGTCTAATGCTCCAAATATCAATTAAAACTGCGCTTTGGTCATCCGGCGCTTCTCGGGCATAGCCGAACAATTCCTTGAGTGCTAAATCTCCCTGAGGAGATAATTTAGGCAAAACCTCTGCCCAGGCAATCTCTGCCTCGCTCAAACCATCGGTTAAAAGCAAAAGCCGGTCGCCTATTTTCAGTCTAAACGTACTGCGGGCGCTTTCAATGCCGTTTAAAATGCCCAAAGGCAAAGACTGCCCGGCGATTTTTTCCAGATAATCATCCCTAAATAGATAGCTCACACTGCCTGCCGCCTTATAAAGCTCCGCTTCCAAGCTTAAGGTGTCAATTAAAAGCAATTCCAAAGTGATGAAGCTTTCGCTCTCATTGTGCAAAAGCAGATGGTTGTTGGTTAACTCCAGCGCTTCTTTGGGGGCAAACCCACCTCTGAGCATTTGCTCTAAGGTTTCGCAGGCCTCTAAGCTTTGCTGGTAAGCCTTGGCACCGACACCCATGCCGTCAATCAGCATCACGCACTCGCGGCTCTCATCCAGCTTGAAATGCCGCCACAAATCGCCGCAGATTTTTTCGCCCTTGGCTTTTCTCTGCCAAGCATTGACCGCCACAAAGATGCGCTCCCGCGGCTTAAAGTACAGCCGGCAATATTTATCCTGCCAGTTGCATTCCTTTTTAGCCAAAATATATTCCCGATTTAACCCTTGTGTCAATAAATCTTCGCACACCTTCTGACAGTCGGCAATACATTCCTTTAAAACCATATTGACCGTCATATTGCCGTTTTTTACTTCCATTTCCACATACTGCACCGGCAAGCCGTTGTTGCTCAGATACTGCCTTAAGTACTGCTCCTTTTGGCTTTGCGGCTTCAGCTGGAGATTGCGCAGGGCTTGGCTGATTAATTTCAGCTCCGAGGCGCATATTTGGCGGTATTCCTCTAAGCTGTGCTTATAATTTTCCCGATGCCGGTCCAGCATGATTTGGGCGATAATAGCTTCGTTGACCGCTTCGGCATGGCGGCAGGCTTGAGTGAATTCCTCGCTGAGCAAATTGCCCTGCACACCGTACTGCAAGCCTTGCTGATAAGCTTGCTCGATTTGGGAGATAGTTTTTTCCTCATTGTGCTGCCAGCAATAATCCCTATTGCGGCAGTTTTGGCACAATAAAACATAGATTTTGCTGTACGCCTGCAGTAAATTTTGCTCCCGCTCGGCTATCATTGGCTTTGCCATGCTCTGCCCCAGAGCTCCTACCGCCTGGGAAATCTTGCTGAAATTATCCCCGTTTTTCTGCCAGCGGCTTGCCTTGCTGCCGCTTGAGCTTGCGTTAATCTCCGGCAGGCTCAAAAAAAGTGCCGCTGCCAAAATATTTTCCGCAGTAAGGATTAAAATGCCGGCAAAATCCGTCATAACCCATCCCAGCAAAAATCCCGCTAAAATGAAGCCTACGCTGATGCCTGCTTTGCCGTAGCCTGCCCCCAATGAACTTGCCAAGGCGCACACTCCCACATAGCCGATAATCACCGGGGCTTGTCCCATGCTCAAAACGCAGATTAAGCTAAAAAACAACCCTGCGCCTACTCCCACGGCACTGCCGAGGCAAAATTGCAGCCAAAGCACCGCCAGAACCAAAATCACCCGCTGAAGCATAATGCCGCCGATATTTATGCCGTTTAAGCAGACCAAAAAAGCGATTAAAATAAATGCCGGGTAAATCAGCCGATCCTTAGCCGGCATTTCGTTTCTTTTAGCTGAACTTTCGCCGTCAATAATCAGCTGGCAAAAGGCATAATAGATAAAGCCGGTCAATACTGCGTTTATAAAGACCATTTCTATACCGGAGTGCTCCCACAGCAAAAATCTGATTAAATTCCCTGCCAGCACTAAGCAGCCTAAAATTATGCTCTGCTGCCACAAAAGCCATTTGCGCCGGCTGAATTGATTGACGGCGGCAAATATCGCAATTGCTGCTATTCCCACTGCCAGCAGCCATAAATTATTCTGCCAAATCACCAGCGCCAGCATAGCGCCCACCAGCGCAGCTACTATCTCCTCCCTGCTCCTACTCAAGCAAGCCGCCCCAAAGGCGATGATTAACGGCGCCAATCCTGCATACGCCATCGCCGCTGCACAAAAAAAGCCGCCAAGAGCATATATGTATGGTTTGCGCCAATTTTTAATTTTTTTAAAATTAATTGTCTTTTCATTTAACTGCAAATTGTCCCCCATCAAACCACCTCATTTGACATTTATTTCCTTTTATTGTAACCTAAAGACTGCGGGAAATCTGTCAGTTTAAGAGAGGATATGCCCCATATTTTTCGCCATTTTCACACAAAAAACTCTCGCCGAAGCGAGAGCTTTTTAGGTAGTCATATATTTTTTCAACCGAGCCAAAGGCAATACGCTTAAAACAATGATTGCCAATAATGATTCCACGCCGTTGGTACTCATGTTGTAAATAATAGAGTAGATCCACGGATTCATATCACCGGCATAGGAAGCAAAGAAGACTACGCCCGATAAAATATTGCAGCCGACAACCATAAAGGAAGTGATAAAGCCGGCTAAAACTACCAAAAGCCGGTTATTGCTGCCAAACATACCGCATAAGCCGTATGCCATATAGGGCATAAAGTAGTCCAGCATTAACTGCGCCGGGTGAATGACATTAAAATCGGTCAACAGATTCAGCGCTCCGGCTATCACGCCAACCGTCATGCCCACTGCCGGACCATAAAACACGCCGCAAACCATGATCGGCAGCATGCACACTAAGGAAAGGGAGCCTCCTTGCGGCAGCTTGTACAAAGTAACCAAGCTTAAAACAAAATACATTGCCGCAAACATAGCCATGCGGGCGATCAATGAGGCACTCCATTTGATTTTGCGCACTTCGTAGAGATAGAGCACAATCCAAAGCAATGCCAAAATAATTACAAACAACGTCATACAAATTCCTCCTTTTTTTGCAAACAAAAAAGCCCTCTGCCATCGACTGAATCACATGGACAGAACGCTCTGTGAGTATCTGTATGCTTACCTCAGCCTCCGCCGGCATTATCCGGATCAGGTTAACGGGTCGAAATCACACAATTTCCTCTCAGCCGATTTTTCAGCTCCCCTTGGTACTTTTTTGTTTTTTTGATTATAGCACTTTTTAGCTATTAAGACAAGCCGATATGCATAAAAAATAATCAGCGTTTTTTATTTTGCTGATATTTTTTTACCTTAAAAAGATAATAAGCAACCGCGCCTTCAAGGCGCGGTTTTGCATAAGCCCTATAAGGGCATGTTACTTGCTGAGCCTAAAGGC
>CALXSY010000019.1 GCA_944391285.1 uncultured Clostridia bacterium
TTCGGTGGTACTGTTTCTTACTATTATTATACGCTATTTCTCGTCAAAAATCAACCATTTGTTGTGACAGAGCCTTTAATTAAAT
Organism: uncultured Clostridia bacterium; assembly: GCA_944391285.1. Taxonomy (GTDB): domain Bacteria; phylum Bacillota; class Peptococcia; order Peptococcales; family Peptococcaceae; genus QAKL01. The sequence continues at coordinate 86 of CALXSY010000019.1, forward strand.
CTTCAGCTACTCGAGCAATATCGCCTTTAATATATATTTTCTGTTCATCGAGAAAATCCGGCAAAAATGCATCCTGCAAATTAACGCAAGCATAAGTCGCTTGAGGATTATTTCCCACAAGTTGCCAAAAAGAATATTTAATAATCATGGGCGTATTGTCTCCGACACCTATCTCCCAAAAGAGTATATCCCCGTCTTTATAATTATGGATAAACTGGTCATAACGGTTTTTAGCCCTATACCAGCCTTCGTCCTGAACAAAAGTGCGGTCAGTGCGCAGGTTGAGCGTCATCGGTGCTCCGCAGAGAGGACAATAGGGGATCAGCTCACTGGCAATACGCATATCCTTTTGTTCTTTCAGCATTTTCAGCACAATTTCCTCGTTGTCATAGGTAATTTGCGAGCAGGGTTTGCTGCATTGGAATAAACCGAAATCGCCCTGCATATAGTACAAGCGCTCTTTTTTGAAACCGGAGTTTTGAAAAAGATGGTCGACATTGGTCGTGATGACAAAATAATTTTTGCCTTCAACCAGTTCCAACAGCTGCTCATAAACCGGCTTTTGGGCTTTTTGATAACGATTGACATAGATACTCCGGCTCCACCATGCCCAATACTCTTCCAAAGTAGGAAATTTGTAAAATCCGCCGGTATAAATATCTTTAATGCCGTATTTTTGTGCAAAGTCAGCAAAATTTTCTTCGAAACGCCTGCCTTTATAGTTAAATCCGGCGGCAGTGGAAAGCCCTGCTCCGGCTCCGATTACAATCGCCTCTGCTTCTTCAATTCTCTGATAAAGCTGCTCAAGCTTCTTGTAATAATCGTCGGTAGATTGCTTCGTCTGATTCTTTAAAGACATTAAAAATCACCTCAATCGGTTTTTCTTTTTGGTACTCCCGCACCGTTTCAATGGCTATTTTAGCCGCCTCTTCATTAGGGAAATGATATTCACCGGTAGAAATGCAGCAAAAAGCGATATTTTGACAATTATTTTGAACGGCAAGCTTTAAACACGAACGATAGCAATCAGCCAAATCCTTACGGTCTTTACCGCTCACTTCTCCGTATATAATCGGGCCTACTGTGTGAATGACAAAACGGGAAGGCAGATTAAAAGCGGGAGTAATCTTTGCCTGACCGCACTTTTCATTATGCCCTTGTTTTTTTATTATTTCAGCGCAAGCCAAGCGCAGCTGCACGCCGCTGTAGGTATGAATACAATTATCTATACAGCCGTGATTAGGATAATAGCAGCCGGTCATTTGGCTGTTAGCAGCATTAACAATCGCATCAACCTTTAGACGGGTTATATCACCGCGCCACAAATATATTCCTGCAGAAACGACCTTCAGCTGAGCCATATCCACTATGCCTTTCTCCACAGCCCGTTGCTTTAAATAAGCATCCTGCACTGCTAAAAACTCTTCAGAGATCTCCTTTGCTCGGCGTACATTCAATAACGCCCGCAAAAGCTTTCGCTGCTTTTCTTCGTCCTGAGGCAGAGCTATATCCTGATAATCATTATTTTCTTTCAGCAAATATTCAATTAAATACTCCCTGCGTTCGCTTTGCTTCATATCGCACCTCAAAAATTATTTAGATAAAGAAAAAATGCGATATTTACATATCGCATTATCTACGCCCGATTGGAATTGAACCAACGCACCCGGCTCCGGAGGCCGGTGCTCTATCCACTGAGCTACGGGCGCTTAACTAACTTAAATATTATACCAAGTTTTTGGCAGTTTGTAAAGAGTTTTATCCTACTTTTCGCCTTAGTTTTTCACTTTTTTATAGCCGCTTGCCATGACCATAGCTACCGGATTGCCCAAATCATCAACAATTTCAATCTGATAGCAGCAGGTTGTTCTGCCGTCTTTTAAACATTTTGCCTCGGCAACAATTTGACTGCCTTTAGCCGTGCCGTAAAAAGTGACAGTGCTGTTTAAAGTGACAGTGCCGGCTTGCTTCCAATTAGCCGCCACGGCAAAGGCGAAATCCGCCAAAACAAAAATTGCACCGCCCATCACTCCGCCCATGGCATTTAAATGTTTAGGAGTGATATTCATCCTGCATTTGGCATAATTATCGTCAATTTTTTCGATATACGCCCCATTTTCCACCGCAAATCTGTCATGAGAGAAAAACTCTCTTACTTCTTCTATATCCTTCATTTTTCCATCTCCTGCTTTGTATGATTAAATAATATACTACTTTTTTCAAGAAATGTCCAGCCAAAAGCTAACAATTTGCCCACAAAAAATTTTTTTATGCATTTTTATCCTCTTTATATTGCCACATAACCATAATTGGGCTATAATTAAAGCGATAAATATACTATTTTCAGGAGGAACTTATGACCCATTTGGTTTTAATGAAATTTCAAGACAATTTTCTTAACGATGCTAACCTTTCGGAAATCACCGAAGCTTATCAAGAGCTAAAAAAAGCTTTGCCGGAGGAAATTTATAATGTTAATATTCACCGCAATATTGTACCGCGGGAAAGCAATATGGATATAATGATTGCCGTGGAGTTGAAAAACGCCGATTCACTGCCTATTTACCTTACTCACCCTATTCATCAAGCTATTTCCACAAAGATGAATCCCTATGTAACCACTCGTGTTTCTTTTGATCATGTCTAAGAGGTGATACTATGCCCAGTGAAAATCATACTAGTATTAAAAAGGTAGCCTTTATATTTGCTATAACATTCTTGCTGACTCTGGTCGTTTTTTTTGGTTTATTTTATACTTTTCGCTACATGCTCAATATTATTCTTTTAACCTTCCTCTGCACTTTTATTTTTTATCAGCTGCTGAGCTTAGTAAAAAGACTCGCCAAGAAATATCGAATCCCGCTGTTGCCAGATAAATTTTTGATTGCCATTTTTTATTTGGCATTCATATTGATCATGGTCTATGCCTTTTACAGACTTTCTCCGATCATAGCCAAGCAAATCAAGGATTTAATTACTATCTTTGAAAATTTTGATCTAACTGCTTTAGCTATCAATCTTACCCCTGATTACGCTAATGTTTTTATTGAAAAACTGCATTTAAATGATTTGTTAACCAATTTAGCTCAAAGTCTGGGCAGCGTAGCAACCACAGTGACCGGATTAACGGTGGATATCGTTTTAGCATTGCTTTTAAGCCTGCTCATTTTAATGGAAAAAGACGATCTTTCTGCCTTTGGCAGAGCTTTGGAAAAAAGCAGTATCTCCGGCATTTATTCGCAGATCACTTACTTTGTTTCCAGCTTTGTCCGCACTTTCGCTCAAGTAATGAAAGTGCAGGTTATAATCGCTACTATCAATTGTATAGTTTCAGTGGTTTTCTTAAAATTTATGGGCTTCAGTTCAATTATCGGTTTGGGAATCATGATTTTTCTTTTAGGCTTGATTCCGGTCGCCGGAGTTATTGTTTCTTTAATTCCCCTCTCTATTATTGCTTACAACTTAGGCGGAATTCCCAAAGTGTTGGGGATTTGGGTGATGATTGCCGTTATTCATGCTCTCGAAAGCTATGTCCTCAATCCTAAGTTAATGAGCAACCGCACCCATTTGCCGGTGTGCATGGTGTTTATTATCCTGCTTGTCGGCGAGCATTATTTGGGAGTTTGGGGACTTTTGATCGGAGTGCCGCTGTTTATCTTCTTCTTAGAAGTATTAAAAATCAAGTATCAAGAGAGAAAATGAATATATTCTCTATAAAATATTTTTTTCGCAAAATTCTTTGTCCCGCTTGACAGCTTTAAATTATTTTGTTACACTTATTGTTAATTTAAGATTAGTAAACGCTTTGAAAGGGTTTAAGGAACAATCCATATTTCCCAGAGAGCCGATGGTTGGTGTAAATCGGCAAATATCTTGTTACCGTTGTCGCCCCGGAGCAGCCGACTGAAAGAAATTATAAGGAGGACGGCTTTTCCCCGTTACGGAAAACGCATATGATTTGTATGTATGAGAGGATATCTTAGGATGTCAATTTGGAGTGGTACCGCGGAAGTATAGCTTTCGTCTCTGTTTTCGGAGACGAAGGCTTTTTTTATTTTATAATATTTTAGGAGGTCGGAATTATGTCTGAATTAAGTGAAATTGCTGCTCGCATTCGTGAGTTAAGAGAAATCTGTGAATATTCGCAGGAGGAATTGGCTAAAGAATTAAACATCGATTTGGAAACCTACCGCAAATATGAGGAAACCGGCACCGATGTACCTATCAGCTTCATTTACCAAATCGCTAAAAAGTTCAATGTGGACTGCTCGGAAATTCTCTCTGGTGTTTCTTCCAAGCTGCACACCTATCAAGTGATCCGTGCCGGCGAAGGTCAAGCTATCAAACGTTATCCCGGATACGAATACAAAGGTTTAGCTTATCATTTTTCCAACCGTTTAATGCAGCCTTTAATGGTTGCTTTAGATCCCACTAAAACCCGCACCAGCCTTTCAGTGCATGCCGGGGAGGAGTTCAACTATGTGGTTAAAGGAAGCATTTCCATTACCTTAGACAATAAAGACATTATCTTAAATGCCGGCGACAGCATTTATTTTGACTCCAATATTCCCCACGGGCAAAATTGCTACGGCGACGAACCGGCTTTGTTCTTAGCAGTAATTGCAGAGTAGTATTTCGGAGGTGATCCTATGTTAGAAAAATATCTTCCCCGCATAGAGTTCGATTCCTATGAGGATTTTAAAGCAAATTATAAAGTAAATATTCCGGAAAATTTTAACTTCGGCTTTGATATCGTTGACGGCTGGGCTCAGGAACATGGTGATTACCGTGCTTTAGTCTGGTGCGATGACAACGGCAATGAAAAAATCATTACTTACGCTGAAATGAGCCGTCTTTCCAACCAAGCCGCCAATTATTTCAAATCATTAGGCTTAAAAAAAGGCTCAGTTGCTATGCTCATCCTGCGCCAGAGATGGGAATATTGGGTTTGCGCTACGGCGTTAATCAAGCTAGGCGTTATCTTTATTCCCGGAACCTTGCAGCTAACTAAAAAAGACATCGTTTACCGGGCTTCCTCTGCCAATGCCGAAATGATTATCTGCGTTGACGATGATTATGTTATCGCCCAAGCCGAAGGCGCCAAAGCAGAAGTTCCCAGCATCCGCCATCTTTTAATCGTTAATGATACCTACCGCGAAGGCTGGCTCAATTTTAATAAAGAGTTCCAAGCTTTTCCCGACACCCTGGAGCGTCCCACCGGTGCCGATGCCCCGCAAAACACCGATATTATGCAGATGTATTTTACCAGCGGCACCACCGGCATGCCCAAGTCCGTTTGCCACAATTATCTGCATCCTTTAGGTCACATTGTTACTGCTAAATACTGGCAGCAGGTGCAGGAAAACAAGCTTCATTTAAGCGTTACCGATTCCGGCTGGGCAAAGTTCGGCTGGGGCAAAATTTACGGTCAATGGATTTGCGGTGCTACTGTTTTCGCCCATGATTACATCAAATTCAACGCTAAAACTTTATTGAGCATGATTGAAAAATATAAACTCACCACCTTCTGTGCTCCGCCTACCATGTATCGCTTTATGCTGCAAGAGGATGTCAGCCAATACGATCTCTCCAGCGTCGCCAACTGGTGCACCGCCGGTGAACCGTTAAACGCTGAAGTATTCAACCGCTGGCTGGAATACACCAACGGCAAAATCCGCACCGGTTTCGGACAAAGCGAAGGCACTGTTTTGATTGCCGATTTTCCGTGGATTGAGCCTATTGCCGGAGCCTTAGGCAAGCCGTCGCCTATTTATGATTTGAAGCTGTTAAACAATGACGGCAATGTCTGCGAAGTCGGCGAAGAAGGCGAAATAGTTCTCTGCGACGTCATTAACAATCCGCCGGTCGGCTTGTTTGTCGGCTATTATAATGATCCGGAAAATACTCAAGCCGCTTTAGGCAGCGGAAACTATAATTTAAAAGACGTTGCATGGTGTGACAATGACGGGTATTATTGGTTTGTCGGTCGTCATGACGATGTTATCAAGTGTTCCGGCTACCGCATCGGACCTTTTGAGGTTGAAAGCGCTTTAATCGAACATCCCGCCGTTTTGGAATGTGCTATCACTGCTGTTCCTGATCCTATCCGCGGTCAGGTTGTTAAAGCGACCATTGTTTTAACCAAAAATTATTCTCCTTCGCCGGAGTTAGTCAAAGAATTGCAGAATCATGTTAAAAAGGCTACTGCTCCTTACAAATATCCGCGAGTTGTCGAATTTGTCGACGAACTGCCCAAAACCATCGGCGGCAAAATCAAGCGTGCTCAGATTCGCAATGCTGATGCAGCTAAACAAAATTAAATTTCATCTCATAAAAAAATATGCTCCCTGTAAAGCAGGCTCCTTTAAAGTCTGCCCTATAGGGAGCATATTTTTTTGTAATTTTAAAGAAAGCATCGATTTTCACCAAACCATTCTTCTCTCATGTCGATTAGCTCTTTTAAATGTGCCAATTTTTCTGCAAGCTCCTTCTCTCTGGCTGCCACATCTAAATCTTCGTAATCAGTAAACGAAGCCCACTGTTCAATATTCTCACTTATATCGTCATAAAGATCCTGGCAAAACTGCAGCATGCTGATGTGAGAAAATTCATGACTTACATCACTTTCCTCCAAAGGATAGCGGCTTTCGTTTTCGCTTATAATATGGCAGTTCCAGTAGCTTACCAAACACAAAAACCTTTTCGGCTCCATAAAGCCTTTGACGCAAAACGGCAGCATTGTCTCCAGCGCATGGATTGCCTGCTCCACCCATTCAAAAGCTATATCATCCAGATAGCTCAACGAATATACAAAAGTGCCTTCAAGCTGAAAATCGCTCCAGCCATAAATCGGTTTTGTCAGCATTTTTTCACCATCTTTAACCTTTTGATTTTAATAAACGTTGCTTCCTCAATTATGGCTTATCACAACGCCGAGCACAATTATTTCTGGCGCTTGAATAATCTCTTCAACTTCTCTTTGCGGATCTGTTTATGCATCATTTTGAGATTGCGTTTTTCAATCTCTTTTTCTTCTTCAGTAGGTGTGCCATAATCCGATAAAAAAGATTCACTCTTCCAATCTCCTACCGTTACTTCTCTGATGCCGCAGGACCATATATCATCATAACGATGACAATTTGGACATTCCGAATAATACCCGCTGGTGATTCCATACCCCATAAATTCTTTTGTTACTAACTTACTGCCGCAAATGGGACAAGTGTCTTGTTCATATCCGGGACGAAATCCCATATAAAGTCTCTCCTTTCCAAATCATAAAATATAATTCTCATTTTATGTTTTTATTTCTAAAATATGCTCATCGGCAAAGGAATTTAATAAATCCTCAACTGCTTTTTTATTGCTTTTCGGATAAATCAAACAAGCTTCGCCTTTTTTACCGTCCAATGTTTTCAGCACCGCCAAACCGTCAGCGGCTTCCAAGATTCTTAAAAGCCTTGTTAAATCATGGCTCGACAGCTTAATTAAGGTTTTCATTTACTCGCTTTCCTTTCTGATTAAATCCAGCGGATAAACCTTAAAAGGAACCTTTAAGCGAACAAGCATCTGGGCATTGGGCGCTTTTAATATAATATTTCCATCTTTGTCTTGCATTTCCTCTATTTTCAGCTTAAATTGTTGATATTTAGGACTAAAAAATTCAATTTCATCGCCCACTTTGAAATGATTGCGCTGTTCAATAGTCGCTATGCCGCTTTCTTCGTCATAATCAACCACTACGCCGATAAAATCATAAGGTTTGATATAGCCGGAATGATTTAAAGTCAGCGCACCGTTTTCCGGTCTGCCGTAATAAAACCCGGTGCAGTAGGGACGGTGGCTGACCTTTTCCAACTCCTGCATCCAATAATCATAATCGGGCTCTTCGCCCTTATATAAAGCATCCAGCACCGCCCGATAGGCTCTGACAATAGTTGCGGTGTAATATAAGCTTTTCATGCGCCCTTCGATTTTCAAACTGTCAATAGTGCCATTGAGCAAGTCAGCTAAATGAGGCAAAAGGCACATATCCTGCGAATTGAAAACATAGCTGCCCCTCTCGTCCTCCTCAATGGCAAAATATTCACCGGGGCGCTTTTCCTCCACCAAAGCATAATTCCAGCGGCAGGGCTGGGCGCATTCTCCTTTGTTGGCATCTCTGCCGGTCATATAGCAGCTCAATAAACATCTGCCCGAGTAAGAAATACACATCGCGCCATGGACAAAGGTTTCTATCTCCACGCCGGTTTTTTCTTTAATCTCCCTTATCTCTTCTAAGGACAATTCCCGTGCCAAAACTGCCCTTTGCACTCCCACATATTTCTGCCAAAACTCTACATCAGCCCAGTTGGTGGTGTTGGCTTGGGTGCTGATATGAATAGGCAACTCAGGCACAGTTTCGTGAGCCAGCATAATTATACCAGGGTCTGCTACGATAATACCGTCAACCTTTAACTCATCTAATTCCTTTAAATATTCCTTTAAGCCAACTAAATCCTCATTGTGCGGAAAAATATTAACTGTTACATATACCTTGACTTGATGCTCATGAGCATATTTTACTCCCTTTGCCAGCTCATCTTCGTCAAAATTGCCGGCAAATGCCCGCAAGCCGTATTTTTTGCCTGCCATATAGACCGCATCGGCGCCGTAATGAACAGCAAATTTTAGTTTTTCTAAATTGCCGGCCGGTGCCAGCAGCTCTACTTTGTGCATCAATTTTCCTTCTTTCGTAAGATTAGTACTCCATCGCCTAAGGGAATCAGCGACGAATCGTATTTTGGATTGTCCCTCATGCTTTCTAAAAACTCCCGCATGCGGTAAACAAAGGTTTTGCGGCGGTGATTGGGATAGCTTAAATCCACCACCCAGCCGTTTAATAAAACATTGTCAGCGATAATCAACCCTCCCGGGGACAGCATTTTATCCAAGTGCGGGAAAAAGTTTAAATACTGCCCTTTGGCAGCATCCAAAAAGATGAAATCAAAGGTTTCTTTCTCTGCCAACTGCGGCAAATATTCCCGGGCATCAGCCAAAATAAGCTCTATCTTTTTTGCCGAACCGCTTTGCTCAAAGTAATATTGGGCGCGATTGGCTCGGTCTTCGTCCATTTCAATCGTTGTAATTTTCCCCCAAGGAGGCAAATTTTCTGCCATTGCCAAACTTGAGCGCCCGATAGCTGTGCCTATCTCCAAGATATGCTGAGGTTTCGCCATTTGCACCAGCAAACCTAAAAGATTCGCCACTTCATCCTCCACTATGGGAATATGGCTTTCCTCTGCTTCTTTTTTCTGCTCAGCGGCGATTGTGCCGCTCTCAGGCAATAAAGAGCGCAAATAATTTTGCAGTTCAACTGCCAGTACGTCCTTCATCATCTTTCACCTTTGGCTTAATAACCGTATTTTTTTCTATTTTCCAAATGTCCCTGATAATCTTCGGCAAAAACATGACCGATGCTTTCATCCTTGCTCCAGAGATAATACAAATAATCGGTATCCGCCGGCTGGCAGGCTGCTTCCAAGGATTTTAAGCCGGGACTGCAAATAGGTGTCGGCGGCAATCCGGTATATTTGTAAGTGTTATAAGGCGAATCATACTCTAAATCGCTGTATAAAACCACATCTTTTTCCTCCGGCAGAGCATAAAGCACAGTAGCATCACATTGCAAAGCCATGCCCTGAGCCAATCTGTTGAGATAAACAGAAGCGATATTGGCTCGTTCGCTGTCCAGCTTGGCTTCTGACTCAACCAAAGAAGCTAATATAACCATCTCTTTATCACTTAAGCCGCTTTGATTTTCCGGCAGCATTGCGCTTATTTCTGCAAAACGGTCAAGCATTGCACAGATAACCTCTCTGGGCTTACTGTTTACACCGATAATATAGGTGTCAGGGAATAAATACCCTTCCAAGCGATGCTCATTGGCTTCTAAATCAGCTAAAAATGGGTATTCGCTGAAAGGCTCATCTATAACTAACTGCCAAAATTCCTCTTCGGTCATTATCTCTGCACTGACAAACACTTGAACAATATCCTTTAAGGTATAACCCTCCGGAATGGTAAACTTTTTCACCTCACCGATACCCTTTAAAATCTTCTCGGTTATCTCCTCTATACTCATGCTGGGGCTGAGCTCAAAGCTTCCGGAACGTAGCTTGCCGTCATTGCCGCTTTTTTTCACATAATGCACAAACGCCAGCTCGCTGCGGATCAGCCCGTCTTCCTTTAGCGCTGAAGCAATGGATTTAGTTGTTGCTCCGCTTGAAATTTCAAAAACTTGCGTTTGGGTAATTTGGGCATTGCAGGGCTTAGTGGAAAATACCTGCTGATAAGCTACAGTTGCTCCTATAATCAGTATAACCACTATTGTGATTAGGATAAACAATTTATTTTTCTTTATTTTGTATTTCTTTGGTGATGAATGTTTACTGGAATTCATAGTGCACCTCATGGTTATAAATTTGTCTAAATTTTATTATACTACATTTTTTGCATTATTGGTAGAGTAATTTAAGTAAAGTTTATATATTTTGTTTTTTATTTGAATTACTTGGCGGTTTTTACTTCTATTGCCCGCTTGCTATTGAGCAGATATAAATATGTTTCTTTTAACGGCTCCTGCCAGATTTGTTCTATCGCCTGAGCATAAAGCTTTAGCTGGCTGTAATAGCTTTGGACAAACTCCTCCTCTTTTGCCGGCGGCACATGATTGCTCTTATAATCGACTAAAACCCAGCCGTCTTCCTCCAGCCACATGCAGTCGATGATACCTTGAATCAAAATCGTGCAGGGCTTTTCTGTCTCGTCAGCTATTTTTAAAGGCAGCGTAAAGGCTTTTTCCCGATAGACCAGTTTATTTTTCCTCATTCTCTCTCCCAAAGGGCTTTGGAAAAAGCTGTCAATAGCCTTTAGATCGATTTCGTCCAAGCTGTTGGCAGGAATAATATTGCGGCTGATTAAATCCTCCGCTACCTTTTTCAGATATTCCAAATCAATCTCTTTTTTTAAATCAACCTCGCTGATGATGCGGTGCATTATCGTTCCTTTTTCTGCCGCCGAAAGGGTGGATTTATTTTGCCAAAACTGTTCGGAGGAAAAATCGCTTTTGCTCACAAAGTGGGTATGCAGCATTTTTTTATTATTCACAGCGCTGACGCTGGTTTTGGTGGGAATAAACACTTGCCCTTGATAAGGATACAGCCAGCTCAGGGCTTCTTTTAACGCCTCATCTTCCGGTGGATTGTCTTTTTCCGTCTCATTTTTTTCTTCGGTCGCTTCTTCCTCTGAAGAGACATCCAAGGATTTAAACTCCCATTGAGCCTTTAAATCCCCTTGCTTAGCCTTTAAAATATTAAGCCAGTCCATATAGCTCTGCTCTTTATCTTCCTCCGGGTTTATTTCCTGGCCGATAAAATATAAAATTTCGCGGGCTCGGGTCATTGCTACATACAAAATGCGTTTTTCCTCTGCCAAAAGAGCCTCTTTTTTCTTATTTTTGAGCACTTCAGTGCAAACAGTAGGATATTTTACCCGCTCCTTTAAATCGACATTGGGCAAAATCAAGCCTAAATTTTTATCCAGCAAAACTTCGGCCGTGTAGTCTTTGGCAAAAAACTTTTTGCTCATTAGCGGCAGAAATACCACTGGAAACTCCAGACCTTTGCTTTGGTGGATACTCATAATCCGCACCACGTCCACATTTTCACCGATTAAGGGCGCCGGCTCGATATTTTGATTTTTCTTCTGCATCTGCTCGATGAAGTCCAAAAACATAAACAGCCCGTGAAAATTGGTTTGCTCATACTGCAAAGCTTTATCATAAAGAGCCTCCAAATTGTTTCTGCGTTCCAAGCCGTTGGGCAAAATAGCGGCATACTCCAAAAGATGACACTGCAAAAATAATCTATTCAAAAGCTCGCTCAAAGAGCACTGCACTGCCCAAGTGCGGAATTGCGCCAGCATCTGCAATGTAGTTTTCGCTTTTTCCTTTAAGCCACACTCTTCATCTTCCGCCGCTTTTTCCAAACAGTCATACAAATTTCCCTGCTCGGATAGCTGCCGGATGGTCAGCAGTTCCTCATCGGAATAATTGGTAAATCCGATAAAAGGCGCCCGTAAAACCGCCGCCAAAGGCAAATCCTGCTGCGGATTGTCCAAAATTTTCAGCAAATCCAAGGTAATCTGCACTTCCCAGGAAGAAAAATAACCGCTTTTTTTCTCCAGATAGCAGGGAATTTCCTGCCTAGTCAGATAATCATAAATTTCCCCGGCGCCGTTGGTCGGTGCCCGCATGATAATAACCATATCTTTGTAGCAAATGGGACGATAGCCGTCTATTTGCTTATCATAAATGGGCTGTTTATCTCGGATCAAACGCTTTATTTCCTGAGCAATAACCTGCGCTTCCTTGGTAACCTCTTTAATTTCCTGCTTTTTCTCTTCTTCCTCGTCGTCTTCCGTTGGCTTATCGTCAGCATTTTTGGCAATACTCCAGACTTTCAGCGGCTGATCTTCCACCTCTTCGTTATGATAATACTCGGCGCCGAATTCCATCATAGCTGTCGCCTTATAAGCGGGATTTTCATCACCGCCGGGCATGAGAATAGTGAATAGATCATTAGTGCCGGTGACAATATTGGCGCGGCTGCGGAAATTTTTATTCATATCGATTTTATTTTCCGCCTTAAAGCTGTCATATTTGCCTTTAAACAAACTGGGATTTGCCATGCGGAAGCTGTAGATGCTTTGCTTAATATCGCCCACCATGAAATAGTTATCCTCTCGGCTCACAGCCAGCATAACCTTTTCCTGCAAATCATTGGTGTCCTGATACTCGTCAATCAGCACCGCCTCATAGCGCTCCTTTAATTCCTTGGCTAAAAGAGTAAGCTCTCCTTTTTTATCATACAAAAGCTCCAATGCCAAATGACCCATATCATCAAAATCCAAAATATTTTTTTGGCATTTGGCAAACTCATAATATTCCCCAAAGCCGTAGGTCATAAGCCCTAACTCCCGCACAAAGGGATAAATCTCCGCCAAATCCGCTTTAGCCTGCGAGGAATGGGCATTGGCTAAGGAAGCTTGCAGATTGACAAAAATATTCTTTGCCTCTTTATAAATGCTCACCGCTTGGTTATAATATTCGCCGGCTTTTTGATTTTTCCGCACTGTCAGATTAAACATCTCCTGGCGGTCGGTGAATTCGATAAATGCATCTAAGCTGTTTTGGAGCTGGTCCGCTCCTTTTTCCGCCAAGGTTAAATCACTTATAAAGCCCGGCAAATATTTCTCCTTGCTTTTGTCGTCCATTTGGCAATATTCAACCGCTTTTTGCAAAAGCTGGATAATCTGCGCCATCTTTACAGTAGCTTCATTTTGCATATATCCTAACCAGATTTCGGTATCCGCAAGGCTCTTGCCCAAATTTTTCAGCCAGCTTTCATAATCGGGCATAGCAATAGCCTGCTCATAAAGGGAGAAGATGATTTGGCGAATATTTTCGTCCTCACTGCCGCCGTAGCGCTCCAAAAGTTCACGGAAAACATCGTCATTTTGCTGATATTTAAACTCTAAATAATCATCTAGTGCCTGCTCCTTTAAAAGCTGGCACTCCACCTCATTGGCGACTTTCATATTAGCGTCAATATCCAAAAGATAATAATACTCTCTCAATAAATCCAAGCAAAAGGAGTGAATAGTGGTGATGGCAGCATTGTTTAAAAGCAGGCACTGCTCATTCAGATACGCAGAATGGGGATTTTCTGCCAACTTTTGATACAATGCCTCCGCTATGCGGTTTTTCATCTCGCCGGCAGCCGCCTTGGTAAAGGTTACGACCAATAATTTATCAGCCGACACTTTTTCCTCGGCAATCATTTTGATTATCCTCTCTACCAATACTCGGGTTTTGCCGCTGCCGGCACCGGCAGAGAGTAAGATGCTGTCTCCTCTTTTATTGATTGCTTGCTCCTGCGCGGGGGTATAATTCATGAGTTTTCCTCCTCAAGCTTAGTCCAAACCTCTTTGCGGGAAAGTTTGGTCAAAGTATTGTAGCTCAAAGTCTCCTGAGCACGGAAACGGCAGATACTGCTGTAATTGCAGTATTTGCAGCCGTCTTTGCTTTTGTAGCGGTAAGGGGCTTTGGCAAAATTGCCCTTTAAAATCTCCGCACCGGTTTTTTTAATTATTTCCGCCGTGTGCTTTTCTAATGCCGCAAACTGCTCCTTAGTGGCTACGGCGCTGTATTGGTCAAAAAGGTTGTCCTGCTTTTCTTTAGGCGGATTTATGCCATGCTCCCTCAAACATTCCTTGCCCTCTTTTTTCAGCTTAATCGGCAGGATATCGCTTTCCATTTTGGAGCTGAATTTATTATCCGCCAGACAAATCGGCTCTAACTCCCCTAAAAGCAAGCCTTTGGGTCTGATTTCCTTTAAATATTTTTTCTTGGCTTCTTCAGCGGTTAATTTGCGTTTCTCGCTGATGAAAGGATTTTTGATATAGCGGTAAAGCACCCCTGCACCCTCATAGCCGGGAAGTTTTTTTAAGGTCACATTCAAATAAGTGATTAATTGCAGCTTTAAGCCATAGTAAACTTCGTCCAAAGGCAAGTCGTTATTACCCGATTTAAAATCGATAATGCGCAGATATTTCTTCTCTCTGCCTTGGGCAGCTTCCAGCAAATCTATCCTGCCTCTGAGATAAATTTTAGTGTTATCCTCCAAAGTCAAGGTGAATTCTTCCTCGCCCATACCGAAAGTCAGCTCTGTTTTTAAGGTGCGGAACGCTCCTTGGCGGCTGTTTTGGGCTAAATCAGCAGCGCTTTTGCTTAAAGTCGCATAAAGCTTGTCCTTGAGATAGCGATAGCGGCCGCTTGAAAGCAAAATTTCACTTTCTAACTGGGGCAGTAATTCTGTCACAACCTCATGGATTAATCTTGCCAGCTCTTCGTCCGCAATCGTCGACCAATCCAAACTTAATTCCAGCATTTTGTTAGTCAAATCTTCCATGGCTTTATGATAAAACTGCCCGATATTCATCTTATCCAGAGTATAAATATCCCGCTCCTTCAGACGGAGGATATAGTTAAGAAAATAGGCATAAGGGCAGGAATTGTATTTTTCTACCGCCGAAACACTCAATTTTAACCCCTTAGCCAAAGCAGTTTTCATGGCTAACGGCTCTTGGGGCGGTTCTTTTTGCATTTGTTTGATTATTTCCAGCCGGCTCGGCGCATTTTGCTCATACCAATTAATGATCGTCTGTGCCTCATTTGGCGGCAATAATTGCTCGTCCTTATTTTGCAGGGCTTTTAAGGCGGTACTGGCAGAAATATGCCGATCTGAAAGATTGTCCTGCCAAAATTTTTCCTCATCAATGATAATTCCGCCGGCAAACATTTTGTTTAACTTAGCAACAATCGCCGAGCTTCTTTGGCTTTTGCCCTCAGAATCCGCCAAAGCATAAGTGAGATACAGCCTCTCAGCCGGCGCTGTCAGAGTTTTATAAATGCTGAATTCTTCATCGTAAATTTTCTCCAGCGCATCAACCCAGCCAAAGCGCCGCAGGACGCTTAATTCCGGCAAAGTAAATACGCCCTGTGCTGCGGCTTTAGCCGGTAAAACACCTTCATTAACTCCTAAAAGCACCACCGCTTTTACATTGCTGAGCCGGGAGCGTTTGGGCGAGCCGATGAAAACCTGATCCAGCCCTAAGGGAATTTTGCCCAAAGAGATATTGCTGAATGCCGTTTGCAACAAAACGGCTATTTCCTTAAGCTCCGTTTTTTCTTCGCCGTTCAGCTCCAGCAGCTGAGCAAATACCTTCACTAATGTCTCCCAAATCTGCCCGTGAATCTGCGCTAAGGTATAATCCCCCTGCTCCAGAGCTTCATTTTGCCATTTTGCCAGCTGAGACGGCACCTGCAAAGCTTCTAAATAAGCCATCAGGCGGCTTAAGACTTCTTTTGCACTAACCTTGCCCCGCAAATTTTTAAGCAGCTCCGCTAAAGGCAGAGCAATACGTCGGCGCAAGTCGTTGAGATGGAATAAATCCTCCTCGCTCCAAGGATTTCTGCTTTCCCATTGGTTGCTTTTGCCCTGCCACGCCCACGGTACAGGGCTCAGCCAGGCAGCAGCTCCTTTGATGCCTGAGCTCAGGCAATAGTTTTCTAAGGTGTCGATTTCTTCTTTCTCCAAGCACAGCAAATCACTGCGCAGATAGCCGAAAACGCTTTTGTAGCTCCAGTTGCTCAAAGAAATCTCCAGAATATTGTTGATCAATTCTAAAAGCGGATGGGTGAAAAGGCGGGTGTTTTCGTCCAAGAAGTAAGGTATTTGATAAAGGGGAAATATTTTCGCCAGATAATTTTGATAAACGGTCAAATCCGCCACCATAACGGCGATTTCGTTATAGCGCAAGCCTTGGGTGCGCACCAGCGAGCGCACGATAATAGCCGCCGTTTCCACTTCATGCTTGGCATTTTGGCACTCGATAATTTGAACAGCGTTATCATGCTCAGCAAAAGGCTCAATTTTGCGCAAATCATAATTTTTTTCCAGATAATTTAAAGCCGGAGCTTTCTGAGGATTTTCCCATTGCAGATTGACAATCTCGCAATGGCAATGATTTTTCACTGCCAGATCCTGCAAATATGCAAAATTTCTCCTTTGCTTGGCAAACAAAGAAGTATCCGTTTTATCATCCAAGCAAAGGGCAATCACTACCTTAGCCGCTTGGCGCAGGAATTGCTCAATGAGTTTCAGCTGCTGCATAGTGAAATATTCAAAGCCGTCGATATAGATAACCGCTTCATTTAAAATATTTCTGCGTTCCAATAAAGCGGTCAATTCGTTTATAATACCGCTTTCGTCCAGCCAATCCCGGCTTAAAAGGCTTTGGGTATATGCTTCTTGAATCAGGGCGATTTCCTGCGCCTTAGCCTCTAATAAGCCCGTTTTTTCCGCCTTCAAGCTCTCGGCTATCTCCAAAGCGCTGCTGCCGGTGCGGTTTAATTCATCTAAGGTTTCGCTGATGGCTTTTAAATAGCCGAAATGCTTTAATGCTCCTTGAGCATAATTTAATCTATCACGGTTTTGCTCGATAATACTGCGCAAAAGCATGATTTTGCCTAATTCGTCCAAGATTAATGGATTTTTCTCGCCGTATTTTTCCAGCATTTTTTTGGCTAATCTCTCAAAGCTCATTACCTCAATCATGCCCAAGCCTTGCAGCTCCGGCTGCGAAGATAAGCTGTATTCGACCGAAAAGGTTGTTTGCTCGGGAGATAGATGATAAATCATCTGCCGAGGATAGTTTTGATGCACTTTTTTGATATCTTGCCGTATATAATGGCTTTTGCCGGCGCCGGAACGCCCGATGATTAATTCTACTCCCACAAATACTCTCCCTTCACTTGACCAGCATGATTCCTGCCACTCCGCCTAAGGCACCGCATAATAAAAATATTGCTCCTGCCGTCAGTATTCCTGCCGCCGGCAACGCCATAAGCGTACGGCAAAGAATAAAAAATATGAAAAACACCGCGCCTACTGCCAATCCCTGCCACAAACCTCTGCTGCCATTGGTAAAAGCCGCCGTCATTGCCCCTAAAAATACACAAACATAGCGGCCGATATTCATTACCAAGGCGATGGTTTCTTCTCCCAAAGGCGTAAAGGCTAAGGCAAGAGCTCCAAAAATAATTAAGCTGATTAACAAAATAACGCTTACGAGAAATCCCTTTAAAACGGCAAATAAATTTTTCGGCATATCGTCCAACTCCTTTTGGTTTTTGTACCAATATATGCCCGAAAAAATTTAAAAATCATTATTTGCCAAATTTTTTATTATGAAGACAAAACTCCCGATAAAAATATCGAGAGTTCAGATTAAAATATCCACAATAAAACTGCCAGCACAATGCGAGCCGCAATGCCGGCTAAAATATCATCAAGCATAACCCCTACGCCGTTGGGGTAGCTCTGCACTTTGTCGATCAGCCAAGGCTTGGTGATATCAAACAAACGAAACAGCACAAAGGCAACAAGATACCAAATTAAATGATGGGGAATAGCCCAAATAGCAAGCCACATGCCGACCCATTCGTCAAATACTACACTGGAAGGATCTTCTTCACCCAGCATTTTTTCTGCCAAACCACAGATATAAATGCCTAAGAGCGCAGCGATAATTATAGTGCCTAATTTGGGGGTGATAATCCAGCCGATCATCAAAGCTGCCAATGAGCCCCAGGTGCCGGGGGCTTTTTTAGCCAAACCTGAGCCTAAACCTTGTGCCAAAAGCAATAAATATTTTTCCATTTTTTCAACTCCAGCTTATCTTTTTGCCAATCTTGATAAAATAGTCACATCCGGAATAAATCGTCAGAATTAAGGCGATGTAGATAAAGAGCATACCGATATTAAAGGGGAATATTGCCAAAGTTAACGGTTTGGCGATTAGAAATACCAGCGCAATCATCTGAAATGTGGTTTTCCATTTGCCCCAAATTCCCGCGGCAATGACAATGCCTTCTGCGGCTGCTACCGAGCGCAAACCGGTGACGGCAAACTCTCGGGCTAAAATAATAACTACAATCCACGCCGGCAAATCTCCTAACTGCACTAAGATTACCATTGCCGCTGTCACTAATAATTTATCAGCCAATGGATCCATGATCTTGCCAAAGTTGGTTATCTGATTGTTTTTTCTGGCTAAATGCCCGTCCAAAAGGTCGGTTAAAGAGGCAACTATAAAGACTAAGCAGGCAATATTGCGGCTCCAGCCATGATTGATTAATAAAAATATCATCATCAAGGGAATCATGATAACCCTTGCTAAAGTTAATTTATTGGGCAGATTCATCGCCATTTACAATCACTCCTATCAAATCATATTCATCCAATGCCGTGATTTCTACCACAAACATATCGCCAACTTGCTTAGTATAATTATCATACACCAAAATATAAGGATCAACATCCGGTGCTTCGCTTTGACTGCGACAGAGCAAAAGTCCCGGGACATCTTCACTGAGTTCATCGACCTTGACCAAAACCTTTGTGCCAATTCTTTTTTCGTGGCAATGATACATGATATCATACTGCCGCTCCATCAGCTCTTCCGCCCTTTGCTCAGCGATTTCGGTAGGTATCTGCTTTGGCATCAATGCCGCCGCTGTGCCTTCCTCGCAGGAATAGGGGAATACTCCTACCCTTTCAATCTGCATTTCTTCCAAAAAGTTTAGCAGATGAGCAAAATCCTCTTCGCTCTCTGCAGGAAAACCGGTAATAAAGGTTGAGCGCAGAGTTATCTGCGGCATTTTCTGCCGCAGCTTAGTCAATAAGCTTTTGATTTCTTCGGTAGTTATCCGCCGGTTCATGCGGCGCAGGATATCATTGGCACTGTGCTGCAAAGGAATATCCAAATACTTGCACACTTTATCCAAAGAAGCGATAGTTTCGATCAGCTCATCATCAAAGTTATTGGGATAAGCATACAAAATACGAATCCATTTCAGCCCCTCGATTTTATCAAGCTCTTTTAATAAATCGCTCAGCAAAAATTTACCTGCTAAATCATAGCCATAGTATGTAGTGTCCTGCGCTACCAAAATAATTTCGCTGATACCTTGCTCCACTAAACTTTCAGCCTCTTGAACTACGCTTTTTATACTGCGGCTGCGGTAAGGTCCCTGCATTTGGGGGATAACGCAATAGGTGCAGTTGTTGTCGCAGCCTTCGGCAATACGCAAATAAGCATAGGACTTAGGTGTAGTGATGATGCGCGGAGCTACTTCCTCCGGCTCTTTGAGCCATTTGTCCGCTACTTGAATTTTTTCGGTTTCTTTGTTTTGCCAGCCATCCAGAATATCGGCTATCTGCAAATAGCTGCCGGTGCCTAAAAATAAATCTACCTCCGGCAAGCCTTCGGCTAATTCCTCGGGATATTTCTGCACCATACAGCCTAAAACGATTAATGCCCGGCACTTGTCCTCTTTGTATTGTGCCATTTCCAAAATAGTATTGATGGACTCTTCCTTAGCTGAATTGATAAAGCCGCAGGTGTTGATAATTATCACTTCTGCTTCGCTGTAATCATCGCAGAGCTCATAGCCCCGCTCCTTTAAGATGCCCATCATATTTTCGCTGTGCACCAAATTTTTGGCACATCCCAGCGAAAGCACACTGACTTTTTTCATATTTTCCAATCCTCACTCATATTTATTGCGGAGTATTCAGCAGATTTGGGTCTTCGTTGCTTACTTCCGTCGGCTGTTCATCATAAATACCGCCGCTGATGGGTTCAGTAGCGCCGGGAGAATAAACCACTTCCTCTTCTTCCTCCAAGGATTCCAAGGTATACTCTCTGGTTACTACCTGTGAATAAGAGCCCATCGTGCCGAAATCTTTGCCGTTTAAGTTAATATTAACTACTCCGGCATTGCCGGCTTTGATTTTAATACTCTCTTTGGCTTCAATAGTTTTGGAAGCTCCTTCGTTTAAGGTTTCCTCCCATAAAAGCTTGCCGTCGGCAGTTACTTGCAGCCAGCATTTGTCTACGCTGGACGGTTCAACATCCAAAAGAGTGAGAGTTAGGGTTAAGCCGTCATAAACCGGCTCTTGAGGAGTAACGGACTGGTTTTGTCCTTCATTTTGTCCT
Source organism: uncultured Clostridia bacterium (assembly GCA_944391285.1). Lineage (GTDB taxonomy): Bacteria > Bacillota > Peptococcia > Peptococcales > Peptococcaceae > QAKL01. The sequence goes on from CALXSY010000019.1 coordinate 20,750, forward strand.
GCAGTCTGTCCCTCGTTTTGCCCTTCATTGGTTTGGGTATTGTTTTCGTTGTTATTTTCATCAATATCGGTATTGTTGTTCTCTTCGTCAAGATTATCCTGCTCGGAATTAACTATCGGCGGGTTTTGCTCATCATTATTAATATCTTCCTTATTAAAGATACTGTAAATGCCGCCGATTGCCAAAAGCAGCACCACAAACAAAACGCTGATCCCCACCAGACGGCTTACCTTTTTATTCAAAGGCTTGTCTTCTATGGGGCGTTCTTTAGCCGGTATTTTCTCTAAGATAGAATATTTTTCTTTATTTTGCCGCTTTAATGTTCCTTCCGCCGGCTTTTCTTCTACAACGGGGGTCACCGGTCTCTGCCCGCCAAAGGTTTCTTCGATCAGCTCCTGAATAACCGGTTCCTGATCGATTTTAAAATACCTGGCATAGCTTTTCACAAATCCTTTAGCGTAAACTTTGCCCGGAATAGCATCGAAATCGTCCGCTTCAATAGCCTGTAGATACTTAGCCCGAATCTTAGTAGCCGCTTCTACTTCTTCAATGGAAATATTGTTGCTCTCGCGAATTTCTTTAAATATTGCTCCTAAGCTTTCCACAGCTATCCCTCCTTAATTTGATTTACTTTTCACCATATAGCTGATAATACTCATCTAAAGTGATCTTTACCTGCCGGGGCTTACTGCCCTCATGAGGACCGATCATGCCCTTTTGCTCCATCTGGTCAATTATGCGGGCGGCACGGTTGTAGCCAACACGAAAACGGCGCTGCAAAATGGAGATTGAGGCTTGTCCGTTTTCGATAAACAGCTTGCACGCCTCGGGAATAAGCTCGTCCTCTTCTTCCTCCTGCTTATTGGTATCATTGCTTAAAATGGGCATACTGCCGATGGATTCATCATATTTAGGCTGTCCCTGCTGTTTGATTGCCTCTACTACCCGGTCAATCTCTTTATCGGATACATACACCCCCTGCACCCTTTTGGGTTTGGGAAGACCACTGGGAAAGAAGAGCATATCTCCTCTGCCTAATAATTTCTCGGCTCCGCCCATATCCAAAATAGTGCGGGAATCGATTTGCGAAGAAACGGAGAAAGCAATGCGGGAAGGAATATTTGCCTTAATAATACCGGTGATAACATCCACAGAAGGTCTTTGCGTAGCTACAACCAAATGCATTCCTGCCGCTCTTGCCATCTGCGCCAGCCGGCAAATAGCATCTTCAACATCGGCAGGCGCTACCATCATCAAATCCGCCAGCTCGTCAATCAAAATGATGATAAAAGGCAAAACTTCAATTTGCTGCTTTTCTTCCTCGGTTTTAGCTTGGGCAATTTTTTCCCTGGCATAATTATTATACCGCTCGATATCCTTATTGCCGGTATTGGCAAACAATTCATAGCGTCTTTCCATCTCCATCACTGCCCAGCGCAAAGAGGAGGCTGCTTTTTTAGCGTCCGTCACTACCGGAGCAAGCAAATGGGGAATACCGTTATAATTACCTAACTCAACCATTTTCGGGTCAACCATCAAAAATTTGACCTCATCGGGCTTAGCCTTATACAAAATGCTGACTATTAAAGTATTCATGCAGACACTCTTGCCGCTGCCGGTAGCACCGGCAATTAAAAGGTGGGGCATTTTGCCCAAGTCAGTTATTACCGGCTGACCGGCAATATCCTTGCCCAGAGCCACCGTCAGCTTGGATTTAGCATCTTTAAAGAGCGGTGTATCAATAATTTCCCGCAAAGAAACCGTGCTGGTTTCTTTATTGGGTACTTCAATCCCGACTGCCGCTTTGCCCGGAATCGGTGCCTCGATACGGATTCCCGAAGCCGCCAAATTTAAGGCAATATCATCTGCCAGATTAACTATCTTGCTGACCTTTACTCCGGAAGCCGGCTGAAATTCATAGCGAGTGATCGCCGGTCCGATGCTCACTTCGCTGATATGTCCTTTGACACCGAAATCAGCCAGCGTTTTATCCAAAAGAGCCGCTTTTTCTTGAATCTCATTTTGAGTTACACCGCTTTTGGCTCCTTTTTTCTTGTCCAAAAGATCCAATGAAGGAAATTTATATTCCTTTATTTCTTCTTTCTGCGGCACAAAGGTTTCTCCCTGCTCTTGAGAAGAAACTTTTTTCTCAGTTTTTACTTCTTTTTGCTCGTTAGTTTTCTTTAATGGTTCCATGCTTTCTTTAGGCTTAGCGCTTGAGGGAACTACATCTTCGTCCTTTAAAATATTCTTGCCCAATTTTTCGCTTACTAACGGAATTTTTTTCTCTTTTTTATTGTCATTGATATCTTGTTGAATTTCCTGTAAATTATTAATTATAAATGGCTTAGCATGGTTTTCTTTTTCTGCTTTTGTTTTAATCGGCGGCAAAGCTTTCGGCTTCGCTTCTCTGGGAGCATTATTTTCCTCTACTTCCTCCAAAATAATTTTGGAAGTGCCGTGAACTACTTCTTTAATAAAAGCAGCAAGCTTTCTGCCCCAAGCTCTGAGCCAGCGAAAAATCTGTCCTTTAGAGCTTAAGACGATACCTAAAATTAACAAAATATACGCTACGATATAGCTGCCAATCTCGCCGAAGGCTTTGGCTAAAACCCAAGCAATAAGCGCACCGATTATGCCGCCGCCTTCGCCCAGCCATGCCAAACTGATGCTGTTGATGCCAAAAGCCAACGGCAAATGGACGATGCTTAAAATCATCATTACGCTGAAAACTATGCCAAAGCTTTGAAAGGCGGTCAGTTTAAATTTAGGCGAAATAAAGTTCACGCCAAAGACAAAAAAGCCCAGCGGAATCAACATCTTGCCGTTTCCTGCTAAACTCGCCAGCGAGCGGTAGATAAACGCTCCGACTACACCTAAAGCTGCTGTTGATTCTTCGACAGTGATTTCTACCTTTTGATTGATCAGCCAAAAAAGATAGATACCTATACCTATAAAAGCTAAGCCTAATAAAAGCTGCACCAGCCTGTTAGTTTTGAGTGCAGTTTTTTTCTGATTTTTATCTGATTTTTGGCGGGAATTGCCTTTTTTCTGCGCCATAAGTACACCTCTGGATTATAAGCTAAATATATTATATCACCATTTGCTAAATTTTCAATCGTTTTTTCTATATTAATTTTTAAGAAAAGAAATAACTTCCCACCCTTTTTAAGGCGCCAAAAAAGCCTAAAGCTGCCACATCCTCCGCCGCACATACATTATAGCTGCCCAAACATTCATCTTGAGCATACACCTTAACGATACCTAAAATTTCTCCTTTTTGAACGGGAGCATTAATATCAACAAAAGTCAGCTGGGCACGCAAATCCTGCTGTTCCTCCTTGGCACTCAGTATACCTATATCTGCAGAAGCAACCAGTTTTACTTCCCTTTGTTCACCCTTTTGCACAGCACAAGAAGTTATCTCCTCACCTTGGGCAAATAATTTTTGGTAAGTGTAGTTTTCAAAGCCCCAGTTAAATAATTTCATAGCATCATAAAAATTGTCATAAGTTTTTTCCGCTCCCAAAACGATTGCTGCTAAACGCATCTCATCTTTAGTCGCAGTGGCAGCTACATTGTAGCCGGATTCTTCGCCGATCCAACCGGTTTTTAGACCATCAGCGCCCTCATACCACCAAAGGAGCTTATTTTTATTGTAAAGCTCAAAAGGCTTGCTGTCTTCCCGCAAAGTATAGCTTTTTAAAGAAGTATAATTTAAAATCTGCGGATATTTATTGACAATTTCCCGCACCAAAAGGCTTAGGTCGCGGGCAGTAGTATAATGATTATCCGCCGGCAAGCCGTTGGGATTCATAAAATTAGTATTATTCATGCCTAAATCCTTGGCTTTGGTGTTCATTAAAGCCACGAATGCTTCCTCACTGCCCGCTAAATATTCCGCTACTGCCACTGCGGCATCGTTGGCAGAACCGACCGCTATAGCGATAATCAATTCCTCTAAGGTCATTTTTTCGCCTTCTGCCAGATAAATCTGCGTCCCTCCCATAGACGAAGCATAGGCGCTGGCGGTAACCACATCAGCTAAAGAACATTCGTTGTTTTCCACCGCTTCAAAAACCAACAAAAGAGTCATCAGCTTGGTAACGCTGGCAGGAATACGCTCTTCATCGGCATTATTTTCATATAAAATCTGCCCGCTTACCGGCTCCATTAAAACGATTGACTTGGACTCAAGAGCGGGTATTTCACTCAAGGCATATGCATAATTGCTCAAAACGGAAGACATAATAAAAAATGCAAGCGTAAGGCTTAAAAAAATTTTTTTCATGATTTTTCCCCCTTTTCTTTTATTTTTATGCAAGGAGGCAATGTAATATGTATGCTCTGGCTGTGGTATTGTTTTGTATTTTAGGCGGAGTTTGTGCTTATGTCTTATTCAGCCGAGTTTTTCTTACCTGCTGGAAACTGCTGCGTGATGCGCGCCAAATGAAATAGCCAAACAAATTTAACTTCTGCCGGCATTGAGGCAGAAGTTTTTTTTATTATCCGGGTTTTATTGCGTGGAATATATCTTTAAATTAGATATTATTACCGGCTCTTATCACCGGATATAATACTTAACAATTATACATTATATATCAGAAGTGCTATAATACAAATAAAGAAAGCCGCGACTTCTTTTATAATAATTAATCACCAAATTAGTGAAATCGGAGGTGTTTTTATGTCGCAAGTTTCTGCGCAAAAAAACAATACTATGCTTATTAAATGGGCAATAAATATTTTAATTCCTCTTGTCATTCTTTTTATGCCCACCAACGAAACTTTTACTGTTGGTATGAAAGGTTTTTTAGTTATCACAGTTTGGGCAATTTTATCATTCATTTTTGAAACTTTACCTACAACTACTACTTCAATCTGCTTGATGTTCGGTTATGCATTTTTTAATGTTGCTCCTTTGGCAACTGTTCTTTCCAGCTGGGCTGGCAGCACACCTTGGATGGTCTTTGGCAGTTTAGTTTTGGTTAATGTTGTACAGCGCACTACCTTAATGAGACGTATTGCTTATTGGCTTTTAATAAAAACCGGAGGAACTTATGCCGGCATCATTTATGCTTTAATTACATTATGCGTTATCAGCAATATTTTAGTTGGCAGTACTTTAATGCTAATCGCCATTCTTACTTTAGCCTATGGCATCACCCAAGCATTGGAATTAGGCAAATCCAAAGCCTCTGCCGGAATCATGATGGCTACTGCCATGTGCTTCTTAGACGCCGGTAACTTTATTTTTACCCCTAACGGCTTTGGGGTATTGATGGGTATCTGTGCTACCATCACTCCATTGGAAATCTCCTACTTAAACTTCTTTATCCAAAATGCTGTTTTTGTTCCGTTAGTTTATATTTTAGGTTTTATCATTATTAAAATCATGAAACCGGAAAAAAGTATTGACGGCAAACAATATTTTATTGAACAATATAAAGCTTTGCCTAAAATTACTAAAGAAGAAAAGAAACTAACCGGTGTACTTATTGGTTTGTTAATTTATTTATTTACTATTACCTGGCACGGATATGATATGATGTATGGCTTCTTAATTGCTGCCTTTATCTTATATTTCCCGGGCTTTAAAATTGGTACTCCCCAAGATGTGGCTAAGGCTGATTTTGGCGTTTTAATTTTCGTTACTGCCTGTATGTCCATTGGCTCTGCTGCTTCTTATGTAGGCATTGGTCCGGTATTCTCCTCTTTGGTACTGCCTGTTTTGGCTAACGCCGGCAGTTATGCCTTTATTGTTATCACTTGGGTTATCATTGTTGCCGGCAACTTCTTGATGACTCCCGGCGCTGAATTTGCCGTTTTCGGTCCGGCTTTAACCCAAATTTGCGTTGATTTAGGTATCAATCCTATGCCAATGCTTTATGCCTTCTATCAAGGAACCAATAACTTATTATTCCCTTATGAATCAACATTAGTTCTGATTGCTTTTGGTTACGGTAATGTTCATATGAGCGATTTCATCAAATGCTGGGGCATGAAAATGATAGTTTGTGCTATTTATCTTTGCGCTTTAGGTATTCCTTACTGGATGTTAATCGGTATATTATAATTTATAAGGAGTGGTTTTTATGAAAATTATTGACTTTAGAGTACGTCCACCTTATGGCGGATATTTAAAGGATTTTCTTTACACCGGCATTGATGTCATAGAAAGTTCCATTTCCCCCAGCTATGCTAATGCCACTATTTCTCCGGCTGCAAAGCAAAAATCTATGGAAATGCTTTTAAAAGAAATGGATGAATTAAATGTAGAAAAAGCAGTAGTTCCCATCCGCAGAGCTAAAAATCCTGACAGCACCAACGAAGATTTAGTTAATTTGATGAAAGATTATCCCGGACGTTTTATTACCATGGCCGGTATTGATCCTTTCCTCAACCCATTGGAAGAATTAGATAAATATGTCATCAATGGTCCTTGCCAAGGCATTTTATTGGAGCCGGCTATCTTCTTGCCGGAAGCATTGTACGCCAATGATAAGCGCCTATATCCCATTTATGAAAAATGCCAGGAAAACAATATTCCGGTGGCTATGACCTTTGGCGGCTTAGGTGCTCCTAATCTTTCATATTACAAAACAGAGGTTATCGAGCAAGTAGTGCTGGATTTCCCCAAAATGAAAATAGCTGCTTGCCATGGCGGCTGGCCCTGGACTCAAGCAATCTGCGCCGTAGCCTTTGAGCGTGGCAATTTATATATCTGCCCCGATATCTATATGCGTAAGATGACCGGTTATCAGGAATACATCAACGCCGCTAACTATATGCTGAGCGATAAAATCATTTATGGTACCACCTATCCTTTGACCTCAATGGCTGACGGCATTGAATCTCACACAAAATATGGTATCCGTCAAGAAGTATTGCCCAAAATCATGCATGACAATGCTTTAACATTCCTTAATTTAATGTAAGAAATTTTTTTAATAAAGGCAGCAATTGCTGCCTTTATTTTTTTTGCTGCTTCTTTTCAAATATTTCTTAGTAGACATCTAACCATTTTTGTGTTATATTTTTGCTAAAGGAGGTAAAATGTAATGCGTATGGAACAATTGCAATATTTAGTAGAAATAATTGATTCCCACTCGATGAATCAAGCGGCGAAAAAACTCTTTGTTACCCAGCCTGCGCTTAGTCAATCAATTGTATCTTTAGAAGAAGAATTAGGCTTTGAGCTGTTAAAACGTTCTTCCAAAGGAATTGCCCCTACGGTTTTAGGCTCTATTGTTTATGAGGATGCCAAAAAATTGACCGATGATTTTAAATCATATCAGCATAAGTGGAAAAATTTTGTCCAAAAAACGCCCAGTGTTCCTATCAATATTCAAATAGTTGCCACCCCTTTTGCCTGCCGTATTATTTCTAATGATATTATTCCTAAGCTTTGGCAGGAAAATTTTAATGTTTTTTTAACCTTAAGAGAAGTCATCTCTACCCCAAGTTTTCAGTCAGCCATGCTGCAAGAAAATATTAATATCGGTATTCAAGCCTTTTCTGAGGATAATCGCCAGGAAATTTACTCTTTTGCCAAAGAACACGAGCTGAATTTGGATATATTATTTGAAGACACATACCAGCTTTTTTTGTCTAAACAAAGTCCTTTGGCTCATAAAAATAAAATTGTGATTGCTGACTTAGCTAATTACAATCTTGCTTATCTCAGCGCTTCCCCGGAATCATCAGAAATAATTAATAATTTTCTTAAGCCTAAATCGTGTATTGGCTTAAATAACGCTGAAAATATTTTTAAATTAATTGAGCAAGATAAAGCATTCACTTTTATGGCCAGTGCCAATCGCCATTATCTTAATAATGACAATATTTGTACCAGACCGATTGCCGATTTTTATTATCCCATTTGTTATTATATTCTTTATCCTAACAATGACCGGCTCAGCAATGAAGAAAGATATTTAATAAGCTATCTGAAGGATTTTTTTCGGGAAAACATTTTATAATTTTCTCCGGCAAATATTATGTTGTAATTTCTTTATAAACTGTGTTTAACACTACCTCGTTTGCGGTATATATACTATAGCATAATTTAAAGGAGGGATTATATGGACGTCTTAAGTCTATCCCAATTACAGTTCGCAATCACGACTGTATTTCATTTCTTTTTCGTTCCTTTAACCTTAGGTTTGTCTATCGCTGTAGCCGTGATGGAGACATTATATGTTAAAACCGGGAATGAAAAATATAAGCAAATGACCTTATTTTGGGGCAAATTATTTTTAATCAACTTTGCTTTAGGTGTGGTTACCGGTATTGTGCAGGAATTCCAATTCGGCATGAACTGGTCCAATTACTCCCGCTTTGTCGGTGATATTTTCGGCATTCCCTTAGCTATCGAAGCTCTGCTGGCGTTCTTTTTGGAGTCTACCTTTATCGGGCTGTGGATTTTCGGCTGGAACAAGCTTTCTAAGAAACTGCATTTGGCTACCATTTGGTTAGTAGCTATCGCCAGCAATCTCTCGGCCTTATGGATTTTGATCGCCAATTCCTTTATGCAAAACCCGGTAGGCTACGCTATCAATAACGGTCGTGCCGAACTGGTGGATTTTGGGGCGGTTGTGACTAATGCCAATCTCATGACCCAATATCCCCACGTTTTCTTTGCCGGTATTACCACTGCCGGATTTTTCATCGTAGCTTTTGCGGCAATCAATATTTACCGCAAGAAAAATGTCGACTTTTTCCGCAAATCTTTCCAAGTAGGCATAATATTTGCACTTATCGGCTCTGTAGCCGTAATGGGCGTAGGACATTTGCAGGGACAGAAGGTCGCCGAGCGTCAGCCCATGAAAATGGCAGCGGCTGAAGCCTTGTGGGAAACCGAGGACGGTGCCGGCTTAAATCTTTTTGCCAGCATTAACACCGAAGAAGGCAAAAATGACTTCGCCATCGCTATTCCCAAATTGGCAAGCTTTATGTTTTACAATGATTTTGATGCCACTATTGTCGGTATCAATGACTTAGAAGCCCAATATGATGAAATGTACGGCGAAGGAGATTATACGCCCAATGTGCCTTTAGTTTTCTGGGCATTCCGCATTATGGTTGGCAGCGGCTGTTTGATGCTTTTATTAGCCTTGATCGGATTTATCGGACGCAAAAAGGACGGGCTCTTTAAGCACAGACTGTTTTTATTGTGCGCAAGCATCGCCATCGTTCTGCCTTACCTGGCAAACAGCTTTGGCTGGATTATGACCGAGGTCGGGCGGCAGCCGTGGATTGTTTACGGTTTGCAGACTGTTGCCGAGGGTGTTTCTCCCAGCTTAAGCACCAGTGATGTCTGGATTTCTTTAATCGGCTTCACCTTAGTTTACAGCATTTTAACCTTCTTGGATTTCTTCTTGATTGCCAAATACGCCTTAAAAGGTCCTGAGGCTAATGATGAAATTTTGCATGAGGTTTATCAATCTGACAAGGAGGAATCGCTATGGATTTAAATATTTTGTGGTTTATTTTAGTGACCGTACTTTTCAGCGGTTTCTTCATCTTGGAGGGCTTTGATTTCGGAGTAGGCTCACTCTTGCCCTTTGTCAGCAAAACTGATAACGAAAGACGGGTAGTTTTTAACAGCATCGGTCCTCACTGGGACGGCAATGAGGTTTGGCTTTTGACCGCCGGCGGAGCAATTTTTGCCGCTTTTCCTCACTGGTATGCTACTCTCTTTTCCGGCTTCTACCTGGCACTTTTCGCTATCCTTTTAGCCTTAATCGGTCGTGGCATAGCTATCGAATTCCGCTCTAAAATGCCTTCTGCGGCTTGGCGCAAAGCCTGGGATATCATTTTCTTCTTAGGCTCTGTTTTGCCCGGGGTATTGTTTGGCGTAGCGGTGAGCAACTTTATCACCGGTGTGCCTATTGATGCTAATATGGAATATGCCGGCAATTTCTTCACTTTGCTTACTCCTTTTAGTTTATTAGGCGGAGTAATGTTGGCTTTAGTTTTTGCTTATCACGGCAGTCTGTTTTTGTCACTCAAAAGCGGGATGCCCTCTGTCAGTCAGCGGGTTAACAGTATTCGCTCCAAACTGGGTGCTGTGACAATCATTGTTGCTGTCGCTTGGCTGGTTTATGCATTCTTTGCCAGTGTATTATTCCAAAGCACTATCTCCGTAATTGCAGTAGTGATTGCAGCGATAATGTTGGTTATCTCGTATCTGTTGCAATTTAAGCAAAAATTCGGTTTGGCTTTTGTAGCATCTTCGTTAGCAATCTTGGGCGTAACAATAGCGGTATTTGCCTCTATGTTCCCTAATGTAATGATTTCTACCATCAACGAAGCTTACAATCTAACTATTTATACCGCCTCTTCTACTCCTTACACCTTAAAAGTAATGAGCATTGTTGCCGGTATTTTTGTACCTATCGTTTTGCTTTATCAAGCTTGGAGCTATTGGATTTTCCGCAAACGCATTACCGAAAAGGAGCTGCACTATTGATGAATCCTCTCTTGCTTCAGTTAGTTTTTAAAAAACCTTTATTGCTCGCTCTTATTGCCCTCAGTAGTATCCTGGGGGCAATAAGCATTTTAGCGTGGTGCTATTATCTGGCAGAAATCATTGACGGGGTATTCTTATGCCATTTGGCAGTCAGTGATTTAAGCTATCAATTTGCCGGCTTGGCCTGCGCTTTAATCGTGCGCTTGTTAGCCGGCTTAGTCAGCGAGGAGGCGGCTTTGCGCTTAAGCAATAATATTCAAGCGGAGGTTTCGGCAGATATTTTGCTCAAAATGCGCAAAATCGGCCCTTTAGCCTTAAAAAATCAGGAAAACGGCGGTTCTCTGCTCAATTTGCTGAGCGAAGGAGTAGCGTTATTAGACGGCTTTTTAAGATTGTATTTTCCCCTTTTTCTCAAGGCAATCATTTTTCCTATCGTTTTTTTAATCTTTATCTTCCCCAATGACCCTACCAGCGGTATTATCATGCTGGTTACCGCTCCTTTGGTTATTGTTTTTATGATTTTAATCGGTCGTTTCAGCGCCATTGCCAGCAAGCGCAGCTGGAAGGTGCTGGAGCAAATCAGCGGCTATCTGCAAGATGTAATTTACGGCTTAACTACCTTAAAGCTTTTGGGACAGAGTGAAAAGCAAGGGGAAAAAATCGCCAAAATCAGCGACAAATTCCGCCGCACTAATTTGAATGTCTTAAAAGTCGCCTTTCTTTCCGCTTTTACCTTGGAGCTGGTCACTACCATCAGCATTGCCATGGTAGCAGTAGGATTGGGAATCAGGCTGATTGAAGGGGGAGTTAATTTTCCCATTGCTTTGATGATCATCTTTTTAGCACCGGAATATTACCTGCCTCTGCGCAATCTGGGCAGTCAGTTTCATGCCAATCTAAACGCCGCCGAAGCCGCCGAAAGCATCGGTGAATTTTTAGGCGCTGAGGAAAATCCCTTATGCCGCACACAAACGGCTGATAATGCGGACTTAACCGCCGAAGGCTTAAGCTTTAAAAATGTTTCCTATCATTATCCCAATCATCATGGAGTCGATGATATCAGCTTCAGCTTACCCCAAGGTCAGATAACCGTTTTAATCGGTCCTTCCGGCGGCGGCAAAACTACCGTTTTAAACTTAGCGGCAGGGCTTTTGGCGCCTCAAGCCGGCACCATCAATTATCTGGGCATGACGTTGGGAGCAAGCGATTTAAATCTCTGGCAGGAACATATCGCCTATATTCCTCAAGCGCCGCATATATTCTCCCTCTCCCTTTTGGACAATCTCCGCCTTTACAATCCCCAAGCCACACTCAGCGATGTGCAGGCGGTCATTGAACGCTTGGATTTAAGGGATTATTTTGCTAAATTCCCCCAAGGTTACGAAACCATCTTGGGCGAAGACGGACAGGATTTGTCCGGCGGGCAGAAACAATTAATCGCTATCGTCCGTGCCGCTTTAAAACCGGCAGAGCTCATCATTTGCGATGAATTTTCTCAGGGTTTGGATTTGCTGAGTGAGGAAAAAATCTTATCATCTCTTAAAAGATTAGCGCAGGATAAAACTCTGCTTTTAGCCGCTCACCGCAAAAACTGCGTGGAGTTTGCCGATTACGCTATTAAAATTGCCCAAGGCAGACTCTGCTATCAAGGCTATACTGCGGATTTAAAGCAAAATAATGCGGATTTCCGTCGTTATTTGGGAGGTGCCTATGAATAAGCATTCTGAAGCCTATAAATTTTTTGGCAAACTGATGCAGGAGCATAAACGAGCCATTTTATGCTGCGGATTTTTGGGAGCTTTGAGCATTTTAGCCAACATCGCTCTTCTGTCCGCTTCTGCTCTGCTCATCTCCCGGGCGGCTTTGGCGACTTCCATTATGGAATTATTCGTTTTGGTGGCAGGAGTAAGGTTTTTTGGCATCTTTCGGGCTTTTCTGCGCTATTTAGAGCGCCTGCTCAGCCATAATATTACTCTCGGCGTGCTTTCTAAGCTGCGGGTGGAGCTTTATCAAATAATTTGTCCATTGGTGCCGGCGGCTTTAGGCTTAAAGAGCAGTCAGCTTTTTAAAAGCTTGCTCAGCGATATCGAAACGCTGAAATATTTTTATCTCCGAGTGGTCAATGTGCCCTTGATCTCCTTTTTAGTCTGGGTAACAGTCAGCAGCTTTTTATGGTTTTATGAGCCTGTCTTAGCAATTATTTTTGCTTTAAGCTATCTTTTGGCGGCATTAATCTTGCCGGCATTGGCACAAATTTATCTAAAAAATAAAAGTGCTGTTAAGGATCAGGAGAAATTAGCCTTAAACATCCGCTTTCAGGATTATATCTTAGGCGCTGTTGATTTAACCAACAGCGCTTCTGCCCAAAGCTATCTCGAGGATTTAATTAAGAGACGGCAGAAGCTGCTGCAAGCTGAATCAACTCTCATGCGGCTGGAATATTTAAGCAACACCTTTAATAATTTATTGGCCAATATCACCCTTTTTGCCGCTCTTATTTTTGCCTCTGTCCGAGTTTCAAGCGGTGCTTTGGACGGAGTTTATCTGGCAATGCTGGTTATTTGCTTATGGAGTGCCTTTGAGGGCGTACAGGGCTTGCCGCTGGCTTTTGCTTATGCTGATGAAAGCCTGCACGCCGCAGAAAATATTATCAGCTTGGCACAGACTCCCGCTGCTGAAAGAAATAATTTTCAAGGAACTATTCCTCAAGACGGGCATATACTGTTTGAAGGAGTTAATTTTCACTATCCTAAGCAAACCGTTAACGCTTTAGATAATATTTCCTTTGAAATTGCTGACGGCGAGCATATCGCCATTGTAGGGGCTTCTGCCAGCGGCAAAAGCACTATCGTCCAGCTGTTATTAGGCTTGCAGTGCCAGCAGGATGGAACAATTAAAGTGGGCGGAGTTGATTTAGCTGATCTGTCTGTAAAAGAATTAACGGAACACATCAGCGTATTAAGCCAAAACAGCTATATTTTTTCGGCTACTATCAGAGAAAATTTGCTTTTAGCCAAGCCGGCTGCCAGCGAAAATGAGCTATGGCAGGTATTAAACAAAGCGGGCTTAGAGGAATTTGTCCGTTCATTGCCGGAGAAACTGGACACCCACCTTTACCAAAACGGCAGCAATTTATCCGGCGGACAAAGACAAAGGCTGGCATTGGCAAGGATGTTTTTGCAAGACAGCAAAATAATAGTTGTCGATGAAGCTTTAAAAGGCTTGGATTATCAAAATGCCCGGGAAATAGAAGCAGCTATCCATTCTTTCGCCCAAAACCGCACCCTGATAGCCATTACCCACGACCTCAAATATTTGCAAAACTATCAGCGCATCATGGTTTTGCGGGACGGAAAATTAATTGCCTTTGCTCCTTTAGAACAGTTACTTTGCGATTGTACTTACTTTATTGAGTTGTATAATCTGGAAATGAGTAGATTCGAATTATAAATTCTTATACAAATTCTATTGACTTTTGTAAAATAATACGGTATACTTTTCGTAAGTAAAAGTTATGTTAATGTCTAAAAGTGGTTATGAAAGGAGATTTTAGCTATGGGACTGATGAACAAATTTCTTAAATCCAAGGAAACTCACTGTATTGAGAAATATGCCGATGACGGCGAGTTATGTTTGGAGTGCACTCAAGGTGATACTGTAAGAATGATCAAGATGGAAAAAATTAAAGAATTTTTGCACATGAGCAATGGTGACTATACATTGAAAAATGAAAACGGTGAAACTTTCTTTGAGTCTAAAGATGGGCAAAAAATCAATGTTTTCGAAGCTAAAGATCTTCAAGATAGTATTAACGGCAAGACAGAAGAATAGTTTTTTCTTAGCACTGTGAAATTTTTTCCGGTGCTTTTTTCATTTTTGTGTAAAATCCTTTCAAAATACACACAATTTTATCACATTTAAGATGTATAATAAGCTTATGCTTACGAAGAGGTGATAAATATGAACAAAGTTTTATTGGTAGAAGATGAAAATGATTTACGCAAACTTATTGCAAATTATCTGAAAGAAGAAAACTTTACAGTTGTAGAAGCCAAAGACGGCGAAGAAGCTTTGGCACTTTTTGCTGA
>CALXSY010000020.1 GCA_944391285.1 uncultured Clostridia bacterium
TTAGGATACTTTAATGAAAACTTCTTCGTCCTGCTTAAAAGCGGTATTCTCAGGTAAAAGAATTTTGACCTTGATGCTTTCTTTGTTTTTATTAAGGCTGTTTTGCTCCTCTTTGGGGGTGTACTGCTGACGTAGATCCAAATATTTGACGATGCCGGTTTCCTCGTGGTCTTTAGTGTAAATAATGACCTCTTGCTGGTAGGTTATTTCATCCAGACGGTCATTCGGCCAGTAAACGATGACGTACTGCTCATTTTGGGCAGCAATATCGGCAATGTCGCTGCCGGCAGTAACAATTTCACCGGGGCGGTAAAAACTGCCGACTATAGTGCCGGCGGTTTGGGCATAGATGGTGTATTTGTCCAACTCATCTTCTGCCTGGGCAAGCTTGCTTTTGGCTAATTCCACGTCAGCTACAGCAGCACGCAGCTGGGAGTCGGTGGCTGTGTTCAAGAGGGAGTTAAGCTGCTGCTTGCTGTTATCCAGCATAATAGCTTTAATTTCGGCGTTGCTTTGAGCTATTTGGAGATTTTTCTGATATTCTTCGGCTTCCTTAGCGGCAACAGCACCGCTTTGGTATAATAAATCATAGCGTTCGGCTTGCAGCTGGGCTTCATTAAGCTCGACTAAGGCAGTTTCGTATTCTTTTTGGGCGATGGCTACGGCATTTTCTCCTTGCTTAACGGCTTCTTTTTCTGCAGAGCTTTGCAAGCCGTCCAAGATAGCTTGTTTTTGCAGCAAGCTTTGCTCCAGCTGTTCATAATTATAACGACCGGAAGTATTATCTATTTGAGCTAAAATAGCGCCTTTTTCAACGGTTGCTCCTAAAGAGGCGTTAACTTCCACGATTTTGCCGCTGACTTCGCTGGGGTTAGCATAAATTTCCGCTTCTACTCTGCCGCTTAGATCCTGTGTTCCGCAACCGCTCAATAAAGTCAGGCAGATAAACAAAAAGACAATTAATTTTCGCATTTTTCACCATCTCCTTGTTTAGAAAGACCGCCGGCAATAAAATGAATCCAATATTGAGTGTAATCCGGGAGCTCATGAGCAAAAAATTGGGGGAGCATGACGATCTTGGTTATTAAAAAGCCTACGATAGAAGACATGATAAGCTTTTGCATGACATCTAAAGGCCAATCAATCAATTTTCCTTGCTCCTGCAGGTTTTTGAGTATTTCTTGCAAAGGTAATTTTTCCAGCATAGCTGCAACCTTGCTTTGCAGCTGCGGTCGATAAGGCAATTCTTGAACGACGAGTTTGATAGCTGCCACAGGCAGTTCCTCACTTTGCATAAGCTGGATGCGGTTAGTGATTATCGCCTGCAACGCTTCCTCTAAGGAATTGTAGGTTTGGGCAAAAATTTCTTCCAGACCGGTCATAAAGAAGGGTTCAATAATATTTTCTATCACCAAATCGGTTATGGCTAAAAAGAGTTCGTCTTTTGTGGCGTAGTTTTTAAAAATAGTTCCCTCCGCTACTTGGGCGAGCTGAGCGATTTCCCGGGTGGAGGTTGCAGTGTATCCTTTTTGGGCAAAGAGCAAGCAGGCTGCTTTGATGATAGCCTTTTGTTTTTCGGTTAAATCTTTTTGCTTTTCACCTAAAACTTTTTCAAAATTAATCTCGATTTGCATAAAAAGCACCCCTTAGATTTTTCTGTGTTTTTTCAAAATCAGCGTATTTAATAGCATAAATAAGACGGAAAAACCGCTTAGAATCAAAATATTGAGACCTATGTCGGCCAAAGAGCCGCCTTTAATCATAACAGTTGTCAGGGCTTGAGTGACATAATATAAAGGAAAAAGGTGACCGAGAGCATCTAAAACAGGCGTTAAATCAAACAATCCGGTAAAGAATACTTGCGGGACGATGACAATAGGAATGAATTGAATCACCTGAAATTCGTTATGCGCAGCAGTGGAAAGCAAGATTCCGAGAGTTAAGGCTACCATAGCGGTCAATAAAGCGATAAGCATGACTAAGAAAAAGCTGCCGACCATCATAATATTTAGAATGTAAATAGAGAACCAAGCGATAATGACAGCCTGCACCACCGTTAACACTCCAAAACCCAAAGTATAGCCGGTAACGATTTCCCAGCGGCGAATGGGGGTTGATAATAATTTTTCCAATGTTCCGCCGGTTCGTTCCTGCAAAAAAGAAATACCGGCAACGACAAAGACTAAGAAAAAAATGATTACGCCGATCAATAAAGGACCGAAACGGTCAAAGGAGCTTTGACCTTCATAGCCGTAAAGGTATTCGACAGCTAAGCTTTGATTTTGCTGGACGTTTGCCAAAGCCGCATTGACTATCTGCAAGACCAAGCTGACCTTGCCGGGATCCGAGCCATCAACTTCGAGCTGCGGCAGACCTTGGCTCCAGCTGATAGTGGCAGTTATTTCTCCGCTGAGCAATTTGTCATGAGCCGTACTTTCGTCCATCCTTAGCGGCATTAGACCGCCGGCTTCCAAGGAGTCGACAAATTTCACCGGAGCATTAATAATGGCGACAGCAGGCTGCTGGACGTAATCGCCCAAAACAAAGTACACCAAAGTCATAATCACCATAGGTGCGCCAAACATTAAAGCAAGAGTGCGTTTGTCGTGCAGCAATTGAGTTAAGATGCGTTTAGCTAAAGCTTTAATGCGCATGATCCACCTCCCCGTAATAAATAAAAGCTTCTTCGATAGTTGCGGAGTTGGTGTTGCGCTTAAGGGCAGAGGGGGTATCTTCGGCAATTATTTGACCGTCGCGCAGCATTGCCAAATAATCGCATTTTTCTGCTTCATCCATGACATGTGTAGTTAAAACAATGCTGACTCCGGAGTCGGCAATAGCTCGCAGCTGCTGCCAGATTTTTTGGCGCAGCAGCGGATCGATGCCGACAGTAGGCTCATCCAATATTAAAACCTGCGGCTGGTGCAATAAAGCGATGGCTAAAGATAATCTGCGTTTCATGCCGCCGGAAAAAGATTGCACCGGGCGCGATAAATCATTTTCCAAGCCCACCAAAGAAGCTGTTGCGAAAGCCCGTGAGCTAATATCTTTTGTTTTCATGCCGTAAAGAGCACCGAAAAACTGCATATTTTCCATGGCACTCAAGGAAAGATACAAAGCATCGCTCTGCGCCATATAGCCGATTCGTGAAAGCATGCTGAGCTTGGGCATTTCTTCTCCCAGTACGACCACTTTGCCGGAAGTGGCTGCTAGAATACCGGCCATAATTTTGACGACGGTAGTTTTGCCGCAGCCGGAAGGACCCAACAAGCCGTAGATGCTTCCTTGATCTATATGCATATTAATGCCGTTTAAAACGGATTTTTTGCCGTAGGAATGGCAGATATTTTCCATAATGACGCTTTGCATTAAATCGCCTCCGTTAAGTGAGTGATTACTCACTTAACAGTATAGCGCATAACTTTTTGCCTGTCAAGACCTTGTTTTTGGCGGATAGTTTGGCGGTATAATTGCCGATCTGTCTTTTGCAAAAGATGTTTGGGCAATAGGGGTTGGCAAATAAAAAAACAAAGAACGGAGAAATGCTAAAAAACCCCTCACAGCAGTTGCCAAAAGCTGCCGCAAGAGGTTTAAGATAGATGCTTTTTAGAATATGATAAAAGGAATTGTTAATAGCAGGATAAAATTCCAGTTGATACCGTTCATATTTATAAAGCAGGGGCAGAGTATTTAAATTTGCTGTCAAGACGATACTTACAACCATAACACCGACATATTTTTCTCTTTTGTCCATATCGACCGTTTGCAATACTGTATCTTCATAGCTCTAAATTAGATGTTGAGAGCGGGAGAAAAATAAAGATATCCTTAAATGAAGGTTATTTGTTGCTTTATATTACAAAAGTTAAATATTTTTAAGCAGCGGTTATTTGACAGATAAGCATAAAAAGGCTATAATTATCTATGATTAAGAAGATGCGCCACTCCTATGGAGAAAGGCGGTTTTCTTTTTTGGAGATTTTATGAAGAGGTGGAAAAGGTGAAAGTGGTAGAAAGCTTTGGGCAATACATAGAGAAATTGAGTCAAACCGACCCCGTCCGCGCCCGCCGGTGGCTGAAGAGGGGCTGGAGCGCTCAGCATTTAAAATATAGATTTATGCCGGATAAACGCCTGCAGCCGGCGGACAGATATTTGGCGGATTTAATGATGTCTGCCATGCTCAAACCTTTGCAAAATCCGGAGCAATCAGCAATTGTCAGCGTTTTTACGCCCTGCGAAATGCTGCAGGAGGTGGGATTGAATCCGTACAACGTGGAGAGTTACTCCTGCTACTTGGCAGCCAGCAGAACCGAAAGGGGATTTTTGCAGCGAGTGGAGCAAAGCGGTATAGCCGAGACTTTATGCAGCTATCACAAAACCTTTATCGGAGCGGCGGAAAGCGGAATTTTGCCTAAGCCCAAATGCATCGTTTACACTAACTTAACCTGCGATGCCAATCTTTTGACTTTCAGAAAATTGGCAGAGATGTTTGATGTGCCGTCCTTTGCCATTGATGTGCCGATGAAGCAAAATGAGGAAAACGTGCAGTATGTGGCAAATCAGCTTAAAGAGCTTGCCGCATTTTTGGCAAACAGCACCGGCAAAAAGATTAATGAGGAAGCATTAAAGGAAAGAGTGCGCACCAGCAAAAGAACCTTAGAAAAATATGAGCTCTACCAAACTAAGAGAGCCGACCGCTATATTCCTACTGATTTGGTAACTCCTCTTTACTGCGGTATGACCAATAATATTTTATTGGGCACCAAGGAAAACGAACATTATATGGAGAAACTTTTAGCAGATGTGGAAAAAGCCCGGTCCAAGCAGGGCAAGCGCATTTATTGGATGCATACCATACCTTTTTGGTCAGAGGCAGTGAAGAAGGAATTGTATTTTAAGAACGAAGCCCAAATCGTCGGCTGTGAGCTGGCGGAGGTTTGTGAGGCGGATTTTGATCCGGAGAAGCCCTTTGACGCTATGGCAAAACGCATGGTTTATCATGCGCTTAACGGCAGTGCTGTGCGCCGGATAGAAGCCGGCATCAGGCATGCTAAAAAGGTTAAGGCTGACGGCGTAGTCTGGTTTGACCATTGGGGCTGCAAGCACACCATGGGCGCGGCTCAGCTGGCCAAGAAAAAATTTGAAGAACAAGGCTTGCCGTTATTGATTTTAGACGGCGATGGCTGTGACCGAAGCCATGGCGGCGAAGGACAAACTCTGACCCGCTTGGAAGCATTTTTAGAAATGCTCAGCGATGATCCGGCAGCAGTAGGAGGAGAGAAAGATGAATAAAACCTACTATGTATGCAAATATACTCCCATAGAATTATTAGCGGCTTTCGGGGCAGAGTGTGAAAACCTGAATGAAATGCCCCAGGGCTTTGATCAGGCGGACCAGATTGCTCATCCCAATCTCTGCGGCTTTGGCAAATCTTTATTGGAAGCGGTAATGAGCGGCAAGGTTAAAGAGCTGGTCTTGGTGAACTGCTGTGATACGATTCGCAGTGTATATGATATTTTGGAGGAAAGTGGGAAATTAGATTTCCTTTATATAGTGGATATGCTGCATAGCGAAGGCAGCTGCAGCAAAGAGCGCACCGCTTGGCAATTAAAGGATTTAGCCCGCGCTTACGGTGCGTATAAAGGGCAGGAGTTTGACGAAAAGCGCTTTTGGGCGGCATTTAAAGCGCCTCAGAAGAATAACGAGCCGTATATCAGCGTGCTCGGCGCCCGCATGGGCAATGAATTGTTCGCCATGGTCAAGGAGGCGATCCCCTATCCGGTGCACAATCAAACCTGTGTCAACAACCGTTCGGTAGGCGACAGCAAACCGCCTCAAGGCGTTTCCTTTGAGGAATTGATGGAATGGTATGCCGGAGAACTGCTGGGACAGATGCCCTGCATGCGCATGACGGACAACACCAAAAGAAGACAGCTGTACTTAGACCCCAATTTAAAGGGCGTTATCTACCATACAGTTAAATTCTGCGATTTTTACAGCTTTGAATATGCGCAGATAAAGCAGCAGCTGACAGTGCCGCTTTTAAAAATTGAATCCGATTACACAGTGCAAAGCAGCGGACAGCTTTTGACCAGATTGCAGGCGTTTGCCGAAAGCATGCATATGGGCGAGCAGGAAGGGAAGGAAATTAAGATGGGAAAAGGATATTTTGCAGGAATTGACAGCGGATCCACCAGTACGGATGTGGTGATACTCAATAAAGATAAACAAATCGTGACGACGGTTATTTTGCCTACCGGAGCCGGAGCGGCTGTCGGCGCGGAAAGAGCATTAGAGGAAGCGCTGAAGCAAGCGGGCTTAAAACGGGAGGATATCGATGCCATGGTAACTACCGGCTACGGTCGCACCGCGATTTCCGACGGCGATAAAAGCATTACGGAAATCACCTGCCATGCTCGAGGGGCGCATTTCTTAGATCCGGAGGTGCGCACGGTAATTGATATCGGTGGGCAGGACAGCAAGGTTATCCGCTTGGACGAAACCGGCGCCGTAGTAAATTTTGTGATGAATGACAAATGCGCCGCCGGCACCGGCAGATTTTTGGAAATGATGGCGCGCACTATGGAAATGAGCTTGGATGAAATGGCTGTAACGGGCTTAAATTATAAGGAAGATATCACCATTTCCAGCATGTGCACGGTATTTGCCGAATCAGAGGTGGTTTCCTTGATCGCTCAAAATAAAGAAACCGATGATATTGTGCATGGGTTAAACAAAGCAGTAGCCTCTAAAACCGTTGCCTTAGCCAAAAGAGTCGGCGGAGAGGAGCGCTATATGATGACCGGCGGAGTGTCCAAAAATAAAGGCTTGGTTAAAACTTTGGAAGAAAAGCTGGAAACCAAGCTGATCATCAGCGACTATGCCCAATTATGCGGAGCATTAGGAGCAGCGCTGTTTGCCATGGATATGGTTACAGCTTAAAAAAGGTGTATTTAAAAGGCAATATTTTTTAAATAAAAAAGAGCATCTGCGGATGCTCTTTTTTGTTGTTTAGAGTTTTTTCGAGGTTGGCAATTAAAAATTACAAAAAAACACTTTCCAATACGGTGAGAAAAGATTGGGCTAAAGGTGAAAAAGTGCGCTGACTGTGAACAAAATAGCCAAAATACCTTACATTGAGGTCGTGAATTGGTAAAAAGATAGTTTCTTCCGGTACAAATCCCATGCTTTGACCTTGGTATAAACAAGTTATGCCAATACCGACATTATTGCGCAGCAGTTCACGATAGATACCGGCATTAGGTTCATATATTTTCTTTTGCGCGACGATTGCTTGAAAAATATCGGCATTTGAGGGATCAGCGGCGATATTTTCAGCACAATTAAAAAGTACGGTAGCTTTTTTTAAGTTATTTAAAGAAAGGCTTTTTTTGCTTGCTAAAGAGGATTTGTTGGAAATAATAGCTCCGGTTTGAAATGATGTGCAATGATGGAATTTAATCTGAGGATAATCACATAAAATTTCTTGTTCGGTTTTTTCGGTTAAAACGGAGAAACCTAAATCTACTTGGGCATCAACAAACAAAGATAAAGTATCACTGGGCGAATGTTTGATGGAAGAAACCAATACATGAGGATATTTTTGATAATACAGACTGATAGCTTTAGGCAGGAAAACCTCCATAGATAATGCAGTGCCGGCGATGGAAAGATGCCCCTGTAAATTGTTAAGCTGAAATTTTTGGATAATTTTATCCAGCTCATACATAAAGTTTTTGGAAACAGCAACCAATTCTTTGGCTTCGTCGGTTAAAGACACACCTTTGACGGAACGCATCAGTAAAAGCAAACCCAGCTCATCTTCTAAATTTTTTATGGAAATACTTAAAGCTTGGTGGGAAAGGTGTAAACTTTTAGCGGCAGCACTGATTGAGCCTTGTTTTTGAATTTCCATCAAATATTCCAATTGTTCAAAACGCATAAAAAAACCCTCCCTAAAATACAATAAAAATAGGCGGAAAATAATAACTTGGTTTATTAAGGTGATTCAAAAAATGCTAAATAATCTTTAGCATTAAAGGCTTTGCACGAAAAAAATATTAACTGTTAAGAATAGTATAGCACAAAGCTTAAAGCTAAGGCAAGTTAAAGACCGTAAAAAAGAAGGAATCGGGGGAAAAATATGCTTTTTTCAATATATAAGATAAATAACGGCAGCTATACACTGCAAAAATAATTTAATAATAGCATCGATAAATAAAAACCGGTATTGAAAAATAAGAAAAAACCGCAAGAATAAGGGAAACGGAAAATTAAGCTGCAAATTTTGCTTGCAGACAGCTCTTTGCCGATAGTTTTATTTTGATATTTTTTTAAGCTGTTCAATGCTAAAATGAACCTATAGATGAAATTTATTTTTCAATTAGGGAGGTAATAAAATGGCAAAAGCAGACAAAATTTTAGTATTGGGTATTGACGGTATGGATCCGAGATACTCTAAGAAACTTTTGCAGGAAGGAAAAATGCCTAACTTCCAAAAAATTGTGGAGAAAGGCGCTCAAAGAGAAGATTTGGTTATGATGGGAGCGCATCCGACTTTGACTCCACCGATGTGGTGCAGCTTAGCCACAGGCGCTTATCCTATGACTCACGGAATCACCTGCTTTAACCGCCAAAACGGCACAAAACTTGATGAAATCGGCTACAATTTCAGTTCTACTGATTGCCACGCTGAGCAGATTTGGAATGTAACTGCCGAAGCTGGCAAAAAAACTCTTGTTTGGCATTGGCCCGGAGGGTCTTGGCCGCCGAGCTCTGACAACCCAAATTTATATGTGGTAGACGGAACACAGCCGGCTATAGTTAACTCTATTGCGACAGTAGACGGAGAATTTATTTTGCTGGCAGATGAGAAAATTGAAGTAGTATCATATAAACCTATGTCAGCTAATGATACCAATATTCCCTGTGTAGTAGAAGATTTAACTCCCAAAATTACTTTGGACCGCAATCTGGGCACTCGGAAAAAAGTGCTTTTGACCGAAGAAGAAGGAGAAGGCGTAGTAACTATTATGCCTTTTGACGTCGTTGTATCACCTATTAAAGAAGCAAAAGGCTGGGCAAATGCTCCGGCAGGTGCAAAAGAATTTACGATATTGTTTTCTCACGGTATGACTCGGCGTGTAGGCTTGATTATGCAAAATGAGGAAGGAATCTATGATCATGCGGCTTTGTATAAAAGCAAAAAAGATGCCGAGCCGTATGTAGCTTTACCGTTTAATGTTTTTGTGCAGGATGTCATAGACGAAGTGATTAAAGGCGATGAAAAGTATACGGCTAATCGCAATATGCGTTTATTAGAGTTGTCTCCGGACGGCAATCATTTAAAATTATGGGTTTCTCCGGCGTTGGATATTAATAATGACAGCATGTTTCATCCGAAACGGATTTTCCAAGATATCAAAGAAAATGTTGGTTATCCGCAGCCATTCTCTTTTTTAGGCGGATCTGACAAGGTATTAATTAACGACTGCACCGGAGCAAATTGGAGCGCAGATGCAAAATGGACTGCAGCAGCTTTAAAATACCTGATTAAAAAAGAGGGCATAGAGATTATTTTCTCTCATTTTCATAATATTGACCTGCAAGGGCATATGATGGTTAAGTATTTAAAAGATAAGGATATGCCCACGGCTAAATTGACCGAAGAAGAATATCAAGATTTGTTTGAACGGGTATACTTGCAGACTGATGAGTATATTGGTGAGTTTTTGCCGTTGCTGGATGAAGGTTGGACAATTTTTATCATTTCCGACCATGGTCAGGTTTGTCCGGAATACAAGCACTATTTATTAGGCGACCCAACGGGAGTTAATGTACCGGTTATGCGTGCTTTGGGCTATACGGTAATGCATAAGGATGAAAATGGGCATGATACCCATGATATCAACTGGGAAAAAACCAGAGCAGTTGCCGTCAGAGCTAATCATATTTACTTGAATTTAAAAGGACGTCAGGAATACGGCATAGTTGATTCTGAAGATAAATATGATTTAGAGGAAGAGATCATTACAGCGCTGTATGGTTACCGTGATCCGGGAACCGGCAAGAGAATTATCGCTTTGGCTTTGCACAATAAAGATGCAGCTATTTTAGGTTTAAGCGGTCCGGAATGCGGCGATGTTATCTATTTTACGGCAGAAGGATATACGATGGATCATGGCGATTGCTTGACTACGACCTATGGTTATGCCAGCACTTCAGTGGCTCCGATCTTTGCCGCTGCAGGAAAGGGCTTGAAACAAAGTTACAGAACAGAGCGGGTTATTCGTTTAGTAGACTTGGCTCCGACAGTAGCAGTTTTAGCAGGGGTTAGAATTCCAGAGCAGTGCGAAGGCGCTCCGATATATCAGATTATTGAAAAGTAAGAGGCTTAGGCAGTCTGTTTTCTTAGGGTTTCAACCGGTAAAGCAGACTGCCTAAGAGAAAGTTGCAGCTTAAAAGTATTTAAAAGTTTAGGAGGGAGAAAAATGTCAGCTAATGTTGCAAAAAATAAAAATGTATCTTGGTACGTCAATTCAGCTATTGTCTGTTTATTTGTGTTTGGGTTTGGCTTGTTACCGGCAATTTCTCCAATAACCCCTGTAGGAATGAAAATAATGGGTATATTTATCGGTGTAATATGGGGATGGAGTTCGGTAGGCATGATTTGGCCCAGCTTATTGGGGCTGATAGCGCTGAGTTTTACGGAAATAACCAATATGACGCAATTATTATCCATTGGTTTTGGTACAGATGTCTTTCCTTTTATGATCATTATGTTTACTGTAATGAAGCTGATTGACAGTAACGGCGTAGCCAGCTGGATTGCTAACAAAATTATGCTTTTGTCTTTCTTAAAAGGTCGCCCATGGACTCTTATTTTTGTTATTTTTCTGGGGTCATATATTGTTTCCGGTTTAGCAGGCGGTCCTTTTGTAGCAGCAATTATGTTTTGGTCAATTTTTTACGGAATCTTTGAGGCAACCGGCTATAAGGCATATGAAAAATTTCCGACCTTAATGGTTATTGGGACAATGTTATCCTCCTGTTTGGCATTGGTA
Organism: uncultured Clostridia bacterium; assembly: GCA_944391285.1. GTDB lineage: Bacteria > Bacillota > Peptococcia > Peptococcales > Peptococcaceae > QAKL01. The sequence continues at coordinate 11,066 of CALXSY010000020.1, forward strand.
ATACTTCCTTTCAAAGGAAATTCGATTGTTTTAGTGCAGACCTTTACTACTCTTTCCGGGTTAAGTATCGATTTTGTCAAGTATGAATGTTTAGTTATTCCCATGAGCATTTTAATGATTCTGACCTATGTTTTGGTTTGCCGCTTTGTTTTCCGCGCTGATGTCAGCGCTTTAAAACAATTTGATATAACCACCAGCGGATTTGTGGATGAAAGTGCCTTAAAACTGACGAAAAAACAAAAAGTATCTTTAGGAGTATTATTAGCCGTTTTGGTTATTATGATGGCACCCAGCTTTTTGCCGGCAGAATGGAAGCTGGCACAAGCGCTTACCGGCTTGGGACTGACCGGACGGTTTGCTGTTATTGCAGTAATTATTTGCATCATCAGAATAGATGGAGAGCCATTGCTTGATTTTAGCAAAGTAGCCTCAAATGCGGTCATGTGGGATGCGATGTTTTTAGCCGCATTTATTATTCCGATTTCTTCATTTTTAACAGCTGATGCGACCGGGATAAAACCGTTTTTGACTCAAGTTTTAAGTCCTATTTTGGCTGGACGCCCAATGTTTGTTTTCACCGCACTATTGCTCTTGCTGGCGGCTATTTTAACTAACGTAGCTAACAATGGTGTTATTGCAATTATTTTGATGTCTGTAGTTATGAGTTTTATGGATCAGATGAGCATTGATCCTACTGGTATCTGTGTTTTATTAATGCTCACAGTGCAGATTGCGCTGGTAACTCCGGCTGCTTCGCCTTTTGCAGCAATTCTTTTTGGCAATAAGGCTTGGATCAGGGCAAAAGATGTTTATCTGTATGGCACAATTTCGATTCTTATCTGCACGGCAGTAATGATTTTAGTCGGATATTTTTGGATGAATATCATATTCTAAATTGATTGCGCGAAAGCAGCTGAAAATATTTTTCAGCTGCTTTTTGTTTGGGAGAGATATAAAAAAATGCGCTTTCTAAAGAAAGCGCATTTTTGGCGTACGGCGGATTTATTTTAGGCAAATTTTTTCTTTCTCCTCTTGCTTTAGGTAAGAAAATATTGTATAATATAAATACTAATTTTCAATTTCAGTTTTTATACAAAGGAGGTTAACTATGGCGCGCAAATCATATTCGGAAGAGCAGCGGGACGAAATTAAACAAGCCTTGCTGGAAACGATGCTGAAATGCATTACGGAAAACGGATTGATTCACAGCAGTGTAGACAGCCTCTGTCAAAAGGTCGGAATATCCAAAACTTTCTTTTACAGTTTGTTTGATTCCAAGGAGGAGTTGGTCATGCAGGCATTGCGCTATCAGCAGCCCAAGCTATTGGCTTATGCCCGCAAGCTGATGGACGAATATAAATCCGACTGGCGGCAAGGGGTAAAGGTTTTTCTGCAAAACTGCTGTTATGGCGCTAAAAACGGCATTGCTGTGCTTTCCATTGAGGAAGAGCAGGAGATGCGACGCTATCTCTCCCAAGAAAATTTTCAAGCCTTTCAGCGGGATCAGCTCATTTTCTTCGGCAAATTGCTGGCGGTTTTGGGGCTTTCCTCAGAAAATATCGACCCCAGGCTTTTCGGCAATCTGGCGTTAATGATGATGATGGGTTATAAAGCAATACCGGATACCATGCCGTTTTTGTTTCCGGAGGCAGCGGAAGATATGGTAGATTTTCAAATCAATGCTATAGTAGATGCTATGGAAAAAGATAGAATAAATACTAAAAATTAAAAACAGATATTAAAGGGAGATGCTTCTGATGATAACACCCAAAATATATCAAGAGCAATTAAATACAGCAAAAGACAGCTTTGGGCTGTCGGTTTCCTGCGGTTTTTTCACCTTGTGCCGGTTTGTCTAAATGACATTCAGGCAGAAGGTGCTTTTGTTTTGAAGGGAGAGAATACTATGAATTTACCAAAACGCAACAGTGCAGACGGGCGCTGTTACTGGCTGAAACCCGAGGTGCAGGAGGAACTGCAGCCGCTCTTTGACCAGTGTATCCAGGACGCCATTGACGGCAAAATCACCCGCCTGGATTCACTCTGGCCTCCGGTAGTGGTCAGCAGTATAGGTGCGCCCTTTGCGGTGCACGATCTGGTGAGGAAATGGATAGAAGTGCAGCGAGCCGAAACCCTGGATGCAGAAAAGGCCATCGCCTTCAGCGAAAACCTGCGCCGCCAGAGCCGCTGGGGTGAAATTGACTATTATTTGCTTGAGCTGCTGCAACGGGAGCTGCAGGAGAAGTATTTTGTCGTGACAGGCAATGAAGATGACTACTGGAAAGAACAGGAATACTCCCTGAAACCTGGTATCCGTGCAGAGGATGTCCCGGAAGGGCTTTTGCGCTTTGCCTGCTATGTGGCTGTGAACTATAAGATATATGGAGCGAACTATGAATATTTGTCAACCAATTATCTCTTGGGCTTGGTCGGGAAAGTCCGACCTGAGATGGTAAAAAGTTTGAAAGAAAACGGTACCGGCAACTTGCCGCTTAACCTGCAAAAGAGGAAAACCAAGCACTTTACTGCATCGGCTAACGATGCCTTTGCCGTTATCCGTATTACAGCTAAGGACAGCACAGAGGAAGGTTACCGCGAAGTGCTGAACTATCTGTGCGAGGTTCTAAAACAGGAGGATTTTCCCCGCAGTTATGCGGTGGAGTTTAAAGGACCGGAAAAGATTTATCTCTCTGTCACCGGACTGCCCAAGAAAGGCATAAATCAATTATTCGCCGGCGCTGTCCAATATCCGTCCCTCCATTCCCTGCTGGAGCGCTACGCCCGCCTTGCCATGCGCCAGTATGAGCAGTACACCAATCTAAATGATGAGCAGTGCGCTCTGCCCGGCAGTTTTGCGGTGTTTGCCCTGGGCATGCTGGGGCAAAAATGGCGGCAGCTGGTGTGGAATTATCTCGACTTATGCGATGATGAACATTCTCGCTTGCAGGAAAAATTCCTGCGGGAGTATGTGAAACAATTCGGCTTTACTGCTGATACAGTCCCCATTTTTGTCCGGGGCATATTATCTATGCAGAATATGAAATATTCTAAGGACTATGCCGCATGGATGGCAAATGCAGAAAGTCTGGATGCTCTGCTGGAGGCAAAAGCCCATTTGTCTGAGATTGTTCCCAGCGGTTTTTCTTCCGATGAAGATGACGATGACGAGGACGAGCCAATTGAGGAAACAGAAGCCAGTCCGGAGGAAGTGCTGCAATACGCTTGGGAAAGTATCTGTTATGTTATTTGGGGCAAAAACAGCGCCAAAGGTGGTCAGAAAGCGGTGGAACAAGCACCGCAGGAATTAAAAGAGCGGTATCAGGAGATATTTCGCCAAATAGCTGATGATAAATAAGACGATTAAAAGGAAAGGAGCATAACTATGGGATATGATGTAAGTTTTCACCCTATTTCACCAAAGGAAATGGAAGAATGGTATTTCACTCCGCTAAAATGGGTACAGGAAGGACAGGAAGAAAAGGTGCTGGAATTGGCAAGCAAGTATGGCATGGAAGAATTCTACGCTCAAAAATATCTGGAAACCCTGCAGGTTGGTGCGGATACTGAAGCAGATGAATTGTTTGACAAAAGCCACGGCTTTTATCTGGCAATAGTGCAGGGATTTTTCCGTGAATATTATTATACCCGAGGCAGTGCCTTCACTTTTTTGGCGGAGCAAAAGCCGGAGTATGAGCAATATTTTACACCGTGGACACAAATTGTCCCGGAGAATTTTGCTAATCAGGCGGAAAATCGTATTATCGAAAATTATTGCTCCGGAGTGTATTTGTCGGCACAGCAGGTGGCACAGCTGCTTGGTGACTTAGAGAAAAAGACAGAGGTTAAGGCGGATTTGGAAGCTATATGGAGCAATGGGCAGTTAGCAGTACTGAAAAAAGCCTTGACTGCCGCCCAAAATTTAGGCTGCGGTTTATTAGAGGCGACCGAGGTGGTCGAGCCTAATCCTATTCGTCCCAATGAAAGCGGTAGTTTCTCCAATCTCTATAACTGCGACCGGGACGGCGTCTATATCTATATTGATACTGTGATGCAGCAGCTCAAAGAAGTTATGGATAAAGATGGGCAGGAATAAAATGAGGGCAATAATTATTCTTAAAAGCTCAAGAAAGGAGACTAACTATGGAATTATTGGAGCAATGCCAAAAGTGGTTTGAACAAGATGAAATTCAGAAGATTATCGATGCTTTGGAGGCTGTGCCGTTAGAGGAACACACTCCGGAGATAGACAGCGAGCTGGCAAAGGCGTATATTGCCATTGCTGATTTAGATGAGCAGGAGCTTTTTGAAAAAGCGCTGGAACTTTTAATGCCTCATGAGGAATATTTTAAAGACGATCATTGCTGGAATTACCGCATAGCAAGTGCTTATTACTACCTAAATCAGGAGGGAAAGGCGCTTGATTACTTTAAAAAAGCTTTGGAGGCTCGTGAGGGCGATGAGGATACGCTGGAATATATCGCCGACTGCCAAAATCGCCTGGCTCTGCCCCGGTTTGCAAAAAATTTCCGCCAGCGCACTAAAGAATCCTGGGCGGCTTTTGCGGCAATCGAGGCAGAACTGCGCAGTATTATGGATGATGAGGATAGGCAAAAGCGCGGCGAGGAATTGTTGGATAAATGCAGCAGCGCTTTAAAAGTAGCTTTGAGCGATACTGCCTTTGAGCTGGGTTTTAACGGTGAAAAGTATGAGCTTATTTTAAGCCCCGAGGGACTGCGCTCCCGTTTGTTTCCGCTGGTGTATTTCCAAAGCCAAGCTCCGCAAGCAGTGCTGGAAAATTGGAATATCTGGGTCGGGCGTCAGCGCTCAGAAGGCTTTGAACTGCGGGTTGATGATATTGGGGTTAAGGCGGAGGATGTCTTGGTTTGGGCAGAGAAAAATCAAGATGAAAAAGCAGATTTAATTCTTTACTGCGCAAAGCTCGTGCCCCTTTTAAAGCAAGAGCCCGACAAAGCTTGGTGGATGCTTTCGACTTTGGTGGATCAGGTGTTAGGCGAAATTAACACTATTGCCTTAATCGGCGGCTTTGATGTTTTTGCCGAAGCTAAAGCCGAACCTTCCGTTTTGCTTGCCGATTTGCCGCAAGCTTTGCAGGAGATGGGCTTTACTTTCTTTAAGGACGGCGAAGAATATTTGGAGAACAGCTATCTGGCTTATGAGATGGAACCCATTTCTGACCCGGACGCCGATTGGCGGCTGGACATTTTTGCCGGCAATACCCGACTGCCGGTCATTATTAATGAATATCTGGCAGCTCGCAGTGATTTGCTGGACGAATATCACCAAGACGGAATAGTAGCAGGATTTTTCTGCTATCCTCTTGAAGGCTTTAGCGGCGAAGAGAGAAGCAACGCTATTTTAGACTTTAGAGATTCCTTGCAGGAGGCAATTTTTAATAAAGTTGGCGAGGAAGCAGTAACCTTCTTAGGCGGGGCTACGGGTTTGTATTATGGATATCTGGATTTTATTGCCTGGGATTTGTTTGCTGTTTTGGATGCGGCACAGGAATTTTTCCAAGCAAGCACTCTGCCAAGAGCTGATTTCCACGTCTTTCGGCGTGATGTGGGCGGCGTGCCTTTGCTGGATGAGGAGGCAACAGAGCCGGATATTCATGAGGAAACCGGTTCGCTGCTTTCAGCGGAAGATATCGCCACATTGGAATCCTTTAACGGAGAAATAGGCGGTTATTTCGGCAAAATGATCAATTGGCTGAATGATTTCATTGAAAACGGCGTAAATGAAGGAAGATTTACCGAAAAGCAAGCTCACCAGGATTTGCAGATTGCTCTTTGGTATGCTTACGCCTGCATCAACATGAATGATTATATTTATTATTATCGTGCGGCGGAGTGGCTGAAAGATTCAGAAAGCAGGGCTAAGGGCTGCGGCACTTGGTATTATCGGTATTCGGCGGCGTTAACATACTGCGGCAGGCTGGAAGAAGCGTGGCGCTATGCTGAACAAGGCACAGCGGAAGAACCGGATTATCCGTGGATTTGGCTGCAGGTGGGCAAGCTGCGGGCGCATTTCGGCGATAAGACAGGAGCTTTGGAAGCGGTACAGCAAGGCTTGCAGCTTGTGCCCAATGATTATGAATTTCTTACTTTGCAGGAGGAAATTAATGCCGGAGCTACTTTGGAGCAGATGGAGTATCACTGGATTGACCCCGGTGCCGACGAAACGCTTCAAATGGGAATGGACGAAGATGCGGACGAAAAAAGGCTTACGATTAACTGCATCAACATAGATGAGAAAGGACTGGCGGAATTTTATCAGCTCTTTGCGCCTAAAGAGGACGATTACAGCAAAAATAATCCCTGCTGTGAATTCCATTATCCTATAACAGATCATTCGGTAGAGATTTCCTTCCGCATGAATGAAGCCGGGCTGTCCAAAATGGGCACTCAGTGGCTGCGGCAGCTGAAAGATTGGCTGGACAGCGGACAATGGCTGTATTATACTACAGACGATGGGGAAGGAACATTGACAGCCGTTTTGGTGGCGCAGAATTATCAAATAGGCTTGATATATAAGCTGCCGGGCGAAGAGCAGTATTTCCAAATTTTCCGCGGTAAAGATGGTGAGGAAATAAATGCAGCTTGGCATGCCAACTATCCGCGGAGCAAAGGAGCGACAGATCTGCGGGGAACCTTTGCCGGTTTTGCGCTTTTAGCAAAACCGCAGTGGGATAAAACTAAGCTGATCCGTGATTTGTGGGAAAAATGGGCGATTATTGTCGAGGAAACGGAAGAAAGTGACGAGGATTCGCTGATATTTAATTTAGGCGAATGCTTGGTGGCGGTCAGCATGATGCCGTATCCGATTCCGGATGGTGAAGCAGAGGAAAATGCGGGATTTAATTATTTTTGGCCGGAAGCAGTAAGCGCTGCCAAAGCTCACCAAGCGCACCTTATGGTAGCTGTGGTCGGCGAAGAGAATAATTTATTAGAACTGGGCAAAATTTATGCCAAAGTTTTGGCAGCCTGCTGCCGTCAGCTATACACCAGCGGTATTTACGCCAGCGGAGTGGTCTTTGAGCCGCAGTTTTATGAAGAATGTGCGGATATTATGCTTCAGGACGGTCTGCCTATTTTTAACTGGGTGTGGTTTGGGCTCTACCAAGACCAAAAGGGCTTAAGCGGCTACACCTACGGTTTGGAGCAGTTCGGCAGAGAGGAAATAGAGGTGCTGAATACAACTGCTGAGCCGGAGGAACTGCGCATTTTTATGGCTAATATCGTTTCTTATGTGCTTGAATACGATGTCGAACTGCATGACGGGGAAACTATTGGTTTTTCGGCGGCAGATAAGCATACGATTATACTTAGTGAAGGAGTTGCCCTGCCGGGGGATACACTGAAAATCAGCTACGAGTCAACGGCAGAAAAAATAAATGATTTGCCGCAAAGCTGAAGCGAATAAGGGCAAGAACAATACTCTTAGCAGCCGTAAGTGAAAGCTGCCCAAGGTTTGAAAAAGTGCTGTGCATATAGTTTAGGTTAAAAAATGTATCTGCAAGCATTAGCCAAAAGGTAGAAAGATCTGCGATATAGCGCCTGCAAAAAAGATGCCGCCAAACAAAGCGGCATCTTTTTTTGCTGTTGGTGGCAAAAGCATAATGAAGAAGGTTACAAAAAAATCGTCGTGCAGGCAAATTATTTATTGTTTGGCAATATTGCTGAATTTGCTGATCCTCAAGAGCTTAGCTGGCATAATGTTCTTAATCTGCACTTAAAGCTTAATCCTTCTTTTACAATCAACATAGCAAGAATAAAAAATATTGTCAACAGTATTAACACAAACAATATAAAAGCAGGCACCAATTAATTTTGGTGACTGCTTTTTTGCCGTTGGTTACAAGAATATTGACAATATTAGGCACAAAAGGTATAATTAAAATGAGGGTAATTATAATTCGCTGCTGAAAGGAACGTGGTCGGATATGGAGAAAATAATCCAGCGCAATACCTTTAAACCAACCGAAGATGAAGATTTTTGTGCTTATTTAAGGGATAGGGTCCAAGAAGGCTGGCAAATTTGCAAATTTAACCCTTGGTTTATAACCTTTAAAAAAGGTGAAAAAACAGATAAATATTATATTATCCTTTGCAATACTGGTCTAACAACAGAAAAAGAGCATCTTAGTAAATATCAAGCCTTAGGTTTAGAGCTGGTTGCCTCCTGTGGGGACAGATATCTTTTTTCTGCCGATACACCCTTTAGCGCCGAGTTAAAGAGAGATGCTCAAAGCAAACTGAAAAAATTTTGTTTTTCTAATGTATGGACGCAGTATGCGTTGCTTTTTCCGGTAATTATGCCGATAGGGAAAATAATATATTATGAAATAGTCTATAGGGAGTTTTATAGCTTTTTTGCCAAAACTAAGAACTGTGTCTTGATGGCAATTGTCTTAGCGCTGTTTGCAGGACTTTTAGTGCATAACATAAGAGAAACAAAAAGATATCTGAAACTAAAACGGAGCATCATGCAGTTAGAAGAGGTGGAATAAGGAATGAAAAAATTAAAAATATTCTCGGCAGTTTTGCTTTTAAGCCTGTCTTTAGCACAAGTATCGGCAGCGGCGGCAAATGAGCAAGAGGAAATCAGCTTCTTTTTAAACGGCAGTTATTTAGCGTGTGAGATTGCCCCGATAATTGAGCAGGGAGAAATATTGGTTCCGCTAAGAAGCATAGGCGAAGCACTGGATGCAGGGATATACTGGGATGGGCAAACTAAAACAGCGTCCTTGAAATCAAGCGGCTGGCGGGGAGAGCGCGAATTAAAATTCCAAAGCGGCAGCAAGACCGCCGCAATAAACGGCGAAAAGATAACTTTGGCTGTGCCGATGCAAATAGTAAACGGACGCACTATGGTTCCAGCCTCAGCCATTGCGGAAGGTTTGGATTTAGCCGTAACTTGGGACGAAAAAACGCAAAGCTTAAGCCTGCAAGAACGCTACCGCTCTCAAAACGGCGCTGCAGAAATAGTTTTAACTCCGATAAAGGCTGATAAAGACAGCAGTTATATGATTTATCATGGCATGCAGGTTGAAATAAACGGGGAGAAATATGAATATGCTTGGGAGTGGAATGCCGGTGTTTGGCAATATATCGCCTATAATCCGCCGGAGATTTATTGGGCAGATCTGAATGCTGACGGCAGGGAAGAAATCATTATTCGCTTAGTGGATGGCATAAACACGGGAACGGGAGTTTCTTTGGAAAAAGTGCATGTGCTCAAGCCAAACGGAGAGGAAATAGCGGTGCAGGATGCCGGTGAATATGCCGCCAATTTAGCTAAAGAAAAAGACGGGATTTCTGTCGGTGCTTGGGTAAGCTATGAAGTGACAGACGGAGAGTTAACAGCGGAAGTGACGGTTTATGAAAAGGAGGAGCCAAAAGTTTGGCTGTTAAAATACGGCAATGCACACGGCAAACTGCAAGTGGTGCAGGCAGAGAGGGTGAATTATTAAAAATTTTCTCACTTTCTTAAGCCGCAGAGAGCAAAATGCATAAAAGAGGAACGTGAAAACAAAGGCAATGACAAGGGGGAGCAAAAATGAAAAAATTATTGAAAAAACTTACTGCAACTTGCTTCTTGGGAATATTTCTTTTGAGCTCAGTTCCCGTTTGGGCAAGTGTGCGCTTTGAGCCTATTGATCTGGACATTTATAGCCTTGGCGGATACGGCGAAGGCAAAATTTCCTTTGACATAATGGTAGGCGAACCCATTTATACCGCCATGTCGCCTGAAGGCGCTATCAGCACTGTTTCTGGGTTTATGGATACCAACGGCGAAGTCTTGATTGAACCTAAATATTCATATGCTTGGGAATTTTTTCAAGGCTATGCAAGAGTAGGTGAAGACATAACGGAATATTACGGCGGCGGAGAAAATGGTCGTACTATTCACTATCTAATCAACGAACAGGGACAAAGAGTGGAGTCGACTGTTTTGCTGGACAGTAAAGGTCTGTATGAGAGAGGATACAAAGATAGGCAAATTCTGTGGGTGAAGCCTCGCAGCCAATATGAGGATGTCAGATATGGTATGACCGATTTTGCGGGAAATTGGCTATTCCCTTTTGAGTTTGAAGATCTGCACTTGCCCAGTGAGGGCTATTACTTGGCAAAGCAAAATGGCAAGTACGGCTATATCCGCGCTGAGGAGGGCAAGGAGAGCTTGGAGCTCATCTATGAAGATGCCCAAGATTTTGCCTTAGGCTTAGCCTGCGTTAAATATAATGGTTTATGGGGGTATATAGATTATAATGGTGACTGGCAGATAGAGCCCCAATATTTAGAAGCTCAGAGCTTCAGCGAAGATGTGGCTGCGGTGAAAACGGCTTCCGGCTGGGGCGTAATCAATAAGGATAATGAAATAATTATCCCATGCATCTATGAAGAAATATCCCCCTGCCAAGAAGGGCGCATGGCAGTAAAATTAAAGGGCAAATGGGGCTATTTTGATAAAACGGGCGAAAAGGTGATAGATTTTAAATATGTTGAGGCACGAAACTTTTCTGAGCAGTTAGCCATAGTGAGCACTGATTCCCAGCTCCAGTACAAACGAAAATATCAGCTTATCAACCAATGGGGCGAGCAGGTCTTGCCGCAGGAATATATAAATATTGTGCTCATTGATGAAACCAAAGGAGCACTCCAAAGAGCCAGCGACCGCAAGGCATTCTTTTACTATTTAGAGAACGAAATGGCAGAGGAACCAGAGGCAAGAGATTTTATCCGGCTATATTTAAACGGCAAATACGTAGCAGGCGATGTGGATCCCGTTATTTGGGGTGAGCATTGTTATCTGCCCTTGAGAAGCTTAGGTGAAGCATTGGGTGCAGAGATAGACTGGGATGCGGATCAAAGCATAGCTTACTTCAATTTGGGCGAAAACTCCGTTGAGCTTCTTCTTTATCGTAATGTTGCTTATATTAACGGACAAAGGATAGAACTGGATCTGGGAAATGATCCTTTCACAAATAATGGCAGAACAATGGTGCCGGTCAGATTAATCAGCGAAGCGTTAAACTTTGATGTCCAGTGGAATGCTGAGGAGCAAGCAATTTATTTAACCGGCAAGGAGTGATAAAAAATGAGAACATTAAAGAAAATGCTGAGTGTGCTTTTGCTGTTGTCTTTAAGTCAAATCCCCATTCCTGCTTGGGGAGCTGAAAACTGCACGGTGACCTTGCCGGAGTTTAAGGTAACTATCAATGGAGAAGAATTCGACAATTCTTACAGCAAATATCCCCTTTTGCTGTATAAGGATATCACTTATTTCCCCTTAACCTATTATGATTGCCGTCTCTTAGGTGTCAGCACGGCTTATGACCAGCAAAATGGTTTAGCCTTAATAAAAGATGACAGCGGCTACAGTGAATATTTAAGAGAACTAACCTCGCAGAAAAATGCCAAACAACAAACAGCCCAAATAGCACAAGGACCAATCACCATCGGCGGACAGAGGATTGATAATGCTGAGGAAGACTATCCCTTTTTACTGTTTCGCAATGTAACCTATATGCCACTTACCTGGAAATATGCCGCTATCGAGTTTGGCTGGCAGTACAGCTTTGATTTAACCAATGGCTTGGTTATTACCGGCGAAGCAGAGCCGGTAGCGGCTGAACCAGAACTTCATTTTGTTGATTATCCGTCTATCATGGGTGATAATGGTTCTTGGCGTTTTGTTCTCCATGCTCTACAGCCTGGAGAATATACCCATCATCTTACCGGCGATTATAATTCCGACCTGGACAGATGGGGTATTTCCTTTTATAATTTCCAAGAAGCAGTCTATCTTCATCCCATAGATCCTTTGGAATATCGGATTTATCGTAAAATTAACGGTGAGGAACACTTGGTATATAAAAAGAGTATGAGCTTATACAGCGGTGAAGTGCCCAGTATATTTGTTGTGCATCATCACTTAAACATACCATATTGGGATAGTGAGTATGTTAAAGAGGGGAAATATATGGTGCGGATAACCTATCCGGATAATTTTATTTATAGCGAGCAGGGATCAGATGAAATATTGTTAACACCGTTTAATCAGGATTTTGCTGATAACAATTACCTTTACTTTAATTTTGAAGCGCCGGTAAAAGTCGTGAAGTAAAAGAGACAAAAGGCTAAATATTTCCATAAAAAGGAGAAAAATGATGAGGATAGCAGTTTGTGACGATGAGCAAAATGAGTTGGAGATAATGCAGAATTTATTTAATAATTATCCGCAAGCCATGGCTGAATGGCAGATAGTTTATTTTACCGCCGGCAAAGAATTATTGGAGGATAAAACAGGCTTTGATATAATATTTTTAGATATCGAGCTGACTGACAGCAATGGGGTGGAAGTGGCGGCAAAAATCAAAACAGCATATCCGCTGAGCCAAATTATCTTTATTTCCAATTATCCCAAATATGTAACTCAATCTTACTATATCGATACTTTTCAGTTTTTGATAAAGCCTTTGACCCAGGAGATCTTTGATTGTGAACTGACCCGCTGTCTGGAGAAAGTAAAACGAGGCGCCAAAATAATTATTCGTAAAACTAAAGAAGGCAAAGTGACTTTAAAGAAAGCGGATATAGTGTATTTGGAAGCGCAAAGACGAGTTTTAACGGTGTATTTGCGCGATGGCAGCAGTTATCAATATTACGGCAGGCTGGCAGATGAAGCAGAGGAACTGGGAAATGAGGAGTTTGTGCGCTGTCACAAGAGCTTTATCGTCAATCTGGAGTTTGTGCTGAGTTTTGATTATAAAAATATCGTGCTCAGCCTTAAAGCAGACGGCAGTAAAAACAGCACTTTGAGCGGCAATATCAGTATTCCGATCGGCGGAGCGTATTACAAAAACTTTAAAGAGGAGATGCTCAAGTTTTTAGCATTTTAAAAAACAGATTGCAGAGGTAGGTATTATGGATCAAGTAAGTGTCAATATTTTCAGTGCCTTTTTCGAATATTTTTGTCTGTGGCTGTTCTTTTACTGGGTTTTTGGCAGAAAAGAAAGTATTTCCAAGAAATATTATTGGTCGGTCAATTTGTTAATGCCTGTTTATTGTTTCTTTTTATCATCATATGTGGCAAACTTTACTTTGCGCAGTATTCTTTATGTGCTTTCGATTATTTTACCGGCAACAATGTTTAACGGCAAAATGCGCAATAAATTATCCTTTGGCGTAATTTATTTGGTTATCCAAATGATTTGCGAAATGTTAGTGTCGATGATTTTGCTTAAAGTCCATCAAGTGACAGTCATACCTTTTGCGGCGGAGGTTTATGCCGTGGGGGTAGTTTATGTGAGAATTTTATGCTTGTTTGTGACCGTCATAATGGCGGCGGTTTTAGCCCGCAAAAATTTGTTTGCTTTTACGGCAGATAAAACCCAATTAGCGCTTTTGCTTTTTATTCCTTTGGTGAGTATTTTCGTTATTTATATCCTTATGGACAATTTGCTAAAGCTGGAGCATTAGGGCTATTACCGCACTATAGCGGCGATTATCGGCATACTTTTGGCGAATGGAGCTTTGTTTTATGTGCACAATGAGATCAACAAGCAGGCATTGCTAAAACGGCAGCTCAGCGAGCTTAACGCCATCCAAAAAATGCAGGAAGAAAACTTGCTGAACTTAGAGGATAAAAATAAGGAAAATCGTCAGCTTTTACATGATGTGAAACATTATTTTCTGATTTTAAAGGGATATATCCTCAATGAGGAAAAGCAAAAGGGGCTTGATTATATTGACGGTTTGTTGGAAGAGATAGAAGAAAAGCATTTTACATTGACCGGCAACGGCATCATTGACACCTTGCTTTCCTTTAAGAGCATGCAGGCGAAAAAGAAAGGTATAGTAATTCATTATTCTGTTTTTTTTAGCGGAAACAAATGTTGCCGCAACAGATATTGCCTTGATTTTAGCCAATGCTTTGGACAATGCCATTGAAGCCACTGCCAAGATAACTGATGAAGCGCGAAAAAGCATCAGACTTTCTTTGTTAAACAGAGGCAATCATTTGAAGATAGAAGTGGTTAATCCCATCTCTAAGCCCTTAAACTTAAAAAATAATACCCTGCAATCTACCAAATTCGATAAAACCGCTCACGGCTTCGGCTTAAAAAATATTCAAAGCCTTGCGCAAAAAAATAACGGTGAAATGTTCATTTCCTGTGCCGGTCAAGAGTTTAAACTTACGGTTATTTTAACAAATAAAAAATAAGAAAGTTGCGGCGGGAAAAATACCGGCACTGTTAAGAGAAGGCTTAGCAGTACCTTTTTTGGAAGACGAGGTCATTGGTTACATAATGCAGGTTATTGGTTACACTTGTGTTGAGGAGAGAAATAATTTATGCTAAAATATTAATAAGAAAGGCTTTTTTATGGCTAAAGCAGTTTAATTTAAGGAGGGTGGAGTTTATGAAAAAATACCTTATGATAGTGGTGTTAGCCATCTTTTTGGCAGCAGGGGCAGCTGCTCCGGCTCAAGCAGCACAAAATGTGACCGTAACGCTGCCGACTTTTTCCGTCACCTTAAATGGCTACCAGATGGTGCCGGAATATGATCAATATCCGCTAATTGTCTACAAGGACATCACCTATTTTCCCATGACCTATCATTATGCCGGCTTTTTGGGCTTAGAGATAAATTGGGCAGATTACACCTTGAGTGTTAATAAAACAGACGCTACCAGCAAAAGATTGCGTTGGTATGAACAAACCGAGAAAAATAAGCTTTCCCAGACTGCCAGCCTTGCATCCTTTAATGTCGTGGTAAATGGTGAGGTAATTGATAACAGCAAAGAAAAATATCCCCTGCTTTTGTTCCGTGATGTTACTTATTTCCCTCTGACCTGGCGCTTTGCCGTAGATGAATTTGGCTGGGATTATACCTTTGATATGGAGCAAGGATTACAAATTGCCAGCAAGCTGTTATTCGTCGAGGAAGATCAATATGTTATCGGTGGCAATTTAACGGTTGGTTTTCCTCATAGTACTTGGAATGAACAGTATAAATTCACCGTTTATCAAGACAGTGAAAAAGTAAAGACCTTTAGCGTAAAAGAAGATCTGGTGGGGAGCGGGGATTATTATTTTCATGAGCAAGCAGATGAAAATGGTTTTATGCAAAACCCTCACACTGCCCGCATAGAAGGCAATATTTTATTTTTACCCTGCGTGCGGCAAGATAGCAATGCAGATAAAAAAAATGTCCTGCTGGAAATAGATTTAGATCAAGGAAAGGTAGTCAATAAAACAAAAGTGGATTAATCCATGGGAAAACAAAGCAAGAAATAAGCTTTTGCCGCAGAGATTAAGCAAAAAAAGAGCGGTATATAATATTTTGCCCTTGCAAGTCGGGCGGAGATTTGGTATAGTATTAGCGAATAAATAAGTCATCGGAGGACAGTACACCGTAGTGTAGGGGATAGTAAGCGTAATGCTTGCAGGCCGCCTGTCAGATAAGATGCCGAGTGAGCTCGGAAAAAGGCTGTTAAAATGCCGCAAATAAATTATTTGTCAGGAGGAAATTATGAATTCAGAAGTTTTTGCTACCCTCGCACCTACTAAGCTTTTCTGGCGCTGTGCTCTCCCTTCAATGATAACGATGGTTTTCGGTGCTTTGTATCAGATTGCCGACGGTATTTTTGTCGGGCGCTTTATCGGCGAAGATGCTTTGGCGGCGGTCAATCTGATCATGCCGATCATTATGATGGTCTTTGCTTTTTCCAATATGCTGGCGACCGGAGCGTCGGTGCGGATTGCGGTTTTTTTGGGCGAGAAAAAAAGAGCTGAGGCGGCGCAGGTTTTTTCTTTTATCCTTAAAACGATCTTTTTTGTTTCGCTTATTTTAGGACTAATCGGCTTTTTCTTTGCCGAAAGCTTTGTTCGGCTTCTCTCTCCGGGAGCAAGCGAGACGGCAATAAAATACGGCATAACATATATTAGAATATATGCCGTATTTTCGTCCCTTTTGCCTATCTATTTCGCGACCGACAACTTTCTTAGGCTCTGCGGCAAAGAAAAAGTGAGCATGTGGCTGGGAATTGGCACCCAGGGAATAAATATTATTTTGGATGCCATCCTCATCGCCGGCTTGGGGCAAGGTGTGTGGGCGGCAGCGTTTACCAGCTGCTTGGCAATCGTCTTAGGTTCTGTCATCAGCCTTTGGATGTTTCGGGGCAATTGTTTTTCCGTGCCTCTTTCTGGGGCTGCTGACACCCATCTGGCAGCTCAACGGAGTTTGGCTGACTGCGGTGGCGGCCAGCGCGGCAAGTGCCGTTTTAGCCGTATTTTTAGCCTTAACGCTGAAAATGAGCTTAAGGACGGGCAACGAAGCTTTAGTTTTTGGATATTGACAAAAAAGAGGCTGCCTTTTGAAAGGCAGCCTCTTTTAACAGATAGGGCGACAGTTCCGATTTTTAAATAAGCTTTTTCAAAAAACGCCAAAGGGTAATAGAGGATATTAGAAAAACTCCCTGTCTGGAGACAGAAAAACGATTAATTCAGGGCATTGCCGATCCATTGACCCTGCAGAACCCGCACTTCCTCTTGGTGAAGGAGCTCAGCGCTGATTTCGTCTTTCAGATTTATCGTGCCCGGCTCAAAAAGCAGGATAATAGTAGAGCCGGCAAGCTCAAAATGTCCCTTTTCTGCACCTTTCACAAAACGGGTATTTTCGTGTTTGTTAAAAATGCCGCCGACCGCCAAGGCACCTATTTCGCACTGCACCACCGGTCCGAAATTTTTGGTCGTAAGCAAGCACCAGCTGCGCCGGTTGAGCACAAAAACCGGCACCTTTTCGCAGGCAATAGGCTGCACGCTGTGGAGCATGCCGGCAATATAATTATTCTTGGACAGATAGCCGTCGTCAATATAGCAGTAGCGATGGCAATCGGACACGCACAGCCGAAAGATTAAGCAGGTGCCGCCCAGATAATTTTCAGCCAGCTCTTCGTCCTGTAAAAAATCCCGCAGCCGATAGTGGGAATTTTTTAAAGAAAAACTGCTGTCTTCATTGATGGGAAAGGCGCTCAGCCAGCCGTCGCAGGGACTGATTAAATGTTTGGGTGCATAATCAACGTTGATATGCTCCCGCCTGCGGGCAAAGAAATCCCGAAACGAACGATAAGAAGCCTGCTCCTCGGGGGTTAGCTTAATATCATGCTTTTTAATATACCGCTTGATTAACGGCTTAGAATAACCGGAGTGGAGAAAACGGGTGATGGGGCGCTCTAAATGGGATTGCATAATTAGCTTTAAAAAGCAGCGTCCCAGCATATTGCTGTATAAAAAGGTGACTAATTTGGAATTGTTATTCATGCGATACCTCCGCTTAAAACGATGATAAAACCGGCAATGCCGGCGGTGAGCATTACGGTGATTCCTATAAGCTTAGGCTTTTTTAATTGGAATGGCAAAAGAAAGGCTGCGGCGATGATTAAAAGCCCCCAGGAGGACAGTTTTTCCATGGGCAGGTTAAATTTAAAGCCTAAGCCCAGCAATAAAGGCAGCAAAAGCGCTGTGGAGGTAACCGGCAGTCCCAGATAAAATTCCCGGCGGGCAGAGGTTTGGCTTTGGCGCTCCTCTTCGTCCACATTGAACCACGCCAGGCGAATCAATGCGCAGAGCAGAAAGAGGGCGGAGACCAAAACGGAAAAAACTGTTTTTTCCGAGCAGTAGAGCACAATCAATGCCGGCAAAACGCCGAAGCTGATTAAATCGCTCAAGGAGTCAATTTGAATACCGAAGCGCTTTTCTGCTTTGGTGCGCTGTCTGGTTGCAGCGATTTTGCCGTCAAACATATCGCAAAATCCCGCAGCCGCTAAGCAGGCCAATGCCATTTTCAAATCAGCTCCGCTGATAAAAACAATGCCCAAAAAACCAAAAAATGTGCCGATGTAAGTTAAAATAACTGTGTAATTGTAATAACCAATCATACTTTACCTCCTTAAATTAAAGAACATTGGCAAAAAAGACGCTGTATAATAAAATGCACCAAGGCTTGGCCAGAATGACGATGGCAATAAATTTCCGTGCCGACATATCTATCAGCCCGGAAAAATAACAAAGGAAATCGTCCGGGGCTAAGGGCAGAAGAATTGCCAGAAATAAAACTACGGTGTAGCTTTTGCTTTGGTTGATCTTGGCAATGTAGCGGTCGTATTTTTTGAGCGAAATCATCTTAGTGACTAAAGGACTGCCGAAACGCTTGGCCAGCCAATAAGCGGCAATAGACCCGGCGCTGATGCCGATATAATTGATCCAAAAGCCGCCGGCAGAGCCGAAGAGCGCTGCTCCGACTATACAGCCGGTAAAGCCGGGCAAAACCGGCAGCACCACCTGGAGCATTTGGATGAGGGCAAGAACGACCGGCGCCCAGATGCCGAAGGAGGATATATAGCTTTTAAGACTTGCCGCTGAGTTGAAATGTCCGCCCAGCCAGCCGTTTAAGATGACAAACAGTGACAGGGCTAATAAAGCGATGAGACCGGCGAAGGTTGTATATTTGATAAAACTCTCTTTGGTGTACATAAAATTCCTCCTTAGCTTTGATGATTATAAGTATAAAGGGTAAATCTTAATTTTCGCCGCGGAAATTTATGAAGAAATCTTAAATTTTTGCGGCTTTGCTTTTGCTTTTGGCAAATTGATGATATAATCAGGGTAAAGGGAGGTGCGGAGATGGACGGAAAAAAGATATTATTTGCTGATGATGATCCTCAGATTAGAGAGGCTTTGAGTTTATTGCTGAATGCAGAAGGCTACGAAACTTTGGAAGCTTCCTGCGGCAAGGAAGTATTGGAGTTAATGGATCATACTGTGGATTTGGTAATTTTGGATGTGATGATGCCGGAGATGAGCGGCTATGCAGTTTGTGCCGAGCTGCGCAAGCGCTATACGGTGCCGATTATGTTTCTGACGGCGAAATCTCAGGACTCGGACAAAACCTTGGGCTTTTCTTTAGGCGGCGATGATTATTTGGTCAAGCCCTTTTCCTATAATGAGCTGATCAACCGGGTTAAAGCCATTTTGCGGCGCTATTATGTCTATGGGGCAAAAACCGCTGAGCCCAATCAGGTTATTCATTGCTGCGGGAATATTGAAATCGACACCAACCGTTCGACAGTCAAGGCAGACGGTAAGGAAGTTATTTTAACGGATATCGAATATCGGATTTTAGTGCTTTTGGCAACGCACCGGCAGCGGATTTACTCAGCGCAAAACATTTACGAAATCATCTGGAATGAGCCCTATACTTATTCTTCGACCAACACAGTTATGGTTCATATCCGCAATATTCGCCGCAAATTAGGCGATGATTCGCAAAACAGCCACACTATTCGCACCGTCTGGGGAAAGGGGTATCGTATTGAATAACAGAATTGCCAACAGAATCTCCGGCAGCTTAAAATTACAGCTGTTTTGCGCCGTTTTGGGCTCTTTGCTTTTGGCGCTTGCCGTTTTTGCCGCCACCTTTTTTCTGGGCAATATTTTATTGGACCGCACCATTTACGGACAATACTTTGCCAAAGGCATGGCAGAGCAGCAGTTTGCTAAACTGCAGGAATATGCTAAGGAGGAAGGCATCTCCATGGATAATCTCCAAAGGCTCAATATTTGGTGCAGCCGCAGCGAAAAGGTGTATCTCACCCTTTATAAGGACGATATGTTGATTTATGAGTCCTCTTCCTTCGGCAAAATTGCCGGTCATGGCTATGCCCAAAAATTTGACCCCGATTTGGAGGACGAGGACAGTGAATATACCTTAGTTCTGCAAGACGGAGAAAGGCTGCGGGCGTTTTTATATTATTACGCCGGCGACGCCTTTTACTTTGGCATGACAGCGCTGGCAGCGCTGACGGCTTTTCTGGCATTTTCTCTCTGTTTTAGCTTGATTATCGGTGCCAAGGTGGCATATATCAGCCAGCTGAAGCGGGAGCTGGATATTCTTTCCGGCGGGCAGCTGGAATATAAGGTTACAGTCCGCGGCAATGACGAATTGGGCGAGCTGGCCGACGGCATTGACCAAATGAGACAGTCTATACTCAAGCACCAGGAGATAGAAAAACAGATGCGCTCCGCCAATTCGGAGCTTATTACCGCCATGTCCCATGATTTGCGCACGCCGCTTACATCCTTGCTGGCTTATCTGGAGATTATTGAGCGTCAAAAATATTCCGACGAGGAGCAGCGGCAGGAGCTGATTCATAAATGTGTGGGGCAGACGATGCGGATAAAAAATATGGCCGATAAATTATTCGCCTACTTTTTAGCCTACGCCGTCGAATGGGAAGATGCCGAAACGGAGTTAGTCGATGCCGACCAATTACTTGCGCAGATTTTCGGTGATTATGCTTATTCTTTGGAAAGCAAAGGCATGAAGGTTGAGTGTGATTTTGCGCCTGTCACGGCAGAAATCCGGGTTAATACCGAGCTTTTGCAAAGAGCGCTGGATAATCTTTATTCCAACCTTTTAAAATATGCCGATCCGCAGGAGCCAATCAACATTGCCTATAAACGGGAAGGAGATAATATGCTCATCACCATAACTAATTTTGTTCGCACTGATCAAGAAAAAAGCGACAGCACCAGCATTGGCTTAATCACCTGCCGGCGGATTGTGGAATATCACAAAGGTTATTTTGCTGCTTCTAAGCTGGGAAATATCTTCCGGGTAACAGTAGTGCTGCCGTTAGCGGATTAAAATAAGGAGCTTGTCGATATAATGGGGATGATAGCGGTAAATATTGAATTTACCGCTTTTTTTGAGATAAGAAGCTGAGGAGAGAAATTTTTCCGGCAAAGAGTAACATATGTTATTTATTGTTGAAAGGTATTTGTGCTAAAATATAGTTGAAAGATATAGCGCTAATATCATATATATTTTTTTGATTTATCGTAGGAAAATCCTTAGAGGTACACTCATTTAACTTGTGCTTTTAGTAACAGAAATTGGTTTTTGAGAAAAGTTTAATATCGCTTGAATTGCGGGTTATTATCGTTATTTTGTTTAGCATAATTGCCGCATTATTTAAGAAGTTAAAACAAATTATATTATTTTAAGGAGGATTATCTATGGGACATCCATCAATTCACCCAACAGGAACAACT
>CALXSY010000021.1 GCA_944391285.1 uncultured Clostridia bacterium
CAGAAAGTGCTTAGGGTATAAAACGCCTTATGAAATTTATTTCTCTAAAGTGTTGCATTTGACTTGACAATTCAAGTTTATAAACAATAAAAATCGCTTACTATATGTGAAGACGGAAAAAAGTTTTTACAAGAAAATATAGTTTCTTATTAATTCTGTCCTCTGAGCATACAAAGTGGGCAAGCAAATATCATATATTTCGGCGTCAAAATTTTGCATAATTATAAATATCATTTAGCAGGCGAAAAAATTTTTATGCAAGCTGCAGAAGTGGGAAAAACATTGTAAATCTTCGGTGCTTTGCAATCAAAAGGTTGCCGAAGGCAAATAAAATGCAACCAAAAAGTGCTTTTATATAACAGAAAAAGATATTAAAATATAATTAATAAAGGAGCTCCGAATAAAATAAATAATTATTAGGGAGGAAGAAGCAATGTTGGAAAGAAAAGCAGCAGCAAATAAACTTTTGCTTTTAGGCGTTGATGGATTGGATCCGAGATTGACTGTAAAATATGTAAAAAAGGGAATTTTGCCAAATATCAAACAATATATAGATCGTGGCGCTCAAAGAGAAGATTTAGTTATGTTAGGCGGACATCCTACCGTAACCCCGCCGATGTGGACCACATTAGCAACCGGCTGTTACGCTAATGTACATGGTATTACCGGTTTTTATCGCTGCGGTGATGAGATAGACTTATATGAATATAATCTGGATAGCCGTAATTGCCGCGCAGAATTATTATGGAATGTCTTTGCCGAAGCCGGTAAAAAAACTTTGGTCTGGCACTGGCCTGGTTCTGCTTGGCCTCCAACCAGCGAAAATGAAAATTTATTAGTTGTTGACGGTACTTCTCCTGGGTCTGTCGGCATGGCTACTTCTCAGGTGGAGCAAGAGTTTATTTTAGGAGCTAATGAAGAAATTAAAGAAGTAATCTTCGTTCCCAAAGCTCCAATGGAAGCCAGCGCTGCTTGTGTAATTACAGATTTAGATTTAGAATCAGATAAAGACGCTTATGATATGGCGGGAGGTATTTCTAATTTGCGCAATACAAAAGGCGCAAAAAAATACGTTACCAGTTTAAAACAACATACTACTGCTACCACTGAATCTCCGGTAGACATGGTTCGTTCTCCCATTAAACCGGCAAGCGGCTGGACTAATGCCCCGGCTGATGCTAAAGAATTTACTGTTTTATTCTCCGGTGGCTTAATTCGCCGTCCGGCGTTGATTTTGAAAAATGAACAAGGTGTATACGATAAAGTAGCTATTTATAAAAGCAAAAAAGCATCTGAGCCAATGGTAGTTTGTCCTTTGGGACAAATGATGGTCGAAGTTGTAGATGAAGCAATAAAAAATGACAAAGTTTACAAAGTAAATCGCAACATGAAATTATTAAAATTGGATCCAGAAGGAAAAACTTTAACCATGTACATTTCCGGCGCTATGGATATGGAAAATGACAGCGTTTGGCATCCAAAAAGATTATTCAAAGAAGTAACCGAGAACGTAGGCTATCCAACACCTACTTCCACATTAGGACGGCAGGATTCTTTGTTGATCACCGAGTGCATGCTGGCGAACTGGTATACTACTGCTGATTGGCAAGCGGCAGCAATTCATCATTTGATTAAAACAGAGGATTTAGACGTAATCTTCTCTCACTTCCATGCTGTAGACTTAGAAGAACATCAATTTATCAAACATTTGGCAGAAAGAGATTTCAATCGTAATCCTGTTTCTGTAGCGGAAAAATGGATGGAAGATTTGTATATCCAAACTGATTATTATTTGGGAAAATTTTTACACTTCTTAGATGAAGGCTGGACAATTCTTATTTTCTCTGACCATGCTCAAGTTGCACCTAAACATAATATTCCATTGTTAGACGTTTTAAGTGGTGTAAGTATTCCATTGATGGAAGAAATGGGCTTCACCAAAACTTATGTTGATGAAAAAGGTGAGCTGCAGATTGACTGGACTCAAACTAAAGCTGTTTGCCAGAGAGAAGGACACATCTATTTGAACATCAAAGGCAGAAATAAACATACTTTGCCAGATGGATCTATTATGGATGGTATTGTTGATCCTAAAGACCAATATGAATTGGAAGAAGAAATCATGACCAAGCTATATAATTTGAAAGATCCGGAAACAGGGCATAGAATTATTTCTGTTGCTTTAAGAAATAGAGATGCCATACTTTTGGGGCAAGGCGGACCTGATGCGGGCGATATTATTGCCTGGCATGCAGAAGGTTATAACTTTGACCACGCAGACTGCATATCCACCACTTTAGGTGAAAACGACACTTCTGTATCTCCGATCTTTATTGCTGCTGGTAAAGGCTTAAAAGAAGGTTTTAGAACCGACCGAATTATTCGTCAAATAGACTTTGCAGCAACGGTAGCAGTTTTGGGCGGTGTAAGAATGCCGGCACAATGCGAAGGTGCTCCGGTATATCAAATCTTAGCGGACGAATATTAATAGATGGCTGCATTTACACTACAATAAAGAAACTGCCAAGTCTTTTTGGGACTTGGCAGGATCTTTGCAGTGTTTGGCAGTATAAAATTAGGTTGGCAAGTGGTTAAAGAAAAGGGACAAGGAATTACATAAATCTTGGTAGCGAGTTTTATCGTAAATTATGGCTAAGATAAAACGATGAGGAGAAGGCTTTAAAACTATATTATGTTCTTTGAACAAATCTGTGTACATTAAATTGTCAACAGAATTGGTGCAAATGTCAATTGTATAGTAGTTAAATTCTTCGATATTTTTAATGAAATTTTCTTTTAAATCAACGACTAAGGGCAAAGAAACAGGATTTTTTTTGGAAAATTTAATAACTCCAGAATGTATCATTGATTGCTCGAAGGTATTTTTTAATAAGCAAAAACGCTCATTCCTTAGCAAATCGAAATTTAAATAATGATAGTTAGCCCAATTAGAAGAAGCTGAAATCCAAAAATAAAGATTAAAGTAAAATAATTGCTTATAGCAATAAGGTGAATGAATTTTAAGAGAATTGCTGAGTTTACCTATATCACAAAAAGTGTGCAGAGTAATATCATATTTTTCATATTCAAAATTGTTAATAGAATAAAGCGGTGCTGAAAGATTAAAGTAGACATCAGGGTATTTGGCAGAAAGATAATAAAAAAGTTTTTGACCATATAATGGCATTAATATCGGCGATAAAGCAATATTGCAAATTTTTTTGGTTTTACCTTGAGGTTGATATTTGCTCATGGCTTGTTTCAAGGAAGAAATATCTGTAAGAATATTTTTGGAGTAATTGTACAGAGTTTGACCGGCGCCTGTAAGCTCCATGCCATTAGATGAACGGATAAAAAGGGCGACGCCAAATTCTTTTTCTAATTTTTGGATGGAACGAGAAACTGCTTGGTGGGAAACATAAAGATTATCGCTGGCTTTTTTGATAGATTTGCAATGGCAGACTTCCATAAAAGTTTGTAGTTGTTCTAGTGTCATAATTATCCCTCCTAAAAAAGTTAATCTTTATATATTGTATTTTTTTTTTATGATGTCAATAGTTTTTTGGCAAAAAGTACATAAATTGCTATATTTTATTAAATATATTATAACTATAATTATATATATTGTCAATAATTTAGTAACTTGTGAAAAATAAAAAATTTCACGCAAGAAAGGGAGATAAAAAATGGAAAATAAAGACAATGAAAAAATGAGTTATTACTCTCAAAAAAGAACGGATATTTTAAAAGCACGCACCAAAAGGTGCGTTTGCAAATACTGTGGCGGAGAATTAAAACTGCGCCAAATACTTTTCAGCCAATATGATGATGCCAGAATAGAAATATTTTGTAAAAGCTGCGATCGCATCGAATTTGGCGTTGAACCGGAAATTTATCATAATGCTAAATTTTTTGTAGAGGAAACAGGATTCAACTGCTTCCCTAATTTAGATGATAATGAAAAAACCAAACAAATGACTATTGCCAAAGTGTGCGAAATTATTAATTGGCAAAACCAAAACATTGGTATCTTAACTCCGGAAGGGTATAATATTAAGTTAAATATTAATGAGCGTTATGTGGGCGAATGTTTAACTTTATCAGAAGATGATTTGGATAATGAAGAGGTTTAAAGGAGAGATCGCGATGGCTGATGGATATATAATAGAAGCATTTCATGTGGGCTGCAAAGTGGGCTATAGATATCTTCTGCATGATATCAACTGGCAAGTAAAACCGGGCGAACGCTGGGTCGTCTTTGGTATGAATGGCAGCGGCAAAACTACATTGTTAAGTATTATAGCCGGGTTTAAGCATTATACAGAAGGCAAGGTTAAGATATTCGGTCAGGAAATGAATAATGATAATATCTTGGATATCAGGAGAAAAATAGGATGGGTATCCAGTTCATTTTTTGATAAATATTATACTAAAGAATCAGCTTTGGATATAGTATTATCCGGCAAATACGGAACATTGGGCTTAAGCGACGGCATTACTTTAGAAGACAGAAAATTGGCTAAAGCTTTGCTGGAAGAATTAAACTTAAGCGAGCAGGTAAATTATACCTTTGACATGCTTTCTAAGGGTGAAAGGCAAAATGTGCTGATTGCCAGAGCATTATTTCCCAAACCTCAAATTTTAGTATTGGATGAGCCTTGCACCGGGTTGGATATTTACAACAGAGAATATCTTTTTAAGACGATAGAAGATTTAGCTAAAAAAGAGAAGATGACAATTATTTATGTGACGCACTATGCTGAGGAAATAAGCGAAATCTTTGATAAGTGTTTGCTTTTGAAAAAAGGCAAAGTATTTACTCAAGGAATTACAGATGAGCTGTTTACAGATAAAGTTATTACGGAATTATTGGGCTATCCGGTGGAGATTAGAAGAGATGAGAATAAGAAGATTGATTTGAACGTTTTGGATGTGCAGTCAAATATTATGAGTTTCTTATAAGAAAGAAGGATAAAGAATGACCGTAGATTTAAATATGATGATAGATTTGCGTGATTTGCAGGTAGCCATGGATGTAGCAAGAAAAGCGGAAATGGGTTGGTTTGATGTGGAGTTTACCATGTATGCCTGCAGCTATGCAATAGGGGAAAAAAGATATTATAAAATCAGTGCAGAAGCGGAGAAAATATATGATTTTATAGAAAACAGCAGGCAGAATGGTTGTATCGCCAGCAATATAATGAAGATGACCAAGAAATGCCCGGTGCCGGTAGGAATGAAAGAATATATCGCGCGCGATGTGAAGAAAGAATTAGGAAAAAGTTTGAGGGAGAAATACTCATTGGCTTTTTTTGAGTATTTAAAACAGTTGGCAGATGAGGCAGAAGAAGACAGAGCGATGCCTATTTTGCAAAAGGAATGGGAACAGGTAGAGGGGTGCTTTAATCAGGAGAAGCTAAGAAGATTCGAAGAATTAGTTATTTGTGCTTATGAGTGCCGTAAGATTAAAGAACATCAATTCCAAAATTTTCAGAGCTTAATAGCTGAAGAACGAAAAAATATGGAAGAAGATCTGCTGAGCAAAGATATATTTGAAAAAACATTTTATGGGATAGCTTATGAGGAAAATGGCAAAATTGTATATATTGACAATGCCGGCAAAGCGTATATTTATCGCAAAAAAGATGAGCTTGAAGCAAATGGCATATTCGTTACGCCGATATATGAGAAAAAGTATTGGTATAATTATACCTTGCGTTTGCCGCAGGTGCATAAAATGTTTGAAGATGAACTAAGAGCATATGTAAATAAGGATTATGTAGCGAAAATTAAAGAGATGGTTGGGAAAAATGAAAGAATGAGCAAAGAAGAGTTTGCCAAAAAAGTTGACTATGCTCAAACAATATTCGGAGAAGAGGCGGCAGCAACGCTTAAACATTATGCAATTCGCTGGGGCATAAATGTCTAAATGTTGTTTTATGATGCAGCAAAAGGAGAGAATAGTTTGAAGAGATACTTTTACTTATTTTTTGGAGCCCTGATGTTAATATTTGCAGGTTTTGTTTATGCTTGGAGTGTTTTGGCTACGCCATTAGCAGCCGAGTTTAACAGTTGGAGCGCAGCCAAACTGGCTTTAACTTTTACTATTTGCATGATAGCTTTTTGTGTTAGTGGTTTTTTAGCAGGAATATATGCTAAAAAGTTTAGTTTGCGTTTGGTAATTTTAGCAACAGCTGTTTTGTACTTGCTGGGGTTTTACTTGGTGTATAAAACTCAAAACTCAATTAGCAATATATATTTAGGCTTTGGGTTGATTGGGGGATGTGCAACCGGGATCATTTATAATGTCATCGTTAGTACAGTTGTCTCTTGGTTTCCGGATAAGGCTGGTTTAGCATCGGGAGTTTTGCTTATGGGATTTGGTTTTGGCAGCTTTCTGATAGGCAAAGTATATAAAGCTGTTTTGCTGGCGGAATTATTGCACTGGAGAGAGTTTTTTCTGGCAGCGGCAATAGCAATATTCTTAGTCTTTTTGCCGGGAGCATTTTTGCTGAAACGCCCCTGCGCTGCTAATTTAGTCCATGCGGTGCATATGGCTGAAAAGGCAGAACATAGTTTTACCTGTAAACAAATGTTGGCCACCAAAGCTTTTAAGTTATATTTTATATGGACTATATGCTTAGGCTTTTCTGTTTTTGCGCTTATAGCAAACGCCAATGGTTTTTTAATGGAAACGTCTCCTTTATTAGCAGAAACAACTGCAGCAACGATAATAGGGCTTATATCTATTGCCAATGGCGGCGGACGAGTGCTTTTTGGCTTAATGTATGATAAGTTGGGCTATAAACGAACAATGATAGTTGTAGAAGCAAACTTTTTGTTCTGCATATTAATGCTGTTAACGGCACTAATAACTAATAATGTAATTTTAATGACAGCTGGCTTTGTTTGCGGCGGTTTGACTTTAGCTGGCGGGGCAACGATGAATTCAACTTTTGCCAATGATTTTTTCGGCAAGAAACATTATGCCATAAATTATGCTGTTATTAATTTAAGCGTTCTTGTTTCGTCTTTAGGCGGTACTGTTGCCGGCAAAATTTATGATAATTGGGAATCTTATTCTTATGTTTTAGTTTTATTTGCAGCGACCTTTTTTGTTTCTATAATTTGTGCTAAATTTATAAAGAAACCTTTAAAACTGGGGTAAAAAAAGCTTGTTTATCGAATTGCGATAAACAAGCTTTTTTATAAGCAAAAAATACCTTGACAAATTTATATTTGGGAAGCATACTGAAATAAGGTGGGAAAATTTAGCTGGCAAAGATTCAGCGTTTAACTGTTATAAGGCTGAAAGTAAAATGTTTTGCATCGAAAAGTGCTTAAAATCGCAGTATTATGGCTTGATGGCGAAAAATTACAGTAAAAACAGCAAAAATGGACTGAAAGAGGAAAAATAAGGGTATATTACCTTTAGAAGAAAGCTGAAAAAAGGTAAGGAGAAAAAAAGATGAGCAAAAAAACAGCACGAATAGTTGTTTTGGTTTTAATAGTTGCAGTAATTGCCGGTATGTGGGTGGTGAAAAATGATGTTTTCACTGATCCTGCGCAAACAAGCCAACGGGATCCTTCGCTTTTGCCGGAAAATCTGCGGGAAGCAGATTTCTCTCTGAATATTAGCGAGGCGCAGGATATAGAAGCTTTGGCGGAGTATAATCTGCCGTTGGTGATTGACTATGGAGCGGATTACTGTGCACCGTGCAAAGCTATGGAGCCAAACTTAGAAGCAGTTAATGAAGCCATGCACGGCAAAGCTTTCGTTAAATATGTTGACGTGGAAGAAGTGCCGGAAGCAATAGGCGAAGTACCGGTGCAGGTGATTCCTACTCAAGTTTTTATCAATAAAGACGGCACACCTTTTGTACCCAGCGAAGAATTATCACAGCAAATTGTGTTTAATAAATATGTCTACAAAGACAGCGGAGAGCACGCTTTCACTATTCACCAAGGAATCTTGAGCCAAGAACAGCTGTTGATGATTTTGGCAGAAATGGGGGCGGAGTAAATGATAGACGCTTATCTCAGCCAACTGGCGGAGCTGATGAGCAGCACTTTTTGGCTGGCGCCGTTAATGGCAGTGGCGGCAGGGATTTTGACTTCGCTGACGCCTTGCTCTTTATCCAGCATACCATTGGTCATCGGTTATGTGGGCGGCGTAGGAGAAAGATCAACTAAAAAAGCCTTCCTATATTCTTTAGCTTTTGCCGGAGGCATGGCAGTAACCTTTATTGTTTTGGGCGTCATTGCCGCATCTATGGGACGGCTGCTGGGCAATGCTTCTTCGCTGTGGCATTTTATTTTAGGGGTGCTGATGGTGATGATGGCTTTGCAGGTCTGGGAATTGTTTAACTTTATACCATCTACCAACTTGCTGGGCAAAAGCAAAAAAAGAGGTGTTATCGGAGCGTTTATCGCGGGCATTTTAGGAGGCATCTTTTCTTCGCCCTGCTCAACACCGGTTTTGGTAGCATTGCTGGCGATTGTCGCTAAAGAAGGCAGCTTTTGGTGGGGAATAGTGTTAATGCTGTTTTATGCCATCGGGCACAGCGGCTTAATATTGCTCGCCGGCACATCCATGGGCTTGGTGCAGAGATTAAAAAGCAGCAGCAAGTATATTGGTTTGGCTCGGGCAGTAAAAATAGTAATGGGAACTTTAATTTTGCTGGTGGGCTTTTATATGTTTTGGCTGGCATTTTGATGAGTTAAGAATGCCGGCTGATTTAGACAGAGGTTAAGAGCATATTAAATTAAAGAATAAAGAAAAAAGGTGCGGCTTAAAGCCGCACCTTTTTGTGATTTGCCTGATAAACCAAACTCAAGGGCAAAAAAATAGGGGGTATTGCCCCCATAAAACTATGCTCTGGTAACTTTGCCGGAACGCAAGCAACGAGTGCAAACATTCAAACGAGTAGGAGTACCGTTAACAAGAACTTTAACCTTTTGAATGTTAGGCAGATATCTTTTTTTAGTTCTGATGTGGGAGTGGCTTACCTGCATTTCGGTTACGCCGCCTTTACCGCAAATGGCACATTTTCTAGACATAATCTATGACCTCCTTTAACGCTAATACAATATCCAAAGAATTACTTGTTCTATTTTAACAGAAAGAAGAGCAGAATGCAAGAAAAATTTTAAAAAAAATGAGCAGAAAAGAGCAGAAAGAAGCCGTTTCAAATAAAAAAAATATTGGCAATCGATAAAAAAATTTTGGCTTAAAAGAGCCGCAAAAAGGAAGATTTCGGACTGCAATAAGCAGGAAATAAAAGTAAAATATTTCCAAAAAAGAAAAGCCAAAAAAAAACAGTGCTTGGAAAATACGCATACATCGCTATTTCTGTATACAGCAGACAATTTAAGAAACAGTATATACTATTTCCTAAAATATGATATCACATTTAAAGTATTTTAGGAATATTTAATAGAATATATAGCCGAAATCAGATAAATACTGTGATTGGAAATAATATATGCCTAATAAATACAAATATAGTTTACAAAACAGAGCAAGTTGTATATAATATAATTAAATTAAACACATAAAGCTTCATAGTGAAGCGCAATCAAAGGAGGATATTTCATGAACAAAAAGTACACAAGAACATTTGTAGTGCTGATAATTGCAGCATTATTGCTCTTTGCAGTAACAACGGTGGTTTTTGCTTCCCCAACAGGCGAAGAGGCTTCCAATGCTCCGGCAATTATTACTTTGGTAATTTTAGGTATTTCTGCAGTTTTGTTTATTACTGAGCTTATTCCGCTGGCAGTAACATCTATGGCTATACCTATTGCCTTGGTAGCTACCGGAGTTGTTGACGCTGGTACTGCTTTCAGTGGCTTGTCCAACAGCAATGTTGTATTGTTTGCCGGTATGTTTGTTGTCGGCGGTGCCTTGTTTGAAACCGGCGTAGCTAAAATTATTGGTGACACAGTTGTAAAAATTTCTCGCGGTAATAACACAGTAGTGCTTTTCGGTGTTATGCTTGCTACAGGAACATTATCCTCTGTTTTGAGCAACACTGGTACGGTAGCTGTTTTACTTCCAGTATGTATCGGTATCGCTGACTCTGCTAAAATCCCACGTGGTCAGGTTATGTTGCCCTTAGCTATGATGGCTAGTTTAGGCGGTATGATTTCTTTGGTAGGTACTCCGCCTAACAATACTGTTAAAATGGTTTTGGATGAAGCCGGTTATGAATCTTTTGGCTTTTTTGAATATGCATGGATTGGTTTACCGTTAACTATTGCTGGTCTTATCTTTATGATGACTATTGGTCGTAAATTATTGCCCCAAAGTAATGAAAATATTGATGACAGCCATGTTCACAATACAGAACTTCTTACTAAAAAACAAAGCAAGAGCAAACAGCTTATTTCTACTTTAGTATTGTTAGCCTGTGTTATCATTATGGCAACTGAAGTTATGGAACTTCATTTAGCGGCAGTAACCGGTGCTTTATTGGTAGTTGTGACCGGTTGTATCAGTGAAAAAGAAGCTTATAACTCCATTGACTGGACTACTATTTTCCTCTTTGCCGGCACATTATCCTTGGCTACTGCTTTGGATACTACCGGTGCCGGACAGATGATTGCTGATGCTATTATCGGTGTAGTTGGTGACAGCACCAGTCCTTATGTCTTAATGACTGCTTGCTTTATTCTTGCCGGCGGTTTGACCCAATTTATGTCAAATACTGCCAGCTGTGCATTATTAGCTCCGATCGGGCTGCATATTGCAGCCGGCTTAGGCGCAAATCCGCAGGCGATTTTGATGACTATCGGTATTGCCTCTTCCGCAGCGTTTGTAACTCCTATTGGTACACCGCCTAACACTTTGGTATTAGGACCTGGTGGCTTGAAATTCATCGACTATGTAAAAATCGGTATTCCGTTGTTAATTATAACCTACATCGGCTGCTTATTGATTATACCTCGTGTATGGCCATTCTTCGGCTAATAAAAAAAAGAGTGCAGGGCTTATGCCTGCACTCTTTTTTTAGTATTATGTAAAAGGAAAAATATTTTTTGAAAAAAAGCAATAAATATTCAAATTTCCTATTTTTTTATAACAAAAGATATGGTATAATATATACTATAAATTTCACTGGCGGGGTGGAGACATGAGTATAAAACGCATTTTTCAAAAGGAAATTGAATGTAATATATGCCACGGAGAGAAATATATTGAGATTTGCTCGACAGACGGCAGCGATTGCGAGAGAATTGTCTGTCCTCATTGCCATGGTAAAGGCAAGATGCAGAACGAAGAATGTAAACTTTTTACTGCTATTGGTATTTTAGTAGTTATTTTGGTGGTTGTTTTTTTCTTATTTCGCTAAAATTATTTTTTTAGGGTAAAATAAGATAAAGAAAGTTGGAGGAAAGCAATATGGATTATGATTTTTTGCGCAAAGAAAAGATGGCGGCCTTAAAAGAAAAGGATACTTTGAAAAACAGTGTTATTACAATGCTGCTTTCGGGACTTACTTATAAAAAGAAAGAGTTAGGTCATGATCCTTCAGAGGCTGATTGCTATGATGTTATTAAAAAGGAAGTAAAACAAGTTAAGGAATCTTTGGAGATGGCTAAAGGACGTCCGGAAACCGCATTGGAGTTAGAAAAAAAATTAGCCATCTTGGAAGGATACTTGCCTAAGCAAATGAGTGCCGAAGAGGTTGAAGCTAAGGTAAAAGAATTGTTGGCTCAAGCCGGCATCGAGGCTACCGCGAAAAACAAAGGTTTAATTATGAAGACAGTGATGGGCGAGCTGAAAGGCAAAGCTGATGGCAAAGTAATCAGCGCCGCTGTAGACGGCTTGCTTAAATAGGAGGAAAAATGGCTAGAGAACCGGAATTAGTCAGCCGTATCGGCATTATATACGAAAAAGTACCTAAATTTAAGGTTAAAGATAAGGATGGCAATTGGGTAGTGCATCCGGCATTTGTGCGGGGCGATAAAGAGATTGACTGCTTTTATGTCCAGCAGCCGGTTATGCTCAGTTTTTGCCGTATGCGCAGTGTGACTCGCTTGAATTATCGGGAAGTAGACCCGACTTTGTTTCGGGATTTTGAGTCGGAGCGCTCGATGATTACCAAAGATGAGATGATGGCTTATTCCATGTATATGGAAGATGATGATATCCTCATCGTGGGATAATAAAGGAGATTACAGTGGAAGAAAGACTGCAAAAATATTTAGCTTCCTGCGGAGTTGCTTCCCGCCGAGCATGCGAGGAATTGATCAAAGCCGGAAGGGTCAAGGTTAACGGCAAGACAGTAACTGAGCTGGGCACAAAGGTGCAAATAGGCGTTGATAAAGTCAGCGTCGACGGTAAAGAAGTGAGCCAAGAAGAGGATTATGTGTATTTGATGCTCAATAAACCGGAGGGCTATGTCACTACCGCTTCCGATCCTCAAGGCAGACCGACGGTGTTTGATTTAATCACCGATATTCCGCAAAGACTCTTTTCCATCGGGCGGCTGGACGTAGACACCGAAGGCTTGCTCCTTTTAACTAATGACGGCGAGCTGGCATATCGTTTGACTCACCCCAAATTTTCCGTAAGCAAGGTCTATCATGCTTTGGTCACCGGCAAACCTTCCGAGGATAAACTGAACCGCCTGCGCAATGGTGTACAGTTGGACGATGGTCCTACTAAACCTTGCAAAGTCAAGGTGCTCAGACGTTTTAATCACAAGACTCTTTTGGAAATAACCATTTCCGAAGGACGCAATCGTCAAGTGCGCCGCATGTGCCAAGCAATCAATAACCCCATCATTCATCTGGAGAGGGTTAAGATAGAAAATGTCGAGCTGAAGGATGTTAAGCGCGGGCATTACCGCAAGCTGACTATTGAAGAATTATTGCCTTTGATGAATAAAGTGCAATTAGGCGCCAATCTGGCAAAGATGATGCTGGAAGAAGAAAATTAGAAAAAATTTCGCCCCTGGTTTCCAAAATTAAGGGCAATAGTATTTTATGGGCATAAATTAAAAGCGAGGGAAGATAATGATTGAAATAGTGTTCACAGAAAGCGCCGCCGGCAGTCTTAAGCAAGCGCAGCACTATGGCGAGGGCGAATATAAACAATGGTGTGTCTGGGGGACTGTTTCCGATGATACTCCATTTTCTGCGGAGGAATTGGAGAAGATAAAAAAAGAGCATGAAGCCCGAGCCCGAGCTGATTGGGAAGCAGCAGTGCCTTTGGGCGGCAATGGCGGCGATGTTTTTTCTTTAGGTATAACTTGGAGCATGGGTGATATCAGCGAAGGCGATACTTTTGCCAAACGTATGGAAGTGCTGAGTGCCTTATATAAATTTTACCCGGAAAATATAGCTAATCCGGCGGCGGAGGAAATCATTGCCACGGCGGACAAAAATTCGGCAAAAGTGCGGGAGCGTTTTGCCAAAGGAGAAACCATGCGCATCTGGTACAGCGAAAATCCCGATGAAATGTGTGGCCTGTACTGGCTGATGGCGCAGATTGAAGAGTGGCAGCTTGAGGGCGAAATTTATCTTATCAAACTGCCTGCCTTTTATGAAGAAAGAGTGAGTGTGGTCTTTCCTTCTGGTTGGGGAGAGATATCCCCGGGCAAGTGGCATAAATTTATTTCAAGCCAGCAGAAAGCTTCGGCACACCTTGTTTCCGTTCTGGCTCGCAGCTGGCAGGAGCTGCAAAAGGAAAATGCTCCGCTAAGGGCGTACATCAACGGTAAACTGCAAAGTGTGCCGGAGGATTTTTATGATTGGTTTATAAGAAAAGAAATTGGCAAGATGAGTGATGAGTTCCGCGAAGCTTACCTCATCGGTCAAATACTGTGTCATTACCAATTAGGGGTAAGTGATGGTTTTTTGGCGCTGAGGATAGAGCAAATGGTTATAAATGGTGAGCTTATTGCTCTCTCTGAAGCTCCCGAAGAGGAATGTGCTTATCATCGGCTGCTTAAAAAAGTAAAATAGCATAAAGTGTTAGTTTAAGGCATAATATTTAACGGCGCAGGCACAAAGCTTGGGCTGTTTATTTTTGGCAGAAAAGTTGTTACCAAAACAAAAAATGTGCATTGTTTCACAAAAAAAAATAAGGGTATATTATAAAATAAGGATTGCCAAAATAAAAAATTAGGAGTATAATATTCTGTTGAACAAGTGAAAAAGGGGATATATATGTTAGAATTTAAAGATTTAGAGCTTGAGGATAAAGAAATTATCAATAAATATTTGGCAAAAAGCCAAAGCAAGGGCTCAGAAAGCTCATTTACCAATTTTTACATGTGGCGCAAAAGCTACAATGTGAAATATGCCATTTATAACGATTGGCTGATTGTGCGCTCCGGCTGTGGGAAAAATTGGTGGTATCTGCCGCCTTACGGTGAAGGAGAAGATTTAGCCGGCACTATCGAAGAAATGATTGCCACTGCTGATGCGCTGGGACAAAAATTTGCCGTCAAGGCGGTGCAGGAAAAACATAAAGATATTTTGGAAAATTTGTTTGCTGAGAGGTTTGAATTTACTCCGGAAAGGGAAAACTTTGATTATATCTATGATGCTCAAAGCCTGAGAACCTTGGCAGGGCGCAAGCTGCACAGCAAACGCAACCATTTGAATTACTTTTTAAATAACACCAATTATGCCTATGAAAGCTTAACTAAAGATAATTTACAAGAGGCACTGGATTTTCTGGAAGAATGGTGCGGTCAAAAGGCTTGTGACAAGCAAAAGCAATTAGATGATATGTTGGTTTGCGAAAAGGATGCGATTAAAGAGATTTTTGCCGTCTTTGATGAATTAGACTGCGTAGGAGCGTTAATCCGTATTGACGGCAAGGTCAAAGCCTTTACTTTAGGCGAAATGCTCAATAAGGATACAGCGGTTATCCATGTGGAAAAAGCCGACCATGAAATCAGAGGCTTATACCCGGCTATTAATCAGCTGTTTTTAAGCAATAATTTTCCGCAAGCCAGTTTTGTAAACCGGGAGGAAGACACCGGCGATGAAGGATTGCGCAAGGCTAAATTGTCCTATTATCCTCAGGAGCTTTTGAGCAAATACAAAGGAGTGCTGCGTTAATGGAAAACATCATCTATCATTTGGCGGATAAAAAAGATAAGGAAGAAGTAAAAAGCTTATGGCAATATTGCTTTAAGGACACAAAAGAATTTGTCGAGCTGTATTTCAATAAATGCTATCGGGCAGAAAATACCATTGGTGCGTATAAAAACGACCGGCTTTTAGCCGCTGCCCAGCTTAATCCTTATACCATTTGTCTGCGCGGCAAAAAGATAGATGTGGACTATATCGTAGGAGTGGAAACCGCCCCCGAAGCCAGAGGCGAAGGACTGGCAGGAGGCTTAATGCAAAGCTTGTTAGAAGAAAGCGTTAAACGAGGGCATTATTTAACTATTTTAATGCCCTTTTCCACTAACTTTTATTATTCTTACGGCTGGCGCTTCTGCTATCAGCATAAGCTTTATAATTTATCCTTGGACGAGCTGAAGCCTCTGGGGTTAAATTACGGCACTATTAAAAGAATCGATCCCTTGGCGGAAATTGAGGTTTTAGACAGCGTATATCAAGCATTTTGCGCTGATTATCACGGCTATGTCCTGCGCAGACGGGAAAATTGGGAAGTGCTATTGCAGGATTTACTGCAAGAGGGCGGACATTGTGCTTTATTATTAGGCGCTGAGCAAAAACCGGAAGGCTATGTGCTGTATAGCTTTGACCACGAGCAAATAACGGTTTTGGAGCTGGCTTACACCAATTATCAAGCTAAAGCCGGCTTAATTAAATATCTCTACCGGCATCGTTCTCAGCTGGAGAGAATAATTTTGCCTTTAGCCATTGATGATGAGAGCTACAATGTGCTGGAAAACAAGCAAGCGGCGGTTATAAACCCTTTTATGATGGCACGCATTGCCGATGTAGCAAATTTTTTGAGCCTCTTGGAATATAAAACCGACATTTCTCTAAAAATAAAGGTAAATGATTCGCTGATGTCGAATAATAATAACGTATTTAACTTCTGTGTGCATCATGGACAAGCACAGCTTGAAGTAAAAAACGGAGATTGGGATTTGCAAATAGATATCGGCGAGCTGACTGCCTTAGTTTTAGGCGCTACGGATAGCAGTGAGCTTAGAAAAGCCGGAAAGATTTTAATAAATAACGAAGCGGCATTTGAGCATTGGCAGATGCTTTGGTCCAAGAAAAATAATTATATTAATGAATATTTTTGATTTCCTGCCTAAAAAGGCAGGATTTTTAGTAATTATTATATTTTTTTCGTAAAATATGTTTGCAATTTCGCTCAAGATAGGTTATGCTATAAGTATATGTCTTTTTTACTAAAGCTTTCGAAAAACGTGTGAAAAGATCAAATTTTGCTTATTTGGTTTCGCAAGTTAGGGGGAAGAAAATCAAAATGGATACAACAAATACTATAGATCGGACAATATTTGCTAATATGGTTTTAAACGCTGCCTCAAGGCTTAATGCCGAAAAGGCAGGGGTAGACAGTTTAAATGTCTTTCCGGTGCCCGACGGTGATACCGGAACCAATATGTCTTTGACGATGAACTCAGCGGCTAAATTTGTCAGTCGTTTAGGTGAGGAAGGCACGGTAGCTGATGTTGCTTCGCAAATGGCTTACGGCGCTTTGATGGGCGCCCGCGGTAATTCGGGCGTAATATTGTCGCAAATATTGGGCGGCTTTGCACAAGCTTTGGAAAATAAAACGGAGATCAAAGCTCCTGATTTGGCGGCAGGCTTTTCCGGTGGTGTAGCTGCTGCGTATAAAGCGGTAGTGAAGCCGATGGAGGGCACTATTTTAACTGTTGCCCGGGAAGCCGGTGAATATTTGGCGGCAAATGTTCGAGAGGATATGAGCATTGAAGAGGCTTTAAAACTTTATTTAGAGGAAGGCTATCGCAGTTTGGCTCGTACACCGGAGATTTTGCCGGTTTTAAAACAAGCAGGAGTTGTTGATGCCGGAGCTAAAGGCTTGTTGATTATTGCTGAAGGGATGCTGGAAGCAGTAAGCGGAAATATACAGTTTGCTTTGGAAGCAGAAGAAAGTCAGCCGCAGCAAGAGTTTGAAGACAATCATTTGGTGATAGATCCGGACAGCATAGTTTTTCAGTATTGCACAGAGCTTTTTATCAAAAGCTATGACGGCAAAACTTTAGATGTAGAGCCGATCAGAGAATATTTAGCCGGCTTAGGTGACAGCCTATTGGTAGTAGGCGCCGGCGGCATGACCAAGATCCATGTGCACACCAATGAACCATGGAATGTTATCAAATATTGTGTGGCTTTAGGCGATTTGCATGAAGTGAAAATCGAAAATATGAGAGAGCAAAATTTGCGTTTAAAAGAGCATACTCCCTTAAGCGAATTAGCAGTAATAGCGGTAAGCGCCGGCGAAGGCTTAAATGAGATTTTCCAAGGTTTAGGCGTTAATTATGTGATTACCGGCGGTCAGACCATGAATCCCAGCACTGAGGATTTTATGGCGGCTATCGAAAAAGTGCATGCTAAAGAAGTAATAATTTTGCCTAACAACAAAAATATTATTCTTACAGCCGAGCAGGCGGCAAAAATTTCTGAGCAATGTCAGGTCTTTGTCGTTCCTTCCCGCAGTATTCCCCAAGGAATTGCGGCGATGATGGCTTATAATATCGAAGCACCGGCAGATGAAAATGTGGAGGCAATGAGCGAGGCTTTAACGCAGATTCGTTCTATCGAAATTACCCATGCCGTCAGAGACACTTCTATTGAAGACAAAGAAATCAAAGAAGGGCAGATTTTGGGGATAGTCGATGGCAAGATTAAAGCTGTAGGCGATGACATGACTCAATTAGTCAGCGAAGCTTTGGCAAGTGTCGGTCTTGATGATTATGAGCTGGTGACCCTTTATTACGGCGCTGATGTGACGGAAAAAGAAGCCACGGAATTGATGGAAAAATTGGCAGAGAAATTCCCTGAAATAGAATTTGAGGTGCATTTAGGCGATCAAGCGGTTTATTATTATTTGCTTTCTGTAGAGTAATTGCTGAGAAGCTGAAGGAGATTATATGAGTAAAATTCGTATTTTAACAGATAGTACGGCAGATCTGCCGCAAGAAATAATTGACAGATATCATATTAAAGTTATTCCGCTGAGCTTTATTATCGAAGGCAAGGTCTATTATGATTTGGTTAATATTACCCGTGAGGAATATTATGAAAAATTGAGCCAGCTCAAAGAGCTGCCTACTACCTCCCAGCCGACACCGGCAGAAATATTAAAGGCTTATGAGGAATTAGTCGCCGAAGGTGCAGAGCATATTATATCTATACATCTTTCCAGCGAGTTAAGTGGTACTTATAAAGGAATTCAAATGGCTGCTTCCATGATGAAAGATGTGGATATCCGGGTGCTGGACAGCCGTACCGCAACTATGGGTTTGGGCTTAATCGTTTTAGCGGTGGCGCAAGCGGTTGAGGGCGGCATGGATATTGATGAGGCAGAAAAATTTGCTCAAAAAGTAATTAAAAACTGCGATTTATTCTTTTTGCTTGACTCGCTGGATAATCTGCAAAAAGGCGGTCGTATAGGCAAAGCCGGCTATTTAGTCGGATCGCTGTTAAATATTAAACCGGTCTTGCGCTTGCATGACGGAGAGATTCATGCCTTTGACAAAGTAAGAGGCAACCGGGAAAACAAAGCAGTAGAAAAAATGGTGGAGGATATCTTAAATCATATTGATAAATCTAAAAAGGTTTACTGTGCGATCGGTTATTGTGATAATATTTCCCAAGCCCGCAAAGTTGTAGAGATGATCAAGCCCCATTTATTGTGCGATGAGTATGTGTATATGCAAATAGGTAACGTAGTAGTTACTCATGTTGGTATGGGAGCAGTTGGAGTGGCATTTTATCAGTTGTAAAAGAAATCCGTACCAAAGAGGTACGGATTTCTTTTGTAAAATAAGATTACATAAAAAGAAAGGAGAACACCTGTGGCAAAAAATATTATTTTGATTGGCTTTATGGGCACCGGCAAATCTACAATCGGCAAGCTTTTAGCGGATAAGCTGCATGTAAAATTTTATGATTTGGATCGGGAGATTGAAAAACTCTTAGGCATGAGTATGCTCAATTTGTATAAAAAATACGGCAAAGTGCGTTTTCATGCTGAAGAGAAGCTGATGTTTCAAAAGCTTTTGCAAAAAGAAAATGCTGTAATTGCCACCGGAGGAACAGTAGAATTATCATTGGAAAGTTTAGAGGACTTAAAAAAAGACAACACAGTGATCGCTTTATATCTGGAGCCGGAGATAATTCACAAACGCTTGAGACGGCGCAACAACCGACCGATGATTCGCCCGCAAAATATGTATGAGGATATTGTCAGCATGTGCCAAGAGCGGGAATCCCTTTATAAAAATGCGCATTTTTGCTTAAATACGACGAATTTATCTTTGGAGAAAGTAGTAAATAAAATTCTTGATTACTTGAATGGAGAGACAAAGAATGGAGTTTTATAAAATAGTTTTTGCAGACGGCAAATTTCTTTTGCAAGAGGACGAAGAGCAGCCGGCTGCCGAACTGACACAGGAGCAGCTGTATTTGTTGATTGACCGCTTAGGTGTGATGTATCATGCCAAAAATCTGGTGCTCACCTTGCGCAAATACATCATGCTTTATTATACTAATGACGCAAAAGAATATGTCAGCCTTGATGATATTCCCTCTTTGGTGGTTTCGAGACCGCGGCTGAGCCGTAAATTCAATCCGGGAGTAGAAATCGAAAGCATTGCCATCACTTTTTTGGACGGCGATGAAGAAAATCGGGTTATGTTAAGCCCCGGCGGAGACATCGAAGCCAGAGGAGTCAATATTATTGAAGTATGGGAAATGTTGGATAAGCTGATTGACAGCTTAAATGAAGAAGAGATTACAGAAACAGAGCTTTTGCAAGAAAATTATGACGGTGATTTGAGCGCTTTGCGGCAAAAAATGCTGCAATACGGCAAAAATAATCCGGAAACGAACCAAAGTGAGATAACTTGGTATTGGGGCAAGCTTGACGGTGTTTGGCAAAGTATTGATCTAACGGAGGACAATCCGGCAATCACCGCAGCTATTTTTGAAGTTCCCCATAAACTTGGACATTTAAGAGTTTGGGCAGATAAAAACGGAACAATTGCCCTGCGTCAGCAGAGCTATGCTTGGCAGGAGAAAATAGCAGCGGAAGCCGGGCAAAAAGTATGGGCTGAAATATTTGCGTAAGAAGGTGAAATGATGGCAAAAGTGCATAAAACTAATGCCGCCAGGATTTTGGACAGTCACCAAATTGCTTATGAGCTAATAAGCTATGAAGTAGATGAAAATGATTTAGGTGCTGAAAACGTAGCTAAAAAATGCCATATTCCTTTAGAGCAATCGGTTAAAACTTTGGTTCTGCAAGGGGATAAAACCGGCATTTTGGTAGCTTGTGTGCCGGGAAACTGTGAGATAGAGCTGAAAAAATTGGCAAAGCTGAGCGGCAATAAAAAGGTCGAAATGGTGCCGATGAAAAATATTTTAGCTTTAACCGGTTATATCCGCGGCGGAGTATCACCCTTGGGAATGAAGAAAAAATACCCTACTTATGTGGAAGAAATCATTTTGCTTTATGATGATATAATTTGTTCTGCCGGAGAGCGGGGTTTGCAGTTTCATTTAAATCCTCAGGACTTACTAAAAGCTTTGGAGGAATATACCATCGGTGATATCAGCGATTAAAATAAGAAAAAGGGCGTGAAGCAATGGAATGGACCTTTACTTGGCAATGGGAACTGGAAATGGTATTGCGATTAGTTTTGGCAGTATTACTTAGCGGAATCATTGGCATGGAAAGAGAATCTCTCAATAAATCGGCGGGCTTTAGAACACATATTTTAGTGGGTATAGGCTCGTGCTTAATAATGATAATATCTTTATCGATGCCATTTATCCGTATGCCTGAAGATTTAGCGGTTGTTGGATTTGGGGGCAGTGACCAGTCTCGTATTGCCGCTCAGGTAGTCAGCGGCATAGGATTTTTGGGTGCCGGCGCTATCATGAGCACAGGCGGCAAAATCCGCGGTTTAACTACCGCAGCATCATTGTGGGCAGTGGCAGCAATCGGCTTGTGTGTAGGCGCAGGGTTATATATAACATCTATTGCTGCAGTTATTTTAACCTTTGCGACACTGAGCGGCTTTGGCAGAATAGAAAACCGTGTTCAGCGGCATAATATTGTGCGCATTGAAATAATTATGATTGATGAGCCTTGTGCAGTAGGCAAGGTTTTTGATGTGTTTAAGCAGCTGAGTGTCATGGTCAAAGATACCGATGTTATCGAAAACAGCAAAATCGGTCACGATGTCATTACCTTGGATTTGTTGTTAAAATTGCCTTATAATATCTCTATTGAAAAGATTGCTGCGGAGATCAATAAAATACCGGAAGTTTATGATTTGATAGATAATCGCTAAAAATGTCAATTAATGAAAGTTCGGAACATAAGCATAAAAAATTGCCTGAAATGCAGGCAATTTTTTTGTGTAGGAGTAAAGAAATCTTGCATAGGCTGAGATTGTAAGGTATAATAAAGGCAAAGGATTTGAAAGAGGTGTAGAAAATGATTAAAGAATTAGTCATCATTACCGGCTTAAGCGGAGCGGGAAAGAGTAATGCGATGAAAATTTTCGAAGATATGGGTTATTTTTGCATCGATAATTTGCCTGCGCCGTTAATGCCGAAATTTGCTGAATTGTGCCAGCAGTCTGCCTCGAAAATCAGCAAAGTTGCTTTGGTTATCGATGTCAGAGGCGGACTTTTTTTAGATGAATTAAGCTCATCTTTGGCTGAATTGGTGGAGATGGGGATCTATTACCGTATATTATTTTTTGAAGCAGCCGATGAGGTGCTGATTAACCGTTTCAAGGAGACTCGCCGCAATCATCCTTTAAGTGCCAACGGCACAATCAGCGAAGGCTTGGCACGGGAGCGTGAAGTATTAAAAGAATTGCGCGCTAAAGCGGATAAGGTTATTGATACTTCCCGTTTGCGTTTGCAGGAGCTGCGCCATATTCTCTGGGAGGAATGGGGCGATAAAACGGAGCAGTTTTCTGTCTCCTTGGTTTCCTTTGGCTTTAAACACGGCTTGCCGTTGGATATAGATTTGCTGATGGATGTGCGGTTTTTGCCTAATCCTTATTATGATGCTGATTTAAAGGATTTAACGGGCAGAGATGAAGCTGTGCAAAAATATGTTATGGACAACGAAGTCAGTCAGGAATTTTTGAAACGTTTTGCAGAGATGATGCTGTTTTTATTGCCTAAATATATCGAAGAAGGCAAGCATCATTTGGCAGTAGGCATTGGCTGCACCGGCGGACAGCATCGCTCGGTTACCATTGCTATCAAATTAGGAGAAATTTTGAAGGAAAAAGGCTACACAGTAAGCATTAATCATCGGGAAATTAAAGGAGTAAAATAAATTGGCGGAGAATAAACTAACAAAGTGGCTTTATATAGTTTTTTCAGTCAAATGGTGGCTTTTGGCTGCCCTATTGGGAGCAGTAATTCTTATCGGCGGCGCTTGGACTTTAGTTAATATGCAAAGCAGCCGTGACTTTGTTATAGGCTTTGTTAACTTTTGCGAGGAAATATTCCCCAGCATGAGCTTTGCCCAAGGGGTTATTTTGCTCATTTTAGGCATTGCACTGATAGCTTTGGGCATGTATGGCGTGTTTCAGCATTATTTGTCGGTAGCCTACCCGATGGGCAAACGCTCTTATTACCGCACGAAAATTTTGCAAAAAGGACCGAAAATTGTGGTTATCGGCGGCGGCAGCGGGCAGGCAACGATCCTTAAAGGGCTGAAGGAATACACCTGGAATTTGACCGCGGCGGTAACAGTAGGCGATGACGGCGGTTCATCGGGCAGACTGCGGGAACAGTTTGGGGTGATTCCCTTGGGCGATATCCGCAACTGCATTGTTGCCTTGTCCGACCGTGAGGAAATGACGGAGCAGCTTTTGGATTACCGCTTTACTAAAGGCGAGGAATTGGACGGTCATAGCTTAGGCAATCTTTTGCTTTTGGCGATGTGCGACCTTAAAGGCGGCAATGTGGAGGCTATTTCCGATATTAACAGCTTTTTGTATCTTCGCGGCAAGGTTTTGCCGATAGCAGATGAACCGTTTACCCTTCGGGCGAAGCTGAAAAACGGCAGAGAAGTAGTCGGCGAATGCAATATTCGCCAAAACAGCAGCCCCATCAGCCATTTAAAAATTGAGCCGGCGACAGTGAAGGCAGTACCTCAGGTTTTAAAGGCGATTGATGAAGCAGATGCGATCATTTTAGGACCGGGCAGCTTGTATACCAGTGTTATCCCCAATCTCTTGGTTGAGGAAGTTGCTGAGCATTTGAAAAAATCCAAAGCGGCGGTTTTTTATATTACCAATGTTATGACAGAGCAAGGAGAAAGCGATAATTATCGAGCTTCCGACCATTTGAAAGCCGTAATCGACCATCTGGGAGAGGGAGTTATCGATTATTGCGTGCTCAATAATAATTTTGAGGT
The DNA here is from genome assembly GCA_944391285.1 of uncultured Clostridia bacterium. Taxonomy (GTDB): domain Bacteria; phylum Bacillota; class Peptococcia; order Peptococcales; family Peptococcaceae; genus QAKL01. The sequence goes on from CALXSY010000021.1 coordinate 23,612, forward strand.
TGAGCCGGAGGTCTTGGAGCGCTATCAAAAGGAAGGCTCCCAGATAGTGAAATATGATAAAGAAAATATGAATAAAATGCCGGTAAAAGTAGTAGCGGCAGATTTATTGAAAAGCACTACGGTTTTACGCCATGACAGCCAAAAACTGGCTAAATTGGTGGTAGAAACAATTTACAGCGACTATCGTTATTACAACAAAAAGCATATTTGGCATAAAAAAACGAAGCTGGATTAAATGACCGAAAGGAGCGGGACAGATGTCCTTTGCTAATATCGTTAAAAATGAGCTGGCACGGATTGAGCCGGAGCAGCGCTGCTGCCGCATAGCTCAATTAGCCGGTCTGGTGCGCATGGACGGCACGATTTTGATCGGCTCCAAAAACAGTTTGACTTTGGAGCTGGTGACGGAAAATGCCGCTATTGCCCGCATGGCGTTTAAAGAATTTAAAAATTTGTTTCAGATTGAGGCAGAGCTCACCGTGCAAAGGCGCAACAGATTAAAAAGAAACAATGTCTACCAGGTGCGTTTGCCCAGCGACGGCAAAGTCCTGGAGGTTTTAAATGTTTTAGGGCTGACGCAGGATGGGCTGATGTACAATCCCACCGTTAAAGAGCGCTTGGTGCGCAAAGATTGCTGCAAAAAGAGTTATCTCAGAGGAATATTTTTAGGCTCCGGCTCTTTGAGCGATCCGCAGAACAGCTATCACTTGGAAATTGTGACCAACAGCGAGGAATATTCTGAGTCGCTGGTGAAATTTATGGAGAGCATGGGTTTAGAGCCCAAAATCAGCAGCCGCAAGCAAAATTTGGTGGTGTATTTTAAAGAAAGCGAGCAGATAATTCTCTTTCTGGGGCTGATCGGGGCGCACAATGCTTTATTGAAATTAGAAGATATCCGCATCCAAAAGGAAATGCGCAACAATATTAACCGCATGATGAACTGCGAAATTGCCAATATTAATAAAACGGTAACCGCCGCCGCCCGCCAGGTGGAAAATATTAAGCTTATCGCTGAGAAAATCGGTTTCGCGAAACTGCCCTATCAGTTAAGAGCGGTGGCGGAAGCCCGATTGGCTAATCCGGAGGTGAGCTTAAAGGAATTGGGCGAGCTGCTGGAGCCGCCATTGGGCAAATCGGGAATCAATCACCGGATGCGCAAGATTGAAGAAATAGCCGAAGATTTGCGAAACGGCATAAGGAGGGAATAGTTTGCTGCAAGAAAGAATCTTGATAAGAATTTCTCAGATTCTCGGGGTCTTGTTTGTAGCAGTGCTGGTCTACAGCCACTTTTTCGGCTGGTTTTATCCTAAGCAGATGATAGTGGAGGACACTAAAAATTATTTATTGGAGCAAGGATATAAAGAAGAAGACATTATCCGCATAGATGCCGGATATGATTACCGAGCTGAAAATAAATATTTCGCCGTTGCTAAGTATAATGACCAAGAACTGGGTGAAGTGGAAGCTACCTTTTTCTATGATGTGGAAGAAAATATTTATCAACAAAGTGAAAAATAATAATAGATAAGATGCTGTTCAAATGGCAAAAAATAGTCTATAATATATAAGGTATGTGCGTCATATTTAGGGCTTGGGAAAGGTAAATCATACGCCTAATCACCAAAGCTTATTACGGAGGGAATATATATATGCAGATCATGACAATCAAAGACGTAGATTTAAAAGGCAAACGAGTCTTAGTGCGCGAGGATTTAAATGTTCCTAGGGACAAAAAGACCAGAGAGCTCAACGACGATACCCGCATCAGAGCGGCAGTACCGACTATTAAATATTTGGTTGAGCAAGGGGCTAAGGTCATCGTTATGAGTCATTTGGGACGCCCCAAAGGAGAGGTCAAAGAGGAGCTGCGCTTGGATAAGGTCGGCGAGCGTCTGGGAGAGTATTTAGGACAGAAGGTAACAGTGGCTACCGACTGTATCGGCGAAAGCGCCAAAGCTTGTGTGGCGCAGATGAAAGATGGAGATGTAGTATTGTTGGAAAATGTGCGTTTCTATCCGGAAGAAGAGAAGAACGATAAAGAATTTTCCAAAGCATTAGCCGCTTACGGCGATATATTTGTCAATGATGCCTTTGGCACTGCCCACAGAGCCCATTGCTCAACCTGCGGTGTAGGGGAATTTCTGCCGACAGTAGCAGGATTTTTGATGGACAATGAAATCAAGGCTTTATCTCATGCCTTAAATCAAAGCGAATCACCTTTTGTCGCTATCATCGGCGGAGCCAAGGTTTCGGATAAAATCGGAGTTATTGAAAATTTATTGGATAAAGTTGATACTATCATCATTGGCGGCGGTATGGCCAATACCTTCTTGGCCGCTCAAGGATACAATATGGGTACTTCTTTGATGGAGAAGGATAAATTAGACATTGCCCGTTCTTTGATGGAGCAGGCAAAAGCCAAAGGCAAAAAAATGCTTTTGCCGGTGGATTTAGTAATCGCTCCGGGCATTGATGCACCGGATAAGGCGCAAATGGTTGGATTGGATCAAGTGCCTGATGATATGATGGCTTTGGATATCGGAGAAGAAACCCGCAAGCTTTATATCGCAGAGATTCAAAATGCCCACAGCGTTTTGTGGAACGGTCCTATGGGCGTCTTTGAAGTGCCGGAATTTGCCCAAGGCACCTTTGCTGTTGCTCATGCTATCGCCGACAGTGAGGCTAATTCGGTAATCGGCGGCGGCGATTCGGTAGCAGCTATTCAAAAGGCAAATCTTTGGGATAAGATTGACCATATTTCTACCGGCGGCGGAGCATCGTTGGAATTTTTGGAAGGCAAAACCTTACCGGGCATTGCCATTATTAATAAAAAATAAGCACATAGCATTAGATAAAAGGAGGAGCAATGAGAAAAAAAGTAATCGCTGCAAATTGGAAAATGTATAAAACCTCAAAAGAGACCAAGGAATTTTGCCAAAAGCTCAGCCAGCTTTTAGCTGTACCAGAAGCAGTAGAGAGCATTATCTTTGCTCCTTTTACTGCCTTGGCAGCCTTAAAAGAGGGCTTGGCGGGAACAAATGTGGCAATAGGTGCGCAAAATTTTTACCCTCAGGATGAAGGAGCTTATACCGGCGAGATTTCGTTAAATATGCTTAAAGAGTTTGGTGTGAGCTATGTTTTAATCGGTCATTCGGAGCGCCGGGGAATATTTGGCGAAAGCGATGAACTGATAAAGGAAAAACTGCGCAAAGCATTAGCCGGCGGCTTTAAGCCGATTTTGTGTATCGGCGAGGCTTGGGAAATCAGGGAAAAAGGCGAAGCCTTGGCATATTGCTTAAAGCAGCTGGAGAGCGCGTTTAATGATTTAAGTGCAGCAGAGGTGCAAAAGGTTATCGTTGCCTATGAGCCAATCTGGGCTATCGGCAGCGGCAAAAGCGCTACGGCTGAAGATGCCGAGGAAATGCTTAAAGGCATACGGCAGTATTTAAATAATAATTTTGGTGCTGAAATTGCTAACGAAATGCCTCTGCTTTACGGCGGCAGTGTCAAGCCTGAGAATATAGCGCAGTTTATGCAGAAAGAAAATATTGACGGAGCATTGATCGGCGGAGCCAGCCTCAAGGCAGAAAGCTTCAGCCAAATGATTCGTTTTCGGGAGATGCAGAAATGAAACCGGTATTATTAATGATTTTGGACGGCTGGGGCATCGGCGGAGACAAAGGCAACGCCATTAAAACTGCACCGACCCCCAACTTTGAGAGTCTTTTAGCCCAATACCCGCACAGCACTTTAGAGGCTTCCGGCGAAGCAGTCGGCTTGCCTGAAGGACAGCAGGGCAATTCGGAAGTAGGGCATTTGAATTTAGGCGCCGGCAGAGTGGTTTATCAGGATCTAACCAAGATTAATAAAGCAATCAGAGAGCATACCTTTGAGAAAAATCCGGTCTTTAACGAAGTTATGGGCTATTGCCTAAAAGAAAATAAGGCGCTCCATTTGTTGGGCTTAGTTTCTCCGGGCGGAGTGCACAGCCATATGAATCACCTTTTGGCGTTGGTTAAATTGGCTAAAGACAAAGGCTTGGAGCGAGTATATATTCATGGCTTTTTAGACGGCAGAGATGTGCCGCCGGAGTCGGCATTGGAGTATATCCGTGAGCTGGAATGGGAATTAGCTAACATCGGCTGCGGAAAAATCGCTACCTTAAGCGGACGTTACTATGCTATGGACCGGGACAACCGCTGGGAACGGGTAGAACGAGCCTATAAAAATATGTTGGGCAAAGGCGATAAATATTCAGACAGCGCTCAGGAAGCCATCAAAGCTTCTTACGAGGCTCAAGTGTCCGATGAGTTTGTGGAGCCGGTGATGATTAAAGGTGTCGATGGAGCTATCAAGGCAGAGGACGGCGTAATTTTCTTTAACTATCGGGCTGACAGAGCCAGAGAAATCAGCCGGGCATTCTGTCAAAAGGATTTTGCCGAATTTGAGCGGGGAGAATATTTAAATCCCTATTTTGTCGGCATGACTTTATATGCCGATGGTTTTGATGAAATGATGAAAGTGGCTTATCCGCCGGAGGATTTGGTGGATACCTTAGGAGAAGTAGTGGCTAAAGCGGGGTTAAAACAATTACGCATTGCCGAAACGGAAAAATATGCTCATGTTACATCTTTTTTCAACGGCAGTATCGTTGCTCCCAATCCCTTGGAGGACAGAATCTTAGTGCCGTCCCCCAAAGTAGCCACTTATGATTTAAAACCGGAGATGAGCGCCCGGGAAGTTACGGAGAAAGTATTAAAAGCTATTGATGAGGATAAATATACCTTTATTCTTTTAAACTTTGCTAACCCCGACATGGTAGGTCATACCGGTGATTTCAATGCCGCTTGTCAGGCGATTGAAACAGTGGACGAATGTCTGGGACAAGTAGTAGCTAAAATGCTATCTCACCAGGGCAGGGTATTAATATGCGCCGATCATGGCAATGCCGAAAAAATGTATGACGAAGACGGCGGAGCATTTACTGCTCATACAGCTAATTTAGTGCCTTTTATTGCCATTGGCACAGAAGCGAAAGCTGTGAAAAATGGAAGTTTGCAAGATGTTGCTCCTACGGTGTTGGATTTGCTTGAGATAGCGAAACCAACTGCCATGACTGGAGAGAGCTTGCTGGAATATTAAAAAACTTTGAGGAGGAAGAAAGAATGAGTATTATAACAGATGTTTACGCCAGAGAAATTTTGGATTCCCGCGGCAATCCAACCGTAGAAGTTGATGTAGCTTTGGAAAGCGGTGCTTTCGGCAGAGCGGCTGTGCCCAGCGGTGCTTCCACCGGTGCCTTTGAAGCAGTAGAAATGCGTGACGGCGATAAGAGCCGTTTTGTGGGCAAAGGTGTTTTAAATGCCGTAGACAATGTCAACACCATCATTGCTCCGGCATTAATCGGCTGGGATGCTTTGGATCAAGTCGCCATCGACGAAATGTTAATCGAGTTAGATGGCACTGACAACAAAGGTAAATTGGGCGCTAACGCTATTTTAGGTGTATCTTTAGCAGTAGCTAAAGCAGCAGCTGAATATTGCGGTGTGCCGTTATATCGCTACATCGGCGGTGCCAATGCTAAAGTTTTACCTGCTCCGATGATGAATATTTTAAATGGCGGTAAACATGCTGATAATACCGTAGATATCCAAGAGTTTATGGTTATGCCTTTAGGCGCAGAATCTTTTGCTGAGGCTTTGCGTATGGGCACTGAAGTATTCCATAGCTTGAAAAAAGTCTTAAAAGGCAAAGGTTACAATACTGCTGTTGGTGATGAAGGTGGATTTGCTCCTAATCTTTCCTCCAACGAAGAAGCTTTGGCAGTAATCGTTGAAGCTATTGAGGCTGCCGGTTATGTACCGGGTAAAGATTGCTTCTTGGCAATCGATACCGCTGCTACCGAGCTTTATGATGAAGCTACCGGCATTTACAACTTAGCCGGCGAAGGCGTGAAGAAAACTGCCGCTGAAATGGTTGATTTCTATGCGGCTATGGTTGAAAAATATCCGATTATCTCCATTGAAGACGGCTTGGCTGAAGAAGACTGGGAAGGCTGGAAATTGTTAACCGAGCGTATCGGTGACAAAGTTCAATTAGTAGGCGACGATTTGTTTGTTACCAACACCAAACGTTTGGCAAAAGGTATCGAATTAGGCACTGCCAACAGCATTTTGATTAAAGTTAATCAGATTGGTACCTTGACCGAAACTTTAGATGCTATTGAAATGGCAAAAGAAGCCGGCTATACCGCAGTAGTATCCCACCGCTCCGGCGAGACTGAGGATACCACTATTGCTGATATCGCAGTAGCTACCAATGCCGGTCAGATTAAAACCGGTGCTCCGTCTAGAACTGATCGTGTAGCTAAATACAACCAACTTTTACGCATTGAAGAAAGTTTGGACGAAAGCGCTCGCTATAAAGGATTAAAAGGTTTTTACAATATTAAAAAATAATTAGCAAAAAAGGAGGGCATATTGCTCTCTCTTTTTTGTTTGCGGGCATGTATTAGAGAGTTTTAGATTTTTAGGCTGTAAAAATTATCAGGCATACCGCCTTTTTCAAAAATTTTAAAATAAAATTGTAAGCAGATATACACCTGATAATTTATCCAAACGCATAAATTATCAGGTATACCGCCTTTTTCAAAAATTTTAAAATAAAATTGTAAGCAGATATACACCTGATAATTTATCCAAACGCATAAATT
>CALXSY010000022.1 GCA_944391285.1 uncultured Clostridia bacterium
AGCTGATGAAGGAGGCTCTGCATTGGCGCTCGGCTGCGGCGCCCATGGGGATTTACTGGCTGGGGTATATCAATATTTTAGCGCCGTCCGCTTGGATCTCCTCGTCCCCTGCCGAGCGGGAATGTGTCTTTCGCCTTTTAGGACCGGTGGCTCATGAATACACCCACTATGTCATTGACCATTTGACCTACGGCAATTATCCCCGCTGGCTCAGCGAAGGCTTAGCCCAATTTACCGAACAACTATTAGCCAAATCGCCGCCCGTAAGCCCCAGAAGCTTGTTAAACGAGGATTTTTACTCTTTAGATGATTTGGAAAGTCATTTTGATCTTTTGCCCAACCAAGGTCTGGCTTATATGGAAGCGCTGTTTTTAGGCGAAATATTGGTTGAGCAGCTCTCCTTCAGCCATATCCGCTGGCTTTTGCACAAGCTGCAAGGCGGCAGCAAATTTTTTAAGCTCTTGCGCAATTCCCGGCTCAACTACCCGACCTTAAATTTACTTTTGCAGAATCGTTTATGGGAAAAAAGGAAATTTTTATTGCAGTGTTCTCCTCATCCCACAGAATTATCTTGACAAATACCTCAATATTCGCTAAAATATATAAGGTACTTTGGAGAGATACCCAAGCGGCTGAAGGGTTCGGCTTCGAACACCGATAGGCGGGTAACTCCCGCGCGGGGGTTCAAATCCCCCTCTCTCCGGAACACCAAAAAAGCCTTATTTGTCGTAATAAACGACAAATAAGGCTTTTTCTTTTGCTCAACAACTGATTATATTTAATCATTTTGATTATATTTTAACACTTTTGACTATATTTTTGCAAATTAGTTTAGGCGAATCAGCGTTTAACTATTGCATTGTAATAACCGGTTATTTTCTCCCGGTGGCTTCTGGTTTCTTTATGCCCTTTAAGCAGCATATATAATTATATTACAGAAAAGCAAAAAGCTTTGCACTTGTCAAAATAATTGCTCTTACTTTTTTGTTGTTTTATAATCATAACCGTCCCAACTCTCATACACTTCTTTGGGAATATAGTGCTCAACAAATTGATTAATACTCTCCCCTACTTCTAAAATAAACCGCATCCCGGTATCGGTAATAGAATAATTAACTTTTATTGGCTTAGTACTGTAGACCACACGAGAAATCATCTCGTTCTTTTCCAGCAAAGACAAGGTTTCAGATAAGGCTCGTGGAGAGATATTATATTCTTTTAACAAATCATTAAACCCTCTTGGTTCAATACCAATAGTAGCCAAGACATGCCAAAACCATTTTTTACTAAGCAGGGATATGCCATAATCAATTCTATTGCGTTTAGCACGAATATCATCTGGAGTATAAGTTGCTTTAATTCTTCTCATTTCTTCTAACGTCATAGCAATACCTCCTCGACATTATATTGTAATATTATTATAGCATATTATTTATTTGATTTCAAATATTTAAATATAAATCATATTGCAAAAATACAAGTAAATATACTTTTTTTTACTAATTGACTATGATAATTTAATAACATATAATTTTTATATGATAAAATTATTATCTGTATTTGAAAATGCGGCCGCGTTTTTTAAATAATTATACAAATAATTATTTTCTGATTATATGAATGGGGTGAAAAAATGAAACCTGAATATTTAGACAAATATCCTTACATGTTTCAACCAATGAATGTTGGCAAAGGCAAAAAGCAAATCACTTTCAAAAACAGAATCTTAACTCCTCCTATGACACTTATTGGCGGAGTTGATGGCAACGGCTTGTTGAATACGGAAGCCGGCGTTACTTTTCACGGTGAAATGGCTCGCGGCGGCTTTGCAGCTGTATGTATTCCATTTGAATTCCCTCGTGATGCTATGCATAGTTGTTCCTTAGAAATCGCCAGTGAAAGATTAAATTCTCACAAAGCAGTGCATTATTTAGAACGTTATGTCCATTCTTTTCAATGTATGCTCGGTATAGAAATTTATCACCCTGGATGTGCAGTAACTGCAACAATTAATCAAAGCAGAATTCTAAGTGCCAGTGATATGGTTTGGAATGGCTTGAAAGTTACTGGCATGAATCAAGATGATATGGAGCAAGTAGCTGATGATTTTGCTAAATACTCCGTATGGGCAATACGCTGCGGAGCCGATTATATTAATTTGCACTTTGCTCACGGTTGGCTGATTAACCAGTTTCTCTCACCACTATCTAATCACCGCAAAGATGAATATGGCGGAAGCGTCGAAAACCGCTGCAGATTCCCAATTATGGTACTTGAAAGGATCCGCAAAACAATTGGCGATGTTCCTATTGAACTGCGCTTAAGCGGAAACGATCGCATGGAAGGCGGCATCACTCCTGAAGATGCTATAGAACAAGCTAAGATTTTAGCTCCATATGTTGATATGATCCACTTTACCTGTGGTAATCGTTTAGATGCCAGCACCAGAGCTTATATGCATCCAACATATTTCGTTCCTCCCGGGCACAACCGCGATGCATCATCTTTAGCCATGAAAGCAAACTTGCCCTGCAAAGTTGGTGTTGTCGGCAGTATTAATACTCCTCAATTAGCAGAAAGTATTATTGCCAACGGCGAAGCAGATTATGTCTTGATTGCCCGCCAAGCAAAATTAGATAATGAATTCGTTAATAAGATCAGAGAAGGGCGCGAACTGGATATTCGCCCATGTTTACGTTGTGATGTTTGTAACGACAGCGGTCGTCGAGGCGCCTTGGCTAAAGAGTTAACTATTGACTCCTTAGCTACATTCAATCTCTTCTGTGCCGTCGATCCTTATTATGCACAGGGCGCTATGGTTAAAAAATATGAAAAACCTCCGACAAAAATTAAACGCATTGCTATTATTGGCGGTGGTCCTGCCGGTCTAAACGCTGCCATGTATGCTTCTGAAAGAGGTCATCAAGTAACCTTATTTGAAAAAAGCGATAGATTAGGGGGACAAATTAATATTTTCTGTGAAGTCTTATGGCACAAAAAAGAGTTTAAATGGTATCGTGACTGGTTAATTCGGCAAGTCAAAAAAACCAACACCCAAATTTGTTTAAATACCGAAGCTACAGCCGAAATGATCAACAAGATGGATTTTGACGCTGTAATTGTAGCCATCGGCGGCGAAGAAATTGTACCTAATATCCCGGGAATTAATGGTCAAAATGTTTTAATGGCTTGGGATGTTTTTGGACATGAAGATATTGTTGGTCAAAATGTTGTTATCATCGGCGGCGGTATGACTGGCTGCGAATTAGGCATGCATTTGTCTGAAGCAGGGCGCAATGTCTCTATTTTAGAAATGGGTGAATATATTGCTCCTAACGGTATTTTAAGTCAACGCATTCATATTCAAAAATTCATGGCTGAAGCCGGCACCAAATGGTTTACCGGTCATAAAGTTACCAAAATCGTTGCTAACGGTGTATATGCCAATGCTGAAGAAGGCAGTAAGTTCTTCCCGGCTGACAATGTTATAATCTGCACCGGAACCAAATCCAAAGCAAAAGAAAGAGATACCTTTGCCGCTACGGCATTTGATGTCATTAATATTGGCGACTGTTACAAAGCATCTGACTTGGTCAATGCTACTACTACCGGCAATAATGCCGCTATGAGCTTATAATAGTTTAGGTAGCCTTTACTTTCCCAATACTTTTTAAAGGCTACCCATTTATTATTGTACTATTAGGAGATGATTATATGTCAACAAGTCTTTCTTGGTCTAAAAGTAAGCCCTTAGATTTTTTACATGCCATAATTGTATTTTTGCTAATGTTTGGTTTTAAGTATATCCCTCCGTTTGGAGGTCTTACCGAAATGGGAATGGGAGTCATGGGCGTCTTTTTAGGTATCGTCTATGGCTGGACGTTTTGTACTATGGTTTGGCCCAGCATTCTTTGTGTAATTGCGTTAGGTTTTACCGGTTTCACAACTGTGAATAATTCCATTGTTGATTACATGGGGCATAGCAACGTACTCATGGTTTTCTCAATGCTCTTGTTAATCAGTATGTATGACAGCGCAGGAATTACCAAAATTTTAGCGTTTAAGGTATTAAACCTTAAAATCGGTCGTGGTCGCCCCTGGCTTTTAACTTTCTTGATTATTTACGGCACTATCATTTTAACCGCTTGTTCCAATTTATACGCTTCTATCTTTATCATGTATAACGTATTTTATGAAATGGCAGAAGTTTACGGCATCAAAAAAGGAGATAAATATGGTACATTTATGATTGCCGGTATCACTTTTGCCTGCATCATGGCTGGCGGTCAGTCTTGGCCTTGGAAAGCTCCTGTTGTAGCTTTTATGGGCGCTTATCAAAATGTAAGCGGAATTGATTATACCGGATATTATATACAATTTGTTATTTATATGTGGGTTATGCATTTCATTTTTGCTGTCTTCTGGACACTTGGCGGCAAGTTTATTGTCCGCCCTGATGTCAGTGCCATTGCTAATGTTGACAGAAACTTAGTTGAAGAACAGGATAAACTTGACGGCTATCAAAAATTCATGGTTGGTGTTTTTATTTTCATGCTGCTTTGCCTATTGCTGCCTAGCTTTTTACCCAAAAAAGGTGTTATCTTATTGCTTTCCAATTTAGGCACTGCCGGTACTGCGTTTTTTATTCTAACACTTCTCTTTATTTTAAACTTTGTGAGGGGCTACGATTTAAAAACTGCTCTATTTAAAGGTGTCAACTTTGATGTTTTGTTCTTAATTGCAGCCGTTATGGGTATTTCTGCCGGTATGAGCGAACCCGCAACAGGTATAAGTGATTTCTTAAATAATCTCTTAAGCCCTGTTTTAGCCGGTCACGGTAAAATCCTCTTCTTAATATTAGTAACTTTAATTCCGTCTATTATAACCGGATTTTTCAACAACACGGTTGTTGGTATGCTGTTTATTCCTATTGCTTATAATCTTTCCATCACCATCGGCGGCATCAATCATTTTGCCTTAGCGATTATGATGTGTAATCTATGCTCAATTGCTATGTTAACTGCCGCTGGCTGTCCTTTAACAGCTATTATGTTAGGTCAGAAAGATTGGATTAATCCAAAGCAAGGCTTCCTTTATGGTATTTTAGGTATCTTCAGTGTTTGGGTTCCAAGCTTCCTCAGTATTCCTTTCGCTTCAATGCTGTTTCCTTGTTAAACAGTTTTTGCACAAAAGCCTCTGTATTGCAGAGGCTTTTGCGCGTTCATCTCCTGTGTCTTTTTTCCCAAATTTTCCTAAAAATGATATCTGTTTGTTATAACAGCAAAAAAGCGATACTCAAATGAGTATCGCTTAATTTTTATTTGCTTTCATTGACAGTATTGATCCGTCCTAAAGCTCTTGCCAAGGCAGCCTGTGCTCTGGCGACATCAATATTATCTCTGTTTTTCAAGCGTTCTTCAGCTCTTTTCTTTGCCGCTTCTGCTCTGGCTAAGTCAATATCTTCAACCCGCTCAGCAGAAGGAGCGATAATGCTTACTACATTATCAGACACCTCGACAAAGCCGCCGGAAACAAATACATATTTATCTCCGCCGGTCGTGCTGTAATGAAGCGCTCCCGGACGCAAGCCGGCAATCATTGGTGCGTGATTGGGCCAAATGCCCAAATAACCATCAATAGCATTTAAAACGATAGAAGTACTTTCATCACTAACTGTTACGCACTCAGGAGTAATGATTTCCAGTTTTAGGGTGTTACCAGCCATCTGCCAATCCCCCTTACGCCATCATTTTCTTAGCTTTTTCTATTACATCATCAATGGTGCCTACCATGTTAAATGCGCCTTCCGGCAGATCATCATGTTTTCCTTCAAGAATCTCTTTGAAGCCGCGGATAGTTTCTTTTAACGGCACATATTGACCGGGGTTGCCGGTAAATTGCTCAGCAACGAAAAAGCATTGACCGCAGAAACGCTCAATCTTACGGGCGCGGGCAACGGTTAATTTATCCTCATCGCTCAACTCATCCATACCTAAAATGGAGATGATGTCCTGCAACTCTTTGTATTTTTGCAGTACGCTCTGTACTTGAGTAGCTACTGCATAGTGCTCCTCGCCGACAACCTGTGGATCCAAAATACGGGAAGTAGAATCCAACGGGTCAACAGCCGGATAAATACCTTTTTCAGTTATAGCACGGTTCAATACGGTTTTAGCATCTAAGTGAGCAAATGTAGTAGCCGGAGCCGGGTCAGTTAAGTCGTCGGCCGGTACGTAAATAGCTTGTACAGAGGTAATAGAACCTTTGTTGGTAGAAGTAATACGCTCCTGCATCGCACCCATTTCAGTAGCCAAGGTCGGTTGGTAACCAACGGCGGAAGGCATACGACCTAACAATGCGGATACCTCAGAACCAGCCTGGGTGAAACGGAAAATGTTGTCGATAAAGAGCAATACGTCTTGGTTTTGCTCATCACGGAAATATTCAGCGATAGTCAAACCGGTTAAAGCGATACGCATTCTGGCTCCCGGAGGCTCGTTCATCTGACCGAATACCAAGGAGGTTTTGTTGATAACTCCGGATTCTGTCATTTCAACCAATAAGTCTTTACCTTCACGGGTACGCTCGCCTACGCCGGCGAATACGGAGTAACCGCCGTGCTCATAAGCAATATTACGGATTAACTCCTGAATCAATACGGTTTTACCTACACCGGCACCACCGAACAAACCAATTTTACCACCCTTTACATAAGGGCACAATAAGTCGATAACTTTAATACCTGTCTCCAAAATCTCTTTAGTGGAGTTTTGCTCAGCAAAGGTCGGAGCTTCTCTGTGAATAGCCCATCTTAAATCGGTTTCAATTGGACCTTTGTTGTCGATTGCTTCACCTACTACGTTGAGCAAACGACCTAATGTAGCATCGCCGACCGGTACGGAAATACCGGAACCCTGGTCAACTGCAACCATGCCTCTGACCAAACCGTCGGTAGAGCTCATAGCGATGCATCTTACGGTATTGTTGCCCAAATGCTGAGCAACCTCTAATGTCAAGTCTACTTTGAAGCTTTGATCGACTTGATCTTTAGTTTCAATTTTTACAGCGTTATAAATCGCAGGCAACTGCCCGGCCGGGAACTCAACGTCAACGACAGGACCAACTACCTTGATAATTTTACCTTTACTCAAGATCGGTAAGCCTCCTTTTATCTTTTTTGCCAAAGCAAAAAAGTAATTTGTCGCAGAAACTTCCTTTCTGCCCTAATTGCAATTTAGTTCAGAGCGTTGACACCGCCGACAATCTCGGTAATCTCATTGGTAATCGCTGCTTGACGGGCACGGTTGTAGCTTAAGTCAAGCTTGGATAACAATTCGGTTGCATTGTCAGTTGCAGAGGTCATAGCCGTCATTCTTGCCCCATGCTCGCCGGCTTTAGCTTCGTTCAGAGCACTAAAGACTTGGTTTGCTAAGTATAATGGTAAGATTTGACTTAAAACTTCTGCCGGTGATGGCTCGTAAATATAATCCAATCCCTCGGCACTTTCGCTTTGCGGAGTGGTAATCGGCAATACTTTAACGGAAGTCGGTACTTGACTCATGGCACTGATGAATTCGGCATAAACGATATGCACCTCATCGTATTGCCCGCTAATGTAAGCTGATTTAATAGTTTTAGAAATTGCACCCGCATCTACCGAGTTGGGAATATCGTTGACTTCCATGAATTCGTAATCAATCGTATAGCCGTTTTTCGTGAAAAATTCACGGGTTTTCTTGCCAACAGCGACGATGCCGATTTCTGCGCCACGACTTTCGGCTTGATGAACTTCCTCCAGCGCTTTTTTCATGATATTGAAGTTGTAGCCGCCTGCTAAGCCTTTGTTGGAGGCAAAGACGACAAAACCGACACGCTTAACTTCACGCACTTCCAAAAGGGGATCGCTGGCATTGTTGCCCATCGAAGCTACTAAACGGGAAAGAACTTCTTTCAGTTTATTTTTATAAGGACGCGCAGCTATAACTGTGCCCTGAGCACGGCGCAATTTAGAGGCGGAAACCATCTTCATCGCTTTCGTGATCTGCTGAGTGTTCTTTACACTGCGCATTCTTCTTTTGATCTCTCTGGCATTAGCCAAACCAATTCACCGTCCTCTCTTTAGGGAATGCCTTTAAAGTTTACGCTTTAAAAGTTTCCTTAAATTCTTTGATAGCTTTCTGCAATGCTTCGTCAGCTTCGCCTTCCAGCTTGCCGGTATTCGCAATTACTTCGAGTACTTGGGCTTTGTATTGAGAGGCTTTGAGATATGCCAATAATTCTTTTTCGAAACGCAAAATAGCATTTACCGGCACATCGTCAGTGTAGCCTTTAGCTACAGCATAAATGGATACTACCTGCTCCTCTACGGGCATCGGTACGTATTGACCTTGTTTCAAAATCTCGGTTACACGAGCACCACGGTCCAAAGCAGCTTTGGTAGCAGCATCCAAATCGGAACCGAATTGGGCGAATGCTTTTAACTCGTTGTATTGAGCTAAGTCCAAACGCAAGTTACCGGCAATCTTCTTCATAGCCTTGATCTGAGCCGAACCACCTACACGGGATACGGAGATACCGGCATTGATTGCCGGACGAACACCAGCAAAGAACAAGTCACTCTCTAAGAAAATCTGACCGTCGGTAATGGAAATTACGTTAGTCGGAATATAAGCAGATACGTCGCCGGCTTGGGTTTCGATGATCGGCAAAGCAGTCATAGAACCGCCGCCGTAAGCGTCTTCCAATTTAGCAGCACGCTCCAACAAGCGGGAGTGCAAATAGAATACGTCACCGGGATATGCTTCACGTCCCGGAGGGCGTTTTAACAGCAAGGACAATTCACGGTAAGCAACAGCTTGTTTGGACAAGTCATCGTAAACGATTAAAACGTCTTTGCCGTTGAACATGAATTCCTCACCCATAGCAGCGCCGGCATAAGGAGCAATATAAAGCATCGGAGCAGGCTCAGATGCAGTTGCAGCGACAACGATGGTGTATTCCATAGCGCCGAACTCTTCTAATTTACCAACTAAGTTAGCAACAGTAGAAGCTTTTTGTCCGATAGCTACATAAATACAGATAACGTTTTTGCCTTTTTGGTTGATGATAGCGTCGATAGCTACCGCAGTTTTACCGGTTTGACGGTCGCCGATGATCAACTCACGCTGACCTTTACCGATAGGAACTAAGGCGTCAATAGCTTTTAAGCCGGTTTGCAAAGGCTGATGTACACCTTTACGGGTAATAACACCGGGAGCGATAGACTCAACCGGTCTGAATTTATCGGTTACGATGGGTCCTTTGCCGTCGATTGGCTGACCGATAGCATTAACGATACGACCAATCATAGCTTCACCTACCGGAACCTCAACGATACGACCGGTTTTCTTAACCGGGTCGCCTTCTTTAATGTGTTTGTATGGGCCTAAGATAACGCAGCCGATATTGTCTTCCTCCAAGTTTTGCGCCATACCCATGACGCCGCCGGGGAATTCCAAAAGCTCGTTAACCATTGCGTTAGCCAAGCCATAGACACGAGCGATACCGTCACCTACTTCGATAACAGTACCAACTTCGCTGGCTTCCACATTCTTATCATAATTTTCAATTTGCTGTTTCAGAATGGAACTAATTTCCTCTGGTCTGATACTCATTTTAGTCCCTCACCCCAATCTATTTTTAAACTATACTTCTAACAAGCTTTTGCGCAAACCATTTAAGCGAGCGATAGCCGAACCGTCATAAACAACGTCGCCGAATTTAACCTTCATGCCGCCTAAAAGGGATTTGTCCACTGTTACGCTTAATTTGATTTCTTTACCGGTTTTTTGAGACAGAGCTTGCTTAATAGCTTCATTCTGCTCATCTGTTAATTCGAAAGCTGAAACGACCTCTGCATAGGCTACGTTTCTGGCTTCATCTGCGTAAACCTTGTACATGGCCAAAATATCAGCGAGGTAGCTTTCACGACCTTTACCAATGACGATGCACAGCAGATTAACGATATGAGCAGATACCTTGCCGGCAAACACTTCTTTTACAACTTTGATCTTTGTCTCATTATCAAATTCCTTACCGTTCCAGACGTGAGACAATTCGGTATTGCCTTCGATTGTTTCCACGGCTAATTGTAATTCCTCTTGATATTGATCAACCTTGTCATTTTCCTGTGCAAGTTGTAAGAGCGCCTGTCCATAGCGTTTTGCTACTGCTGAATTCATCATTTTGCTTCCCCTACCTCTTGTACAAAGTTGTTGACCATAGCTTTATGGTCCTCTACATTAATGCTCTTAGCTACAATCTTCTCAGCAGCTAAAACAGCGATATTTGCAACTTCGCTTCTTAACTCATCAATAGCCTGAGCTTTTTCTCTCTGAATTTCTTCCTGAGCTTTGGCAGAAAGTTTAGCTGCCTCTTCTCTGGCTTGGTTAACGATATCGGTCTTGGTCTGTTCACCGATTTTCGTTGCGTTAGAAATAATTTCTTGGGCTTCGTTTCTTGCGTCCTTCATCTGCTCGGTATATTGAGCCAACATGCCTTCTGCTTCGTTTTTAGCATCTTCTGCTTTTTGCATATTGGACATTACTTCTTCTCTACGTTTATCCAGCATTGCCAATACCGGTTTATATAAGAATTTCTTTAAGAGGAATAGGAGCACAAAGAAGTTGACAAAAGCGCCAAGTGCCAATGACCATTCTAATTGCATGGATTAACCTCCTCTCATGTGGGGGTCAGCACACGATAATAACAAATAAAAGGCGATTGGACCAAGTCCCAATCGCCTACTTAGACCCTACGCTTCAAAACTTTTCACTTTAATTTTGAGCCTTGTTAAAACTAGTTAATCATGAAGGCGATCAACAAACCGTAAATGGTTAATGCTTCCATAAATGCTAAGGAAAGAATTAAAGATGTACGGATGTCACCAGCTGCTTCTGGCTGACGAGCAATAGCGTCCATAGCTTTAGCTGCTGCCATACCTTGACCTAAACCAGGGCCGATTGTTGCAATAGCGATTGCCAATGCTTTTGCGAGTGCTACCATTGAGTTCCCCCTCCTTTCAATTAGTCACTAGATGAATTTTAAATTTTTTAATTTAAAATAAGAGTGTTTTTAAAACTTTTTATCATTTCGGCAAATGCCGCAATGGGCTGTAATTAATGATGCTCATGTATTGCTGTGGCTTCTTCTAAATACATAGCCGCCAGCAAGGTAAATACAAAGGCTTGTACCGCACCGAATAAAACGCCTAAAACCTGAATCGGCAAAGGCAGCAAAAATGGCAGCAAACCTGCCAAAGCAGCTACGACCATTTCTTCACCGTAGACGTTACCGTAAAGACGTAAAGCCAGTGAGAGCGGTCTGGTAAACTGCTCTAAGATATTGATCGGCAACAAGAACGGCAATGGCTCAACGAAATGCTTGAAATAACTTGCGCCTTTGGCCTTTACTCCGTAATAAATTACTGCCAAAAATACAATAAAAGCTAACGCTCCGGTGACATTGACGTTACTTGTCGGTGGCTTATAAATAGCTGTGCCATGCTCTACCCAAGCATGACCGGCCATAGGTAAAAGTCCCGAATAATTGGAAACTAAAATCAGAATGAAAAATGTCATTAAAAACGGCAGATACATCCGTGCTCTTTTTTTCCCCATCAAGCCGCTCAAAAAGTTCAGCAGCATCTCCACGCCCATCTCTAAGACGTTTTGCAAGCCTTTGGGCTCTCTTTGCATATTTTTGGTGCCCAGATAGCAAATAACGGTGATTACCAGCATTACTGCCCACATTGTCACCAATTCGGTACTGATTATCAATGGTCCGAAACCAAAATCAACGCTGTTAAAGGTGGCAATGGCGGTACTCGCATCTGATGCATATGCGATGTTGGAAAACAACACTTTTTTCACCCCTTTCTCTTCTCAGATAACATATCCTTAATGGTTTTCAAAAGAATTAAGTTTTTTATCATCAGCAAGCCCAATACCGTTCCAATTAACATCGCGGTATTAAACTTTACTAAATACATAGCCAGTCCGTAAATCAAAATCCTTAACGGAAATATTATCATCGCTATCCCTTTGGAGTCACTGTTTAGCGCTTTTGTTCCCCAAAAGTTGTTGAATATACTTACAATCAATCCCCATACAAAGCCCAATGCTCCGAAGAGTAAGATTTCCATCTATTTTATCCTCTTAATAAACTCACCACTAATAGTTTACCATGCCTAAACATTTTGTCCAGAATTTATATTTTATAGCTTTGATTTTTCTTAACGAATGGAAATTATTTTTACCATTCATCCTCATCATCTTCGCCATAGCGATATTTATTGTGCCGGTCTATTGCCTCGATATTGCTCATCAAAACCCGAAATCCCGAAACAATGCCCATCACGACAAAAATCACGGTAAAAATTCCTTTTGTTCCTAATTTGGCATCAATCCAAGCGCCAACTTTGAACATGATGAACATGCTGATGACTAAGATTATGCCGAAATTCAGTGCCAAGCCAATATACTGGCTGGGATTTGATTTTTTTCTCATCAGCACTCCACCTTTGCAACATTAATATTATACTAAATTTTTTTGGCTAAAACAACCAAAAAATCGCATTTTTTAGCCATTTTTACAAAACTAAAACTTATATTAGCACCATAATTCTTTTTATTATTTTTGCGCACTTTTTCACATTTTACTGCCAATCCTTCGGCTTTTCTGCCTCGCCGAAATAATATTTAATTGCTTGGACAATTCTCCGGCAAGCCTTGCCGTCGCCGTAAGGATTGACAGCCTTTTCCATGGCTTCATAAGCTTTTTGATCGGTCAGCAGGGTTTTAGCGGTTGTGAAAATTTTCTCATTGTCTGTCCCCACTAAGGCTACTGTGCCGGCCTCTACCGCCTCCGGTCGCTCGGTATTTTCTCTTAACACCAAGACCGGTTTGCCTAACGCCGGCGCTTCCTCCTGCAAACCACCGCTGTCAGTCATGATTAAATCCACTTGGTTCATCAGATTGGCAAAGGGTTCATAGTCTAACGGCTCAATCATTTTTACCCGCTCCAAACCATCCAGCGCTTCATGAGCCAGCGCTCTGACCCGGGGATTTTTATGCACCGGAAAAACAAAACCTACCTCCGGCAATTCTTCGTGGAGTCGGCGCACTGCCTGGAAAATATGCACCATGGGCTGTCCCTGGTTTTCCCGGCGGTGAGCCGTAATCAGCACTGTCTGCTTGTTTTTTGCCAGAAAATCCGCCAGATCGCTCTCCAGCTGATAATTATCATCCACTATGCTCAAAAGAGCATCGATAACCGTATTGCCGGTGACGAAAATTTTGCCCTCGTCTACGCCCTCACGCAAAAGATTGCTTTTGGCGGTCATCGTCGGCGCAAAGTCCACACTGCTCAACACTCCGGTTAAACGGCGGTTCATTTCCTCCGGAAAAGGCGAATAAATATCCCCCGAGCGCAAACCAGCCTCCACATGTCCCACCGGCACTTGGGCATAAAAAGCCGCCAAGGCTCCGGCAAAGGTGGTGGAAGTATCGCCATGGACTAAGACCATATCCGGTTTTTCCTTCAAAACCACTTTTTCGATGCCTTTTAACACACCGGAAGTGATATCGCTCAAGGTTTGATTATCCTTCATCAGATTCAAATCATACTGAGGCTTAATTTTAAACAATTCCAGCACTTGATCCAGCATTTCCCGATGCTGAGCAGTAACCGCTACCACGCATTCCAGCTCGTCATCCTTTTCAATAGCTTTAACCAGCGGAGCCATTTTGATAGCTTCCGGTCTGGTGCCAAAGACCAACATTATCTTCTTCATTTCTTCACCTTCATCAATCTTAGTAGCTGAGGTAGCCTTTATCAATCAGCTTTTGAATATGCTCCTCCAAGGCTTTGCCGATATCCACCTGATATTGCTCCTCTAAAACATACATCATGCTGACTGCTGTTTGCGCTACGTCCAATAGCTCCTTGCTGATCATATACATAATCTCATCTTGAGAATACCCTTCGATATGCTCACCGCTTAACCCCCGATATTTACCGATAACCTGTGCCAGTTCGCCGGTTTCCTCCATCAGTTTTAATGCAGTGGATTCCATCGACGGCTGCAGCTGATTTAATCTGGGCAGGGCAATTACCTTATGCTCCATTATTTATCCTCCTCACTTTGCGGCGCAAACAATTCTACCTTTACGCCGGCTTCTTTGAAAAATTCCAGCGCCCGTTCGTCAGGATAACTGCCTTCGTAAACGATGCGCACTACTCCGGCATTAATCAGCATCTTAGCGCACAAAGAGCACGGTGCTGTCGTGCAGTACAATGTACTGCCGACAATCTCCGTTCCTTGGCGCGCTGCCTGAATGATGGCATTTTGCTCGGCATGAAGCCCCCGGCATAATTCATGCCTTTGACCGGAAGGAACATGCAGTTTCTCCCGCAGGCAGCCCACTTCTTCACAATGTTTCATGCCTGCCGGCGCTCCGTTATAACCGGTAGCTAAGATTCGCTTGTCCTTAACCAAGACTGCGCCGACACTGCGGCGCAGACAGCTGGAGCGGCTGGCTACCAGTTTGGTTATCTCCATGAAATATGAATCCCAAGTCGGTCTCATACTCCCTCACCTCAATAATTTTTATAATCCTTCTTGGCTTCTTCCTTTTTTTCTTTCTGTCTTTGTACGATATAATAAATCAACAGCCCTGCTCCAAGTATAATTGCACACACCCACAGCAAGGCATACAAAATTGCAACTATACCCATTACTCAACCACCACCGCAGTGCCGTAGGCAATCATTTCAGCGGCTCCTTGCATGACAGCAGCTGATTGCAGGCGCATACCCACTATAGCGTTTGCTCCCAATTTTTCGGCGTCTTCAACCATGCGTCCGATAGCTATCTGCCGGGATTCAATCAGCATCTCGGTGTAGCTGTTTAACTCGCCGCCTACCAATCCTTTGAGGCTGGCGCCAATATCTTTACCGACATTTTTGCTTCTGACGGTAGAGCCTTTAACCAAACCTAAAACCTTCACAATTTTTTTGTCTGCAATAGTATCTGTAGTAACAACCAACATTTTTATCATGCCTCCTTAATTTGCATACTGCTTTTATTTTACCATAGTTATCTTAGCTTTTCAATGTTTTTCCCAAAAAAATAAGGAATCGCTTAAAGCGATTCCTAAAAAATTATTCATATAACGGGAAACGATCGGTCAAGGCTTTAACCATTTCGATACCTTTAGCTTGATTTTTCTCTACCAAGACAGTGTTGAATACAGCAGCAATTTCTCTCATTTCGTTTTCCTTCATGCCGCGGGAAGTAGCCGCCGGAGTGCCGACTCTCAAGCCGCTGGTTACGAAAGGTTTCTCTGTGTCGAAAGGAATTGCATTTTTATTAACAGTAACGTTAGCATCATCCAGCATATGCTCAGCTTCTTTGCCGGTCAAGCCTTTGGATTTAACGTCGATTAACATCAAATGATTGTCAGTACCGCCGCTGACTAAACGGAAGCCCTGCTCGGTCAATGCTTCTGCCAAAGCTTTGGCATTGTTCACGATTTGCTGCTGATATACTTTAAATTCCGGCTGCAAAGCTTCATGCAAAGCTACTGCTTTAGCGGCAATAACATGCATCAAAGGACCGCCTTGGATACCGGGGAAGATAGCTTTATCAATAGCTTTTGCATACTCTTCTTTGCACAAAATCAAACCGCCGCGGGGTCCGCGCAGGGTTTTATGGGTAGTAGTGGTTACAACATCAGCGTATTCCACCGGATTTTGGTGCAATCCGGCAGCAATAAGACCTGCGATATGTGCCATATCTACCATTAAATAAGCACCTACTTCGTCGGCAATCTCTCTGAAGATTTTAAAATCTAATTTTCTCGGGTAAGCACTGGCACCGGCTACGATTAATTTAGGCTGATATTCCTTAGCTTTAGCTCTTACTTTATCATAATCCAAAACTTCAGTATCTTTCTCTACGCCGTAGCCTTCAAAATGAAAATATTTACCGGAGATATTGACCGGGCTGCCATGGCTCAAGTGACCGCCGTGAGCTAAGTCCATGCCCAATACTTTATCGCCCGGCTCTAATAATGCAAAATATACTGCCAAATTAGCATTAGCGCCGCAGTGTGGCTGCACATTGGCATGCTCTGCACCAAAAAGCTTCTTAGCTCTTTCTCTGGCTAAATTTTCTGCCACATCGACAAATTCGCAGCCGCCGTAGTATCTTTTGCCCGGATAGCCTTCAGCATATTTATTGGTTAATATGCTGCCTTGGGCTGCCATAACAGCCTTAGAAACAAAGTTTTCCGAAGCGATCAGCTCGATTTTGCTTCTTTGACGATTCAACTCAGCGTAAATACTTTCTGCTAATTCGGGATCTACGCCTTCTACATATTCTTTAATGTAATCCATTGCCTTCTCACCTTTCAGTTGTGTATTGTCTGTTGCAATACTTTTATTATAGTTACAGGGCAGAGTAAAATCAAGCCTTTTTCAACTAATTAAACAAATTTTATATAACGCAGGGTTCGTTTTCGTCATTGACATCATACTTAGCCCGAATCCCGCCGATTAGCTTAGGACGGGTAAAGGCAGAGTTCAGCCGTGCTTCGCCGATATAGCGATTTTCCAAGCGCAGAGGCACTGCCACCGGCTTTAAATGCATGCCGATTAAAGTTTCGCCGATGTCGATGCCGCCGTGAGCCTGAATACTCTCCACTACCACCGGCTCCTTCATTGCCCGGTAAGCCCAGGAAGCCATGGAACCGCCGGCGTGGGGATAAGGCACTACCGACACCTCGGTCAAATTATATTTTTCTGCCGTTTCTCTCTCCACTACCAAGGAACGGTTCAAATGCTCACAGCACTGAAACGCCAAATAAATACCTTTTTCCGCCGCTTTAGGCGCAAAGGCTTCATAAATCGCCTCAGCGATGCGGCTGTTGCCGTCTTTGCCGATACGATTGCCCCTAACCTCGCTGGTAGAGCAACCGATAACTAAAATCTGTCCTTTTTGCAAATCAGTTCGGCTCAAAAATTCTTCAATAACCCTTTGGGCGTCCTGAGCGATTTTCTCAAAATTAACCTCACTCATGGGCTTCACCTTCATATGCACTGATTTTATTTACTCTTCTTTCGTGGCGGCCGCCTTCAAATTCGGCATTGAGCCAAGTATCAACGATTTCCAATGCCAAACCGGCGCCGATGATACGCTCGCCCATAGTTAAAATATTGGCATTGTTATGCTCCCGGCTGGCATGAGCTGAAAAGGTATCATGGCACAATGCCGCTCTGATGCCTTTGACCTTATTGGCCGCAATGCCGATGCCGATGCCGGTGCCGCAAATCAAAATTCCCCGGTCATACTCGCCGGAAGCTACGTTTTCTGCTACCTCAATGGCGACATCCGGATAATCGCAGGAATCAGCACTGTAAGTGCCAAAATCCTTAAACTCATAGCCCTTTGCTTTTAAATGCTCCATTACCGTATTTTTTAAGTTAAATCCGCCGTGGTCACTGCCGATCGCTATTTTCATCTTCTTCTCCTCCGTATTCTTCATATAGTTGTATAAACACTTTCTTCACTTGCTCTTCGATTAAATCATAGCTTTGCAAATACATCTCCAGATTGCTGCCATAAGGATCACCGACATCAATATCTTCACCGGCAAATTCGCCTAAAGTGAAAATTTTATCCGCATATTGGGGAGCTTTGAGCAAAAGCTGATATTTATGCTCCTCAGTCATCACCAAAATCAAATCGGAAGCCTCCAGCAAATCATAGCTGACCCGCTGAGAGCGGAAATCCTCCAAAGAACTGCCGTTCATCTCGCACGCCTCTTTGGCATAAAAGCTCGGTCCGTCGCCGTCATAGGCTGCCAGACCTGCCGAAGCCACCTTGATAAAGCTGTATTTCTCCGGCTCTTCCTTAATCAGTTTTAAAGCAATCGCCTGCGCCATGGGACTGCGGCAGGTATTGCCGGTGCAGACAAATAAAATATTCATACTTTTTCACCTCCGCCGCAAGCTTTTGTCAATCTATTCATCACCGCTATGCCAATTTTTTCGTAAGCACAGCCTTCGGCAATGATCGTCGCCATTTCTTTTTGGTCAAAATAGCGCAGAACCTCGAATAATTCCGCCGCCCATTTATTTAAATCGTTGATGGAGCCTAAATCCCGCACTGTAACATCCTGCGGTATTTCTCCCAAGTCCGCCAAGGTTTCGCTGGAAAGCATCAGCCCCAATGGTCTTTGGGCGTGGGCTATTTTTTCTTTGATATCATCAATCAATTCCGCACCCTGCCCCTGCGCCAGCAATACCTTGCCCTTGGGCGCATAATGGCGGTATTTCATGCCGGGCGCTTTGGGAATCTCTTTATCGCCTACCTTTGCTCCGCCCTGCAATACCTCCAAGCCCAAGCGCTCTTTAAACATTTCAGCCGTAATCGCTCCCGGTCGCAAAATCACCGGCGGCTCAACCGTCAAATCCAAAACCGTAGATTCCACTCCCACCTGGCAGACACCGCCGTCAATTATTCCGTAAATCCGTCCGTCAAAATCCTGCCAGACATGCTCGGCGCAGGTAGCGCTGGGCTTGCCCGATAAATTGGCGCTGGGAGCAGCTATAGGGATACGGGTCATGCGCAGCAGCGTCCGCGCCAAAATATTGCTGGGCATGCGGATTGCTACTGTGTCCCTGCCGCCGCTGATACAATCCGGCACGCAGATATCTTTTGGCAAAACCAAGGTCAGCGGTCCTGGCCAGAATTCATCCATAATTTTTTCTGCCAGCGGCGTAACCTCTCTTGCCAAAGCTTTGGCTTGATTTTTATCGTAAATATGCAAAATCAAAGGATTGTCGCTGGGTCGTCCTTTGGCTTCATAAATAGCTTTAACACTCAGCGGATCCAAGCCGTTGGCGCCCAAGCCATAGACTGTTTCGGTCGGAAATGCCACTAACTGCCCATGGCGCAAAGCCTCAGCCGCCTGGCGTATATCTTCTTTGTTTTTTCCGTCCCATCGATAGGTCACTGTTTCACCTTCTCTTATTTATCTTAGCCTCAAATCATTTATGATAATAACCGTGTTTGGGTTGGTTCTGGCGGGCTTGGGAGCGCTTCTGCATGTTTTGCAGCAAATCGCTTTTCTGTGGTTTCTCCTGCTCTGCTTGAGTATAATCAGCAAACATTTCCTCTTCCCACTCGCCGTCTAAAGCATAATCCATCTCATCATCATTTTCTTCGACCAAATCTTCGCCTATTTCGGCTAAGAATCGTTTCTCTTCTTCTTGCTCGGCAAAATAATCCTCCAGAACTTGCGGATTTCTGACGATTGCTTTGATTTGGGCTAAATATTCCAAATCCCAGTCCAATTCCTTCGCCAGCTCAGCTTCGTCTAACTCCATATCGGTGAGTTTAGCTTCTTTATCTTGCAGCTTTTTGATATCCTCTAAAATATTAGCCGGCAGGCGAATCAAATCTTCGTCCTTTAAATACTCTTCCAGCTGATGCTTAACCCACCAAATACCCTGCGCGCGGAAGGAATACTGGGGATCGTACTTTTCCAAGGCTTGGTACAAGCCCATGTTTGCCTCCTGCACCAGCTCCATAAAAGGCACCGCTTTTTCCAGATAATTCGCCGCTGCGGTGATAATCAAATTTTGGCTGTGATAAAACAGCTTTTCCGCCGCCTTTTTATCGCCCATTACCGCCTTATGAAAAAGCTCATTTTCCTCTTCCTCCGCTAAAAGCTCAATCTGGGCGATATCCTTTAAATAAAGGTTTAACGAATTGAGATGACTGCTCAGCTGCGAGCCCAAGGCTTGTATTTTTTCGGCGCTCAGCAAAGTTGTGTCTATTGCCGCCAGCTCTTCAGGCGGAGCAAAAAGTGGTTCCTCTTGCATAACCTCCTCCTCGCACCATTCATCTTCGCCGTCATCGGCATAGATTAGCTCAATATCGTTATCCACCAAAAACTGATCGATCCGCTCCAGCTCTGCTTCCGGCAAATCCAGCTTTTCTAAAAGCCCATCCAGCTCCTCGCCGCTCAAAGCGCCTGTTTCTTTTCCTTTTTTCAGCATACCCTCTAACTCTATATCCATCTTTTTCCCTCACTTTAAAAACAAGCGAAAAAAGGTACGGCATGCGTACCTTTTAACAAATCAGTCTAAGTAATCCTTCAGTTTCCGACTGCGGCTGGGGTGGCGCAGCTTGCGCAATGCTTTGGCCTCAATCTGTCTGATGCGCTCACGGGTAACCCCAAACTCCTGCCCGACTTCTTCCAAGGTTCTGGAGCGTCCGTCGTCTAAGCCGAAACGCAGCCGCAAAACCTTTTCCTCGCGGCTGGTCAAGGTTTCCAGCACATTTTCCAGCTGCTCTTTTAAGAGAATAAACGATGCTGCCTCTGCCGGAGCCGGAGCGTCCTCGTCCTCGATAAAATCACCCAAATGGCTGTCTTCCTCTTCACCGATCGGCGTTTCCAAAGAAACCGGCTCCTGGGCAATTTTTTGAATCTCCCTTACCCGATCTACCGAAATATCCATCGCCTTAGCGATTTCCTCCGGTGTCGGGTCGCGGCCTAATTCCTGCAAGAGCTGACGGGAAACCCGGATTAAACGATTGATCGTCTCTACCATATGCACCGGAATACGAATCGTTCTGGCTTGGTCGGCAATCGCTCTGGTAATGGCTTGGCGAATCCACCAAGTAGCATAAGTCGAAAATTTAAAGCCTTTGCTGTAGTCAAATTTTTCGACCGCTTTCATCAAGCCCAAGTTGCCCTCTTGAATCAAGTCCAAAAACAGCATTCCTCTGCCCACATAGCGTTTGGCAATACTTACAACCAAGCGCAAGTTGGCTTCTGCCAATTTATTTTTAGCTTCCACATCGCCCTCGCTCATCAAGCGAGCCAGCTCAATTTCTTCATCAACATGCAAAAGCGGCACTCTGCCAATTTCCTTTAAATACATTCTGACCGGGTCATCAACCCCGACATCACCAGGATCCAAAATAGACGGGTCGGATATTTTCAAATCCTCCTGCTCTATCTCTTCCAGCTCCAAAATCGGAACCTCGTCCAAGGTCAAATCCAACAGAGGAATTTCTACTGTTTCATCGAGATCTTCAGCTGCTTCGAAATTGTCATCAGGCAGATAGCTGTTTTCCTCAGCAGCTTCCTTCTCATTTTCTTTTCCTTTATCCTTTGTTTCAGTAGTTATCTTAATGCCCATTGCCGCAAACTGCTCATAGATTTCATCCATTTGAGCCACGTCCAAATCAATGCCGGAAAGGGCGTCCATGATTTCCTCATATGTCAAATAGCCTTTTTCTTTGCCCGCCTGAATCAAACGCTTGATCTGCACATTTTTTTCAGCAACGCTGTTTTGCTCTGGCATTATTTCATCCCCCTTGCTTTATTTTCCAATTTTTCTTTTTCCTTGCGTATTTGCTCCAACTGCTGCAATATCTGTAAAATATCTTCTTGACTTTTTGCTTTTTCTGCTTGATTGAGCTTTAGCAAAAGTTTTTGATAGTCCTTAGCATTTTTTTCTAATGCCAGCTTTGTCAGAGAAAAATCAAATACTGCCTGCTCATCCTTTTGATTGTCTAATTCCTGCTCGGCTAAAAGAAGCACCTGCGCCAACAAAGAGCTTTCTTCATCCGAGAGATCTTCTCCCAAATTTCCTCTGACAATCTTTTGGTATAATTCTTTAAGCGGCTCTGCAAAAAGTTCTCCGCCGCCCAATGCCTGCACTGTCTCCAGCTTGGCTTTATCTTTATATAAACCACCGAGCACTGCCGCCGCTGCTATATACTGCGCATCATGCGTCGCATACTGTTTTATTTTCACGCTTTGGCTTTTAGCCCCGCTGTCTTGTCGGCTCTCGTCACCATGCCTTTGGGCATTGATATTTTGTCGCAGCTCCTGCATGATGGTTTGCTCGCCTACCTGCAATTTTCTGGCAATCATGCTCACCGCGCTCTCCAAAGCCACCGGCGATTTAATTTTGCGCAGATCCTCCAACAGTGCCTGCACCACCTTGCTTTTGCCGTTAATATCGTTTATATTAATTTTTTCCAACAAACGGGTAGTTTTATACATTAAATATTCCGGGCTGTCCTTTAACTCCTTTAAAAAGGCATCTTGTCCAAATTCCCGCAAATATTCGTCGGGATCTCTGCCGCCGGGCAGAGTTAAAACATGCACATTCAGCCCCAAAGAGCTGAATATATCCAAGCTGCGCATTGCTGCTTTTTCCCCGGCTGCGTCACCGTCAAAGGAAACATACACCTGGTAGCTGTGCCGCATGATTAATTTAGCCTGCTCAGCAGTAAACGCCGTGCCCAAAGGGGCTACGACATTGCTGATGCCGTACTGATGGCAAGCGATTACATCCATATAGCCCTCGACCAAAATTGCCGAATCCTGGGCACGAATAGCATTTTTCGCTAAATCCAAACCATAGAGCACCTTGCTTTTATGAAAAAGGGGCGTATCCGGTGAATTCATATATTTCTGCGCCTTTGCCTCCGGTGAATTAAGCCGTCCGCCAAAGGCTATCACCCGCCCTCGTTCATCACGAATCGGAAACATCACCCGCTCTCTGAAGCGGTCAAATATTCTTTGCCCATCCTTGCTTTTGCTGGCTAAGCCTAAATCGAGCATTTCCTGCTCCTTTATTCCCTTAGCCGCCAGAAATTTTACCAAGCCGTCCCAGCCGGCGGGTGTTGCACCTAAAGAAAATTTTTCAATGATCTCCTTATTCATTCCCCGCTTCAGCAAATAATCCAAATAATCCTTCCCGGCTTTGCTCTCCAAGAGCACCTTTTGGTAATAGCGTGCCGCCAAATCATTAATCTTATATAGCCGCTGCAAGCGAGCCAATCTTTCTTTCTCACTTTTGCTCAGCTCTTTTTTCGGCAAACTCACACCTGCCTTAGCTGCCAGTTTAGCGACGGCTTCCGGAAAAGTCAAGTTTTCGATTTTCATCATAAACTTAAAAATATTGCCACCTTCTCCGCAGCCAAAGCAATAATAAATTTGCTTAGACGGCGATACGGTAAAGGAAGGCGTCTTCTCGCTGTGAAAGGGGCACAAGCCGTTATAATTGGCTCCGGTACGCTTCAAGGGAACATACTCGCCTATTACTGAGACAATATCACATTTTGCCGCAATTTCATCCAAAATCTCCTGCGGAATTAAAGCTTGTGACATTATTCTCACCTCTTTTTCTCGCAATGATATTATTCGCCAAATTTTCTGTTTTTCCTGCAAAAAAACTAAACATCCGTTAAAAAGCACATTTCTTGGCTTAATCGCTGAGCAAATTCGGCTCCTTGTGCAAAAATGCTTGAGGAATGGTTAACTCTTGGAACATATCAACGCAATAATTATCGGTCATGCCCGAGATGAAATCCACTACCGCCTGCTCCTCTCCCTCTAAATGGGCGATATTTTGATAAAAGGGAGGCATATCCTGCGGGTTATTCATAAAGTATTCAAACAAAAACTCCACAATAATCGTTGCCCGTTTTCTCTCGGCAAAGCAAACATTGCCCCGGTAGACATTTTCAAACATGAATTTCCTCAGTCCCTGCAAGGCTTCATCGATGGGCGTGCTGAATCCTAAAATAAGTTTATCTCCCGGCTCGGTCTCAGCCATCTTCCGGCGGCTCATTTCCACTAAATCCATAACCAAGGTCGTGATGCGTTCACTGTGGCTGTGTCCCAGCACCTCGGTAAACTCCTTGGGCAGACTTTCTTCCTTTAATATACCGGCTCGGATACTGTCATCAATATCATGCTGCACATAAGCGATTTTGTCACTGTAGCGGATAATCTGCCCTTCCAAAGTAGCAGCTGTTTCCTTGCTTTTGCCGTAACCGCTGTGATGCAATACCCCATCTAAGACCTCGCTTGTTAAGTTTAACCCCTCTTTGCCGTTGGAACGCTGCTCAATTTTAGTCAAAACCCGCACGCTGTTGTGATTATGCTTAAAGCCTTGGCTGCACAATTTATTGAGTACCTCTTCGCCGGTATGGGCAAAAGGTGTATGCCCTACATCATGAGCCAAAGCTATCGCTTCGATCAAGTCTTCATTTAAACTCAATCCCCGCCCGATAGTTTTAGCAATCTGGCATACTTCTAAGGTGTGCGTCAAACGAGTGCGATAGTGATCATTACCAGGTGAAATATACACCTGCGTCTTATGCTTAAGCCGGCGAAAGGCTTTAGAGTGAATAACCCGATCTCGATCCCGCATATAGCAAGTGCGCAGAGGATCCTCCTCTTCCTTTACTGCTCTGCCTTGGCTCTCAACGGCTTTGGCTGCCAGGGGAGAAAGTATTGCTTTTTCACGCTCTTCCAACTCTAATCTAATCATTTTCTACCGTACCCTTTCCCGAATAATGCTGCATTTATTAGCGCTTATAAATCTATTACTAAATATATTCGAAGCGTTTTTATTTCTTCCTGCTTTTTTCAGTCAACTTTTTTGTTTTAGCAAGGAGAAAGGGCATATTTTTTGCAAAATCGGAGAATTTATTGTTGACATGACTTTTTCATTGTGTTATAATATGGTTTGTTGACGATCGGGGTGTAGCGCAGTTTGGTAGCGTACGTGGTTTGGGACCATGGGGTCGGGGGTTCGAGTCCCTCCACCCCGATTAGCATACACTCGCGGGTGTAACTCAATGGTAGAGTTCTAGCCTTCCAAGCTAGCTACGTGGGTTCGATTCCCATCACCCGCTTTTGTGCCAGTAGCTCAGCCGGATAGAGCAACGGCCTTCTAAGCCGTGGGTCGGGGGTTCGAATCCCTTCTGGCACGTCGGGCAGCATCCTAAGGATGCTTTTTTTATTATTGCCCATTTTTTTTATCCATAACCATGTTTTGTTAAATTTTTGCGTTTAAAGCCGATTATTATAGTGTTTTCCCAAGCATTCGCCTCCCAAGCCGAGTGCTTTTTTATTTTACTTACAATTTACTTGTCGGTAAAATGGATCTGTGCTAAAATCAATATAAAGCATATGTTCCTTGGGAGGTAAATATGAAAAAAATATTGCCGTTTCTCTTCATCAGTTTGCTTCTTTTAGCCGGCTGTGACAATACAAAGGAAGTTCGAGGCGAAATCATTCAAAGCTTTCCGGCGCAGGAAAGCGATATTTCTTTTATCCTGCAAAGCGCCGAGCAGGAAATGATTGGCTTTTTGGTAAATGAGCAAACCATCATTCATCCGCTGATTGCCGGAGTAGACGACGCTGATTTTAAACAAAATCCTCCAGAAGATATCTTCATCTCTGTCAGCTTCAACGATGATCTTCAAAGCAAATTTACTATTAATAAGGAAGCAATTCCTGTTTTTGCAGCTGATTTCATCACCATCGAACAAATTTTGAACGATGAAATTACACTAGCTGACGGCTCAATCATCAATGTCTGGCAAGGGCTCGATGAAATGCGTTATAAAACAGAGGACGGCACAGAAATATTGGTCGAATATCGCCCTGAAAACTATGAATACATCGTCCAAAACTGCACTTTAAAGGAAGAAATCAAAGAATCGATAATTCGCTATTTCGAAAAGCAAGGCACTTATTACGAGATTACCGACGAATTGGAAAAAGCTTATGCCGCTTATCAAAACAGCAAGAGCAATTTTGACCCCTACACCGTCAGCCAAAGAACAGACAATACAGCTGAAAGCGAAGAAATTATCTATTTCACTACCAACATCTACTTGCCTTTAAGCGGCAGTGTAGGGACAGAGGTGCATTTAGGCGCAGCTTTTAACCGTGCTGACGGCAAGCTAATTGACAACTGGGATTTATTTCGCGTAAGCAAAGATGAAGCATTGGAAGTTATCCTTGCCAATGCGCAGATTACCGGTAATCTGCAGACCGAAATTAAGAGCGCCTTCAAAGGTGAATATCTGCTTTTTTATCCCGACCGTTTGGAAATAGCCTTTCCTCAAGGTGCGCTGCCCAGCCAAGAGCACAGCTTCAGCATCATTTTAGAGTATGAGCAAAGCCTTATTGACATCATCCAAAAATGGGCTTTGCCGGTACGCTGAGAAAAACGACAAAAACTGCATTTAGACGCAAAAAAGACACTTCATTTGAAGTGTCTTTTTGAGCAGGGGCAGTAGGACTTGAACCCACAACCAATGGTTTTGGAGACCACTACTCTACCAATTGAGCCATACCCCTATATATAAAAAACTCCCCCTGTTGGGCTCGAACCAACGACATCATGATTAACAGTCATGCGCTCTACCGACTGAGCTAAGGAGGAATAACAATAATCCTGGCAATGACCTACTCTCCCAAGAAAAGAATACTAAGTACCATCGGCGCTGAAGGGCTTAACTGCTGTGTTCGAGATGGGAACAGGTGTGACTCCTTCGCTATTATCACCAGGATTTTAGGCAATTATTCTTGCCTATCTATTTATTTGAGAGTATCTCTCAAAACTATACAGTGAAGTACTCGCGTTTCCGCTTCCTACAGTCCGTGGCTGTGATAATTGCCTTTATACTGCGTCAGCCTCATCTCTCTCGAGCTCACAACCATCAGGTTAGTTCGCTCTCTTTCGATTTCTGCTTCCTTGTCTAAAAACAATTCTCTTCGCCATTTTTTCATTTCTTTCTCTCAAGGTCTTGCCTTGATTTACAAAAAATTTAAACATCTGCTTAAATTTTTTGCATGAAGCCTAAATATTTAATTCCATTAAATATTT
>CALXSY010000023.1 GCA_944391285.1 uncultured Clostridia bacterium
AAATATTTAATGGAATTAAATATTTAGGCTTCATGCAAAAAATTTAAGCAGATGTTTAAATTTTTTGTAAATCAAGGTAAAACAAGACAGGAAACTCAACGAAGAGGATAAAATAGAAAACGGACTGTAAGGAAAGCGGTTGAACGTTTTATCTTCACTGTATAGTTTTGAGAGATACTCTCAAATAAATAGATAGGCAAGAATAATTGCCTAAAATCCTGGTGATAATAGCGAAGGAGTCACACCTGTTCCCATCTCGAACACAGCAGTTAAGCCCTTCAGCGCCGATGGTACTTAGTATTCTTTTCTTGGGAGAGTAGGTCATTGCCAGGATTATTGTTATTCCTCCTTAGCTCAGTCGGTAGAGCGCATGACTGTTAATCATGATGTCGTTGGTTCGAGCCCAACAGGGGGAGTTGGCTGTATACTTCAGGTATACAGCTTTTTTATTTGTAAACGGTATATTTTAACTGAAAAGTGCTCATTATAATATTCGACTGTGGCTGGAGAAAGCAACAAAAAAAGCGTTTCTCCAACGAGAAACGCTTTCTGGGCGATAATGGACTCGAACCATCGACCCCTTGCATGTCAAGCAAGTACTCTAACCGACTGAGCTAATCGCCCTGACTCGGTATATTATACTATATTGTCGTTAAGTAGTCAAGATTTTTTTAGCAAAAATTGCTTTTTTCTCAGTATTGCTCGTTGGAAGTGAAAGGCTTGCTTATAAATCCTACTAAACAAATAGGATTTATAACTGCTAAAATCTTGCAGATACATTTATTTATAAAATTTGATGAATAAAGTTTTTTGCTTTTTGTTTGCTTTTAGCGCAGAAAGTGTTATAATAAATCCAGAGAAATGATAATAACTAAAGGAGAGATAGATATGGCAATTCAATTTACCGCAAAAACATTAGATTACGCTAAAAATCCTCGCAATCAAGGTGAAATAGAGCAAGCTACTGCTGTTGGTGAAGTTAGCAATCCGGATTGCGGTGATTCTACCAAAATGTATCTGGTGGTAGAAGATAATATTATTAAGGATATTAAATTTGAAACCTTTGGCTGTGCAGCCGCTGTGGCTTCCAGCAGTATACTGACCGAAATGGTTAAAGGCAAGACTGTTGACGAAGCTTATCAAGTTACCGAAGGTGCTGTCGCCGATGAATTGGGCGGTCTGCCGGAGAAAAAAATGCATTGCTCCATGGTTGGGGTTGAGGCTTTGCGCAAAGCTATCACCAATTACCGCAACGGCGTTGTTGATGATGACGAAGACTAAAATTTTATAAGCAGAAAAAAGCGATTAGGAAATTCCTAATCGCTTTTTTTATAGTTTGTGGTCAGAGCCTAAAACAGCGGTAATTTTGTGTTTGACCAGCTCTTTAATGTTATTGCGTGCGGGAGTCAGATATTTGCGCGGATCGAAATCAGCAGGGTGATTAGCCAAATATTCTCTGACACCGGCGGTCATAGCTAAACGCAGATCGGAGTCAATATTGATTTTGCAGACTGCCATTTTGGCTGCCTGTCTGAGCATATCTTCCGGAATACCGATAGCATCAGGCATATTGCCGCCATATTGGTTAATGGTATTAACATATTCAGGGATAACGGAAGAGGCACCATGCAAAACAATAGGGAAGCCCGGCATGCGCTTTTGCACTTCTTCCAAGATATCAAAGCGCAGCTGCGGCTTTTGCCCTGGTTTAAATTTGTAAGCGCCGTGGCTGGTGCCGATAGCAATAGCTAAGGAATCAACGCCGGTAGATTTAACAAATTCCTCTACTTGGTTGGGGTCGGTGTAGGAAGCATCTTTAGCTGAAACATTGACATCGTCTTCGATGCCGGCTAATTTGCCTAATTCGCCTTCTACTACGACGCCGCGGGCGTGAGCATAATCCACAACCTCTTTGGTCAGGCGAATATTTTCTTCAAAGCTGTATTTGCTGCCGTCAAACATTACGGAAGAAAAGCCGCCGTCAATGCAGGATTTGCAGATATCAAAGCTTTCGCCGTGGTCTAAATGCACACAGATAGGCAAACCGGTGTCTTCGATAGCCGCTTCGATCAATTTCATCAGATAGACATGCTTAGCATATTTGCGGGCGCCGGCAGAAACCTGCAAAATCAAAGGGGACTGCACTTCGGCAGCGGCTTCGGTGATGCCTTGAATAATCTCCATGTTGTTGACATTGAAGGCGCCGATGGCGTAGCCCTCTTCGTAAGCTTTTTTGAACATTTCAGTCGATGTAACAATAGGCATGGTAATGACCTCCTTAAGGTTAAATTTGTGCAGGAACTTTTTTTATTTTAGCAAAACGGGGCAAACCGTCTTCTTTCATTTGAGCAGTTTCGCCTTGAATCAAGGGCAAAGCGTAAGCGTAAAATTCCTCATTCATGCCGGCACCGTCCGGTTTAATCCAGCTTAGGGGAATCTTTTTCTCAAAGTTGGCTACTTCGCTTAAGGGTATATCGATGAGCTCAATCTGGTAAGGTTTATCGCTTAAGCGTTTGAAGCCCAGCATGAAATCGCTCTTGCCGTCGACAGCGCGTTTAACGGTTTCCGCGCCTACAGTTAGAGCCTCGTCAATATCGGTGGCACTGGCAACATGAGAGGCGCAGCGCTGCAAAAGGCTTAATTCGATGCCGCGAACTTTAGCATTGGTGCGGTTTTTAACGATGCTGCTCAAGATGCTGGCTAAGCCGCCCATTTGCTTATGTCCAAAGGCGTCGGTGTTGGAAGCCAAATCGGAAGCATACTCGGAAATGTAGGTGCCGTTGGCATCTTTGATGCCTTCGGATACGGCAACGATTACACTGCCTTTAGCTTTATAAAGCTCCTCCACCTTGTTTAAAAATTGATCCATAGAGAAGCTTACTTCCGGCAAATAAACTAAATCCGGTCCGCAGCCTTTTAGGGAAGCTAAAGAAGCGGCAGCAGTAAGCCAGCCGGCATTGCGACCCATGATTTCGATGATGGTGATTTGTCCTTTGTCATAAACGGTAGCATCTAAGTAAACTTCCATCAAGGTAGTAGCAATATACTTAGCCGCGCTGGGATAGCCGGGGCAATGGTCGGTGATGGCCAAATCATTGTCAATAGTTTTGGGAATACCGGCGATGCGGCAGTCATAGCCTACCGACTGCATGTATTTGCTGATTTTGTTGCAGGTATCCATAGAATCATTGCCGCCGTTGTAGAAGAAATAGCGGATGTTGTATTTTTGAAAGATTGCCAATAGTCGTTTGTAATCGGTATCATCAACCGCCGGGTCGGCAATTTTATAGCGCACCGAGCCTAAGAAGGAAGACGGTGTGTAAGGCAATAAAGCCAACTCATTAGGATCCTCCTGGCTTAAATCCCACAATTCATCATTTAAAACGCCTTTGATGCCGTGAGCTGCTCCGTAAACGGCAGTAATATTTTCATTTTCCAAAGCGGTTTTGATCGCACCATAGCAGCTGGCATTGATCACGGCAGTGGGTCCGCCGGACTGACCGATCAAAAAGGCTCCTTGAAGCTTTGACATAATAAGTCCCCCATTTCCAATAATTATCACAACAAAATTTGTAAGCTGCTTTTAAACATTTTTATTGTAGCATAAAAAAGCACTACTGGCAAGGAAAAGCAAGCAAAATCCTCAACTTTTTGGATAGAAAAGCCAAAGGGTGCAGATAATAGAATTAAACAAAGGAAAGGGGGAATAAATGTGGAACAAAGCAAACGATTTTTGCATTGTAAAATCTGCGGCAATCTGGTCGGACAGCTGCATAATTCGGGAGCGGAGATTTATTGCTGCAATCAGCCGATGGAGGTTTTAGAGGCAAACAAAGGAGGCGATCTGAAAAAACATCAAATTAACTGTGAAGTGCAAAAAGGTCAGGTTAAAGTAACCATAGCTTCCGGTGAGCATCCGATGACAAATGAGCATCACATTGCTTGGATGTATCTGGAGACAGACCAAGGAGGGCAAAGAAAAAATTTGGCGGCTGCTGATACACCCAGCGCTTGTTTTGCCATCGGTACAGAGAAACCCTTGGCAGTGTATGCCTACTGCAATCAGCATGGACTATGGTGCAGTGAAGTTTGAGCAAGGCAAACGGAAGCCCTTTGGCTTCCGTTTTTTGTGTCAAAAGTGAGAGAAGAGTAAAAATAAGGTTTCAGAATCAGAAAAATATTGCATATTTGCCGTAATTATTGTAAAATATAATTTAACAGAAATTTTACATGAAATGAAGGGTAAAGGTTTTGGCAGAAATAATTAAGCATTATCAAAGGCTGAAGGAGTCTTTGGGGAGAAAAAAGGAAAAAATAAAGTTAGGATTAATTGTAGCGCTGGCTGTAATCTTGCCGGCAGTGGTGCTGACTCATCCGGAATTTTACTATGAAGAAGATAGTTTTCTCAGAGGTTTGTTTGGCTTTCATATGCTTTTAGCAATTGCTGCGCCGGCAATGCTCATCATAAGCCCTTGGCGCGGCTACGGAGCGCGAATATTTCAGCTGGCAAGCTTTTTTATTGTGCCCTTTTTAGCGGTTTGGGGAGTGCAAATGCTGGCGGGCTATGAGAGCGGTTTGACCGAGGAAGTTTTTTGGCTCAATGTCTTTTTGGCGCAAATTGTTTATGTGCTCTTTCTCTTATTAACCCAAAACTATCGGGCGATGATGGTGTTAGGTTCCCTTACGGTGACTGTTATCGGCATCGGCAATTATTTTGTGCATTTATTTCGGGGCACACCGCTTTTGCCGTGGGATATTTATGCAGTAGGCACGGCAATGGAGGTTGGCGGTGCTTACGATATTGCTCTTACGCGAGATATTTTGACCGTTGTTTTGGTAATGCTTTTGGCGGTTGCTGTTGCCACCCGTTTTGCCCGGGGAAAAGTGAGATGGTACAAAAGAGCAGCTGATGTGGTAGTTTTATTTTTAGCGCTGAGCGTTTGCATCAGCGGCATTTACAGCGAAGGTTTTTGGTACAAGTTCGGGCTCACTCTTAACGCCTGGGATCAAAACTTGACCTACACAGACACCGGTATTTTGGGCGGGCTTTTTATGAACGGCAAGTACCTTTATACGGAAGAGCCGGAGGATTACTCGGTAAAGAAAACTGAGGAAATCGTGGAAAAATATCAAGCCAAAGCGCAGCTGAAGCAAAGTGAGCAAGAGCCAGACGAACTTTTAACCACTGAGGAAACAGATGCTAAGGTAGAGCCCCATATTATTGCGATCATGAATGAGTCTTTTGCCGATTTGTCGGTCTTAGGTGATTTTTATACCGATAAATCCTATCTGAGCAACTTTTACAGCTATACGGACAATACGGTGAGAGGCACGCTTTATTCCTCTGTCTTGGGCGGCACTACCTGCAACAGCGAGTTTGAATTTTTAACCGGCAACAGCATGTACTTTTTCGGTGCCGGCTATTTGCCTTATCAGCAGGCGATTAATTTTGAGCAGCCGTCTTTGGCAACTATTTTAAAAGACGAAGGCTATACCACCGTTGCCATGCATCCGGCGCCGGCGAAAAACTGGCAGCGGAATCATGTTTATCCTTTGCTGGGCTTTGACGAATTTTTGGATATCGACTATTTTGAAAATCCGCAGATGATGCGCTGGTATTATGTCAGCGACGCCTGCGATTACAATTATTTGATTAAGCGCTTTGAGGAACGGGAAGAGGGCGAAAAAATGTTCATCTTCAACATCACCATTCAAAATCACGGCGGCTATGAGCTTATCACCAGCGGCATGAGAGAATTTGTGGCAGTTCGTGACAGTTTAGGGCGCAGCAACGGACCGGCTTCCCAATACATTTCCCTAATCAGACAGTCTGACAAAGATTTAAAGAATCTCCTTGATTATTTTGAAACGGTTGATGAACCGGTAATTATCTGTTTCTTCGGCGACCATCAGCCCAGCGTAGGCGATGAATTTGTGGAAACAACTATGGGAAAAACCATGGAGGAATTCACCTTTGAGGATAAGCTGAAGCAATATCAGGTGCCCTTTATGATTTGGGCTAATTATGACTTAGAGGAAGAGTATGTTGATGCCATCAGTATCAACTATTTAGGCGGGTTATTATTGGAAAAAGCGGGCATTGAAGGCAACGGCTATATGCAGTTTTTAAATGAGCTCAGAGAAGAAATACCGATGATTAACGCTTTAGGCTATATGACCAATGACGGCACCATTCACGAAAAGGACGAAGATTTCAGCCAAAATGAGCTTATCCATGATTATCAAATCGTGCAGTACAATGTTTTTCATGATAAAAAAGGACGTTTGGAAGAACTGGAGAAATAATTGTGGGTCTTGCACCATTTTCCCTTGAAGCTAATAAGATACAGTATTAGACTCTGGGGGGAATGGCTGTGAAGATTCGGATGGGCAAATTGACCGATTGCTTTTTGAGCAGTTACACCAAAGATGGCTACAAAAGCTTTTTTGCCGACGAAGCCAAAGGCATGCGCCAAGTAATCCTATTAAAGGGAGCATCGATGCAGATTCGCTCCAAATTATACAAAGCGCTGGCACAAATTAAGGCAGAAGAAGGCTCTGACGTCGAGCTGCTCCATCAAGCGCAAAATGCCAACTTTTTGGAAGGAATTATTTTAAAAAAAGAAGCCATTCTGCTGGTGGATTATGCTCCGGAGAGAGAAGGAGAAAAAAGCTCGGTCTTTGATTTAATGGGTTATTTAGATCAGGAAAGCTACGGAGTATATGAAGCGAAAATCAAAGATTTAGAAGAGCAAATAAGGGTTAATTTAGAGCTTTTGCAGGAAAATGGTTCGTCTTTGTGTCATAGCTTAGGGCAAAAGTGCGTAATGGACGAAAAAGAGCAGCAAAAAATATTGCATGAGATGGCGGACGAGTATTTTTTCTCACAAAAAACGCAGCCACATGTGCGCTTTGCCCAAGGTTTGGATTTAAAGGGACGGGTGAATTTTTATCAGGAGATATTAAAGGATATAACTACAAAACAATACCTGGCAGGGGATAACTGGGCGGATAAAAGTGCCGTTTTGGAAAAACTGGCGCAGGAAGCGGCGAAAGCCGGTTATTATACTACCATTTACTATGACAGCTGGGACGGTGAACGGGCGGAATTGTTGGTGGTAGCAGAAAAAAAGCTGGCTTTGGCAGCAGAGCGGCTGACTGCTGATTTTAGTGCCTGCCGCTGGTC
The DNA here is from genome assembly GCA_944391285.1 of uncultured Clostridia bacterium. Taxonomy (GTDB): domain Bacteria; phylum Bacillota; class Peptococcia; order Peptococcales; family Peptococcaceae; genus QAKL01. The sequence goes on from CALXSY010000023.1 coordinate 7,187, forward strand.
TTTTAAAGATCCGAGCGGCTATCGGGGCGAATACAGCTTGGATTTAAAAAAGCTGTTGGACGGGGTAAACCGTTTGCAGATAGTTTTGGAGGAGATTTATAACGATGTCCTGGCAGAGGAATATTTAAGCAAAGCTAAGGAAAACCTGACTGATTTGCTCAAAGGGTATGCGGAGGAGGCAGAAGAAGAGAAATAAGTATAATGTATAAAAATTTTTTAACCATATTGCAAATTTCTGCTTGACTTAAGGTCTATTTGTATGTATACTAAGAAGAGTGTCAATAAGAATTTCGGAAAGAGGTGGAAAGAAGATGAAAGAAGGTATTCATCCTCAATTTAATACCGTTAATGTAATCTGTGCATGCGGCAATACATTTGAAACCAGATCAACCAGCAAAAAGGACATTAAAGTCGAGGTTTGCTCTCAATGCCATCCCTTTTACACCGGTAAACATCACACTCGTGCAGCTGCCGGTCGTGTAGAGGCATTTAATAAGAAATATAAAAGAGGTTGATTTTTGCGACCGGGTCGGAACTCGGTCGTTTTTCTTTGGAAAAAATAAAAAAATCCCTTGACAGAGATGGTAGATTGTAGTATACTATTTAACTGTAAATGTGGGTGTATGCCCATTTTTCAACCGCACCATACGGGCTTAAATGCTTTTGGGCTGCCTTGGCTTGGGCGAGTACTTCTATGAGGAGGTGTGTTTTTGATGTACGCAGTTATTGAAACCGGTGGTAAACAATACAAGGTGCAGGAAGGCGATGTATTGCAAGTTGAGTTATTACACGCTGAAGCTGGCGAAAGTGTTGAAATCAATAAAGTATTGATGGTTAACAAAGACGGCGAGCTGAATGTCGGCGCTCCTTATATTGACGGTGCTAAAGTTACTTTAAAGGTTGAAGGAAACGGCAAAGGCAAAAAATTGGTTGTTTTCAAATTCAAAGCTAAAAAGAACTATCGCCGCAAAAAAGGTCATCGTCAGCCTTTCACCAAAGTTGTTGTAGAAAAGATTGAGGCATAATGATTAATGCAAAGGTTTTTTGGCAAGGCAAACGCTTGATTGGCTTTGATATTAAAGGGCATGCTGATTATGCGCCTAAGGGCGAGGATATCGTGTGTTCGGCTGTGTCAATTCTGGCTATTGCTACGGTTAATAGCCTCTTGGAGCAAGTCGGACAGGTGTTGGTTAAAGAAAGCGCAGACGGCTATGTCAGCTGTCGGCTGGCTGATGATCTTGCCGGAGATAAAGAAATTAAGGCTCAGGCGGTATTGCGGACGCTGCTTATCGGTTTAAACGGTGTCAGCATGGAGTATCCTGAGTATTGTCAATTAGAAAATATCACAAACTGAGGAGGTGTCAAGATGTTAAAATTTAACCTTCAGTTATTCGCATCTAAAAAAGGTGTTGGTAGTACTAAAAACGGACGTGACTCCCATTCCAAACGCTTAGGCGCTAAAAGATCCGACGGTCAATTCGTTTTAGCAGGCAACATTTTATACAGACAAAGAGGTACTAAAATTCATCCCGGTAACAACGTAGGTATCGGCGGTGATGATACTTTATTCGCTAAGGTGGACGGTATTGTCCGTTATGAAAGAAAGGGCAAAGATAAAAAACAAGTAAGCGTTTATCCTGTGGCTGAACAAGATGCTGTATAATAAAAGAGTGGCCCTTTGGGTCGCTCTTTTTTTCTCTTTATGGGGTTTTTAAGATAAGTTTAGTACATAATAGGAAAAAAGGAGGCGCAAGGATGAAAAAAGAGTATTTTTCCAAGAAATTTCGGGAAACGGAAAATGAGTGGCTTAAGCTTGACAAGCAAAAAGGACATATCGGCAATTTGCGCCTTTTAGCAGCGGTAATAGCGGTAGTGGGCTTAGGATTTTGGTGGAAGCAGAGCAGTATTTTAGGCGCAGGGCTGTTAATCATCGGTGTGGTGAGCTTTTTTGCTTTAGTGCGCTTCGACGGCAGGCTCAATGACCAAGTGCGCCTGCTGGAAGCCAGAAAAACGGTACTCAAGCGCTATTTGGACCGCTATGACAACGGCTGGTATCAGTTTAGCGATACCGGCGAGGAATATTTGGACGAATCTTTCACCAACGGTATTGACTTGGATATTTTCGGACCGCGTTCGGTATTTCAATATATCAATATTGCGCACACTATGCACGGCAGAGATTTGCTGGCTGATGCCTTAAAGGGCAAATTTATGAATGATTTGGCTGCCCGTCAGGAATGTGTGGCGGAATTAGCCGCCGATTTAGAGGGGGCAGTGCGGCTGGAAACTGTGGCACAGAAGGCTATGGGCGGCAAGCTGGGCGAGCGCAAGTATGTAGAGAAATTTTTGCAGAGCCTGCGCAGACGTGATGAGAATATGGCTGTGAAGAACGCTTTGAGCTTTGTTTTGCCTATTACGACAGTTGTCGCTATCATCGGTGCTTTTTTAGGGATGATGGACGCCAAAGCGGCAGTAGTATTAATCTTGCTGCAGCTTTTTCTCTCGCTCAATGCATCAGCAGCGGTAAAAGAAAAATTGGATATGCTTTACGAAATGTATCGCCCATTGGAGGCATACAGTCAGCTGGTCAAGGTTTTGGCAGAAAAGAATTTTAAATCGCCTTATTTGCAAAAAGAAGTTGCTAAGCTGCAAAATAAAGGCGGAGCGCAGGAAGGCTTGCGCAAATTAAGCCAAATATCCGGCATGCTTAAAATGCAGAATTCTTTGCTGTATCTGCCTTTGTGCGGACTTTTGATGTGGAATTATCATTCGCTGCGGCTTTATAATAATTGGTGCGAAAAGTATGCCAAGGAAACGGAAAAATGGCTGGAGGCTATCGGCAATTTTGAAGCTCTTTACTCTTTGGCAATGATTAAATATGTTAAGGAAAACAGCACCTTAGCGGAGATCACTGAAACCAAAGCGCCGTATCTCAAAATGAGCAAAGCTGTCCATCCTTTATTGCAGGAATCGCAAGCGGTAGCCAATAGCTTTGCTATCGACGGCGGCTTGGCAGTTATCACCGGCTCCAATATGAGCGGCAAGACGACCTTTTTGCGCACTATCGGGGTAAACTTAACCCTCGCTTATGCCGGCGGTTTTGTTTGTGCGCAGGAATTTGCAGCGGCGGAAATGCGCCTGATGACTTCCATGCGCATTTCTGATGATGTCAGCCGCGGCATTTCTACCTTTTACGGCGAACTGCTGCGTATCAAAGGCATGGTTGAATATGCCAAGATGAGAAGACCTATGCTGGCATTAATCGACGAGATATTTAAAGGCACCAACTCGGCAGACAGAATCATCGGTGCCGAAGAAACGCTGAAAACCTTGAATAAACCGTGGGTTTTGACTTTGGTTAGCACCCATGATTTTGAGCTTTGTGATCTGGCAAATAGAGAGGGCATCAAGGGTATCAACTATCATTTTGAAGAGCATTATGTTGAAGGAAATTTAAAGTTTGATTATACTATAAAGCCGGATCGCTGCCGCACCAGCAATGCGCAAGCTTTGATGCGCCTGGTAGGCATTATCACGGACGAACAAAATTAGCAAAACAGCGAAGGAGGCGGGAAGAGGATGTTTTATGATTATGCAAAAGTATTTGTGAAAGCAGGCGACGGCGGCAACGGCATAGTAGCCTTTCGCCGGGAAAAATATGTACCCATGGGCGGACCGGCAGGCGGCGACGGCGGCGACGGCGGCTCAATAATTTTAAGAGCGGACGACGGCTTGAGAACCTTGATTGACTTCCGCTATCAAACTCATTATAAGGCTGACCGCGGCAGTCATGGCATGGGCAGTTCGCAGCACGGCAAGAGCGCGGAGGATAAAATATTGCGGGTGCCGGTGGGCACTGTAGTTCGCGATGCTGCCAGCGGGCAAATTTTAGCAGATTTGACCAAGCACGGGCAGGAAGTAGTGGTGGCAAAAGGCGGACGAGGCGGCAGAGGCAATACGCACTTTGTCAGTTCCACGCACCGCAGCCCCACCTTGGCAGAAAACGGCGATGCCGGCGAAGAACGCTGGATCACTTTGGAATTAAAATTATTAGCCGATGTAGGTTTGGTAGGCTTTCCCAATGTCGGCAAATCAACTATCATTTCTCATGTTTCGGCGGCTAAGCCCAAAATTGCCGATTATCATTTTACCACCATTACGCCTAATTTAGGCTTGGTCAAGGTCGATGAAGGGCATAGCTTTGTCATGGCTGATATTCCTGGCTTAATCGAGGGAGCGGCAGAGGGTGCCGGTTTGGGACATCGTTTCTTGCGACATACCGAGCGCACCAAGGTTTTAATTCACGTTTTGGACATCAGCGGTTCGGAGGGCAGAGATCCTTTGGATGATTTTGAGAAGGTCAACAAGGAATTGGCGCGCTATAACGAAAAGCTTATTAAACGCCCGATGGTTATCGCCGCCAATAAAATGGATATTGCTGACGGCGAGGACAATCTCAACATGCTAAAGGAAAAATACGGCGAGAAGTATGAAATATTCCCGATTTCTGCTGTTTCCGGTCAAGGCTTAAAGGCTTTGGTTTATCGGGTCTGGCAGCTTTTGGAGGAATGCCCCGCCGAGGAAGAAGAAATCGTGCAAGAGGACGAAGTCAAAGTTACTAAGGTCGAAGCAGTGCCGGCAGAAGAGAAATTTACCATCAGATTAGGCGCTGACGGCATTTATTATGTGGAAGGCGCGGAAATCGAGCGGCATTACCGCCGGACGCAGTTTGAAAATGAGGATTCACTCAACAGATTTTTGCAGATCGTGGAGGCTATGGGCGTCGTAAAAGCTTTGCGCAAAGCCGGTGTAAAAGACGGCGATACTGTTAATATCGGCGGCTTGGAGTTTGACTTTATGGATTAAAGGGGGATTGGCAATGCTTGAGTTTTTCGCAAATGTAATTTTGGCATTAATTGTTTTTGCTTTAGCATTGCGTTTGGTTTCCAAAAAGCATCATTGTGAAAAATGGTCCTTTTTAATCTACAGTCTACTATTCTTTCTTTGTGTAACGGACCTGCAATTAATGGTTTTTGATAAAAAAATGGTAGAAGCTTTTTGGTGGTGCGCTTTAGCCATAGCCGGCGGCGTGCTGGTGTTTTTTTCCGCCTCTCCGAAAAGCTACTACTATATCAAAGATTTAGATTTAACTAATGAAGAGCAATTAGGCGCACTGGAGGAGATAGTGCGCCAATTTGTGTATCAAAATTTACAGCCTTTTTCAGTGGAGTTCAGATATCGCAGTTTGACTTTTAACCAAGTGCCTGAGGATAAGCAAAAAGAGCTGGTGAAATTGATTGATGAATATTTGACGGCTAATCCCGGCAAGGATGATTTGAGTTGGCGGAAAATGATAATTTTTGCCGTGGTTGTGCAGATCATCTTTATTGCTGTTTGTCTGGTATACAACATAGCTACTTTGTTTTAGCGGCAGATACACTCATAAAAATGCATAATAATTAAATTGTCATTTTACAGATAACCCGATGCAAAAATTGATATAAAAATTTTTGCAGGAAATTGGTAAAGAATTGTTTTTATTTGGTGTATTTTGTGTTAAAATAAAATGGTTAAGAGAGGAAAACTGTCATAAGTCACGGAGGTAGAGGAAATGGAGATATTATTCCTGACTGTCGGTGGTCTGGCATTATTTTTATATGGCATACGCTTAATGAGCGATGGTTTACAAATGATCGCAGGCGATCGTTTGCGCAAAATCTTGGAAAAAGGCACGAAAACTCCCTTGAGGGGAGTTTTAACCGGCATAATTGTTACGGTGATGATCCAAAGCAGCAGCGGCACCAGTGTTATTGCGGTGGGGCTGGTTAATGCCAAACTTTTGACCTTAAAGCAGGCTATCGGCATTATCATGGGTGCCAATATCGGAACAACCGTTACAGTATATTTGATCGGCTTTAGCTTGGCTGATTATTCTTTGCCAATTATCTTTGTGGGAGCTTTGATGTATTTGTTTGCCAAAAGAAGCAAAACTAATTATATCGGACAGGTTATTTTAGGCTTTGGACTGTTATTTTACGGCATGGATGTTATGGGCGACGGCTTAAGACCGCTGGCGTATACAGATATGTTTTCCCAGTTAATGATTCAGGTAGACAACAATTCTTTGGTCGGTGTTTTACTTGGCTTAGGACTGACCGCTATCGTGCAGAGCAGTTCGGCAACTATCGGTGTTTTGCAGGAATTGTGCTATCAGGGAGCGATGAGCTATAATCAAGCCATTCCCATATTGTTCGGTGATAATATCGGCACTACCGTAACGGCTATTTTAGCAGGCTTTGGCGGCAGTGTTGAGGCCAAAAGAGCTTCCTTGGTAAATTTGATTATTAAAATTTTAGGAACAATCGTATTTTTACCGCTATTTTTGGTTGGAGTACTGCCCTTTATCGTTGAGCATGTGACAGATATATTATTCTTCTTTGTCGGCGGATGGGACGGCATCAATGTTAAAATGCAGATTGCTCAGACGCACGGAGTTTTCAATATTTTAAATACAATAGTGCAATTGCCTTTTGTGGCAGTTTTGGCAAGTGTAGTGTCAAAAATTATTCCTGATGATAAAAATGCCGGCGTCAAAGAAGAGGAGGCACTCTACAAACCTTTATATTTGGAACCGCTTTTATTGAATAATCCGCCGGTTGCTTTGGCAAATGCCACCAGGGAGCTTCTGCATATGGGGGATTTGGCAAGAGAGTCTTTGGAACACACCAAAAAATTCTTTTTTGAGCATAATGAAAGGGATCGTGAAGACGTTAATTATATCGAAGAAGCTATTAATGCCTTGGAATTAGACATAACCAATTATGTCATTGAGGCTACTTTTAAGAAAGATTTAAGTGCCGGGTTATCCAATCGCAGCTATATTATTTTGCAAAGCGTTGGCGATTTGGAGAGAATCGGTGACCATGCTAAAAATATTTTGGAACAGGCAGAGTATTGTTTGGAGAATAATATTGTTCTCTCCGAAAGTGCGCTGGAAAGTTTAAAAACCATGTTTAATTATGTCGGGCAAACATTGCGTGACAGTTTAGAAGCTTTGCGCACCGGAAATCAGGAGCTGGCAAAAGAAGTAATTGATTTCGACGATATGATTGACCAAATGGAAGTTTGCTTGCGGAAAGGACACATCGAGCGGCTCAATGCCGGCAAATGCAGCGGCAGCGCCGGAGCTGTTTATCTGGATTTAATTTCGAGCTTAGAGCGAATCGGTGACCATGGGGTTAATATTGCAAAATACGTTTTGGAATAGTCTTACTAATATAGTTGGGGGAAGAAAATGTTTGAAGAACTTTTTTTAGAAAAAATTCGTCTTTATCGGATGCGTAATGGTTTTACTCAGGAGGAAATGGCACAAAAAATCGGCTACAAGAGTAAAAGCGGCTATAATAATTTAGAAAGCGGCAAGGTGAAGATGTCTTTAGAGCAATTGGAAGATATCATTCGGATTCTGCGGATTCCGCTGGAAGAGATCATTGATATTTTGCGTTTGGTTTACGCCCAAGAAAAATTCGCCCCAAATGCTTTGGATGTCAAAAGCATTTAAAGGGCGAAGTAAAGGGAGAGCAGAGCGTAAATAAGCGGTTGATGCACAAGGTAGATCAATAAGGAATGCCTGCCGATAAAAGATAGGAATGGAATTTTTAAACCTAAGAGCCGGCGGCGGTCAGGCTTGAGCAGCAGCCAAAAAAAATAGCCGCTGAGGTATAAAAAACTCCAAGGCAAAAGGGGAAAATAATCTGCTGAGGAAAATTGCTCGGTTTTAAAACCCAGCAGATTGCTGAAAAAGCTTAGATTGTGCCAGCTGTCGGGAATCGGCACTTGTTGAAAGATAAAATTGAAATATCCTTGCGGCACATATTAGGATATGAGAAATAAAACGAGAGCCAAAGCGAGAAAGAAGCGTGGCTCTTTTTTGCTGTATTGAAGCAGCGGCTGGGCTAAAGCAGTAAAAATCATCATCAGTCCTAAAAAGGTTAAAATGCCGAAAAGTATTTGCTGCTCTGGCATAAAAAGCAGAGTAAACAGGCTGATAGCCGCTCCCCACAAAGAGACTGTCAGTCCTCTTTTGAGCAAATGCCGGCTGAAATGAGCACAGATACCGGAAAGGATGATAAAAACAGAGCAGTTGATTCTTTGCCAATAGTAGATGCCTTGTCCGCTGAACCATTCTAACGATACGTTAAAAATGTCTGTTAGATCGTAGCAGAAATGATATAAAATCATGCCCAAGAGAGCCAAGCCTCGGATTGCATCTAATAAATGATAACGCATGATAACCTCCATCGCCGGAAATGGACAAAATAAGTCGAAAAAGCATAAAAAAACATTTCCCCCAAAGTTTATCGAGACTTTGGGGGAAAATATTATTTCGTTTCTTCAAGGAAAGATTGGTATTGCTTGTATGCCAAATTGACCAAAGCTTTATCCTGAGAATAAGTAATCATATCTAAGGCCTCGTCAATAGAAAAAAATCCGCCATCGGTAAATCCTTCCATCTTGTTAAATGAGAAGTTGTCGTTTACAGCTTCCATCAAAAACCATTTCACTTGATTGCGCACCGGGCAGCGTCTGGAGTTGGAAAAAAACTCATAATTTGTTTCTCCGACCGAATGAATAATTTTCGCATCAACTCCGCCCTCGTAACGGACGCGGGAAACGGCTACTTCTGAAGAAATTTTACCGTTGCGGATTACTCCTTTGGGCAAGACCCATTCACCTTTGTCGTTTTTTAAAAGGAAGGCTTTGTCCTTGTAAAAAACCACCCCACCTGCACATTGTCTGACTAACATAAGAATCTCTCCCTTCGAAAGAAATATTAGTTTAAAGCTGAACGCTTTTAAAAAGACATTTCCATTTGATAAGAAATTCTACAAAAACAGCGCTTTTCCTGCCGATACATTTAATATTTTAAAAAATAATACAAAAAATATTTTACATACGGATTGAAACGATAAGTTTTGTTAAAAATTTATAAAATACTGCCTAAAAATAGACCAAGTGCATAAAGTAAACCGTAGCGGGTGTTGGTCTGGGCGACATATTTCATGGCAGGCATCATCTCTTTAGGCGATTGCCCGGCGGGGGTGAAAATTTTTAAGGCTTTTAAGGCAGAGGTGACGCTGAATAAGCAGAGCATAATTGCCGGCGAGAGCTGGGCAAAGATTATCAAGAGGACGGGCCAGAAATAGCAGACAGCGAAAACGATGCCCATCATTTTGACGCTTTTTTCGTGTCCCAGGAGAATAACCAAGGTTTTTCTGCCGTTTTGCGCATCACCTACCCGGTCACGAAGATTATTAGCTGTTAAGATTAAGCCGATCAAAAGAAAGATAGGTATCGACACAAAGAAACATAACGCCGTAATCTGTCCTGTTTGCAAATAATAGGAGATTAAAATAACGCCGCTGCCTAAAAATCCGCCGGCAAATAATTCACCGAAAGGTGAAGCGGAGATAGGATAAGGACCGCCGGTGTATAAGTAGCCTACCAGCATACAGAAGCCGCCGATTAAGATTAACCACCAGGAGCTTTGGGAGCAGATATAAATGCCCAAAAGCGCCGCCAAAAAATAACAAGCCAAAGCACAGCTTAAAACAAAGCGGGGGCTGGCGCCGTCATGAACGATGGTGCCGGCAATGCCCACGGATTGGGCAGTATCCAAACCCCGGATGTAATCGTAGTATTCATTAAATAAATTGGTTGCTACTTGAATAAGCATGCTGGCAAAGAGCATGGCGAAAAAAAGCAGAAAGCGGAAATCTGCCGTTTGTCCCCAAGCCAAAGCCGAGCCTACCGCCACCGGCACAAAGGAAGCAGTCAAAGTATGGGGACGCAAAAGCCGCCACCAAAAGTTAAAATCATGCATGATAATCCCTCATTTTTCTAATCTTTTTATTATTGTAGCTTTTTTAGCTTAAAATGTAAAGAGGGTATTTTTACAATAAAATAAGTTGTTAAGCGGATATTTAAGGGTTTTCACAAGGTCTTGACTTTTAAAAAAAAGAGTATATACTAAAATATATACCAGAAGATAAAGAAGCCGCATGTATTTTTGAGGAGGTAGCTATGTCCCAAAAGAATATCTTTGATAATATAGATGACAATGGACTCAATTTATTAAAAAAAGGGCATAAAGGTTTATTGCGCTTGGTATTCAGCCGTTTGGGGCTGGTAGCTGTGCTTTTGGTATTACAGGTTTTGCTGCAATTCAGCTTATTCCGCTGGTTTGACTCTCTTGTGCCTCATTTTTATATTTTTACGATTGTTTTTACCGTTGGTATGGTTCTTTATTTGCTCAACAGCAGTATTGACCCGACGGCGAAAATCACCTGGCTGGTGATAATTATGCTGGCGCCCTTATTGGGAACGGTGCTTTTGGCTTTTACCCAAAGTGATTTGGGGCATAGAGCGCTAAAAAAACGCTTGGACAGTTTTATCAATCAGACCAGAGATATTATTCCCCAGGATCAAAAGATTGCCGAGCAGCTGGAGGCGGAAAATCCTGCTATCATGGGGCTGGCTCGTTATATTCGCATCAGCGGCTGCTATGGGGTGTATAAGGATACTGAAGTGAAATATTTTCCCTCCGGCGAGGCAAAGTTTGCTGAGCTTTTAAAACAGCTGGAGGAAGCTAAGCATTTTATTTTTTTGGAATATTTCATTATTGACGAAGGTTTAATGTGGGGCAAGGTTTTAGAGATTTTAGCCCGCAAAGCTCACGAAGGAGTAGATGTGCGGGTGTTGTATGACGGCAGCTGCGAATTTTTCACTCTGCCGCACAGCTATCCGAAAAAACTGGCTGAATTAGGCATTCAATGCAAGATGTTTGCGCCTTTTTCCCCTATTTTATCCACCCATTATAATTACAGGGATCACCGCAAGATTTTGGTCATTGACGGACACACCGCCTTTAACGGCGGGGTAAATTTGGCTGATGAATACATTAACCATATCGAGCGCTTCGGTCATTGGAAGGATACGGCGGTAATGCTCAAAGGTGAAGCGGTGAAAAACTTTACGTTAATGTTTTTGCAGATGTGGAATATCACCGAAAAAGAGTTGAAGTTTGAGGAATTTTTAAATTATCCGACTTATGCTCCTAAAGAGCAGCAAGGCTATGTATTGCCTTACGGTGACTGCCCGCTGGACGGCGAAAAGGTGGGCGAAATGGTTTATATCGATATTTTAAACCGAGCGCAGAAATATGTGCATATTATGACGCCCTATCTTATTTTAGACGGCGAGTTAGAAACAGCCTTGCGCTTTGCCGCCAAAAGAAGTGTTGAGGTGGCGTTGATTTTGCCGGGGATTCCCGATAAAACTTTGCCTTATGCTTTGGCAAAAACTCAGTATAAGAGCCTGATGGAGGCCGGCGTGCAGATTTACGAGTATACTCCGGGCTTTGTGCATGCTAAAATGTTCATAAAGGACGATGAGGAAGCGGTAGTAGGAACCATCAATCTGGATTACCGCAGTTTGTATCACCATTTTGAATGTGCGACCTTTATGTATAAAGTGCCGTGCATCAAAGAAATAGAAGAAGATTTTCAAGCTACCAAGGCTTTGTGCCGCCGAGTCGAGCCGCACACTATTTGGCAGGGGCATAACTTGCTGCGCTTGATAGGTCCGGTGGCGAAAACGGTTTCCCCATTATTATAAAACGGATTCTCTGCTTGGCGTTTGCCGGGCAGAGATTTTTTATTGGGCAAAAAATTTCCTAAAAAATCTAAAAAAACTCTTGACAGCTGGTAAAAATGTGTTATACTAGGCTTAAGAAGTGTACTAATTGAGATAGTACAACTAAAACAACTAATACAAATACTACACTTAGGAGGTGACATTTTGTTAACCATCGACGTAAAAAGCAGAAAACCAATCTATGAACAAATCATAGACAACATCAAGGAGCTTATCATCCAAGGTGTCTGGAGCCGAGATACTCAGCTGCCTTCAGTCAGACAGCTGGCAGGAGATCTGGCGATCAATCCCAACACCATTCAAAAGGCTTACAGCGAGTTGGAGCGGCAGGGAATAATTTATTCGATGAAAAGCAAGGGCAGTTTTGTAGCCAGCGGGGTCGATGAGTTGCGCAAAGAACGCAAAGAGCAGTTGTTCAAAGAATTTGGGCGAATATTGGAGGAAATGAGGGAAATAGGCATTACCTCTCGGGAGATAGAGGAAAGATTGCAAGAGCAGTGGAAAGGAGTACAAAATGATTAGAGTGGAGAATTTGTCCAAGTCTTTTAGCAAGATTAAAGCTTTAGATAATGTCACCGCTGAAATCAAAGAGGGTTCCATCTTTGGGCTGATCGGCTCCAACGGCGCCGGCAAGTCGACCTTTATGCGGCTTTTGTGCGGCATTTACCGATCTGACAGCGGCGAAATATTGATAGACGGCGAGAATGTCTACGAAAATGTCAAAGTGAAAGAGAAGATATTTTATATCTCCGACGACCAGTATTATTTTCATAACGGTTCGATGGACGATTTGGCGAAATATTATAATTTGCTTTATCCGACCTTTTCTTTTGAGGAGTATCAGCGCCTGAGAGAAATCTTTAAGCTGGATGGCAAAAGAAAGCTGAGTACTTTTTCCAAAGGTATGCAAAAGCAGGCGCACATCATTTTAGCCTTAGCCTGCCGGACAGAATATTTATTTTGCGATGAAACCTTTGACGGCTTGGATCCGGTGATGCGGCAAACAGTGAAAAAACTCTTGGCACAGGCAGTAGTGGAGCGCAATTTGACACCTATTATCGCCTCACACAACCTGCGGGAATTAGAGGATATTTGCGACCATGTAGGACTTTTGCACGAAGGCGGCATCGTCTTTACCCAAGAAGTTGACAATTTAAGACTTAATACTCACAAAATCCAATGCGCCTTTACCTCACCCAAATCACGGGAGGATTTCAAAGGCTTGGATATCTTGACTTATGAAAACCGCGGCAGCTTGGCAATGATGATTGTCCGGGGAGACCGAGAGAAAACGGAGCGAATCGTTGAAAAACTCCAGCCTCTCTACAGCGAGATTGTGCCGTTAACTTTGGAAGAAATATTTATCACCGAAATGGAGGTGCGTGGCTATGACAGCGAAAGATTTAAAAACTAAAAGAGGCTTGTCCTTTAAATATTTTTCCCATAGCCTGCGCTCCTATTGGTGGTTAGGGGTCATTGCGGGTATTGTTTACGGTATTGCCGGTCCGTTGGTTTTATGGATGGGCTTGGCTTCTATCAATAATGGTGCGGCAGAGGTTTTGCCGATGAGATATATTCAGGCGGTCAATGAATGGTTTCATATGGTCGGCTTAATCAGTTACTATATAATTGCGATGTTTTTGGCAGTAGTTTTTGCTTTGGTTATCTGGAGCTATCTGCACAGCAAAAAGCAGAGCAATTTTTATCACTCCATGCCCATCAGCCGTACGGCTTTGTTTATCAACAACACCTTAGTGGGCATAGCCATCAACTTTATTCCTTTAATCATCATGTACGGCTTGATGATTTTGGTGGGCATAAGCTATGCCGGAGCAAGCGCCATCAACTGGGGCTGGATTGTGGTGCATCTTTTGCGCATGTTTCTCTTTTTCATGCTCAGCTACAGTTTGGCTGTCTTGGCTGCCCAGCTGACCGGCACCGTTTTAACTCAATTAGGCATGAGCGCTGTCTTGCATTTTGGCTTAATGGCTTTTTTAGCAGTAGGCATTTTGGCGATGCAAACCTTTTTAAGCACCTTTGACGGCAATGCCGCCTTTGATAAGGTTTGGTATTTATCGCCGCTAACCAACTTTGTTTACTGGGTATCGACGGAGCAGTCGGTTCGCCTTGAAGGGCTTTACCAAACAGTAGACGGTTTAGGGGTAAAATGGACTTTGACAATCTTAGTAATTACCATAGCGGCTTTTGCCTTAGCGTTTTATGCTTATCAGAAACGCCACAGCGAAAAAGCCGGGCAGGCGTTGCTCTTTGACTTTACCAAGCCTATCGTTGAATTTATTTTGATGTTCTGCATAGCCACTTTGGCGGCAAATGCATTCTTAGAAATAAGCGGCAAATTCTTCTTCTTAGTTGGCTTAGTCTTGTTTGCGGTGTTAACCCATATGTTCTGCCAGGTTATCTTCAATAAGGACTTTAAGGCGATGTTTGCCGCTAAAAAGTATTTAATCGGTTTTTTAGCAATCCTTTTGCTCTTCTTCGGCGGGATGTATACCGACATCTTAGGCTATAACGATTATGTGCCTGCCAGCGAGAAGATAAGCGCTATAAAAATAGATTTAAGCGAATTTGACCGCTACGGCAACAACAATTACGGTGAGGACGCCAATATTTACACTGACGGCAATGATATTGAGCTTTTGCTGAGCATAGCCAATCAGATTACCGACAAAGGCTATTATTGGCGCAACAGCCGCTTATACGGAAATGAATTGCTGGAGGGGATGGACAGTGAAAGAGTTACTTTGGCTTATACCTATATTACTTCTTCCGGCAGAGAGATTCACCGCAGCTACAATTCGGTGCCGATAGATGCCTTTAAAGCAGATTTTACTGCTCTCTACAACCGAGACAGCTTTAAGCAGGTCAATTATGCTTGGCTGATAAACGCTAAAGTAAGAGAATTAAGCTATTTTGGCGTTGACAGCTTAAACCGCACGATTTATCAGCAGCGGGAAGTCTCTGCCAAACTACCCTATGATTACCGCTGGGAGAATGATAATAATCAGTTCCAGGCTCACTACGGCGAGGAATTGTTAAACGCCTTGAAACAGGATATCATGAACCGCAAAACCAGCGACCTCTTAGAGGCTCCTCTTTACAGCATTTCTCTGGAGTTTAAAGTCAGTCCGGAAGATGATTACAGCTATAATACCAGATACCGCTACTACGATGTGTCTGTTTATCCGAGCGATACTTTTACCTTAGAAGTTTTAGCTCAGTTAGAAGCTGAAGGCTTGTTTGTCACGACGGATTATGCTTATCTGGCAGAAAATATCGGCTCTTTGGATATTTATCAAGTGGATATTGAGAGAGTAGGCAGCATAAAAAATGTCCTCTACGGCAGCTATCAATATAAAGATGATGTGACAGAATTAGAGCCCAGCTTGGTAAAAATGCAGACTGTTACCGATAAAGCGGAAATCGCCCGCGTCTTGGCTTTGGCTATCAATGAGCGCCAAGCTGAGAGGATGAGCGTCTTTAAGGATATAAGAGAGGATATCTTTATTGGTCTAACATTTTCTAATGTTGTAGGCAGCTCCTCCCGCTGGGATATGGGCTTAGTTTTGCCCAGCGGCGCAGAAATTTAAGAAAAAGAGCTGAGAAATGAGAAATACCGCGAAAAAACCTTGACAAGTACTTTTATTTTTGCTACACTATTAGGAGTTAAAAAGGCGTTGAAGAAAAGGAGTACTTGAAAGATATGCCAAGCGAGTCGGTGAGGGTGCAAGACCGATCTTATCAGCAAAGGAAGGGCATTTCGGAGCCAAAGAAAAAAAGCGGATACATTTTTTGTATCAAGCAGGGTGGAACCGCGGGTTATACTCGTCCCTGCCGACTATTGTCGGCAGGGATTTTTTTATCAGCAAAAGCAAATTAAAATAAATTTAAGGAGTGTAGAGGATGAACTTCCAAGAAATGATTTTAGCTTTAAACAGCTTCTGGGGCAGTCAGGGCTGTATTATCCAGCAGCCTTATGACATCGAAAAAGGCGCCGGCACCATGAATCCGGCGACATTTTTAAGAGCATTGGGACCGGAGCCGTGGAAGGTGGCTTATATCGAGCCCTGCCGCCGCCCGACCGACGGGCGCTACGGCGAAAACCCCAACCGCTTGCAGCATTACTATCAATATCAGGTTATCTTAAAACCATCTCCCGATAATATTCAAGAGATTTATTTGGAGAGCTTGAAGGTTTTAGGTATCGAGCCTAAAGAGCACGATATTCGCTTTGTCGAGGATAACTGGGAATCTCCGACCTTGGGCGCTTGGGGCTTAGGCTGGGAGGTCTGGCTGGACGGCATGGAAGTAACCCAGTTTACTTATTTCCAGCAGTGCGGCGGTATTGACTGTCATCCGGTCTGCGGGGAAATTACCTATGGTTTGGAGCGTTTGGCAACCTTTATTCAGCAAAAGGACAGCGTTTATGATATTGTCTGGGTAGATGATACTACCTACGGCGACGTTTTTCACCAAAATGAGGTGGATTATTCCGAGTATAATTTTAAGGCAGCTGACACGGAAATGCTGCGCACCTTCTTTGATGCTTACGAAAAAGAAGCTATGCGCATAGCCGAGTTAGGCTTGGTCCAGCCGGCATATGACTATGTGCTCAAATGCTCTCATACCTTTAATCTCTTAGATGCCCGGGGAGCAATCAGCGTTACCGAAAGAACCCATTACATCGCCCGTGTCAGAGCTATGGCTCGTGTTTGTGCTCAAGCTTATGTACAAAAAAGAGAAAGTTTGGGCTATCCGCTGATTAAAGATCCGGCAGAGCGGGCAAGATTAGGCTTAGATAAAAAGGAGGACGGAGCCAATGAGTGATTTATTGCTGGAGATCGGTACAGAAGAAATACCGGCGAAATTTATGCCGCAGGCTTTGGCCGAGCTGGCTAAGATAACCAAAGAAAAATTGGACGAAAAACGTTTAGGCTACGGCAAAATCAATGCTTGGGGCACTCCGCGCCGCCTGAGCCTTTATGTGTATGATTTGGCAGAAACTCAAAGTGATTTAGCAGAAGAAGTGCGTGGACCGGCGGTGAAAGCAGCCTTTGACCAAGAAGGCAAGCCCACCAAAGCGGCTATCGGCTTTGCCAAAGGTCAGGGTGTTGAGGTCGAAAGCCTGATTACCAAAGATTTGCCTAACGGCAGCTATGTTTTTGCTTTAAAGAAAGCGCAGGGCGTAGCGGCAAATATGGTTCTGCCGGAGATTTTGCCCCAGTTAGCTTTAGGCATTCATTTCCCCAAGCCCATGCGCTGGGGCTATAATGAAGTGCGCTATGCCCGCCCTATCCGCTGGATAGTGGCATTAAACGATGATAAGGTTATTGATTTTAATATTGAAAATATCAAAAGCGGACGCATTTCCCGGGGACATCGCTTCTTGGGCAGTGATAATATTGAAATCGCCAGAGCACAGGATTATCTGGCGAAGATGGAAGAAAACTACGTCATCGTTGATCCCAAGAGAAGAGAGGACATGATTTTAGAGCAGATTCATGAACTGGAGAAATCCGTAGACGGTACAGCTCAGATTGATGAAGATTTGTTGGAAGAGGTCGTCTTTTTGGTTGAGTATCCTACAGCTTTGATGGGCAACTTTGATGCCAGCTATTTAATCATGCCGGAACAGTTGGTTATCACGCCGATGAAAGAGCATCAGAGATATTTCCCGGTCTTAAAGGGACATCACTTGATGCCGAAATTCATCACCGTTCGTAACGGCGACAGCCAATATTTAGATATCGTCCAAGCGGGCAATGAAAAGGTCTTGGTTGCGCGCTTAGACGATGCGAAATTTTTCTACACCGAGGATTTGAAAGTAAATCTTCATGACAATATTCCTAAGCTCAAAACAATCATTTTCCAGGAAAAATTGGGCACTGTTTATGATAAGACGCAAAGAGTCAAAAAAGGCGTAGAAAATATTGCCGATTTGCTCAAGGTAGGTTTCGAGGTTAAAGAAAGAGCTTCTTTGGCAGTAGATTTGTGCAAGGCGGATTTGGTGAGCAATGTCGTTTACGAATTTCCGGAATTACAAGGTATCATGGGCGAGAAATATGCCTTTGCTCAAGGGGAGCATCCGTTAGTAGCCAAAGCTATTTCCGAGCATTATCTGCCCCGCTTTGCCGGTGACGAGATTCCCTTGACCTTTGAAGGATTGATTTTAAGCATTGCTGATAAATTAGATACTATTTGCGGCTGCTTTGCTGTAGGTATCGAGCCCAGCGGTTCGCAGGATCCCTACGCTCTGCGCCGTCAGGCATTGGGTATCTGCACCATGATTAAAAACAGAGGCATTCTGGTCAGCTTAAAAGCTTTGATTGCACAGGCGGTAGAAAATTTGCCGCAGGATTTAATCGCTGATAAAGCTGCATTAGAGGAAAAAGTTTACGCTTTCTTCGAGCAAAGGGTGCGCAATATCTTAAATGACAGCGCCATTACCTTTGATGTGGTTGAGGCTGTTATTGCTGCAGGCTATGACAATGTTTCGGAAGTCTTGCTCAAAGCTAAAGCATTGCAGGAGTTTAAAACTAATGAAGCTTTTGCCGGCTTAATGACCGTTTACACTCGTGCCAATAATTTAGCTAAAAAAGCTGAGAGCATGGATATGAGTGAGCAATACTTGACCAATGAAGCGGAGAAAGCTTTGTATGACGGCATTATCCAAGCAAGCATCGAGATGGAGCTTTTGGAGGCTCAGCGCAAATATACCCAAAGTTTATTGGCAATGGCAGCTTTGGAAGATACGGTTAACAATTTCTTTGAAAGTGTCATGGTCATGGACGAGGACGAAAATATTCGCCGCAATCGTTTAGCTATGCTGGCACAGTTTGCCGCTTTGGCAGAAAATATTGCTGATTTAAGCAAGCTGGTTTAATTTTGTTTATCTTTATGAGAGCCTGTCCTTTAAAGGGCAGGCTTTTTTTATTATTTTTTCTCTTTTTGTTTAAAAGCTGCAATAATTGGCAACAATTGAAGCAAAAGGGAGGAAAGATAATGAAATTTAAAAATTGGTTAAAAGAATATAAATGGCTCATGCTTCTTATTTTGCTTGCTTTGGGAGCAAATACTATAGAGATTGCTGAGGAATACGATAAGACTCAGCTGATTCGCTTTCATGTTTTAGCGGACAATAATTCTAAAGCCAGCCAGGAAAATAAACTGGCAGTAAAAGATGCGGTGGTAGAATTTATGCAGGAAGAATTAAAAGACAGCCAAAATGTCGAGGAAAGCCGCCGGATCATTCAAGAGGATATGCCCCAGATGCAAAAAATAGCTGAAGAAGTATTGGTGGAGAGAAACTGCGCTGATGAGGTGCAGATTTGCTACGGCAATTATTATTTCCCGGTTAAATATTACGGCGCTTTTGCTCTGCCGGCAGGAGAGTATGAGGCAGTAAGGATAATTTTGGGCGAGGGCAAAGGTGAGAATTGGTGGTGTGTGATGTTTCCGCCAATGTGCTTTACCGGCGCCAGCGAGGATTTGGGCGCCTATACTGACTGTGCACCGAAAAAGGAAATCGTGGTTAAATGGCGCATAGCCGAATGGTGGGATGAGCATTTCGGCGATGAAGAATAAAATAAGAAATAAGCAACCGCGCCTTCAAGGCGCGGTTTTGCATAAGCCCTATAAGGGCATGTTACTTGCTGAGCCTAAAGGCT
>CALXSY010000024.1 GCA_944391285.1 uncultured Clostridia bacterium
ATAACAGTTTGTAGGGGAGTTCTGATACTCCCCTATAAAAATGGCTATTTATCAACTGTTTGTTGTGACATAGCCAATTAAAAAATAAACGCATTTGACTATGATTCTTGGGAATTATAGTCTTTTTTTATTTCTGCAAAAGGAAAAAAATGAGGGAAAAATTTGCAAAAACTTTGTAAGAAGTAGTTGCATATTAGCCGCTGGTGTGGTATTTTAAAAGAGACCTAAGGAAAAGAAGGCGCAAAAGCCACAGTTTTCAGGAGGGGTGAAGATGAAAATAGCACTTGATGCCATGGGCGGCGATCATGCACCGGAGGAAATTGTTAAAGGTGCGTATCAAGCGGCTGAAGAATTTGCTTTTGTAGATAAAATTTTTTTGGTAGGTAACCAAGAAATTTTAAGCAAATTTGCCCAAAGCAAGCATAAAAAAATAGAAATAGTCCACGCCTCGGAAGTAATAGAGATGGCTGAGCATCCGGCAAATGCTTACCGCAAGAAAAAGGATGCTTCCATTACGGTAGCGACGGCGATGGTGAAACAAGGCGAAGCCGATGCCGTAGTTTCAGCCGGCAGCACGGGAGCGCAGCTGGTAGCGGCGATTTTTGGTCTGGGACGGATCAAAGGCATTAAAAGACCGGCTATCGGCAGTATCGTGCCGACTTTAAAAGGCGGCAAACTTTTGGTTGATGCCGGAGCTAACACCAATGTTGATGTCGATAACCTCCTGCAATTTGCCCAGATGGGCAGCATTTATATGGAGTGCATGATGAATATTTCTGCACCTGCGGTCGGACTTATCAATAACGGCTCGGAAGAAACCAAGGGCACGGATTTGACTCAGGCGGCTTACCAAGCATTAAAGCAGGCGGAAGGCATTAATTTTTACGGCAATATCGAGGGCAGAGATGTGCCCCAAGGAGTATGCGATGTCATGGTTTGCGACGGCTTTACCGGCAATGTGGTTTTAAAAACCATGGAAGGCATGGGCAAAGCAATCGTGACGATGCTCAAAGAAGAAATGCTTGCTTCTACCCGCAATAAGCTGGGGGCAGCATTGGCTAAGCCGGCTTTCAGCAATTTAAAAAAGCGCATGGATTATGCTGATTACGGCGGAGCACCGCTATTGGGAGTGCAGGGCGTAAGCATTGTTTGCCACGGCAGTTCTAATGCCAGAGCCGTTGCTAATGGAATTAAGGCGGCGTGTGTTGGAGTAGAAAGCGGATTTGTGCAAAGAATCACCGAGCTTATGCAAAAAGCATAAAAATATGTTAAAATAGATGTTAAAATAAAGGCAAAAATTTTTAAGGAGGTGCAAAGATGGATATTTACGAGAAGGTGGCTGCTATCGTAGCAGAGCAGTTAGGTATTTCTGCGGATGATGTTACAGCTGAAACTACTTTAGAAGATTTGAATGCTGATTCTTTGGACGTGGTTGAAGTAATCATGGCTTTGGAAGCGGAGTTTAATATGGAAATACCTGACGAAGATGCTGAAAAAATCAAAACTGTTGGTGATTTAGCTGATTATGTCAAAAATAACTATTAAAAAAGAAGGATTTTCTGTAAAAAAAGTAAAAAAAGCTTGCTATTTTACTTTTTGTGTGGTATAGTAATATTATTATGGAACTGGTGTGAAGAGTGGGAATTTCCCACTCTTTGTTGTTTGTTAAGGGCTATTACATATTTAAAGGAGTGAGCAAATGGGCAAAGCAGAGGAAAAGGTCAGTCTGCTTGCGGAAAGATTGGCAGAGGAGCTGGCAGTGGAATTGGTCGATGTAGAGCTGGTGAAGGAAGGCAGCCAGTGGTTTTTGCGCATCTATATTGACAAGGAAGGCGGCATGGATTTAGACACCTGCGAAATATTCAGCCGCAGACTGGGCGAAATATTGGACGAAGATGATCCGATAAGTCAGGCTTACCGCTTGGAAGTGTCCTCGCCGGGAATCGAAAGGGTGCTGAAAAAGGAGAAAGATTTTGTTCGCTTTAGCGGGCAGAAGGTTAAAATCAGCCTTTTTGAAGCCATCGACGGCAAAAAACAGCTTATCGGGCTTTTAATGGGAATACAAGACGGCAAAGTAAAAGTCGAAGCAGACGAAAAAGTTTATGAATTAGCTTTAGCGCAGATAAGCAAAGCTAATCTTTATTGGGAGTTTTAAAATAATCATATTTTTAGGAGGTAAATGCAGTGAATCTGGAATTTTTAGAAGCACTGAATGATTTAGGCAAGGAAAAAGGAATTGATACAGATATTATTGTGGAGGCTATTGAGGCAGCTTTGATTTCTGCTTATAAGAAAAACTTTGGCTCGTTGCAGAATGTAAAAGTGCAAATCGATAAAACAACCGGTGAATTTAAAGTGTATGCCCGCAAAGAGGTAGTGGAAGAGGTCTTTAATAAAAATACCGAAATCACTTTAGAGGATGCCCGCAAGATTTATGCCGGCAGTAATTACGGCGATATCGTTGATGTCGAGGTTACCCCCCGCAATTTCGGACGTATTGCCGCCCAGACCGCTAAGCAGGTGGTTGTTCAGCGCATCAGAGAGGCGGAAAGAGGAATTATCTACAGCGAATTTTCCAATAAGGAAAACGACATCGTCACCGGAACTATTCAGCGTATCGAAAACAAAAATTATTATATCGACTTAGGTAAAATTGAGGCAGTTTTAACTCCGGCAGAGCAGATCGCCGGCGAGGAATACAAGGTTTTTGACCGCATCCGCACTTATATCGTGGAGGTCAAAAAATCCTCTAAAGGACCGCAAATCATGGTCAGCCGCACTCATCCGGGATTATTAAAA
This sequence comes from uncultured Clostridia bacterium, assembly GCA_944391285.1. Lineage (GTDB taxonomy): Bacteria > Bacillota > Peptococcia > Peptococcales > Peptococcaceae > QAKL01. The sequence goes on from CALXSY010000024.1 coordinate 2,800, forward strand.
AGATTGTTTGAAATGGAAGTACCGGAGATTCAAGACGGGATAGTGGAAATTAAATCGGTAGCCCGCGAAGCAGGAGCCCGCAGCAAAATCGCCGTTTATTCAGCGGACAGCGAGGTTGACTGCATCGGCGCTTGTGTCGGTCCTAAGGGCAGCAGAGTGCAGGCAGTGGTCAATGAGCTAAGAGGCGAAAAAATTGATATCGTTCAATGGAGCAAGAATATCAGTGAATATATCGCCAGTGCCTTAAGCCCTTCTAAAGTAGTAGATGTTGCTGTTTTTGAGGACGAGAAGAAAGCAAGAGTTATCGTGCCGGATAATCAATTAAGCTTGGCAATCGGCAAGGAAGGACAAAATGCCCGCTTGGCAGCTAAATTGACCGGCTGGAAGATTGATATTAAAAGCGAAAGCCAGGCTCAGGAATTAGGCATTGAGTATCAAAGTGACTATTATGACGATTACGAAGATGAGTATGACGATTATGATGACAGTTACGATGATTACGATGAAAATTATGATGACGAGTACGATGATGAGTATGATGATAATTATGACGAGTACGATGATGAGTATGACGATAATTATGATGAGTACGATGAGGAGTACGAGGATTATGATGAAGAGTATGCCGATCAGGAGTATGTGGAAGAATACTTAGAAAAAAGGGATGAATAGGAGGGACAGGCGATGGTGAAAAAGATTCCCCAGCGGATGTGCTTGGGCTGTCAGGAGCGCAAAAACAAAAAAGAATTGATTCGCATCGTCCGCACTCCCGAAGGAGAAATAGTTATCGACCCAACCGGCAAGAAAAACGGACGGGGAGCATATATTTGTCCGGACTTAAATTGTTTGGAGGCGACGATTAAATCCAAGCGATTGGAGAAAAGCTTGGAAGTAGAAATAAGTGATGAGGTTTACCAAAGTTTGCGGGAGCAGCTGAAATGATGGACGAAAAATGGTTATTGACAATGCTGGGTTTTGCCGCTAAGGCACGCAAAGCGGTAGCCGGCGAGAGCAATGTAGAAGCGGCGTTAAAAAAAGACAAGGTGGAACTATTGATAATTGCGGTGGATGCCTCTGCTAAAAATAAAGAGCATTGGCAAAGAGTAGCTGAGGAAAAAAATATTCCGCTGCTGGCGGCGGCTGCTCAGACGGAAATCGGTTTGGCAATGGGATTATCACCAAGAGCTATTGTAGCTGTAACGGATCGGCAAATGAAGGAGGCTATCTTGGCTCGAAAATAGGTTTAAAATGGAGGTAAATGAATGGAAAAAACCAGAATATATGAGTTAGCAAAAGAATTAAATGTCGACAATAAAGTATTGTTGGCAAAATTAGATGAGATGCAGATTGCTTATAAAAACCATATGAGCAGTGTAAGTTTTGAGGTCGCTCAGGAATTGAGAAAAAGCATTGCACCAAAACAGTCGGCAGCAAAGGTTAATGAAGCGGCTAATAATGACAATAAGAAAAGTGGGACTGCAGAAAATATTATGCTAAATAAAGCGAACGAGAGCAAAAATGAATTAAAAGACAACAGAACACCAAGACAGGAGATGCCGGAGAGAAGAGAAGCACGGGATAACAATCGTCCGGTTCGTGACGGCGAACGCCCGGTGCGTGACGGACAAAGACCGCCTCGCGACCCCAACCGCCCAATTCGCAACGGTGAGCGCCCGGTGCGTGACGGACAAAGACCGCCCCGTGACCCTAATCGTCCTGTTCGTGACGGTGAGCGTCCGGTGCGTGATGGACAAAGACCGCCCCGCGATCCCAATCGTCCAATTCGTGATGGTGAACGTCCTGTTCGCGATGGACAAAGACCGCCCCGCGATCCCAATCGTCCCCCTCGTGACGGCGAGCGTCCGGTGCGTGATGGACAAAGACCGCCCCGTGACCCCAATCGTCCGATTCGTGACGGACAAAGACCACCCCGTGACCCCAATCGCCCGGTTCGTGACGGCGAGCGTCCGGTGCGCGACGGACAAAGACCGCCCCGTGATCCTAACCGTCCTGTTCGCGACGGACAAAGACCGCCCCGCGATCCCAATCGTCCCCCTCGTGACGGCGAGCGCCCGCCAAAAGATAACCGTGACCGCCGCAGTCAAAATGAAAAGCCTGCTGCTTACAATCCTGCTGAAGAGTTGACTGCCAGCGCTATTCAAGCAGAGCTAATGCTCAACAGTGACCGCCATGAATTAAAAGAAGCGGTAGAAAATCTGCAAAAAGCTCAGCAAAGTGAAGCTCAATGGGCAAAAAGCACCCAAAACGGCAGTAAAAACCGCAGCGAAAAACCCAGCAAGAACAATAACCGCGACCGCGACAGCGAAGATGATTTTGAGAAAAAATGGAGCGGTAAGAATAAGAAAAACGACACAAACTATAAAGACAATCAGCGCTTTGGCAAAAGCAAGAAAAATAAAAAGGTTGAGGTTCAGCCGCCCAAAGAATTTGCTGAAGTTAAGCATCATGTAGTGATTGAGGAATCCATTACTGTGCAGGATTTGGCTCACCAGCTGAGCAAAAAATCCGCTGAAGTTATCATGAAATTGATGAGCATGGGAGTTATGGCGACCATTAATCAGGAATTGGATGTTGATACAGCAACTATTATTGCTGAGGAGTTTGGTGCTACAGTCGAAGTTAAAGTTACCAAAGAGGAAGAATTGTTGGTGGATATTCCCGATGATCCCGCTGATTTGCTAACCCGTCCGCCGGTAGTGACGATTATGGGGCATGTCGACCATGGTAAGACTTCTCTTTTGGATAAGATTCGTTCTTCCAATGTCACTGCCTCCGAAGCCGGCGGTATCACCCAGCATATCGGTGCTTATCAGGTTGAAATCAACGGACAGAAGATTACCTTCTTAGATACCCCGGGACACGAGGCCTTTACGGCAATGAGAGCCAGAGGCGCTCAGGTAACGGATATTGCCATTTTGGTAGTGGCAGCTGATGACGGTGTTATGCCGCAGACTATTGAGGCTATTGACCATGCTAAGGCAGCAGAAGTACCGATTATTGTGGCAATCAATAAGATTGACAAACCCAGCGCTGAGCCGGATAAAATTAAGCAAGAGCTGACCAATTATGGTTTAGTTGCCGAGGATTGGGGCGGCGATGCTATCATGGTACCGGTATCAGCTAAAAGCGGTCAAGGTATCAATGAATTATTGGAAATGATTCTTTTGGTGGCTGAGGTGCAGGAGTTAAAGGCTAATCCTAAGCGCAATGCCAAAGGTAAAGTAGTAGAAAGCAAGCTGGACCGCGGCAGAGGACCGGTAGCGACCCTGTTGGTGCAGACCGGAACCTTGCATGTCGGCGATTTCCTTATCGTCGGCACTACTCAAGGTCGTATCAGAGCTATGTTTGATTATAAAGGCAAAGCAGTTAAAATGGCACCGCCCAGCATGCCGGTTGAGATTTTAGGTTTGTCGGAAGTGCCGGAGGCCGGTGACGATTTTATTGCTGTCGACAATGAAAAACTGGCTAAGCAAGTAGCGGAAAAACGTCAGAAAGAGAAACATTTGCAGGAGATTTCCCGCAATATGAAGGTTTCCTTGGAGGATATCTTTGCGCAAATCAAAGAAGGCGAGATTAAAGATTTGAACATTGTCTTAAAAGCCGATGTTCAAGGCTCTATCGAGGCTATCCGCCAATCCTTGGAGAAACTGAGCAATGACGAAGTCAGAGTAAATATTATCCGCACCGCAGTAGGCGGTATTAAAGAAGCTGATGTCATGCTGGCAGCGGCAAGCAATGCGATCATTATTGGATTTAATGTTCGTCCTGACAGCAACGCTAAAAAGCTCAGCGAAAAGGAAAATGTCGAGGTTAAGACTTATCGTGTTATCTATGATGCCATTGAAGATGTCCGTGCTGCCTTAAGCGGTATGCTGGCTCCGGAAATCAAAGAGGTTGAGCTGGGTCAGGCAGAAGTGCGCAATACCTTTAAGGTGCCTAAAGTAGGCACTATTGCCGGCTGCTATGTCACCGAAGGCAAAATTACCCGCAACGCTAAGCTGCGTGTGGTTCGTGACGGTGTAGTTATTTTGGACGGCGAAATCGCTTCTCTGCGCCGCTTTAAGGACGATGTCAAAGAAGTGGCTGCGGGCTATGAATGCGGTATCGGCATTGATAAATTTAACGATATTAAAGAAGGCGACGTTTTAGAGGCGTATACCTTTGAAGAGATTAAGCGTGAATTATAAGAGGTGAATGTATGAAGAATCGTACCGGTCGCATGGCCGAGGAATTAAGAAAAGAAATGATGGAAATCATTCAAAATCACTTGAAAGATCCGAGAGTAGATGGTTTGGTGAGTATTACCGAAGTAGACCTCAGCCGGGATTTGGGCTATGCTAAGGTCTATGTCAGCAAATACGGTTCCTCTTGGGCGCAAAACGAGGCAATAAAGGGGTTAAATGATTCTAAGGGTTTTATCCGCACCGAGTTGAGCAAACGCTTCAAAACTCGGACGGTGCCCGAATTAAACTTTTTAGCTGACGAATCTTTGCAGTATGGCGCTAAAATTGAAGCTATCCTGCAGGAGATCAATGATAAGGCAAAAGATGATGAGGGTGGAAAAAATGAATAATACCCCAAAAGAAATTGCCGATTTTTTAGCCAAACAAAACAGGGTAAGCATTTTTGCCCATGTCAATCCGGACGGCGATGCCATCGGTTCTACTTGTGCCTTGGCATTAGCTTTGGAAAAGCTGGGGATTAGGGTGGATATGTATAATACTTATCCTATCCCCAGAGTTTATCATTTTTTAGCCAATGCGGAAAAGATCCGCCTTTTTACCGGAGAAGAAGAATTGGCAGAGACAGTGGTGATTGTGGATTCGTCTAACTTAAAGCGGACGGATTTGGATAAATATCCCCAAAGCTTAGCCGGCAAAACCATAGTGGAAATTGACCATCATTTGGGCAATGATGGTTTTGGCGATTATAATTTTGTCGAAGCCCAGTCAGTAGCTAACTGCGAAAATGTCTATCAAGTGATTAAAGAGCTGCCCGTGGAGATTGATGAAAATATTGCAACTGCCTTATATTTAGGTATTAGCACCGACAGCGGCTCCTTTAAATTTGATGCTGTGACGGCGCAGACTCACCGCATAGCTGCCGAGCTTTTGGAAAAAGGGGCAAGGCTGGATTTGGTGCGGCTTTATATCTATGAAAGCGTTTCACCGGCAAAATTAACTTTGGAAAAGTATCTTTATAACAATTTAAATATTGTCGCAGGCGGCAAGCTTGCTTGGTGCGCCTTTGATAAAGATATCCTGGCAGAAACCAAAGCCGACGGCAATGATATTGATGGGATAGTCAATATCATGAAAAATATCGAAGGAGTGGAGCTGGCGGTTTTATTCAGAGAGCGCGAAGACGGCATTAAAATCAGCTTCCGCTCCAAAACCTGGCTTAGTGCCAATGATTTGGCAGCTTATTTTGGCGGCGGCGGGCATAAATATGCCAGCGGCGCGACGATAAATAAATCATTGGACGAAAGCATTGCCGCAGTAATTGCCAAAGCAGAAGAAATAATGGGAGAAAAGCATGAAAGATGGCATTGTCAATGTAATGAAACCGCCGGGGATTACCTCCCATGATGTGGTTAATAGCTTGCGCAAGGTTTATCATACAAAAAAAGTCGGTCATACCGGCACTTTAGACCCCGATGCTTTAGGGGTTTTGCCGGTATGCATCGGGCAAGCTACCCGATTGGCTGAATATTTGGTGGATAAAGAAAAAGAATACCGCGTGATGTTAAAATTCGGCATCGCGACCGATACCGGAGACAACAGCGGCGAGATTGTTGAACGGGGCGGCAATTCTTCTTTGAGCAGAGAGGAGTTTGTTGAGCTGACAAAGAAATTTATCGGCAAAATCCAGCAGATGCCGCCTAAATATTCGGCGATTAAAAAGGATGGTCAGCCTTTGTATAAACTGGCTCGTGCCGGAGTAGAAGTGGAAATTGAACCGCGGACGGTGGAGATTTACGATATCAAGGTTTTGATGTATAATGAGACAGAAGCTCTTTTAAATGTGCGCTGCGGCAAAGGTACATACATGCGCAGTTTGTGCGAGGATTTAGCCAAAGGCTGCGGCACGGTGGGGCATATGTGCTATTTGATGCGCAACCAAAGCGGCATTTACCGCATTGAGGATGCTATTCGCTTAGATGCGCTGGAAGCCAGCGAAAATCCGGAGCAATACCTGCGCCCAATGAGCGAGGCTTTAAAGGATTTGCCGCAGGCAGTTGTCAGTGATGAAACGGTCAAAATGCGCTTGCAAAACGGATTAAGCCAAAAGATTCAATTTCCGCAAACCCCATCTCAAGGGCAGACTGCTTGGGTAAGCGATGAACAGGGCAATTTATTGGCGATAGGAAGCTGGCAAAACGAAAGCTTCCAGCCCCATAAGGTTTTTAAAGTGGGTGAAGAAGATGAAAATATATAAAAGCTTAGCTGAGGTCAAAGCAGCAAAACGGGTAGTTGTTCTGGGCAATTTTGACGGCGTACATGTAGGGCATCAGGAGCTTTTAAAATTAGCCAGAAAAATTGCCGATGAAAAGCAATATTCTCTCTTGGTGTTCACCTTCTATCCCCAAGGGCAGGAATTATTCATTTGTGAATTTGCTTATTTGGCGACTCAGGAGAAAAAAATGGAAATCTTTGCGCAAATGGGCGTAGATGAGGTTTTAACTATTCCTTTTGATGAGCGTATTGCTAAGGTAGAGCCGAAGGCTTTTGCCCAAGAGTACATCAAGCAAAAACTTGACGCACAAGAAGTGGTGGTTGGCTTTAACTATACCTTTGGTTATAAAGGTGAGGGCAAAGCAGAGGATTTAAAAAATTGGCTGGACGGCGACGGCATTAAGGTCAATATCGTGCCGCCTCATACCGTTAACGGTGAAACCGTAAGCAGCAGCTTGATCCGCCAATCCTTGCTGGCAGGAGCATGCAAAAAAGCCAACCAAATGCTGGGCTACCCATATTCCTTAAAGGGTGAAGTGGTAAAGGGCAGACAGGTAGGGCGGACTATCGGCATACCTACAGCCAACATTGCTGTCTGGGAGCAGAAGGTCTTGCCGCACAAAGGCGTGTATGCTTCGCTGGTTAAATATAAAGATGAGGAATATTTGGGCGTTTTAAATATCGGCAAACGTCCAACGGTTAACAACGGCAGTGACACTACGGTGGAAGTGCATATTTTGGATTTTGATGAGGATATCTACGGCGAAATTTTAGAAGTGGAATTATTCGACTTTTTGCGGGATGAAAGCAAATTTGAAGGCTTGGCAAGCTTAAAAAATCAAATCAACAGCGATATGCAGAAGGTGCGGGAAATTTTAGGCTAAAAAGGTCAAAAAAAACTTGCCTAAAGGGAAAAAATTTGCCAAAAAAGCCTTGCAATCTAAAAAATTTAGGTGTATAATATGTAAATGTCCACATCTCGGATGCCCGCTTTCTCCGGCGGCTTCTTAGATATCGGATTAAAAATAGTTTTTAGGAGGTGTTTTCGATGGCTTTAGATCAAGCTACAAAACAACAATTGATCGAGACTTATCGCCTGCATGAAGGTGATACTGGTTCTCCAGAGGTTCAAATCGCAATTTTGACCTACAAAATCAACTACTTAAACGAGCATTTGAAAACTCATAAGAAAGATCACCACTCTCGTCGTGGTTTGCTCAAAATGGTTGGTCAAAGACGTGCGCTTTTGGATTACTTGATTGACAATGATTTGGATAGATATCATGCAATCAGAGCTAAATTAGGCATCCGTCGCTAAAAAATTGCCTCAAAGTTCAGCTTTGAGGCATATTTTTTTCGAAAAAAATACTTGTAAAAATTTTTAAGTGTGGTAAAATTAATAGGATAGGGCTTAGGCTCAAAATGTAATCTGCCGGAAGGTAATTAATAAGTTAGAGCCGATAGGAATGTCGGTTGTAAGTTGTTAATTACCTTGCGCAAAAAATATTTGGAGGTAATTAAAAAATGCCAATTTTAAGAAAATCCTTGACCGTAGGCGGGCGTGAGCTCACCTTAGAAACCGGTCGTATGGCAAAGCAAGCCGGCGGTGCGGTATTTTGCACCTATGGCGATACCAATGTTTTGGTAGCTGCCACTTCAACTAAAGAGCCCCGTGAGGGCATCGACTTTTTCCCGTTAACTGTGGATTATGAAGAGAAAATGTATGCTGCCGGCAAAATCCCCGGCGGTTTCACCCGCCGCGAGGGCAAAGCTACTGACAATGCTATTTTAGCCAGCCGCTTGATCGACAGACCGATTCGTCCTTTGTTCCCTAAAGGATACCGCAATGATGTGCATATTGTAGCCACTGTTTTGTCTTTGGATCAGGACAATCAGCCCAATGTATTGGCAATGGTCGGCGCTTCTGCTGCTTTGCATATTTCTTCTATTCCTTTTTTAGGACCTATCGGTGCAGTGCAGGTAGGCTTGGTTGACGGAAAATTTGTTATCAATCCTAATATGGAGCAAAGCGAAAAAAGCGATTTGCATTTAATTGTTGCCGGCACCAAAGATGCTGTTATGATGGTTGAAGCCGGAGCCAATGAGATACCGGAGGATGTTATTTTAGATGCTATCATGGAAGGTCATGAGGTTATCAAAACTATCGTTGACTTTATCGAAGAATTCCGGGCAGAAGCTTTGGAAATGGAGCTGGCTAAAGAAAAAATCATGCCGACTTTACTCAATATTCCAGAGGAAATCATGAGCGCAGTAGAAGAGTTTGCCCATGATGAATTGTTGGATGCTGTGCGCATTAAAGACAAACATACCCGTGATGAGGCAAGCGATGCTGTTAAAGCTAAAACTATGGAGCATTTTGCTGAAATCTTTCCTGAGCAGGAGAAAGATATTTCCGATGCTTTTGATAAATTGAAGAAAAATATTGTGCGCCGTTTGATTACCGTGGACAAAATCCGTCCTGACGGTCGGGAGATGAATGAAGTTCGTCCGTTAAGCTGCGAGGTTGATATTTTAAGCCGCGTGCATGGCAGTGCATTATTTACCCGCGGACAAACGCAGATTTTATCCAGCGTTACTTTAGGCTCTTCTTCCGATGAACAAATGCTTGACGGTTTGGAAATGGAGAGCAAAAAACGCTATATTCACCAATACAATTTCCCACCGTACAGTGTCGGTGAGTGCAAACCAATGCGCGGTCCGGGCAGAAGAGAAATCGGTCACGGTGCTTTGGCAGGCAGAGCTTTGGAGCCGATGATTCCTTCAGAAGAAGAATTTCCTTATACTATTCGGGTCGTATCAGAGGCTATTGAGTCCAACGGCTCTACTTCTATGGGCAGCGTCTGCGGCAGTACCATGGCATTGATGGCAGCGGGAGTACCGATTATTCGCCCGGTTTCCGGCGTAGCTATGGGTTTAATTCGTGAAGGCGATGAATTCACCGTTTTAACTGACTTGCAGGGCTTAGAAGATGCCTTGGGCGATATGGACTTTAAGGTTGCCGGTACTACTAAAGGCGTAACCGCTATTCAGATGGATATTAAAATTGCCGGTATCAATAAGGCTATTTTGAAGCAAGCTTTGGAGCAGGCTCATGAAGGCAGAATGTTTATCTTAGACACTATGCTCAAAGCAATTCCCGAGCCGAGAAAAGAATTGTCTCCTTATGCACCGCGCTTTGAGATTATGCATATCAATCCGGAGAAGATCAAAGATGTTATCGGACCCGGCGGCAAGGTTATTAAGAAAATTGTCGAGGATACCGGAGTTAAGATTGATATCGATGATGACGGCAAAGTAGTAATCATGTCTGCTGATGCTAAGGCGGCAGAAGAAGCTATCCGCACTATTAAAGAGATCACCAAAGAGGTCGAGGTCGGTGAGATTTACACCGGCAAGGTTGTCAGAATCATGGATTTCGGTGCCTTTGTTCAATTATTGCCCGGCAAAGACGGTTTGGTGCATATTTCCCAGCTGGCTAAGGAACGGGTGAAAAAGGTTGAAGATGTAGTAAAAATCGGCGATGAAATCACTGTAAAAGTAATGGAAATCGACAAACAAGGCAGAATCAACCTCTCCCGCAAAGTTTTGCTTAAAGATGAAGAAAAAACTCAAGAGAATAAAACCGAAGAATAAAATTTAAGCGCCTCAGTTTGGGGGCGCTTTTTTGGTGCGCCAAAGCTCTTTTATAATGCGATGCGCGAGTACTGCTCAACTTTTGCATAAATGTTTTAAGTACAAATTATCGCAGATAAGCCCCGCGGCGTTTGAGCACCCACAGGGCACAGGCGGTCGGTTTAGGGGGAGTGGAAGTTGCAAAAAGGGCGAAAAAACTTCTTAAGGTTGAGTATTAGTCGGCTGAGTGTATAAACGTAAAAATTGTGTTAAGTTAAAAAATTTTACTCGAAAACGGAAAGTACACTTGACATTTTGGAGAAGCATGCTATAATAAAACTAAAGAATGGAAAGCAAACTTTCCATAGGAGGGAGAGCGATGAAAAATCGTCTGGAGGAAATTAGAAAAGAGCGGGGCATTAAGCAGGAGGAATTAGCCAAAGCTTTGGAGGTCTCAAGGCAGACTATCGGTTCTTTGGAAAACGGGCGCTACAATCCGTCAATCATCTTAGCTTTTAAAATTGCCCGCTTTTTTGATTTAGCGATTGAGGATATCTTTATCTATGAGGAGGATGTAAAATGAAAAAAGAAAAATGGCTTTGGTTTGATATAATCATCGGGCTAGTGCTCTTAGCAGTGAGCTTTAGTGTGAAGGATGATTATTATATGACTTTGGTTTTGGCAATGGGCGTAGGACTGATCTCTGCCGGCGCGGTGCATTTGGGACGCTACTATTATTGGCAGCAGCCAAAAAGAAAGCAAGAGTACGAGCTGAAAAAAGAAGAAGCGCATATTAACGCCGTCGACGAGCGCAAGGTGTTTTTAAGAGCGAAAGCGGGGCAAATGGCTTATCAGGTGATGTTCTTTCTGCTGCTCGGTATTTCCTTTTTGTTGGCAGTATTTAAAGCAGAAGCCTGGATTATCGCCATGATGTACGGTTTGTGGCTGTTCCAATGGCTGCTCGGGGTAATGATTTTCCGGCGCTTGGAAAAAAGGCTCTAAGGGGGAATGATAGATGAGCAAATATTTTCTGACTACATTGCTGGGATTAATGCTTTTAGCATTGGGTATAGTCGGCTTAAAAGTAATGAGCTGGCAGAGCTTGCCTTATGTATTGATTGGCTTGGGCTGCGGTTTGTTTGGACACGGCTTAGGCAATATATCAAATGTGCGCATTTTAGCCAAAGCGCCGGAAGCGGCTTATATTAAGCAGATTGCCCAAAAAGATGAGCGCAATATTTTTATTGCTAATGCGGCTAAAGCTAAGGCTTTTGATGCTTTTATCTTTATTTTTTGCCCTGTGCTTCTGAGTTTAAATTTGATGCAGGTGGAGCTGAAGGCGATCTTGCTTTTAGTAGCGGTTTATCTGGCAGTCTTAGGCTTGGGAATATATTACCGCTTCAAATTAGAAAAGGAGTTTTAAAAGCATAATTTTTATGCCATGCCTTGACAAAAGCAAAGCAGTTGCTTAAAATAAGCACAGAGAGCCTTGTGAAAAACGGGCTTAGCCAATAAAAAGCGTATGCTGAAAAAGGGGAGTAAAAAATGGACGGACAAAAGAAAATAGCGATAAGTGCCGGTTTGTTGATAGTGGGTCTGGTGTTTTTTTCTTTAAGCTTAAGCGGGCATGCTCCGGTAGTGCTGAACGGCTTTGGCGCGGCATTGGTGGTGCTGGCGCTGGGATGGATGTATATTTCCTACCGCTATAATCAAAAAGGAGAAAATCAAGAGAATGCCGCAGCAAAAGGCGGCGATAATACTCTTTTTGTCTTTGCCGGACAAAGAGCGCTGTTGGTTGGTTTGGCAGTGTTATTGGCAGCAGGGCTTATTTTGCAGTTCTTCAAGCTCAGCCAATATGCCGGCATCTGCTTTTACACTATCTGCGGTTTTTTGGCGATTTATGCCGGAATGTACTTTTATCTAAAAAATAAAGAGAAAAATGAGGAATAAAACAGGGCAAAGGTTTGCTCTAAAACAAAAAGCTTTCTTGAGTAAATCAAGAAAGCTTTTTTTAGGAATATAATAAGTTGAAAAGTGAGTATCCGGGCAAATCAGACCTTAAAGAGCAGATCAGCATAGGTTGGCATAGGCCAGTAATCACTGCCAATTAAAACTTCAGCCTGATCAACGATATCTCTCAAAGCATTCATCTTCGGCAATACTTCATTGCAATAGTAAATAGCAGCGCCTTGAACATTTTCCTCATGGAAATGAGCTCCGTCCACAGCTTTTTGCAAAGCGTTGGTCTGGGTATACATTTGTGCCAGCAAGGCGGAAATTTTGCTGATAGAATCTTCCTGCATAGTGCAGTCGGCGGCAGCTACAGCGTTTTTGATGGCAATAGCGGCGGCGGAAATATCAGCTAAATATTTGCTTACAGCCGGCATAATGTCCCGGCGAGCCATTTCTAACATAGTTAAGGCTTCGATGCGGATAACTTTGCTGTAGTTTTCTAATAATATTTCACATCTGGAGCGCAGTTCGGTTTCGGTGTATACACCGTGCTTGGTAAAGAGGGCAATATTTTTGTCATCGACCAATTTGGGCAGAGCATCAACGGAAGTTGCCAGATTGGACAAGCCGCGGCGTTTAGCTTCTTCGACCCATTCGTCCGAATAGTTGTTGCCGTTAAAGATGATGCGTTTATGTTTTGCCAAGGTGTCACGGATAATCTCTAAAACGGTGCTTTCGATATCATCAGCTTTTTCTAAGATGTCGCTGAATTGGCTGAAAGACTCGGCAACAATAGTATTTAAAATAATGTTTGGTCCGGCGATGGAGAAGGAAGACCCAAGCATGCGGAACTCAAATTTGTTATTGGTAAAAGCAAAAGGCGAAGTGCGGTTGCGGTCAGAGGTATCTTTGGCTAAATCAGGCAGGATATTAACGCCCATTTCCATCTTCTTGGCAATGATGGCTTCGTAAGGAATGCCTTTTTCGATGCTGCCCAAGATAGCCTCTAATTCATCACCGATAAACATGGAGATGATAGCCGGCGGTGCTTCGCTGGCACCTAAACGGTGATCATTGCCGGCGCTGGCGCAGGAGACACGGAGCAAATCCTGGTATTCATCAACAGCTTTAATAACTGCTGCTAAAATCAAAAGGAAGCGGGTATTTTTGGCCGGTTCTTTGCCGGGGCTCAAAAGGTTGATGCCGGTGTTGGTAGACAAGGACCAGTTATTGTGCTTGCCGGAGCCGTTGATGCCGGCGAATGGTTTTTCGTGCAGCAAGCAGGATAAATCATGCTTACGGGCGACGTCCTTTAAAACTTCCATGGTTAATTGGTTGTTGTCGCAGGCGACATTGGTGGTGCCGAAGATGGGGGCTAACTCATGCTGAGCGGGAGCTACTTCGTTGTGCTCGGTCTTGGCATAGATGCCCAATTTCCATAATTCCTCGTTTAAATCGTCCATAAAGGCTTGGATGCGGGGCTTGATAGCGCCGAAATAATGATCCTCCAGCTCCTGACCTTTAGGCGGCATAGCGCCGAATAAGGTTCTGCCGGCAAAGAGCAGATCGGGGCGTTTATAGGATAATTTGCGGTCGACTAAGAAATATTCCTGCTCGGGACCGACAGTGGTAGTGACTCGGGTGACGTCGGTGTCGCCCAATAAATGAAGCAGGCGGGTGCCTTCTTTGCTGATGGCTTCCATGGAGCGCAGAAGAGGAGTTTTTTTGTCCAAAGTTTCACCGCTGTAAGAGCAGAAAACGGTGGGAATATACAAGGTTTTGCCTTTGACAAAGGCATAAGAGGACGGATCCCAAGCGGTGTAGCCTCTGGCTTCAAAGGTTGCCCGCAAGCCGCCGGAGGGGAAGCTGGAAGCATCCGGCTCGCCTTTAATCAATTCTTTGCCGGAGAACTCCATAATTACTTTGCCGCCGGGAGCAGGAGAGATGAAACTGTCATGCTTTTCAGCGGTAATGCCGGTCATCGGCTGGAACCAATGGGTGTAGTGGGTTGCGCCTTTTTCAATAGCCCATTCCATCATAGCTTTGGCAACGATGTCGGCAATGCCGGCATCTAAGCTTTTGCCTTCCTCAATGGTATCTTTCAAAGCCGAGTAAACATCATCCGGCAGTTTGGCTTTCATGGCAGCGTTATTAAAAACCATGCTGCCGAAAATTTCTTCAGTGTGTGAATGTAATTCCATATTAAGACCCCCATTTAGATTATTTGCCAATAAAATAGATAAAGGGACTGCAGGTAATACCTACAGCCCCATTACTGTGATTGGGTATAGTATAAGCGAAAAAGAATGGTTTGTCAAGAGGAAATTTGGAAAAATGTAAAAAAATTTTTCTTTTTCGGCAAAAAGGCTTGCATTTGGCAGAAAATTATAGTATAATTTGTGAGGGAAATATTTGTATTCAATAAAGGAGGAAATTTTTATGAACAAAAGAAAATGGCTGGCTATTGTGCTGGCTCTGGCAATGGTGCTAACCATGATGCCGGCAATGGCTTTGGCTGATGACTTAAGTGCTTTTGAACCTGTTGACGCAAGCCGTATATCAACTTATACAGTAACAGGCGTTAGCGCTGATGTAACAGATGCAAAAGTAGTTTTCACTGTTGATTCTAAAACTGATACTTCTAATTGGGAGCAAGATTCCGGTGAAGGCAGTGTACAAACATACACCTATGTTGGCGTGTATGTAAATGCACCAACAGATTATGCATCTTTGAAAATTAATGGTGAAGGCGATCCTTCAGATATGTCTGAAGTAACTGAAGCTTTTCTTCAAGGAGATAAATACCAGCATTGGATTCCTGTCGCTGTATACGAAAATGACAAGTTCATTCTTTTCAACGGCAGCAGAGATTACAAACTTCTTTTAGAATGGACCATGGAAGATGGCTCTACTCAAAAAGAATATGTTGATATTACCCGTAATCTTAGCACAGAATTAGAAAACGCAATTGTTGCTAAAAACGGCAGTAAAACTTATGAAACTCTCAAAGATGCTGTCGCTGGCGCCCAAGACGGCGATACTATTGTGTTAAATGCTGATATCAACGAAGATATTACAATCCCAGCAGGTAAAACAATTACTATTGATTTAAATGGCAAAACTTTAACCAACGTTAGTAACCATACTATTATTAACAATGGTACTCTGGAGATTACTGATAGTGTTGGTGGTGGTATTGTTGATAATATCACAAACTATAAAGGCGCAATTGTTAACAATGGTACTGTTACTTTAAGCGGTGGAACATTTGAGCGCTCTCTAGAAGTAGGTGAATATCCAGATAAAAATAATGGCAATAGTTGGTACACAATGGCTAACTATGGCACTATGACTATTAATGAGGGAGTAACTGTAAAGAATAACGGTGGCTACTCCAGTATGATTCGTAACGGCGGCGAGAGCGCTGGTACATTGGTAATCAATGGCGGAGAATTTGATGGTGGTATTAATACTGTTAAAAATGATTCAGGCGGAACACTCACTATTAATGATGGTATATTTAAAAACACAACACAGCATGTCATCATGAACTGGAATGAAGCCACCATCAAAGACGGCGAATTTAGTACATTAGATTCTGCTACTGCAGTTTTATTTACCTCATCTTGGCAAAATAGTGCCGATTCTAAAGGAGAACTAATTATTGAAGGCGGTAATTTTATAACTACTACTCCTAATCAGATTATAATTCAAAATTACTATGATGCGAATAATAAAGGCACTGCCAGCATCAGCGGCGGTACTTTTAGTAAAGATCCCGGCGAAGAATTTATCGCTGACGGCTTTAAATTATCCTCCAACGGCACTGTAAAGAAAGAATCTTCCAGCGGCTATGTTCAGCAGAAAACTTTGACCTTTGATACCAACGGCGGCAGCAAAATTGATGCTGTAACCGCTAACTACGGCAAAACCATCGTTTTAGCTGACTACACCACCAAAAGAGCCGGCTATGATTTCGTTGGCTGGTACAAAGATAAAGAGTTAACCGAAAAAATCGAGTATGCTATCTTAGACTACGACATGACTGTTTATGCTAAATGGCAGGCTAACGGCGAGGATACTGAAGACGGCACTGTGGAGACTAAGATTATCTTAGTGATCAACGATAAAACGGCTGTAATCGACGGCAAGGCAGTAACCAACGATGTTGCTCCTTTGATTGTGAATGGTCGCACCTATACTCCGGCGAGATTTGTAGCTGAAGCTTTAGGCGCAAAGGTTGAATGGAACGAGAGCACCAGAACCGTTACTATCACTAAAGATGATACCAATATCGTTTTATTGATAGACTCTGCTACTGCTTATGTTAACGGCGAAGCCGTTAAAATGGATGCTTCTGCTTTCATCGCTGACGGACGCACCTTTACTCCGGCACGTTTTGTAGCTGAAAATTTAGGTGCTCAGGTTGAGTGGGACGAAGCTACTAAGACAGTAACGATTATTAAATATGCAAAATAAATAAAAAAGGCTGGCTGAAAAGGTCAGCCTTTTTTTGTGCGGTAAGCATTGTTTTTTTCTTAGCCGGAAGGCAATTGTATACAGTATATTTTATCTTTTTTGGAAAAAAAGATGGACGAAATTGATAAGATGGTGTAAAATAAATATACTTAAAATAACCAATGATTTTTTAGGGAGGAGAAAAAACTAATGAGAGTCAATAAAAATTATGCCAAGCTGGAAACCAGTTACCTTTTTCCCACTATCAGCCGCAAAGTAGCGGAATATCAAAGCCAGCACCCTGAAGCTAAAATTATTAAGCTGGGGATCGGCGATGTTACCTTGCCTTTAGCTCCGGCAGTGGTGACAGCCCTTGAAAAAGCCGTAGCGGAAATGGGCAAAAAGGAGACTTTTCGTGGTTACGGTCCTGAGCAAGGCTATGAATTTTTAAAGGAAGAGATTCAGAAATATTATGCTAAACGGCAGGTAGCGCTGAAGATGGATGAAATTTTTATCAGTGACGGCGCTAAAAGCGATATCGGCAATATTTTAGATTTGTTTGATACTGATAATGTGGTTTTGGTGCCGGATCCGGTTTATCCTGTTTATGTTGATACCAATATCATGGCAGGCAGAAAGATTATCTTTGCCAATGCGACGGCAGAAAATCATTTTTTGCCTTTGCCGGATAAAAATGTGCATGCCGACATTATCTATATTTGCTCACCTAACAATCCAACCGGTGCTGTTTATAATAAAGAACAGCTGCAAGCTTGGGTGGATTATGCTTTAAAAGAAGAGGCAATTATTCTCTTTGACGGCGCTTACGAAGCCTTTATTCAAGACGAAAGCCTGCCTAGAAGCATTTATGAGATTGAGGGCGCGGCAAAGTGCGCCATTGAAATTTGCTCCTTCTCCAAAACTGCCGGCTTTACCGGCTTAAGATGCGGCTATACTATTGTGCCGGAAGGATTGGATTTTGAGGGGCTCAATCTCAATAAAATGTGGCTGCGCCGGCAGACTACCAAATATAACGGTGTGCCTTATATCGTGCAGCGAGCAGCAGCGGCAGTATTCAGTGAGGAAGGACAGAAGCAGACTAAAGAGGCGATTGCTTATTATAAGGAAAACATCCGCACCATTTCTCAAGCTTTGGACGAACTGGGGATTTGGTATGTTGGCGGCGAAAATTCTGCTTATATTTGGCTCAAGTGTCCTAATGGCATGAAAAGCTGGGAGTTTTTCGATTATCTTTTGAGCGAAGCCCAAGTAGTAGGCACTCCGGGAGCGGGATTTGGACAAAACGGCGAAGGATTTTTCCGTTTGACGGCTTTTGGTGACAAGGAGCAGACTAAAGAAGCAGTTGCGCGATTAAAAAAATTGCTGCAAAAGTAACAGACAAGAAGCAAAATAGATAAGTAAAAGTTATTAATATAAGTATAAAAAAGGCTCTTTTTGGCAAGAATAATATTGCCAAAAAGAGTTTTTTTATAAAAAAATTTCTTATAGGTAGCGGAAATTGCACCAAAAACCGCGCCATATTCCATATTTAGGAATATTATGGTAAAAAACAACTTTACATCTGGTGCCATTTCAGGTATAATAAACAGGTGCTCTATTTCAAGGAGGGATATTTATCAGAAAAGCTATCGTTTTACTCAGCATGCTTACAATGCTACTGAGCGTACCTGCTTGGGGTACGGAAAATGGAGATGCTGAAAGATTAAAGATTCAAATTGGGGGCTTCAGCCAGACTTCGAGTGATGCAGTTGAGCGCATCGACGGAGTCGATTATTTACCATTAAGAGAAATATTGGAATGCTTCGGGATGCAGATATCCTGGGCAAATGAGGCTGATCAAAAAATTATCGTGACGACTTCTGCACAAGAAAAATATGAGTTAATTATTTCCCCAGAAACACAAGAAGTATTATTAGAAAACCGAGCTCATAAGTATAAGCTGATAGATGAAGTGGTGTATCTGCCATTGGAGTTCTATCTGGATATTTTTAATTGCTCGATAGGCTACGATCCGGTTAGCCATCTGTTGCTGATCGATGAGAGTGCACCGCCGGCTGATACTACTGCTGCCGAGTGGAAGAGTTATCGTAAGCTGCGTAATATTCCTGTGTATCAAAAAACCGAAAAACAAGTAAAAGTAGCTGAAACGACGTATACTTATTATCAAGAAGGCTATGCGTCTTGGTACGGCAGTGCATTTCAGAACCGCCGTACAGCCAGCGGAGAGGCTTTTGATTGCAATAAATTGACAGCCGCTCACCGCACATTGCCCTTTGGCACTAAGGTAAGGGTGACAGCACTGCATAATGGGCAGTCAGTCATTGTTACTATTAATGACCGGGGACCCCATATCAATAATCGTGTTATTGATTTGTCACAAGCTGCCGCCCGCGAGATTGGCTTAGAAAGCAAAGGCGTAGGCTTAGTTAAAATTGAGATAGTAAAATAACAACCTAAAAGAGCATATGGTCAAAAAAATATTCAGACCGAAAAAAGTGAAAAAACCGCTTGTTTCCTTATTGATGGAAAAAGCGGTTTTTGCTGTGAAAAAGTATTAATGTTTATAGAAGCGGTTAGAGAGCTAATGTGTAAAAATGCATAAGATAAAGCAATAAATCTCAGGCTATTGGTCAAAGAACGGAATAAAGCATCACATTTCTTCCTTTTTTGGGGATACGGCATTTTTTAGCCCTTTGCGAGCTTTGCGGTAGCTTAGGGGAATTTCTACGGAAAGCAATATTTTAGCAAGCCAGACAAAGACCACCAGCACTAAAACGGGAATTACACAGTTGGTGACAATCATCACGGCAATATATTCAATAAAGTGATTAACTTGCTCTCTTGCCCAGTCGATAACAGCAATAGAGGCAGTGGAAACGCCTTCGGCTACATTGGAGACAACGCCGATAAGACCTTCGTCTTCTGCGTTTGTTTCTGATTCAGACTCTAAACTTTCGGTTAGAGCTTTGATTTTCTCAGTAATAGATTCGGATTCCTCAACAGATGTTTGATAGGTGCTTTCAATTAAAGCAGATATCTGAACGCTGGCAGGAACCAAAGCAAAGAGCAGCAGGCCGAAAACAGTTAATTTTATAGCTAATTTTTTAAGCCTTTCCCGCTCAAAAAGGTGATAAGCAATACCTAAAAAGCAGGCTAAGGGAATTAGCACAGAAAAGGTTACCGTGCCGGTGATAGTCAGCAGATATTTTTCCAGAATGATAACACAGAGTATCAGGAGGAAGTTGGAAGTTAAATCCGCCAGTTTGTCTGCAATAGAAGTGCCCACATCGCCCGGAAGCAAGGAAATGCCGGCAGAAGCGGCTACTGAGGCGCCGGACATGGTTAAAACTGCAGTTTCTTTGTCATTTAAAGCATTTAATGTACCTCGGTGAAAATCGGGTGATGAGGCAAAGCCTGAAATTACAAACAGCGAGAGCAGGGCAATGATCAATAAAACGACAATTGGTACAATATTTTTTCGCAAATTTTCTTTCATAATATTTCCTCTCTTTCTTTGAAGTGTGCTTATTTTGGTATTGGTGCTTCAGCGGTTGGTTATTTATCGCTAAATAGGACAGCAGTTTGCTTTTTCTTCACCTCCAATTTTCTCATCGCTATCCTGTAATAGGCTCTGCAAATTTCGCGTATGTAGATTAATTAAAACTCTTTGCCGCTTTTTTGCACAAAAAAACTCATTCCCCCAAAGAGAATGAGCTCAGATGCGGTAGATGGGACTTGAACCCATTAAAAATACTATATTTAACGCATTAATTGCTTTTTGTGGTGCGGTTTGTGGTGCTAATATAGTTTTTATGCGCCTATTTAGACACCGCCAGCCCCCCCTAAACGGAGCAGGAAAATAAACAAATTTAACCGAGTGCCAAAGTCTAAAATAACGCAAAAGTAGCTCTATAAAGGGGTGTAGTATCAAAAAATGGAAACTTAAAAACGAATTAAGCGAAAGCTAAAAGCTTTTAAATTGTTTATTGTTCATTTTTGACTTTTTCAATCTCATTTGTAAAATAACTGTCTATCATGTTATCTATATTCCGCCGCTCTTGTGAGAAAGTATGCTGATACACATTTTTTAAGGTGCTGTCAGTAGACCAGCCGCCTCTTTCCATTGCGTACTTGTCAGGAATATTTAATTGCAACATAACTGAGGCGGCAAGGTGGCGCAAGTCATGAAAGGCTATTTGCGGTATATTGTTAGCCTCTAAGATTTTATGAAATCGCTTAGAAACAGTTTTAGCAGAAACAGTTATCAAGTATTCTTGCTCTTCCGGTAGTTGCTTGATTAAATCTAAGATATATGGCGGAACACGTAGGCGGCGGATAGATGTTGCTGTTTTGGCTTGCTGGCGTATAATGTCTTGCCCGCTTACATTTAGTTTTACTTGGTTAATGGTGAGGATATCGCCTTGTATGTCCTGCTTTCTTAGTCCTCGTATCTCGCTCATGCGCAGAGTTAACCACATAGCTAATAAAACCGGTAATTCGGACGAGGTGCCATGTACTGCTTTGAGGATTTCCGCAGGCTGTGGCAATGCCTTTAGCTTTCTTGTCTTTCGTGGGATAGTTATATTATACCTAAAAGCCGGTCGATAGGTTTTAAGCACCGCAGAGAGAAAGCCGGCCATATTAGATATAGTTTTAGGGGAGCAGGTCGCAGACTCTTTATTGATTGCTTTTTGTATGTCGTTTTCCGTTAACTGCATAATATTAAAGCGGCGAATATCTTTGAAATGGTGCTTAGCTATTGCTTGGTAGGCGTGCAGGGTTGAGGGCGAAAGTATATTTGATTTTAAGCTTATATATTCTTCCATGGCTTGCTCTAAAGAGATATTGCCGGATTTGTGTTGCTTATATTCCGCCGCTAAAGCGTCCGCCGCATATCGTGCCTCTTTGGCTGTAGGGCGGGTGACTGATTTTGTTATCCTTTTGCCGTTTTCGTCTGTGCCTAAGTAGATTTTGCAACGATAATTACCGCTTGCCAGCTTTTCTACACTTTGCGGAAGTCTTGCCATATTCTCACCGCTTTCACTTGCTTTTTATTTGATTTATGCTATAATATAAATGTCTTATAAATTCTTTCTAATTTCTTAGTAATAGCACTAAACTATTCCCAAAAAGTCCGCAAAGAAAGCTATCGGTATTGTTGCCGGTAGCTTTTTTGCTTTTATGAATTGCTTTAGGCATAAAAAAGCCTGCCTTTAGGTTCTGGAATTTCCCTGCCTAATGCGGCGGCGGTTTCTAACCACTCATCAATTATTATTTCTAAGTTTGCTAAGACTTCTTGTCTGGTTGCGCCGTCTGCCATGCACCCAGGCAATTCCGGCACTTCTGCAATAAAAGAGTTGTCGGCTTCACTCCAAAAGATTATGACCTCATACTTAGACCTCTTTTCTCCCTTTTTCTTTTACTGCTTCTTCTGGTTTTTCTAATTCTTCCATTGATTTTTTTATCAATTTTTCTCTTTCTCTTTTTCGCTCATCTTCGTGTTGTTGGGATATTAAAGCCATCCATTTATTGATTGCTCCTATTCTGTAATTTGTCCAATTTTTTTGAAAAACAAATACTTCTTTCACCATGCTTTTTCCGTCATCATCTAACAACCTATATTCTTCTATTAGTTGGCGTTCGTCATCGGTGACAGCAATTTTATTATCGTTTTCAATTTCCAATAAATAATCTACGCTAACGGACAACGCTTGCGCAAGGCTTCGCAGATAATCAACGCTGGGTTCTGTATAGCCACGCTCATAACCGTTATATGTAGATGGAGAAATCCCGATTTGCTCAGCTAATGCTTTTTGGCTTATTTTTTTTTCTGTACGTGCCTCCTTGAGGCGGTCTGGAAAACTCATTATAAGCACCTCCAAATTAATTATATAAAGAAAAGGTTAGCCAGTCAATGAAAACTTCAAATAATCAAATTAAAATACGAAAAACAATAATAAAAACATTGACATACTCAAGAAACAATAGTATAATATGCTTAAAATTTTAATTTCTCGAATATTTACGAAAGGAGCTTATAAGATGACTATCGAAGAAAACAACAAGCCAGTAGCCTTAAACATTAGAAAAATAATAGCTATTTCTGGCATAAAACAAAAAACAGTAGCGCAAAAGGCGGGTATAAGCGAAAGTAGCTTAGGAGCAATGCTAAACGGCAGAAAAATAATTAAGGCGGCAGACATCTTAAATATTGCGGTTGCCTTGGGCGTTTCGCCTGCTGATTTATTTCACAAAAATAATTGATAATGCTTTAAATATTTGTATTATTATTTATTTTCTTGAAAAAACGTATAAAACCCCCCATGCAATAAAAAAGCCCCATGCCAAAAAGGGCTTGGGCGTATGGGTGCAGGACAAGAGAGATTTTCGCTTTTGCGTGATGGAAAATAAGACTAAAAATAAGGGAGAGTTTAAAAGATGACAACAAAAAACATAAACTTAGATAATTTGGCAGAAACAGCGGAAAAGTTAGATAAGAAAATGTATCATATTTGTTCTTTTGTAGATGTAATTAGCCGCAGTATTCCGGAAGATATTGCCGACTTTGATTTTAAAGTTTTTCAGAGCCTTTGCGGTTCTTTGGAGTTATTACAAGAGATAACCGCCGCACACTCAAGAGAGGTAAGCTTGCTTTTTGATGATATAACAACAATAGCACAAAGGGGCTGAGAAGATGAGAGAACAATATAAGACTTGTCCTTATTGCGGGGCGCACCTTGACCCAGAGGAAAAGTGC
>CALXSY010000025.1 GCA_944391285.1 uncultured Clostridia bacterium
TGCAAGAATAGCCGAAAGAGTATGCCGAGTTTACAGGATAGAATTATTAAAAATTTGGAATGTATTAGGCATAAGCGAAGAAGAAAGAGAAAGCTTTCTTGTAGAGGTAAACGAGCCGCCGCCGAAAGAGTTTTTATAATTGGGGTATAGCAAAGAAAAAATAAGAGCCGTACAGGCGTTTGAAGCGGGGTACAATGGATTTAATTTGTAAGTTAGGGTAAATATACCTAAAAAAAATATAGGCTTAAAACTACCGAAATGGTATCTTTGAAAAAAATAGCCTTTAATGAGCTTTTATAAAAATAAAGGAGAAAATGAAAATGGACGAAAAGGATAATAAAAAGAGATTGACCAGAGGACAGGCAATCAGGGCGAAGTGTTTAGATTGCAGCGGCTTTCAGCCGATAGAGGTTAAGCTTTGTCCTGTTGTAAATTGTCCTTTGTGGGTTTATCGTTTAGGGTATGAGGTAGACGAGAGCAATCAAAAGACCGGCAAGGCAAAAAAGCAGGAGAAAAAATAAAATAACGCTACAAGCCATTTTAAGACGGTTAAATTTGCATAAGGTAGTTTTACCCTTGCAAGATAAGATAGTATTTAAAAATGGTCGCTACCGCCTGTTTTTTGACCGTAGAGCTGATTTTGAGCAGAGGGAGTAAAGCCAATAAACAAATAGCGAACTAATGCGAATTACGTTTGTATTAGGCAGATAAACAGATAACAAGCGGCGGAGATGACTTTTAATTTTTAGTATATGTTACAAGTGTTACACAAGTGTTACAAATTAAAATTCAAAAATCCCTTATTAAAGGCATTTATTATTATATGTAACATTTGTAACATATGTAACACTATATATATACTATATAGGGAAGTACCTTTTATATTAATATATATACATATTAATATACTAATATATATATAGTGTATGTCAAAAAAAGTGTTACAGTGTTACAAGTGTTACAAGTACGATAAATATCGTAAAAAAGTGTAACATTTCGAAACACTTGTAACACTTTTAGCCTTAAAGGGAGTAGCAAGCAAGCTTTTTTGAGGTGTAAAATCAGCTTGATTTTTATATGTAAGCCTTTGAGATGTAAAATATTATCCCAAAGTAAAAAGAGATGAAAGGCGGCGCAGAAATGGCAACAGAAAAAGAGAGAGCAAAAGCAGAGCTTGAACAGTTGCACCAGATAAAAGAAAGTATTGATTATCTGCTTATGTGCCGCTTGGAAGCATATGAAAAAGCTTGCAGGATAACCGCAAGCCCTTATAGTATGCTTAAAGTTAAAACTACAAGCTTTGGAGATAAGGCGGGTAATGCGGCGGCTTTGGCGGCGGACTTGTCTGCAGAGATAACCGCTTTATTTTATGACTATTGGGATTTAATGCTGAAGCTACACGAAAAAATAAGCTTAATTGCTGATGTAGACTTGCGCTTGATATTAGAATTGCGCTATTTGAATTTTAACCAATGGAATATTATTGCTAAAAAGCTAAACTTTTCAGAAAAGCACGTTTTCACCTTACACAATAAAGCTTTGCTTGCTTATGCAGAGATAGGACGAGATAAGAATATTTTCCCAAACTAAAAAAGGAGTGATAAAATGCAAAGTTATAGAAGATGTAAAGGGCTTACCCGAGGAACAAGAGAGGAAAAAGAAGGCTTTTTCCTTGGTTGGGGCATGGACTGTTGCGAAGATGGTAGTTTTACAGTTGCTTTGGTAGAATTATGCGGCGGATCTGTTGTAACAGTTTTACCGGAAAACTTGACCTTTTTGGATAGGCTATCAGATACCCTAAATTAGGTGAATGGTTTAAAAGGAGCGCAAACAATGGAAAAGATATTTGATTTTGATAAACCGGAAGAAGAACAAGAAGCTTTGATATTAGCAGAAAGGACAGCAGACTTCTACAAAACAGCAAGGGAGCTAAGTAATTTTATAGCTAAGCTTCCGCTTGACCGGTCGGAAAATGATGAGCTTATAAACCTAATCATCAAACAAGTACAAGCGGCAGAAAGTGGAGCTTTTTTGCGTGGCTTTCGTATGGGTACAGATTTTAACGAATGGCTGGAGCAGAATATTCCGCCGCTTGAAGTGCATAGCAAAAACAAAAAAGAAGTAAAAAGTTAATCAAAAAATCGCACAAAAAAAAGAAAAAAAGGTAACACAAAAAAAGCCGCTTTATTTAGCTTATTCGATTGAATTTTCAGAAAACAGAACATTCAAAAAGCGGCATAATTCCTCTTGGGAAAAATGCCTTTTATTTGTGGTGCAAACACGGAAAAGCACCGCCGCAAAAGCGATAAATAAGCCGATACTTATAAAAATTTCGTGGTGCCATTCGTGGTGCTAAGCATTTTAAAATATAGTATTTTCGTGTAAAATATTAAAAATTCGTACAATATATTGTCAAAAGCAAAAGCCTTGTTAATCGCATTTCTTAAAGATTACGACTAACAAGGCTTTCTTGTTTTTACGGAGAAAGTGGGATTCGAACCCACGGAACCCGCAAAGGCTCAACGGTTTTCAAGACCGCCTCCTTCGACCGCTCGGACATCTCTCCATAAAGCAATATTTATTTTACCACACCCCAAAGGCGTTGTCAAACAAAATTTACGCTCCTTACAATATTTTTGACAAAAATGCTTTGGTGCGCTCCTGCTTAGGATTAGCAAAAATCTCCTCGGCGGTGCCGGTTTCGACGATTTGTCCTTCGTCCATAAAAATAACTTGGTCAGCCATTTCCCGGGCAAAGCCCATTTCGTGGGTTACGACCACCATCGTCATGCCCTCCCGGGCTAATTCCTTCATGACGTTTAATACTTCTCCAACCAATTCCGGGTCTAAGGCGCTGGTTGGCTCATCAAAAAGCATAATTGCCGGCTCCATTGCTAAAGCCCGGGCAATAGCTACCCTTTGCTGCTGTCCGCCGGATAATTGATGCGGATAATGATTCATGCGCTCTGCCAA
Source organism: uncultured Clostridia bacterium (assembly GCA_944391285.1). Lineage (GTDB taxonomy): Bacteria > Bacillota > Peptococcia > Peptococcales > Peptococcaceae > QAKL01. The sequence continues at coordinate 2,974 of CALXSY010000025.1, forward strand.
GCCCATCTGTGCCAAGAGTTTTTTGCCCTGCTCCTCGATTTTGGCGTAAATTTCCTTTTTATTTTTCTTAAAATCAGGATCTTCCTTTGCCAGAAGCTTTTTGGAAAGAGTTACGTTTTCCAATGCCGTATACTGCGGAAAAAGATTGAAAGATTGAAAGACCATGCCGAAATGCAATCGTTTAGAGCGCAAATCCTTATTGTTTTCCGCCTCACTCCAGTCGGAATTAAAAAGCACATCGCCGCCGACGGTGATTTTGCCCTTAGTCGGCGTTTCCAAAAAGTTTAAACAGCGCAATAATGTTGTTTTGCCGCTGCCGGAGGAACCGATGATGGCTAAAGTATTGCCTTCTTCCAAAGCAAAGCTCACGTCCTTCAGTACTTTGGTATTGCCGAAATTTTTTTCGATATGCTCTACCTCTAAAAATGCCATTTTTTCTTCCTCCTTTATCTAAAGTATGACAAACGTTTTTCGATATAGTTAAACAAAATGGTTAAAATGCCGACAAAAGCCAGATAAAATACTGCGGTGTAGAACAAAGGCCAAGTGATACTTGCCGCCTTCATAAAGGAATAACCGGTGAAGGTTAATTCATAGCAGGAAATGATGCGGGCTAAAGAAGTATCCTTAACTAAGGTGATAATCTCATTGGACATCGGCGGCACTACTCTTTTGACCATTTGCAAGAGTGTAACCTTAAAGAAGATCTGCGAACGGGTCATGCCCAAAACCTCGCCGGCTTCCCTTTGACCCACCGGCACGCCTTGGATACCGCCGCGGAAAATAACGCTGAAATAGCAGGCGTAATTGATCGTAAAAGCTACCACCGTAGCGGTCAAGCGTCCGGCAGAGTTGCCGCCCCAGACGTTATAATCCAGCCACAAGCCCGGTCCGTAGAAGATGATGATTAATTGCAGCATTAACGGTGTGCCGCGGATAATCCAGACCAAGACATTGACGCTGTAGCTGATGGGACGAAACTTGCTCATAGCGCCGAAAGCCAAAATAAGCCCCAAGGGCAGAGAAAAAATCAAAGTCAGGATAAAAATTTGAAAGGTAGTTCCCATACCTTCCAACAGAGCTAAAGTTACAGAAAGAAACATAAGCTTGCTCTCCTTAAATTTATAAAAAGTCCCTTACCAGAAATAAGGCAGAGAACATGCTGCTCTCTGCCATGTCGGTAAATATTAATTTCGGCTTATTGAGCCGGTACTACTACTACTTGAGCGTTATCGCAGTAAGCGTTGGTGCAATCCATGCCTGCCAAAACTTCGTCGGTCAAGGTCATGCCGTTCCAAACAACGTCGATATTTTTGCTGTCAAGCTCCATAGTTTTCATATCCCAGTCGATAACTACAAACTCAACATCTACGCCCAATTTTTCAGCAACAATCCGCGCCATATCAGCATCAAAGCCGATCCATTCGCCGTTTTCATCTTTATAATCCATCGGTGCATATTCGGTGATACCGACTAACAAAGTACCTTTGTCCTGGATGTAAGCGACATCGCTGTCAGCTTCAGCCTGCACAAATTCGCTTTCCGGCTGTTCCAAGATAGCGGCTTGCAAGCCGTATTTGGTAGCGATTTCGGTCATGGTGCCGTCGGCATAGCTTTCAGCTAAAACAGAATTGATGAAGGAAACCAAATCAGAGCCTTTGCGGCAGCCGATGCCGTATTGCTCGCTGGTTAATTTGTCGGTGTAAACCAAATCTTCATAGCTGGTGCCTTCGCCGATCATAGCGCCTGCCATCAAAAGGTCGATGATAGCAGCATCACTGGTGCCGGAAGCAACTTCCATCAAAGCATCGCTTTGAGCGCTTACTACATTGGTTTTGTAGCCCAATTCATTGGCGATAGCCTCACCGGCAGAGCCAGCCTCAACAGCATAAACTAAATCTTCGCTGGCAACTTCATCTCCGCCGCAGCCGGCTAAAACTCCGGTCAAGGCAAAGACTAAAAGCATTAAAATTGCTAATTTTCTTTTCATAATAAAACCTCCAAAAAAGTTTGTTTGTTACTCTAATATTTTAACGCATTAAATTGATATAGTCAACCTTTTTTTACGATTATTTTACCCTAAATTTTTAATAATTTTATCCGCACTATTTTAATTATTTATCTTCTATCAGGCAGACTCCGTAGGCGGCAATGCCCAATCCTTCGCCGGTAAAGCCCAAACCCTCGGTAGTGGTGGCTTTTATACTCACCTTGTCTTCGCTGATATTTAATACCTGGGCTATTCTTTGGCGCATTTGCCCAATAAAGGGTGCTAATTTTGGGCGCTGAGCGACGACGGTGGTGTCGATATTGCTGATAGAGTAATTATGCTCCGCCAAAACATTGCCCACCTCTTTTAAAAGCAGCATGCTGTCAATATCCTTAAACTTTGGCTCATTGTCGGGAAAAAGCTTGCCGATGTCGCCCAATGCCGCCGCTCCCAAGAGGGCGTCCATCAAAGCGTGCACCAAAACATCCGCATCGGAATGTCCCAATAAGCCTTTTTCGTAAGGGATTTCCACCCCGCCTAAGATAAGCTTGCGTCCTTCTACCAATCTATGCACATCATAACCCATGCCTATGCGCATCACTCTATCACTCCTTTTGGGCGTTTAGCCAAAATTCTCATCGCTAACTCCACATCTTCCGGCGTAGTCAGCTTAATATTTTCGTAATCTCCCATTACTATCTGCACTTTTTGGGAATTGTATTCCAAAAGAGAGGCGTCATCGGTGCCGTAATAACCCTTTTGATAAGCGTATTCATAGGCAGAAATAAGTTTATCCGCCTTAAAAGCCTGTGGTGTCTGCACCGACCAGAGGCTTGAGCGGGGCAGAGTGGTTATGACCTGTCCTGATTCGTCTGCCTGCTTGATAGTGTCTTTGACCGGCACTGCGCAGACGGCGGCGCCGTGCTCTTGAGCCGCTATTAAGGTGCGTTCAATCACTTCATTGGTTACCAATGGACGGGCACCGTCATGCACCAAAATATAATCACACTGCCAGCTGATGGCTTTAAGCCCATTATAAACCGAGTCCTGGCGCTCTTTGCCGCCGGTAACGATGAGGGTTTTGGCGGCAGTTTCAGCCCGAAGCAGACTGCGGCAGATTTCTTCCTCGCCCGCTTTAACTACCAGCACCAGCTTTTCCACCAGCGGATTTTGGGCAAACACCTCCAAAGTGCGCTCCAAAACGGTTTTGCCCTGAAGCTCGATGAATTGTTTATTTTTGCCTGCCTGCATGCGTTTGCCTACGCCGGCCGCCAGGATAATGGCTGTATTGTTCATTTTTCTCCCTCCTTCGGGGGTGAAAGTTTTAACTGAGAAAAAGTAAAAATTTCGTTTTTTCGGCAAATTTATTTGAATCTGCCGGGCAAATAGGTTATACTGTTTTTAGAGCTTGTTTTCCGGCAAAATTTAAAAAAACCACCGAAGCAGGCGCTTGGTGGTTTATGCTTTTTTAAGCATTTTTGCAAACTTGGTTACCTACAGTGCAAGAAGTTTTGCAGGCAGATTGGCAAGAGGTTTGGCACTCACCGCAGCCGCCGTTTTTTACAGTGCTCTGTAAATTTTGAGCGCTGATAGTTTTGATATGAGTCATGGGATTCCCCTCCTTTAAGCATTCTTTTTAATATTATAACATTAATATTTCGCTTGCGCAAGAGAAATTAAAAATATTTACCAAGAAATTCTGCTGGAAAAAAACTAAAAATTTTTTATCACGAGGTACGAGCATGAAAAGATTTTTACTGACCACCTTAAATTCCAAGTTTGCCCACTCGTCATTGGCTCTTAATTATTTAAAAAACTACAACGCCAATGACCAAAAACACGATCTCATCACCATGGAGTTTACCATCAACCAGCCTTTGGAATTAATTTTGCGGGAAATATTCCGCACAGGAAGGGAGTTTGTCTTTTTTTCCTGCTATATCTGGAATGTCGAGGAGATTAAAAAGCTCCTGCCGGCGTTAAAAAAGATGAATCCTAATCTTTTTATCGCCATCGGCGGACCGGAGGTTTCCTACGGCAGCCAAGAATTTTTAGCGGAAAATCCCGCCTGCGATTTAATCATGGCAGGGGAGGGAGAGGAGATATTCTCCCAAGTTTTAGCTGAGTTAGAAAAAGATGAATGGGATTTTTCCGCTATCCCGGCATTAACTTACCGCAAAGACGGCGAAATTTATCATAATCCCGCTGACAATGCACCTTTAGCCTTAGAAAATTTGCCCTTTGCTTATGAGGATGAAAAGGAGCTTAGGGAAAAAATCGTTTATTACGAATCCAGCCGAGGCTGTCCTTACCGCTGTGCTTACTGCCTGTCCTCTTTGGAGAAAACCTTGCGTTTTCGCCCGTTAGAGCAGGTGAAGAAAGATTTAGACCGCTTTTTGACCTTAAATTTAAGACAGGTAAAATTTATCGACCGCACCTTTAATGCCAGAGCCTCTCACGCGATGGCTATCTGGCAGTATATCGCCCAAAATGACAACGGCATCACCAATTTTCATTTTGAGATTACCGCCGATATATTATCCCGGGAAATGCTGGATTTTTTAAAGACCGTGCGCCCGGGGCTGATGCAGTTTGAAATCGGCATCCAGTCCACCAATTTTCAAACTATTCAAGCCATCAACCGTCATGTCAGCTTTGAGAAACTCAAACCCATTGTGCAGGAGCTGAGGGCAAATGACAATATCCATCTGCATTTGGATTTAATCGCCGGACTGCCTTATGAGGATTATAATTCTTTTGCCCATTCCTTTGACGATGTTTACTCTCTGCACCCCCATGCTTTGCAATTAGGCTTTTTAAAGGTTTTAAAGGGCACCGCCATTTATGAAAAACGGGAGGAGTACCAAATATCTTATCTGCCCCATGCGCCTTATGAGGTGTTGTCTACCGCCTTTTTAAGCGCTTCGGAGATTGTGCGTTTAAAAGGAGTGGAAGATGCGCTGGAAAAATACTATAACAGCGGCAAATTTCCCTACACCATGGAATATTTGATTGCCCGTGAACCGTCTGCCTTTAAATTTTACGAAGCTTTAGGTGACTGGTGGGTGGCAAATGGTTTGCATTTGCTGAGCCACAGCACCGCCGCTTTAGCGGATAATTTATACCGTTTCTGCGCGGAAACCAAGAAGGGCGAGGCAGAGGAGCTGGCATATGCTTTAAAATTTGACCTTTGTCTGCACGAAAAGCCCAAAAAAATACCCGTCTGTTTGGAAGCTTTGCCAAAAGACGGGTCTTATGTGGATTTTTACCGCCAAAAGGAAAATTTAATTAAATATTTGCCTTTGCTTGATCCTGATGACGGCAAAAGCGCCGCTAAATTAAGCCATATCGCTCAGTTTCCTTACCAAGGCGCAAGGCGAGCGGTGCTTTTTGATTACAGCCGGCGCAGTTACTTAGGGTATGCTTATTTTGCTTTATTGCCGAATTGATTATAAAACAGGAGATCATCCAAATTTTTGCGGTTTTTCTCGCGGGTTTCCTGGGTGCTGTAGCCTACGGCAACTACTATTTCCAGTTTATAATCTTCCGGAATATTCAAAGCTTTGACCGCCTCTTCTTCTTTCATACCGCCCATGATGCAGCTGCCCAAGCCTTGCTCTGCCAATGCCAAACAGAAATAGTTAACTGCGGCGCCTAAATCAAAGCTGCGGCGTCTGGCATCTTTTTCTCCGCAAAAAGCGACAAACAGCGGAACAGTAGGAGCAAACTTATTGATAGTGTTGCCTTTGAGCTCCACCTGCAGCGCTTTAGCCAAATTGGCTCGCACCTGCTCATCATCAACGATGATAAACCGCCAAGGCTGGGAGTTGATAGATGAAGGAGCTAAATGGGCGATCTCCAAGCATTTCTTGATAGTCTCCAAATCAACTTTATCCTGGGTATAGCTGCGGTCGCTTTGTCTTTGTTTAACTAATTGCAATAATTCCATGCTTATCACTCCTTAAATATATTTTTAGGTAAAAAAACACGAGTTTAGACCCGTGTTTTTTATTTTACTGCATCACTTTTAAAGAATCATAAACGCTTAAAATTTTGCCCTTTTGGTAGAGTTCATAATCTATCTTGGCAAAGTAATAATCGTATTTGGCGTTGGTTAAGGTGCTTTCGGCTTGAGAAAAGTTAATTTTTTCGCCATCCAAGGTGAGAGCCGAAATCATGCCCAAATCATATTTAGCTTGAGCAAAATCCAGATTGGTTTTAGCGATATCGTAAGCGCTCTGGGCATTGATGTAAGCATTTTTGGCATCTACCAAAGCCGTGCGGTAGCTGTTTAAGGTATTTTTAACGGTTGTTTCCTGATTGTCGTACTGCAGTTCCAAAGATTTTAAATCATTCTTTAAGCTGGCGATTTCGCTGGTATCGCTGCTCTTTTTAATATCACTGCGGATATAACCCATTTTGCGCTCTAACTGCTCCAAGGTTAAATCGTTATTTAAAGCAGTATCGGTCATTTCCGCTGTGACTAAAGGAATAAAATCTTCTAAGACTACTTCGGCATCCCAAGGCTTAATATTAAATTTGTAATCCAAATCAAAGCCCATCAGATTATTCAAGGTGCGCTTGATATTGTCAATGCCCGCATCTAAGGTGGTGATGCTTTGGGTGAGATTGGTAATCTGCTGATTGATATCGGCTAAGTCCAAATCAATAGCCATTCCTAATTTTTGCTGCAGCTGCACAACCTGACGGTTGGTCAGAAGCAAATTTAAATTTTGCTCCATCAAATCCCGGCTGTCGCCTAACTCCAAAAGCTTAGTATAAAGCAAAGTCGAAGTTAAATCCAAATCGGTATTTAAATCACCCAGCTGACGATCCAAATCGTCTAAAGAATCATTGATCTGCTCCAGCGCAGATTCCACCGTAGGCGCATTTTGCATATAGGTTTCGTTTAAGGTTTCATAATAATTATACGCTAAATTATATGCATTTTGATCGCCGGCAGCCTCGGCATCGCGCATTTTTTGCAGCCAATACTCCGAATTAGTATCTAACTCTGCCAAATCCTCCAGAGTGGATTTTTTGGTGAGCTTGTAGATGCTCTCCTGCAGCTCATAGGCATCACGGTTAGCGCTGTTTTTTTTGACCAAGGTCTTGACCTCATCCAAACTAAAGGAGGGAATACCTGTGGTTGTTTCTTCCTCTGCCGCCAGTGCCGGCAAGCTGAAAAGCATAAGCGAGCCTACCAATAAAGCACAAAGGCTTTTCTTTAATTTTTTCATTGTTTCTTCCCCCGTATATCAATTAAGCTAAAAATAGACATAGTTCTTCTTTGATATAATTTCGACCGAGCAGTTCTGGATTCCTGCTTGGGCAGGAAAAAAACTTGCAAAATTTCATCCTAAGACCTCTTTGGCGATTTTTACGCTCTCGGAGGCGTCTTTGGAATAATAATCGGCGCCGATTTTTTGAGCATAATCAGCCGTTAAAACTGCGCCGCCCACCATAACCTTGCAAGGCACCTTATTTTCATGCAAGAGGGCAATAGTTTGCTCCATGCTGCTCAAGGTAGTAGTCATTAAGGCGCTCAAGCCTACCAAAGGCACCTTTTGCTCGATGGTTGTTGCCACAATTTTTTCCGGCGGCACATCTCTGCCCAAATCTATGATGGTATAGCCGTAGTTTTCCAACAATACTTTGACGATGTTTTTGCCGATGTCATGAATATCGCCTTTGACGGTAGCCAAAACGATTTTGCCCTTTTCTTCGTTATCTTGGGCGGATTTTTTTAATTCCGCCTTTAAGATATCAAAGCAAACACCGGCACATTCGGCGGAGATGATTAACTGGGGCAAAAAGATGGTGCCGGTTTCAAAATCCTTGCCGATGGCGTCCAGGGTGGGAATTAAAATTTCATTGATGATTGCCAGAGGGGTTTTGCTTGCCAAAAGCTCCTTGGTTTTGCTTTCCGCTTCTTTTTTTAAGCCGTCCCGCACCAGTTGGGGCAAATCATCTTTGTTGGACGGAGCTGTATTGGCTGTTGCTGCCGCAGGAGTATTGGCATAATTTTGGATAAACGCTTTCGAGTTGGCATCATAGCCCTTTAAGACTCTAAAGGCACGGATAACGCCGGTCATCTCGGCGACATTGGGATTAATAATCGCCAAATCCAAGCCCCGTTCCAGCGCCATGGCTAAGAAGGTATGGTTGATTAGACCGCGATTGGGCAGACCAAAGGAAATATTAGAGACACCTAAAACGGTTTTTACGCCTAAGCGCTCTTTCACCATTGCCAAAGCCTTTAAGGTTTGAGCAGCGCCTGCCTGCTCAGCGGAAACGGTCAGGGTCAAGCAGTCGATGAAAATATCCTCTTTATTGATGCCGTAAGAAAGGGCGGTATTAACGATTTTTTCGGCGATTTGAAACCTGCCTTCGGCTGTGGGCGGAATCCCCGTTTCATCCAAGGTCAAGCCCACCACGCTGGCACCATATTTTTTTACCAAGGGCAGAATACTTTTTAAGCTGCTCTCCTCGCCGTTAACGGAATTAACGATGGCTTTGCCGTTATAAATGCGCAAAGCCTGCTCCAAAACTTGGGGGTTGGTGCTGTCTAACTGTAACGGGGCATTGGTAATGCTCTGCAAAGCTTGGACTACTTCTTTCATCATGGCAGTTTCGTCAATATCCGGCAAGCCGACATTGACATCTAAAATTTCCGCTCCGGCGTGGGTTTGCTCGATGGCTTGCTTTAAGATATAATCGATATCATGGTTAATCAAGGCTTCTTTAAAGCGTTTTTTGCCGGTAGGATTGATGCGCTCGCCGATGATGCGGGGCTCATCTAACCACACAACCTCCGCCGCAGTGCAAATAGCAGGGCGAGAGGGCAGAGCCGGCGGCAAGGTTAAAGGTTCCTGTGCCAAATTGGTCACCATATGTTTGATATATTCCGGGGTGGTGCCGCAGCAGCCGCCCAAAATCTGCACGCCTAAGCGGGCAAAATTCACCATGCTGCTGCCGTAGTCCTCGGCTGTTAACGAATACTGCCCGCTTTGGGGATCAGGCAAGCCGGCATTGGGCTGAATCATCAAAGGAAGCCGGCTTATTTTAGCTAATTTTTCCATGATGGGCAACAATTCCGCCGGTCCGTAGGAGCAGTTGATACCTACGGCATCGACGCCTAAGCCTTGGGCTACTAAAGCCAAGGATTCTACCGAAGTACCGCTAAAAGTGCGGCCGTTTTTTTTCAAAGGTCATGGTGCAGAAGATGGGCAGGCGGCTGTTTTCCTTGACTGCCAAAACCGCCGCTTTTAATTCATAAAGGTCGCTGGTGGTTTCCAAGATAAATAAATCCGCCCGCTCTTCGCCTGCCAAAACCTGCTCTTTATACATTTCGTAGGCTTCTTCAAAGCTTAAATTGCCGCTGGGCGCCAAAAGCTGCCCGATAGGACCTAAATCCTGGGCGACAAAAATATTTTCCTGCTCTCCCCGCACTGCCAGGGCTAAATCCAATGCCTGCTTAACAGTTTGGGTTACGTTATGGCTGGAGTGCGCTAATTTATAGCGGTTGGCACCGAAGGTATTGGTGGTGAGCACCTGAGAGCCGGCGGCTAAGTAGGCTTGATGAATCTCCGTTATCCACTGCGGGTGGGTGAAATTCAGCTCCTCGGGAATCTCTCCGGGTTTTAATCCCTTTTTTTGAAGCATGGTACCGAAAGCACCGTCAAATATCAGGCGGTTTTTGGTTTGTAAATAGGTTTTAACGTCCACAGCTGATCCCCTCTTTTCTGTATTGGCAGGACTTATAGAGATTGCATTTGCTGCAATCATGGGTGCTTTGCCCTTTAGCCTGCCCTTTTTTAAGCAATCCTATTGCCGCTGTAACGGATTTTATAGGCGTAAGCATTAATGAGGAATTGACACATAAGCCGATTTTTTTGCCGGCGTCTAAGGCGCGCAAAAATTCATCCTGTTTTTCCAGACTCCAGTCACCGTAGCCGGGACTGTAGCGGCTGGTTAAAGTGAGGGGGGCATATTTTTCCTCCAGCTCATCGCACGCCAAATCGCAGACCTCTTCGATGGCGGCGCTGGCTAATGCGTCAATAATAACCGACAGCGCCATATCCTCTATTTGGGTGCGGCGGATAAGACTGTCGACTTCGGCTCCTAAAGTTGCCGCCAAAAGTATAACCTGCTCGGCAGACTGCAAATGCTTTTTGATATCTTCACCGCTTAAAAGATCATTAAGCTCCTCTTTGGGATAAACTTGATAATAAAACTTGGGATTAACCGCTTCTAAAAAGAGCTGCTCCGCCTTTTGAAAGAGGGCTTGGTTCTCCTTTGGCAAAGCCTGGCGCCAGTTTAAATAGCGCAGAGCTTCGCCGCGGTTGATTAAATACTCCTTAGAATCCATGCTGATTCCTCGCTTACAAGAGATTTTTGATGCTTTCCTTAACCTTTTTGGCGACATAAGGATTGTTCATGGTGTAAAGATGGATGCCATGCACGCCGTTGGCTAAAAGGTCGATAATCTGGTCGATGGCATAGGCAATGCCGGCGTCCAAAAGGGCATGGGGATTGTCCTCATAGCGGTGCATAATGCGGGTAAATTTAGCCGGCAGAGAAGCGCCGCAGAGGGTTACCATGCGCTCGATTTGCTTTTTGTTGGTAACGGGCATAATACCGGCAGAAATAGGAACATTGATACCGGCGATGCGGGCGCGTTCCTGGAAGGAATAGAAAAGGTTATTGTCAAAGAAAAGCTGGCTTATCAAAACTTGAGCACCTTGATCCACTTTATGGCGCAAATTTAAAATATCAGCCACGCTGTCCGCTGATTCCGGATGGCTTTCCGGATAGCAGGCAGCCGCCAAGCCGAAATCATAAGGCGAATTTTTAATATACTGAATCAAATCACCGGCATGGAGAAAATCCTTTTTCGGCGGCATGTTGGGATTGATATCGCCTCTTAAAGCCAGAATATTTTCTATCCCGTGCTCATGCAAATCCTTTAAAATACTGTCAATGCTTGCTTTATCGGCATTGACACAAGTTAAATGAGCCATAGATTCGATTTGATATTCATTTTTAATCAAAGAAGCGATTTCCCGGGTTTTCGTATCGGCAGGATTGCCGCCGGCGCCGTAGGTCACGGAAATAAAGTCCGGTTTTAAATCCTTGATTTCATCCAAGGCTTTATAGATAGTTTCGACTGAACTTTCCTTTTTCGGCGGGAAAACCTCAAAGGAAAAAATAGGGCGGTCTTCCTTAAAAAGTTGATTAATATGCATAAAAAACTCCCTCCTTTTAGATTATATTTAATGATATATGTAATTTTTTTTCATTATAATACTTTTTTTGTTTTTCTGCAACTGCTTTTAGAAAAGTAAAGTGCCTTAGATATTTATTATAAAAACTTCTAAAAGAAACGAGGGATAAATTTTCTTTAAAATTAAAATTTCTTTTGTAGATTTATTAAAAAATCGCCTTTGCCCCTTTACTATTTGGTGTAAAAAAGGTTACAATAGAATCAAACTAACTTGGAGGTTGATATAGTTGCGCTTTCTCTCAGCACTGTTAATTATCTGCCTTTGCCTAAGCGGCTGCGGCGGCGGAGATTATGATGAAGCCAAACAAATGACGGTGATTCGCTTGGCAACGGATTTAAGTGAAAAGGATGCGGCTTACCGGCAGTTGGAGCGCTTTAGCCAAAAGGTTAATGAGAGCTCAGAAGGACAAATCCAAATCAAGCTCTATGCAGATAGTGAATGGGACAGTTCCTCATCCCTATTGGATTATTTAAATGCCGGGGCGCTGGAGATGGTATGCTTATCTACAGACAGTTTAACGGAAGTTATCCCGCAGTATGCGCTGTATTCTTATCCGTCCCTTTTTGCTGATGCCCAAAGCGTTTACACCTACGCCAAATCAGAGGCGGGGCAAGCGGCTTTAAGTATAAACCCTGAATATCAAATCTTAGGTTTTGCCGCCAATGGTTATTTATATTTTCAGCATCTGTTTGTAGCAGACAATTTATACAGCTATGACGGGGGAGTCTTTTACGGCACAGTGAGCGATACTGTTGCTGAAGCCATAAGCTGGCTTAAGATTCGCTTTACCAATGAGGAAAACAACACTCCCGGATTAAATCATGTGCTGGCTGAAGGCTATCTCAATTATCTGATTGATTTAAATGTCATCAATGAAAGCAGCTATCTCACCGACCCGGATGTTTTTTATCTCTTGGAAGCGGTTATGGTTAATCAAAGTTTTTGGCAGAGATTAAGCGCCCAGGAGCAGGAGATTATAACTTCCGCCTTTTATTCGGCTTTAGAAGAGGAATGTACCTACCAAAACAACCTGGAGCTTAAGGAAATTCTTCCTCAGGGCGGTATGAGTTTTTATCCATGGAGTATAGAAAACAAAACTCAAATTTATCAATATTTGCGCTCGATGAGCGAAAATTATATTTTAGAAAGCCAAAATCCTTTAGGCAGTTACTTTATCCCGCAAACGGCTGTAACAGCTGAATAAATTTATCTATAACGGAGGTTTTACCCATGGCAGAATCAATCTTATTAGTAGAAGACGAAAAAGCTATTCGCAACGCTATGGCCGAATTTTTAAGCGAAGAGGGCTTTGAAATTTATCAAGCCGGCGACGGCTTGGAAGCTTTGGAAGTATTTAAAAAAGAAACTCCCGATTTAATCATTTTGGATCTCATGCTGCCTAAACTGGATGGTTTGGAGGTCTGCAAGGCTATCCGCCAAAAATCCAACGTGCCTATTATCATGGTTACCGCCCGGGATGAGGAGATAGACAAACTTTTGGGCTTGGAGTTAGGGGCTGATGATTACATCACCAAACCATTCAGCTTAAGAGAAATCAAAGCGCGCATTAAAGCGGTTTTGCGCCGTACCGGTTTTCAGTCAGCTGCGGAAGAGCATAAAATCTCCTTTGGTCCTTTAGAAATCAACACTGACCGCCGAGAAGTCAAGGTCAACAACAAAGTAGTAGAGCTAACTCCCAGCGAATACGCTATCCTGACGACCTTGAGCCAAAATATCGGCAGACCTTATTCCCGCTTACAATTATTAAACGCTACTTTAGGCGAAAGCTATGCCGGCTACGAACGGGCAATAGATACTCATGTTTCCAATCTGCGCAAAAAAATTGAACCCAATCCCCAAAAGCCCATTTATATCTTAACAGTCTACGGTTTAGGCTATAAATTTGGTGATAATTATGAATCTAACGTCTAAAATAAATATGCTGATTGTCTGTGCCGTGCTTTTAACCGGCATAGTAGTTGGCTCTTTGGCAGTAGAGGCTACGACCAAATCCTTTGATGATTTTACTACTGATCTTTGGCAGCACAGCATAGCTGCTCAAAGCAAATATTATACTGATTATTACATCAACAACAACCAAAGCTGGCAGGGAGTAGAAAATGTTGCCCGCTACAGCTACCAGATTAATAATTCCTCGCAGCGCTTTTTGGACATCACCTCTATCAATGTTATTTTAACCAATCCTGACGGAGAAATTTTGCTGCATCCCGATATGAATATGATCGGCGGGCATATTTCCCCCAATCTTCTCAATTACGGCTCGGCTTTAACTCTGCCTAAGGGAGAGGTTATTGGTTATATCTTCCCGGATGCTTATTTTGACAGCCGCTTTTGGTATTTGGAGCAAAATTTCTCCAACCAAGTGCTTTCGGCTATCATCAGAGGTATCGCCTTAACCAGTATTTTCGCTATGCTTTTAGGCATTGCCTTATCCAAAACTATTGTAACGCCTTTAAAAGATTTGATTCGCGCGGTTTCGCAGATGTCCAAAGGCAATTTCAACGAGCAGCTGCCGGTTTATTCGGATGACGAGCTGGGCGAATTATCCCGCTCCTTTAACACGATGGCAGAGGAAATCGAAAAAGAAACGACTATCCGCCAGCAGATGTTTGCCGACATCAGCCATGAGCTGAAAACTCCGCTGACCGTTTTGGCTACCAAGCTGGAGACGTCTTTGGAGCATAATAAGCCCTTGGCGACGGAAGATACGGCGGCTTTGTACGACGAAGTTATCCGTTTAAAGAGCATGGTCGGCGAAATGCAGGATTTAAGCCGTTTGGAAGCTAAGCAGGCAGTTTTAAACAAGACTTTGATTGATTTCGGCAGTTTCTTCAGCGAATTTTTAACCCTGGTGGAGGCAGAAGCTGAGGACAGAAAGATTGATTTTCAGGTCACCATTGCCCCGGGAACGGATTACTGCTATGCCGATCCTTACCGCTTGAAGCAAATTGTTTTGAATTTAGTAAATAATGGCTTGCGTTATACCCAAGAACATGGTAAAGTAGAATTAAAGGTCGAAAGTGATGATAAAAACTTTATCATCACCGTAACCGACAACGGCATGGGTATTTCGGAGGAAGACTTGCCGTATATATTCCAGAGATTTTACCGAGCGGAGAAATCCCGAGAGCGCTCCAGCGGCGGCAGCGGACTGGGGTTAGCGATTACCAAAGGATTTGTCGAGGCTCACGGCGGTACGATAACTGTGCAAAGCACTTTAGGCGAAGGCAGTTCCTTCAAAGTTACTCTGCCTTTGTACCGAGAGGAGGATGAGATATGAGCGAGGAATTGCTTAACGAAAATAAAAACGAAAGCAAAGAGGAGGCTGACTGCGAGCATGTAGCCCAGTTGGCCGCCAAATACGGATATGATATCCTTTGCGATGACGGAGTAGACGAGGTCGCCGTTATTGCTAAAGATGAAGAGCAGGATCCCAACTGCGATCAGGCTGCCAAATTAGTTAAGCGCTACGGCTATGATGTCGTCTGCGGCGAATAAAAAATTATTAAAAAAGAGCCCTCAAGGGCTCTTTTAATTTACCGATATTACTTTGTAATCTTTAGCAGTAACGGCGTCAATTAAAATTTGGTCAGCTACTTCCTTTGTCAAAGTAACGGCAGCGCACTTTTTATCCAGGTCAACGACTGCTTCTACACCGTCAAGGGCATTTAAAGCATCCTCCACGGCTTTTTTGCAGTGCGGGCACATCATGCCTTCGATAATCATGGTTTTTTGCATATTTTCTCCTCCTTTCGGAATAGGTGTTAATTCTCTATTCGCCTGAAGAAGCATTTTTTCCTGCTTAGGCGGATAAGGGCTTTGGAATCGATAGAGCCTTAAAGCGTTGCTCACCACAAAAAAGGAGCTTAAACTCATAGCGGCAGCGGCCAGCATGGGATTTAGTTTTAAGCCAAAGGAAAGGAAGAAGACCCCTGCCGCTACGGGAATACCGATAGAATTGTAGAAAAACGCCCAGAAGAGGTTTTCCTTGATATTGCGGATAGTTTTTTTCGCTAAGCTTAAGGCGTTTAAAATATCCAAAAGCTGATTATTCATCAAAATTACATCGGAGGAATCAATGGCGATATCGCTGCCGTGAGCGATGCTGATGCCGATATCCGCCTGCACTAAGGCAGGAGCGTCATTGATGCCGTCGCCGACCATGGCGACCTTGTGTCCGTCCTTTTGCAGGTTTTGCACGGCTTGAGCCTTTTCATGAGGCAGTACCTGGGCGATAACCTGCTGAATATTTAATTCGGCGGCGATATATTGGGCGGTGGCTTGATTGTCACCGGTGAGCATCACTACTCGAATATCCTCTTTTTGCAGAGCATTTACTGCCTCTTTAGCCTCGTCTTTCAGCGTATCTCTGAGGGCGATGATGCCCAAAATTTGCCCGTCTAAGGCAAAATAAAGGGGAGTAGCACCGGTTGAGGCTAAAGCTTCGCCTTGGGCAAAGAGGGATTGGTCGCTGATATTATGCTTTTCCATAAGCTTCTGGTTGCCGGCTATGGCAAATTTGCCGTTAAGCGTCCCCTGCACGCCCTCGCCGGAAAGGGTTTGGTAGTCGGCGGCGGTTAATTTGGCGATTTGCGCTTCTTCGCTGTAACGCACGATAGCCTTTGCCAAGGGGTGTTCGGAGAGCGATTCCAAGGCATAAGCGGTTTGCAATAATTCTTCCGTGCTTACTCCATCTGCCGCAGCAATCTGGCTTACCTGCAGCTCTCCTTTAGTTAAAGTGCCGGTTTTATCGAAAACTATGGTGTCAATTTTCGGCAAACTCTCCAAAGAAACGGCATCTTTAAACAATATTCCCCGTTTGGCACCGACACCGCTTGCAACCATGATAGCCACCGGCGTTGCCAAGCCCAAAGCGCAGGGGCAGGAGATAACCAAAACTGCGATCGCGCAGGAGAGAGCAAAAGATACTCCTTCGCCTAAGATGAGCCAAACTATTGCCGTAATTATGGCGATAGTGATAACTACCGGCACGAAAACAGCCGCGATTTTATCGGCTAAGCGGGCAATGGGTGCTTTGGAGGAAGAAGCCTGCTCGACCATTTGCACGATTTTAGCCAAAATTGTATCTTCCGCTACTTTCTCTGCCCGGCAGAGCAGATAACCGCCGGTGCAGATAGAGGCTGTTAAGATTTCATCGCCCTCTGTGACTTCCACCGGCAGGCTTTCGCCGCTGAGAGCCGATTTGTCCAAGGTCGCCTGTCCTTTAACGACCACTCCGTCGGCAGGAATTTTCTCGCCGGCGCGGACGATAAAAATATCGCCCATCTTTAAATCTTTGGCAGAAATAGTGTATTCCACGCCGTCACGGAGAATAGTCGCCTGCTGGGGGGCAAGATTGATTAATTCATAGAGGGCTTTGGTGGTGCGGCCTTTGGAGCGGGTTTCCAAATATTTGCCTACGGTAATCAAGCTTAAAATCATGCCCGCCGACTCAAAATATAAATCCATCATCAGCTGATGGCTTTGGCTCAAATCGCCTATGCCTAAGGCGATGCCGATGCGGTAAATGCCGATAGCGCTGTAAAGTATTGCCGCCAAAGAGCCCAAAGCTATCAGAGTATCCATATTAGGCGCTAAATTTTTTAAAGCTTTAAAGCCCGAGGAATAATATTTGCGGTTAAGATAAAGGATAGGCAAAAGCAAGAGAAACTGGGTAAAGGCGAATGTTACAGCATTTTCAGCGCCTAAAAAAACTTTGGGCAATGGCCAGTTCAGCATATGCCCCATGGAAAGGTACATAAGGGGGATTAAAAAAGCAAAAGAATAAAGCAAGCGTTTTTTCATCAGCTTTAAATTTTCATCCTGCTCTGCTTCCTTGGCTTGGGCAGGATTGGAATTTTTGCCGGCGCCGTTTTCGCAGCTGGCGCCGTAGCCCGCCTGAGTGACGGCGTCAATAATCATTTGTTCGGTTAAAACATTTTCATCATATATCAGCTGCATGGAGTTAGTGAGGAGATTAACCTCCACTTTTTCCACTCCGGGCAGCTTTTTCACAGCCTTTTCCACATGACCGACGCAGGCGGCGCAGCTCATGCCGGAAACGGCAAATTTTTGCAGCATAAAAAACACCTCCGATGGTTATTGTAGCAGAGAAATTGGCTTATGTCAAGTAAGTTTCGGCTAACTTTTTATTTTTCCTTTTACTTGTTAATTTTAAGTTACAAATCGCACTTTTTGCAAAAAAAGACTTGCATTTTAGTTTCTTTAGTAGTATTATAAAGAAAACGAATATTAGCACTCGTCTATTAAGAGTGCTAACAACCAGTGAAAGGACTTGATTTACGATGGCAGATACTGCTGCAAAATGCGAATTTAAAGCCGAATCCAAACGGCTCTTAGACTTGATGATTAACTCTATTTACACCCACAAGGAGATTTTCCTAAGAGAAATTATCTCCAACGCCTCCGACGCTTCCGACAAACGCTATTACAATGCTTTGCAAAAGGGCGAAAGCGGTTTAAACCGTGACGAAATGGCGATTATCATCACTATTGACAAAGATAATCGTACTTTAAGTGTTGCCGATAAAGGCTGCGGCATGAATAAGGAAGAATTAGCCGAAAATTTAGGCACCATCGCCAAAAGCGGCTCCCTTAATTTTAAAAAGGCGATGGAAAAACAAGACGATATCGACATTATCGGTCAGTTCGGCGTCGGCTTTTACTCCGCCTTTATGGTCAGTGACAAAGTTGAGGTGCGCTCCAAGAGCGAAAACGAACAGCAGGCTTACAGTTGGGTTTCTGAAGGAGCGGACGGCTACACCATTACCCCTTGCGACAAGGCAGAAACAGGTACCGAAATTATCATGCATATCAAACCTTCCACCGAGGAAGAGGATTACGAGCAATTTTTGGACGCTTATGAAATCGAGCGCTTGATTAAACGCTATTCGGACTATATCCATTATCCCATTAAAATGCTGATGGAAAAGAGCCGTATTAAAGAAGACACCAAAGACAGCGAAAAGCCGGAATACGAAACCTACAGCGAATGGGAAACCTTAAACAGCATGATTCCTCTGTGGAAAAAGCCGAAAAATGAGGTCAGCGAAGAAGATTACAAAAACTTCTACCAGGAGAAATTCCACGATTACAATGAGCCTTTGAAGGTTATTCATTCCTCCACCGAGGGTGCGGCTACTTATACGGCGCTCTTATTTATCCCTTCCAAACCGGCTTATGATTACTACACCAAGGATTATGAAAAAGGCTTGCAGCTTTATTCCAACGGTGTGTTAATCATGGATAAATGCGCTGATTTGCTGCCGGATCATTTCAGTTTTGTCAAAGGTATTGTGGATTCTCAGGATTTGTCACTCAATATTTCCAGGGAAATGCTCCAGCATGACCGGCAGTTAAAAATTATTGCCGGCAATCTGGAGAAGAAGATTAAATCTGAATTATTAACCATGCTCAAAAATGACCGGGAGAACTACGAAAAATTCTATGCTTCCTTTGGTTTGCAGTTAAAATACGGCATTTACAATTCCTACGGCATGAAAAAAGATTTATTGGCAGATTTACTGCTCTTTTACTCCTCCAAAGAAAAGAAATTGATTTCCTTAGCTGAATATGTAGAACGCATGGGCGAGGAGCAAAAGGACATTTACTATATTGGCGGCGCTTCGGTCGAGCAAATCGACCGTCTGCCGCAGACTGAGCTTTTAAAAGACAAGAATTACGAAGTCTTGTATTTAATCGATGCGGTGGATGAGTTTGTCTTTAAGGTTATGCAAAATTACAAGGAGAAAAGCTTCAAATCCATTGTTGACGGCGATTTGGATTTAGAAAGCGCTGAAGAAAAAGAGGCTACCCAAAAGAAGATTGATGAAAATAAAGAAATGCTGGATTATCTGACCGAATGTTTAACCGGCAGAGCTAAGGTTAAGCTTTCCAACCGTCTGAAGACCCATCCCGTTTGTCTGTCTGCCGAGGGCAATATTTCCCTGGAAATGGAGAAATTATTAAACGCTATGCCTAATCAGAAAAATGAGATCAAAGCTACGCAAGTGCTGGAAATCAACGGCGATCATCCTATCTTTGAAACTCTTTGCCGCGTTTACAAAGAGGATAAAGAAAAAGCCAAAGATTATATCAATATTCTCTACGTTCAAGCTTTATTAATCGAAGGCTTTGCCGTCGAAGATCCGATCACCTACTGCAACGCAGTTTGTGAATTGATGAAATGATAACACCTTCCCCTCTCAAATAAAAAAAATATCCTCCCAATTATGCAGCGTCCCATAAGGAAGTAAAAAGAAATTTGGCAGGAACCGGTGTGTTAAATCACGCCGGTTCCGATTCGT
>CALXSY010000026.1 GCA_944391285.1 uncultured Clostridia bacterium
ATATCAGGAGGAATTCTTTTGCTAAAGCTTTTTCCCGTCCACACGCATAGCGTGTGGTTTTTATTGTGTTACAAAAATATCTCGTCGACTTTCATCGACGAGAAATAACTTATTTTTCATTTGCTTGGTCTGCTTTAATTTCAGCAATTAAATCAAGCAATTCCTCTTTAGTAAACTCATACTTTTCATTGCAAAAATGACAGCTTACCTCAGCTTTGCCGTCTTTATTAATCATATCTTCCAGTTCTTCGATACCTACACTTTTTAATGCCCCGCTTATTTTCTCTCTGGAGCAGCTGCATTTAAACATTACCGGCTTTTCTTCCAAGATATTAACCTTGGTATTAGGCAAATAATGCTCAATCAATCCTTTAGCATCAAATCCCATATTCAATAATGTGCTGACTGCCTGCACACCTTTCAAGCCAGCGGCAATCTCCTGCACAATCTCTTCATCAGCATTCGGCATCAGCTGCAAAATTATGCCGCCGCTGGCTGCTACCGAATAATCAGGGTTAACCAAAACTCCGACCGCCACCAAAGACGGCGTCTGCTCCGACTGCATCAGATACTCTGCCACATCTTCGCCGATCTCGCCGCTGACTAAAGGTACACTGCCGGTATAAGGCTCACCTAAACCGATATCTTTGCTGATGTATAAATCGCCTTTGCCCACAGCACCGCCGACATCCAACTTGCCCTGCTCATTTAAGGGCAAATCCACATGGGGCTCCTGCACATAGCCTTTAGCCTCACCATCAGCATTAGCAGTGACAATAATGCCGCCTAAAGGGCCATCGCCCAAAATTCTCAAGGTAATCATGCCCTCGCCCTTTAATCCCCAGGATAAAAGCAAGGTCGCACTAACTGCCCTGCCCAATGCCGCCGTAGCCACCGGAAAAGTATCATGCCTTTTGCGCAGTTCTTCGCACAATTCCGTCGTCACTACTGCCGAAACTCTCAGCTGTCCATCATAGCCCAGCGCTCTGATAATACTGTCTTTCATTTTCCAATCCCCTACTATCCTAAAATATCCATTACCTGCTCGGCAATTTGATCTTTTTTGCAGAATCTGTTATGCAAAATCTCTTTTTTATCCAGCGCATCAAGTCCTCTGTGCACCGCTTCACCGCTTAATGCCTCTAATTTATCCAAAAGCTCCAATTCTTCGATCTCACCGCAGTCCCCTTCAATCGCTTCGTACACGCTCTTGACAAATTTAAACGGACTGGCCGTAGCGTCAATAACCATCACATTTTCACCCATATTTTCCCCGCCGACCTTGACGCCGACAGCAGTATGAGTATCCAATAAATATTGATCCTCGTTAAAGGTGCGTTTAATCGTTGCTGATGTTTCTGCTTCTGTAGCAAAACCGGCAACGATGTATTTGTCCATCATCGCTTTTGTAGCCGCATCAACGGCGAATATGCCGTTATTTTTCAGCTCGTCCATCCATCCTGCAACCTTAACACCGTCATGACCGGTGATTTCAAATAAAAATCTCTCCAAGTTGCTGGAAATCAAAATATCCATCGACGGGCTGTTGGTTTGATAAAACTCTCTCCGGCGGTCATAAACACCGCTTTGGAAAAAGTCAGTCAAAACCTTGTTAGTGTTGGAAGCGCAAAACAATCTGTCAATAGGCAGACCCATTTGTTTCGCATACCATGCCGCCAAAATATTGCCGA
This sequence comes from uncultured Clostridia bacterium, assembly GCA_944391285.1. GTDB lineage: Bacteria > Bacillota > Peptococcia > Peptococcales > Peptococcaceae > QAKL01. The sequence continues at coordinate 1,692 of CALXSY010000026.1, forward strand.
AATTGCCGGTCGGCACTACATAATCCACCTTGTCGCCGTATTTAATCGCTTTATCACGCACCAAATTCAAATAGCTTGCCACATAAAATACTATCTGCGGCAATAATCTCCCCCAGTTGATGGAGTTTGCCGAGGAAAACTCATAGCCTTTCTTTTCAACCCATTCATTCATCTCTTTGGAAGCAAAGATTTCTTTTACCGCGCTTTGGCAGTCATCAAAATTGCCGTCTACTGCTACTACATGAGTATTTTTGCCGCCGGTAGTTTTCATCTGCAAAGCTTGGACCTTGCTGACGCCAAATGCCGGATAAAATACGATAATTTCCGTTCCCTCAACATCTTTAAAACCTTCCAAAGCAGCTTTGCCGGTGTCGCCGGAGGTCGCAACCAAAATAGCAACCTTCTTGTCCATCTTTAAATACTTCATGCCCGTGACTAGCAAGCGAGGCGTTAATTGCAGCGCTAAATCCTTAAATGCCGCCGTCGGTCCGTGCCATAATTCCAAAATATAGCGTTTGTCGTCTAACTTAGCCAAAGGCACAATATCCTCATGGTCAAAGCTCTGATTGTTATATGCTCCCTTTACACACTTTATAATATCCTCTTTAGTATAATCAGTTAAATACTTTTCTAATATAACTTCAGCTATCTCCTGATAGCTTTTGCCCACCAATTTTTCAAATTCACTATCAATCATGGCAGGAATCTCTTCCGGCACAAATAAGCCGCCCTCCGGCACCATACCTAAAACAATTGCCTGACTGGCATTGATTGCCTCATGATTTCCTCTTGTAGAAATATATTTCATCGACAAACACTCCTTTTAATTAATATTCCGAAAAACTATTATTCTTCATTGTACTACATCCGCCCTCTAAAAGCAATATTTTTTTTCAAATGCTTTAGCCAAAGCTTTAATTTAATATTTCGTCTGTATCTTCTACCGCCGTTTCGATATCATCCTTAACACTTTGGGGAAAACACCGCTCCGCTAACACCAAAACCGTCTTATCCCTCAGCAAATCCAGCATGTAACTTACCAAAACAATCAACCCCAGTAAAAAAATATTGCCGCAAACATCAAGCAATCCACACTGCTTGCACTCATGCAGCTTTTTTTCATCTCTTGGCATTTGTGCCGCAATATCCTGCCTGTGACCAAATCTTTTTTCTTCCGTTATCTTCATCACGCCACCCCGCCAATTAATCATCTATAACAATATATGACCAATCCGCATGGATAGTGCCCTCCTCGGTGCATAGAAAAAAGCAAGAGGATTTCTCCTCTTGCTTAACTTAACCTTTAAAGCTGTCTTTCAAACTGACGGTATGATTAAATACCGGATGTCCCTCGCTGCTGTAACGATTGTCAACACAGAAATAACCCATACGCAAAAATTGGAACTTATCTCCCGCTTTTGCCTGCGCCAAATTAGGCTCTGCCTTGCAGTTGGTCAAGATTTTTAACGAATCTCTATTGACATTTTTAGGGAATTCTTCAGTACATCCCGGAATAAAGAGCTTGTCAAACATTCTTACCTCAACATCCAAAGCATTGCTTGCCTCTACCCAGTGCAGTGTGCCTTTAACCTTTCTGGCGCTGGCTTCACTGCCGCTGCCGCTTTTGCTCTCCGGGTCATAGCTGCATTTAAGCTCAATCACCTTGCCGTTTTCGTCTTTGATAACCTCATCACAGCAAATGATATAAGCATGCTTCAGCCGCACCTCTTTGCCCGGTTTCAAGCGAAAGAATTTTTTGTTGGCTTCTTCGCGGAAATCCTCCTGCTCGATATAAATTTCTCTGCCGAACGGAATCTTATAAGTGCCCAATTCCGGCTTGTTAGGATTGATCTCCGCGTCTAAATATTCAATCTGCCCTTCGGGATAATTGGTAATGGTAATCTTTAAAGGATCCAAAACCACCATCGCCCTGGGCGCATTCATATTTAAATCTTCTCTTAAACAATATTCCAAAACCGCCGCATCAACAGTGCTGTTGCTCTTTGCAACCCCGATGCGTTCGCAAAAATCGCGAATAGCCTCCGGAGTATAGCCTCTCCGGCGCAAACCGGAAATAGTAGGCATTCTCGGGTCATCCCAGCCGTCAACTACTCCTTCATCCACCAAAGCTTTTAATTTGCGCTTGCTGGTCACCGTGTCAGCCAATTCCAATCTGGCAAACTCAATCTGTCTGGGACGGTATGGGAAATCCATCACGTCAATCAGATTGTCCACACACCAGTCATAAATAGGACGATGATCCTCAAACTCTAAAGTACATACCGAGTGTGTTATTCCCTCAATAGCATCCTCCAAAGGATGAGCAAAGTCATACATCGGGTATATGCACCATTTATTGCCGGTGCGGTGATGATTTTCATGGACAATCCGGTAAATAACCGGATCCCTCATATTCATATTAGGGCTGGACATATCAATCTTTGCCCTCAAAACCCGCGCACCGTCAGGAAATTCACCGTTTTTCATGCGCTCAAACAAATCCAAATTTTCTTCTATACTGCGGTTGCGGTAAGGGCTGTCTTTGCCCGGCTCGGTCAATGTTCCCCGATATTCACGCATTTCTTCAGCGGACAAATCGCAAACAAAAGCCTTGCCCATTTTAATCAGTTCAACAGCACACTTATAAAAAATATCAAAATAATCGGAGGCATACTTGACCTCGCCGTTCCATGTAAAACCCAGCCATTTTACATCATTCATGATGGACTGTACGTACTCATCGTCTTCCTTAGCAGGGTTAGTATCATCAAAACGCAGATTGCACAATCCATTATTGTTCATCGCCAAGCCGAAATTCAAGCAAATAGACTTAGCATGTCCGATATGCAAATATCCGTTAGGCTCCGGCGGAAAACGGGTCAAGACCTTAGTTTTACCATTGGCTATATCTTCGGTAATAATATTTTGGATAAAATTGCTGCTTACGCTGCTCACTCTTTTTTCCTCCTCAAAATTAAGCATTTATAGCAAGGGATTTGCTTTAAATCCGCAAAATTTCACTTCCGGCTGTAATAATACCCCATATTTTTCCCCTACACACTGCCGAATATACTTCATCAGTGCAATCACATCAACGGCTTTAGCTTGGGATAAATTAACTATAAAATTAGCGTGCTTGTCTGATACTTGAGCATCGCCTATGCGCAAACCTTTCAATCCTGCCCCCTCAATCAAGCGTCCGGCGCTGTCATTAGGCGGATTTTTAAAAACACTTCCGGCATTAGGCCATTCATAAGGCTGGCTTGAGAGGCGTTTTTGGCGGTAGGCATCAATTGTCTGCGCAATCTTCTCGGCATCCTCCTGCTCAGAAACCTCAAGCTCTGCCTCCAGCACAATCAATTTTTCTTTAGCAAAGCGGCTCAGCCGATAGCTAAACTCACATTCATCTTTCTCCAAACTAAGCACTCTGCCCTGCTCATCTGCCACCAGCACCTTATTGATATATTGCCCAATTTCTTTGCCGTAACAGCCGGCATTCATCACCACTGCTCCGCCCAAACTCCCCGGAATACCGCTGGCAAAGGCTAAATCACCCCAGCCCTTCTGCGCCAGCAGCAAGGCTAAATGCCCTAACGCTACCCCGGCTTGAGCATGCACTGTTGTACCGTTCAGCTGCACATTTTTTAATTTGCGCATGAGCAGTCCTGCCTCAATGCCGTCGTCGCTGAAAAGCACATTGGAGCCAAAAGCCAAAATTTCCAGCCTTTGCTCCCTTTGCTTGGCTATCCGCACAATCTCAGCTACCTGCTCAGCACTTTCCGGCACCAACAGTGCTTTTGCCTTTCCGCCAATCTTCCAGGTAGAAAATTGGCTTAATGCCTGGTCGTATTTTATTTCAATTCCGCATTTTTCAATCTCCGTCAAAAATCCTTTAAGCTCGGTCATCTTTTCACCGCCACAATAGATTTAAGCGTACTTCGTTTTCAGCATCTCTGCCAATTTCACGCTGTAGCGCCAAATATTGCCTGCGCCCATCATCAAGATTATATCACCATTCTGAGCCACTTGCAAGAGCTCCTGAGGCAAATTTTCCAACGGTATGAAGCGCTTGTTTTCATTATCTACACCATCTAAAATCAGCTGACTGCTGACCCCTGCAATAGGCGCCTCTCCGGCCGGATATATATCTGTCAAAATCACCTGATCCACATCATGGAAGCACCCGGCAAACTCCTTTGCCAAATGCTGCACCCGACTGTAGCGATGGGGCTGAAATACCGCAATCAATCTTTTAGGCTTGCAACCTTTAGCCGCTGCAATAGTAGCCGCTACCTCTGTAGGATGATGAGCATAATCATCCACTACCGTAATATCGCCGGCTTTAGCCAAAATCTGAAATCTGCGCTTTGCCCCGATAAATTGCCCTAATGTTTCTTTAATCTCCGCAAAAGTCAAGCCCAAATAAAGCCCGCAGGCACAAGCCCCCAAAGCGTTTTGGATATTGTGCTTGCCCGGTACCTGCAAGCACAGCTCACCCAAATATTGATTATTATAATAAACATCGGCTTTATTTACACCGTCAATATACTGCCAATTTCTGCCCTGCACCTGCGCATCATCACTGAAACCATAGGTTATAACCTCACCGGGAGCATCTTTTATTAAATCCCGGGCATTAGGGCAGTCCACACAAAATACATTAACGCCCTCTTTGCCGCTTAAAGCTACAAATTGGGCAAAAGCTTCCTTTATCTCTGCCAAATTGTGATAATGATCCATATGGTCGCACTCAATATTAGTCACAACCGTCATCCACGGATGCAGCTTGACAAAGGAACCATCGCTCTCGTCAGCTTCCGCCACCAATAAATCGCTTTTGCCGTACTTAGCGTTGCTTCCTAACTGGCGAATCTCGCCGCCTACGATAATCGTCGGTTCTCTGTGCGCCAAATCCAGCATTAAAGCAATCATTGACGAAGTAGTAGTCTTGCCGTGAGCTCCGGCGACACAAATAGCCCGCTGATCTTCCATCAAATAAGCCAGCATATCCGAACGGTGCACAATCTCTTTATTCTTTGCCACCGCCTCTAAATATTCGCTGTTGTCCTCATGAATAGCCGAGGACAACACAACTATATCAATATCATCGGTAATATTTTCTCTCTTTTGTGTATAGAAAACTTTAGCGCCCTTTTCCTCTAACTTTTTCAACACAGCACTTTCAGCAATATCCGATCCGGAAATATCATATCCTCTTTTAAGCAAAATATCGGCAATAGCACTCATGCCAACACCGCCTAAACCAACAAAATGCAATTTTTTCCCCTTATATCTCCCCACTGTACTCGCTCCATTCCCCAATAATCGCTAAGCCAAATATTTTTCCAAATACCCCACAATTTCATTTAAGCTGTCTCTCTTCGCCATCTCAGCACTTTTTAAACTCATCTTTCGGCGTAATTCATCGTCATTTAAAATTTTTAAAATACCATCTGCCAGTTTTTGCCCATTCAAATCCTTATCTAAAATCATCACTGCCGCTTGATTGTCTGCCAACGAGCGGGCATTATACTCCTGATGATTTTCGCTGGCAAAGGGATAAGGTATTAATATCGCCGGCAAAGCACAAGCACAAATCTCCGCCAAATTGGTAGCTCCTGCTCTCGCCACCGCCACATCTGCCGCAGCCAAGGCATACTCCATCTGCTCCAAATAAGGCTCCAAACGCACTCTGTCCTTGTATCTCACCAAGTCAATACCTGCATCCAAAAGCATCCTTTGCGTTTCCTCATAGCCCACCTGACCGGTGCTGTGGATAATCTGCACATTGCTTTCTTCCAGCAATCTTTTATACGCCGCAGCCATCGCCCGGTTAATACTTCTGGCGCCCCGGCTGCCGCCGCTTACTAATAATATAGGTTTGGCACAATCCAGCTTAAAATATTCACAGCCTGCTTCTTTAGTAGTATGTAAGACTTCTTCCCTCACCGGCAAACCGCTGACAATAATTTTTTCCTGATCTTTAAAATAATTTTTAGAGTCGGCAAGATTAACAAAAACCTTATCCACAAATCTGCTCAATATTTTATTGGTAATCCCCGGCAAAACATTTTGCTCATGAATAAAGGTCGGTACTTTTAAAAAATGGGCGCTTAAGACTATCGGTCCGCAGACATAGCCGCCGGTGCCTAAAACTAAATCGGGCTTAAAATCCTTAATGATTTTTCTAGCCTCACTCATCCCTTTTAAAGCACTGACTCCCGCTTTAATCATCTTAGGACTTATCTTTCTGGGCAGACCTTCAGCTTGAATATTTTTAAGCGTATAGCCTCTTTTAGGTACAATCTTGTTTTCCAAACCCTTGTCTGTTCCTACATACAGAATCTCAATCTGAGGATACCGCCGCTTCAGCTCATCAGCTATTGCCAATGCCGGATAAATATGCCCGCCGGTGCCGCCGCCGCATAAAAGCACACGCATCTTGCCACCCCCTTTTATTCGCAATTAAATATTATACCATCTTTTTGGCAAATATTCTTTCTTATTATTTTATATCAAGCATTATTTTTCTCTATTTTCTTTTCCGCTTTGAGGCATAGCGGGAAATATTGAGCAAAAACCCTACCATCGCCATCGTACACAATAACGAAGACCCGCCGTAACTGATAAAGGGCAGCGTAATACCGGTAATCGGGAATAACCCGATAACCACCGCAATATTAACATATGCCTGAATAACAATAACCAAGGTCAGCCCTAACGCCGTGAACGATAAGAAATTGTCATCCAAATTTTGCGCAATCAATAACCCTCTGTACAAAAAGTAGGCAAACAATAATACAACAATCATCGCTCCGATAATGCCTAATTCTTCACCGATAATAGCAAAAATAAAGTCCGTATGTCTCTCCGGCAAATAAAGCATCTTCTGCCGGCTGTTGCCTAAGCCTACGCCAAACAATCCTCCGCTTCCCAAAGCATATAATGACTGCACTATCTGCCAGCCGGAACCGCTGGGATCAGCAAAAGGATCTAAAAAAGAAAATATCCGCTTGATTCTGTAAGGCTCAATCGCTATAAATATGGTTACAAAACTCGCTCCGCTCAACACTAAGGTTATCAAATGCTTCATATTGATTCCGGCAACAATCAGCATGCAGCCCATCGCCGCTGCCAAGCAAGTCGCTGTGCCCAAGTCCTCGATAACAATTAACAATACCGGCACCACCAAAACTCCCACCGCCGTAATAAAACCCTTGTTAGTCTTGGTGTATTTGCCCATGTAAGTTAAAACTTGCGCATACATAACGATGCAGATAGGCTTAGCAAACTCCGCCGGCGAAATTTGTATACTGCCTATCTTAAACCCCCTTTGCGCACCTCTGGAAACATCACCGAAAAGCAGCACTGATACCAATGCTAAAATAATAACCACCGTTGCCGGCACAATAGCCCTTTTTACCCATTCAATGGGCATAACCATCATGATGCACATCGCCACCAATCCGGCAACTGCCCAGACTATTTGCCGCTTAAAGAAATACATAGCATCCTTATAAAGAACCATCGCCTCATAGGAGCTGGCGCTCAATACCATAATTACACCAATGGCTAAAAGAACCAAAGTTACATACAAAAGCGATTTATCAATAGTCCCTTTTCCGGTCATTTTAGCCCTCATCTCCTTTACAGCGCATTTACCAATTTCTTAAACAGCTCGCCCCGTTCCTCAAAGCTTTTAAACATATCCCAGCTGGTGCAAGCCGGCGATAATAAGACAATATCGCCCTCAGAAGCCATCTCTTTAGCTGCCGGCACTGTTTCTTCAAATTTGTCTACCAACACATAATTTTTAAATCCAACCTCATCTAAAGCCGCCTTAATATCGTTTTTAGCCATGCCGACTAAAACAACCGCCTTAACCCGTTCTTTAATCAGCTCAGCCAGCGGCAAAAAGCTCAACCCCTTATTCTTACCGCCCGCTATCAAAACTAACGGTCTGTCATAAGCCACCAAAGCCTTAGACGTCGAATCCGGATTGGTTCCCTTGGAGTCGTTAATATATAATACCCCGTCCAGCTCCCTTACCGGCTCCAAACGGTGCTCCACTCCTTTAAAATCCCTTAAAACCTGCGCAATCACTTGCTCGCTTACGCCCATGGCAAAACATAAGCCAATCGCCGCCAGAGCATTTTCCAGATTGTGTGCGCCTTTAATACGAATCTCCTCCGGTGGGCATATATTGGTTATTTTGCCGTTAAATGCAACCTTAATCAGCCCATCTTCCACATACACACCATTTTTTAATATATGTTTAGCGGAGAAAAATAAGACCTGGCTTGAGCATTTTTCCGCCAATGGGCGCAAATAATCATCATCATAATTTAAAACCAAAAAATCATGCTCATCCTGCGCCTGAAAAATCCGTGCCTTAGCCTTTAAATATCCCTGCATATCGCCGTGACGATCCAAATGATCTGGCGTTAAATTCAAAATAGCCGCTGCTTTCGGCTTAAATTTCTCGGTGCTTTCCAGCTGAAAACTGCTGATCTCCGCCACCAAAACGCCGTCAGCGGAAATTTTTTCGCTTTCTTCCAAAAGAGAAACGCCGATATTTCCGCCTACTCCGCATTCTCTGCCGGAAGCTTTAAAAATCTCACCGACCAAGGTGGTAGTGGTAGTTTTGCCGTTAGTGCCGGTAATTGCCACAATAGGCGCTTTGGCATTTAAATAAGCCAGCTCGACCTCACCGGTCACCGGAATTCCTAACTCTTTTGCCCGCACAATCGGCGCTATGCTCAAAGGCACCCCCGGACTTACAACGATTAAATCCAAATTAAGCTCGTCAATATCAGGCTGTTTGCCCCAGATATAGCGGATATTATAATTTTTCAGCGCTTCTTCGCTTTCACTCTGCGCCTTAATGTTAGTATCAGTTACGACAACCTCTTCTCCCTTTTGCGCCAAAAAAGCAGCCGCAGCCAAACCACTGCGTGCCGCTCCAATAATCAACACTTTAGCCATTCCAAACCCCCCTGATCATCAGCAATGAGCCGATATCGGTCAATAAATATAATACCAAACCTATTAAAACAGCAATAGCCGCCGCCATCCAAAAGGTATAAACCACCTTTTGCTCTTTCCAGCCGCCCAGCTCAAAATGATGATGCAACGGTGCCATGCGGAAGACTCTTTTTTTCTTGCGTTTGTAAACGCTGACTTGAATAATATCCGACAGCACCTCTGCTACGTATACTACGCCCATAATAGGCAAAAATAATTCGGTCTTTGTCACTATCGCCAAAGCCGCGACAGCGCCGCCCAGCACAAAGGAGCCGGTATCGCCCATAAAAATTTTAGCCGGATGCAGATTGAAAAACAAAAAGCTCAAGCAGCTTCCTACCAGCACAGCGGCAAAAAGAGTTGCCGAAAAAAAGTTGCTGATGTAGCCAATCAGCCCAAAGCCCGTAGCGACAATCAAAGTAACTCCGGCTGCCAAACCATCTAAACCGTCAGTCAAATTGACCGCGTTGGTAGTGCCGATGAGTAAAATCATCACAAACGGAATATATCCCCAGCCCAAATCAATGACAATTGATGTCCCGGGAATAATAATCTCTGTGCCGATTCCTAAAATATTCAGCGCCGCATAGGTTAACACCGCACTTAAAACTACCTGGGCAAGGATTTTTTGCCAAGCAGTTAAGCCTAAGGAACGATGCTTAACAATTTTAATATAATCATCAACAAAACCAATTAAGCCAAATCCTAATGCTGTGGCTAATAAAAACCAAAAAGTCACGCTGTCTTTAGCCAGAAAAATTCCGCCCAAAGTCAAAGTAAAAAAGAATATTACTCCGCCCATTGTCGGTGTGCCCTGTTTTTTTAAATGACTCTTTGGTCCGTCATCACGGACACTCTGCCCAAATTTGAGCCTATGCAAAGCCGGAATCAATAAAGGTCCCATAATCATGCCTACGCATAAGCTTATTGTAAAGGCTGCGATGATCTGCCACATTTTATTTTCACCCCATAATCTCGTTTACTATCTCTTCCATTTTCATGCCGCGGCTGCCTTTTACCAAAACTACCGATTCACTATCCAGCGTTTTCAGCAAAATGTCAATGGCTTCTTGATTATTCTTCGCCCAAAAAACCGCTTCTTTTGCCATGCCGCCAGCTATTGCTCCCCCAGCAATATCTTTTGCCAGCTCGCCCACAGCAATTAATTTATCCGCTTTGAAGCGAAAAGCGTTTTCCCCGGTTTTGCGGTGTCCGCTTTCGCTGTATTTTCCCAATTCATACATATCGCCTAAAACAGCAATCTTTTTTTTACCTTCATACATGCTTAAAACCTGCAATGCCCCCTGCATTGCTTCCGGATTGGCATTGTAGCTGTCGTTGATAATCAATGCCCCGCATTTAGCCATTTCTACCTTTAAACGCATACCGGAAATGCTGATTTCAGCCAATCCCCTTTGAATCTCCTCGATGCTGACACCTAAAGTAAGCGCAATCACAATCACCGCCAAGCTGTTGGTGATGTTGTGCTTGCCGGCAATATTCAGCTTCACCGGAAATAAATAATCTTCCCAGGCAAAGATGAATTCACTGCCCTCAGCAGATACTTTAATATCCAAAGCACAAGCGCCTTCGGCTCTCTCTTTACAATTATACCAGATAATTTTTCCTTTACAAGTAGCTAAATATTTATCTAAAAAAACTTTATCCTGCCAATTTAAAGCTACTGCTCCATCTTGAGGAATAAATTTTAAAAGCTCGCACTTAGCCTGAGCAATTTTTTCCTGAGAGCCCAAAAGCTCACTATGCACCGTACCGATATTGGTGATGATACCATACTGCGGACGAGCAATATTGCATAAAAATTCAATCTGCCCTAAGCCCCGCATACCCATTTCACTGACTAAAATTTCGGTTTCTTCATCGGCACGGCAAATATTTAAAGGCAAGCCTAACTCATTATTGTTGTTGCCAGCGGAAATACAAGCAGACAAATGCCCACAAACACTGCCCAGCATATCCTTAGTGGTAGTCTTGCCATAGCTGCCGGTAACGGCAATAACTTTTGCTTTTAAATTAATTCGCACCCAAGCCGCTAATTCCTGCAAAAATTTTACACCGTCATCTACATTTATCACAACTAAACCTTCAATGGGCTCTATGGGGCGGCTGGCTGCCACAGCCACCGCCCCTTTTTCGTATGCACTCTTTATAAAATTGTGTCCGTCAGTCTTTTCGCCTACTAACGCCACAAAAAGCGAACCTTTTTCTACTGCTCTGCTGTCGCAGGTCACTGCAGTAATAATATTTTCATTTGCTCCGCTGTAGGAGTACCCAAGCTTCTGCGCTATCTGCGCCGCTGTCACTTTCAGCATTACTTCACCCCAATTGCCTCTTCGGCTACCTCATAATCATTGAAATGATGCTTAACACCGTTTATCTCCTGATAATCCTCATGTCCTTTGCCGGCAATCAAAACGATATCGCCTTCCTTTGCCATTCCCACAGCTTCCATAATCGCCTGATGACGATCAGGACATACCTTATAGCGGTTAGGCGCCATATATTTTTTTACCCCGGGCAAAATATCGGCAATAATTTTTTCCGGATCCTCAGTACGGGGATTGTCAGATGTGACGAAGCAATAATCGCTTAGCTTAGCGGCAATTTGTCCCATTATCGGACGCTTGGTCCTATCCCTATCACCGCCGCAGCCAAAGACTGTAATCACTCTGCCCCGGGCAATCTCCTTGGCAGTGGTAATAACATTTTCCAAACCATCGGGAGTATGGGCATAATCAATAATAACGGTTAAATTTTTGTCATTTTTCACCCGCTGGAATCGACCGGCTACTCCGTGGGAATCGCTTAAAGCTTTAATACAGTCTTCCACCGCTACCCCCAATGCATTAGCCGCCGCCATCGCCGCTAAAGAATTATAAATATTGAACTTGCCGCTTAAAGGCAAGTCTACCTCTGCCCCGTCAATAGTATAGCTTACGCTATCAGGCTTGATTTGAATATTTTCCGCCTTCCACGAAGCATCCTTCTCTACTCCGTAAGTAGCCAATGCTCCGCCGGAAGAAACCAGAAAATGCTTTGCCCACTCATCGTCAATATTGATAACGGCGGTTTTAGCCACTCCTTTAAAGGTGCTCTTATCCATCATCATGAACAATTTGGTCTTTGCCTTGCAGTATTCTTCCATACTATGGTGATAATCCAAATGATCCTGCGTCAGGTTAGTGAAAACCGCCACATCAAAATGGCATTTGTCCACCCGATGCAAATCCAGCGCATGGGAGCTGACCTCCATAATAGCGTATTCCACCTTTTCCTCCACCATCTGGGCAAATAACCTCTGCAAATCCAAAGCCTCCGGTGTGGTACGTGAACCTTCGGTAAACTTTTCCCCGATGCGGTTGCCCAAAGTGCCGATAACTCCAACCTTATGTCCGGCATATTCTAAAATCTGAGCAATCAAATTGGTGGTAGTAGTTTTGCCGTTGGTGCCGGTCACACCTACTAATTTCAGTTTTTCGCTGGGATTGTCATAGAATGCTGCGCTTATCTCCGCTAAAGCTACCCGGGAATCCTCTACCAAAATCCATGGATATTCTAACGAGCAATACTTTTCATCTTCAACTATTACCGCAATAGCTCCTTTTTCCAAGGCTTGCTTGATATATTCATGCCCATCGCTGTTAAAACCCTTGATGGCTACAAATAAATTGCCTAACTCAACTTTTCTTGAATCATATTGGATTCCCGTAATACCTAAACCCTGCAAGACTGCATGATCCTTATAAGTTATTTTATCCATTAACTCACGTAAATTATGATACTGCACGCCAATCCCTCCGCATTACTCTTGATCTTTCTCATTTACCTCCGGCTGTGCATCCTGAGGTTTGACCCCATCGGGAGAAAATTTCACGCTTACGCTGCTGCCTCTGCCTACCAATACTCCGGCAGCCGGCTCCTGCTCATAAGCTATGCCATTACCCTCAATAGTCATCTCTAAACCGGCACCCGATAAAAGCAAATCCGCCTCTTTAATAGTTTTGCCGGTTAAATCCGGTATCTCTACCGAAGCCTGCGATTCATCGGCGCAATATAAATAAACATCACTGCCCACCGCTACCCCAGTGCCTGCCGGCGGCAAGTAAGCATACATTTCTGAGCCTTGAGTCTGAACAATGGGATTTAAGCCCTCTTCTCTAAAAAACTCAATAGCCTCCATTCCGGTCAGTCCGGAAACACTGGGCATAATCATGGTTTCAGCATTTGTTTCAACCTCATTGCTGCTGACGATATCTTCCATCAGCTCAGTGGTTTCAGTTGGTTCAATCTGATAATAACGCAGAACATCGCCCATAATATTGGCAAATACCGGACCGGAAACCAAGCCGCCCATCTTCTCATATTTGGGCGAATCCACAAATACTAAAACTGCAATCTCCGGATCATTAGCCGGAGCAAAGCCGGCATAAGAGCAGATGTAATCCGTATCGGAATAACGTCCGTCAACTACCTTTTGTGCCGTACCGGTTTTACCGCATACTTGATAACCTTCAACCTTACCTTTGCTGCCGGTGCCTTCTTCAACAACACCCTCTAAAATTTCCCGCATGGTCTGTGAAGTTTTTTCCGATAAAACCTGCCGCACCACTTTGGGTTCTGTTTCAGAAATCGTATTTCCTTCGCTGTCGGTAATACTCTGCACTACATAAGGCTGCATCAGCTTGCCGCCGTTAGCTACCGCAGAAATAGCCGTAATAACCTGTATCGGCGTATAGGAATTAGACTGACCGATAGACATAGCCGCTAAGTCGATATCTACCGCCCGTTCCTGATTAACCATAACACCTATTGCCTCGCCGGGCAAATCGATGCCGGTTTTTTCGGTAAAGCCAAAGCCATAGAGATACTCATAAAACTTCTCATACCCCAGCTTAAAAGCAACCTGCGCCATAACCGGGTTACAGGAATTGCCGACCGCCTGGGCAAAGGTCTGGTCTAAATGTGGTCTGTAGGAGCGCCAGCATTTAAAATTATAGCCGCTGACCCGAATAGACCCGGCGCAGTAATAATGATCGTCGGCGCTGGTAACGCCCTCTTCCAAAAACATCGAGGCCGAAACCATCTTAAAGGTTGACCCCGGCTCATAAGTGCCGTTTACCGCAAAATTGTTCCAAACAGATTCATCTACATCGCCATAACTGTTGGGATCAAAATTAGGATAGTTGGCCATCGCCAAAACTGCTCCGGTATTAACATTCATAACAATAGCAGTGGCGGCTTCAGCATCCTGCTCATGATATACCTTTTCCAATTCTCTTTCAGTGATATACTGCACTGTTTCATCAATAGTCAAGGTTAAGCTGTATCCCTCGACCGCCGGAATAAATTCCTGCTGTGATTGAGGAATATTATTCTGTGCGCTGTCTACCTCCAAAAGCAGTTTGCCGGGAGTACCGGTTAATTCTTCGTCATAATATAATTCCAAACCGGACAATCCCTGATTGTCAATACCGGCAAATCCCAGCACATGACAAGCCAATGTTCCTTTAGGATAAGAGCGACGATATTCGGTCGTAAGTCCTACGCCGTCATAGTCCCGCTCCTTTAGTATTTCCGCCTGCTCGTCAGTAATACGGCGTTTAATATATTCAAAGCCGGAATTTTTATCGATTTTTTCATCGATACTCTTTTGATCCATCTCCAATACTTCAGCCAAGCCTTGAGCAATCTCTGCCCGGTCATCCGATTCCCGCACTTTTTTAGGCGTGATATATACTGAATAACATTCCACGCTGATAGCCAAAGCATTGCCCTTAGCATCGTAGATAACGCCCCTGTTGGGCTGCATAGTGAGCTCTTTCAAACGGCTGTTAAGCGCCATATTTTCTCTCTCCGCGCCATGCACAATCTGCGCAAAGAAAAGTTTAACAAATATCGCGCATACAACCACCATAATCAATAAAAATATCCAAACGATGTGCTTATTTCTTCTTCCCTTCACCCTTTTCACCCCTGAAATCAATAGGACTTAAATATACCAAACACACCGCTGACAATGCTTTTTAAAATGCTGCTGTCCTCCTGTACGGTTTCCTCTTCCTGAGTGCTTTCTTGGCTGTCAGCACTGCTTACATATGCCATCGAAGACGAAGCTTTTACCATACCCAAATTGTTGACCGCATAAGCTTCTACCGTTGACAAATCACCTAAATAAGCATATTGCTGCTTGAGCTTTTCGTTGTTATTCAACACT
The DNA here is from genome assembly GCA_944391285.1 of uncultured Clostridia bacterium. GTDB lineage: Bacteria > Bacillota > Peptococcia > Peptococcales > Peptococcaceae > QAKL01. The sequence goes on from CALXSY010000026.1 coordinate 16,951, forward strand.
TGATTGAGTTCATTCTCCTGCCGGACAATACCATAGCCCATGCCGGCAATATAAACATATTGTCCAACAACCAAAGCAGCCAACAAAAAGGCTACTGTAAAAAGCTTAAGGTTTTCGTTGATAATCAGTTTAATTTTTTTCTTACTGTTCGCAGTGTAATTTTCTTTGTTAATATTTATACTATCATTCTGCTCATAATATTCCGGCAGGACAGCATTTGCCCCGGCAGTGTAATATCTTTGGGAATTGTATGTATATCTGTTTGGCATTTTCTCCATTCTCCTTTTATCTAAGCCTTAAACTATTTTTTCCACAGCCCTAAATTTGGCGCTTTTCGCCCGGGAATTGCTCATCAATTCATCATTCTGAGCAGTTATGGGCTTTTTAGTTAATATCTTTACCTCTGCTACCTTATTACAGCAGCAAATGGGCATTTCCGGCGGGCAAATGCATTTAGCCGCCAAATACTTAAACTTCTCTTTAACGATTCTGTCTTCTAAGGAATGAAAAGAAATAATTCCTAATCTTCCGCCCTTTTTCAAATTTTTCACCGCTTGCTCAATAGTCTTTTCCAAAACCTCTAACTCACTATTGACCTCAATACGAATAGCCTGAAAGGTGCGCTTAGCCGGATGAGAGCCGTCCATCCGCGCCTTTTTGGGAATCGCCGCCTTTATTATATCTACCAATTCACCGGTAGTTTCGATTGCCTTAATCTTTCGCTTTTCGACGATAAACTGCGCAATTCTTTTCGCCCAGTTTTCCTCGCCGTAATCCCGGATAATACGGTACAGCTCGTCCTCACTGTAGCGGTTAACCACCTCATAAGCGCTGAAATCCTTAGTTTGATCCATACGCATATCTAACGGTGCATCATGCATATAACTGAATCCTCTCTCCGCATCATCTAACTGGTGGGAGGAAACCCCAATATCAAATAAAATTCCGTCTACTCCCTCAGGAGCTTCTGCGGCTAAAATTGCCGATAGATTTTCATAATTGCTGTGAATATATCTTACTCTCTCACCAAATTGAGCTAAATTTTTCTTAGCCGCCTCCAGCGCCTCTAAATCCTGGTCAATCCCGATTAGTCTCCCATTGGGAGAGGTGCGCTCTAAAAACCCTTTGGAATGACCGCCGCCGCCTAAAGTACAATCAACAAACGTCTCTCCCGCCTTAGGTGCCATAATCTCCATAATCTCCCTATACAATACAGGAATATGTGCAAACTCAAGCATTCATTTCACCTCAGATATCTAAACCATATTGCCCCATTAATTCGGCTAACTGTTCAAAAGATTTATCGCTTTCCTGATTATATTGCTGCCAAGTATCCAAATCCCATATTTCAAAGCGAGTACCAACGCCGATAATCATCGTTTCTTTAGTGATATGAGCATAGGTGCGCAAATTAGGCGGCAACAACACTCTGCCCTGCTTGTCCAATTCTCCTTCGCTGGCGCCGGAGAAAAATATTCTGGCAAAAGCACGAGCATCTTTTTGTGTCAAAGGCAAGCTTTTAAGCTTGTCCTCTAACTCATGCCAACCTTCCATCGGATAGACAAACAAACAGCCATCCAAACCTTTGGTCAGCACAAACTGCTCACCTAATAATTCACGAAATTTAGACGGGATAATCAGCCGCCCTTTTGGGTCAATATTATGTTGATATTCACCTAAAAACACACCTGATCACCCCTTTTAAGAATACTCTACCACTACCTACCACTTTACACCACTTTAGCTTGAAAATCCAGTATTTTTTTTAAAAAATACCCGGTTGTAAACAAATTGTAACTTTTTCTTTACCACTTTTGGCAACTTCTGCTAATAGCCATCACTGCCATGTTTCATCTGCCCAAAATTTCCCCACCTGTTTTTTCTAAGCCTAAAAAAAGCTAACCGCCTCACAAGCGGTTAGCTTTTTTCTCTTGTTTCTGCTTCATCTTTTACTATAAGACATACTCCATAATATATTCTTCCTCTTTTTCTTTTTTAATAATATAGCCCATTTTTAAATACATCTGTACAGCATAATTATCTTTCTGCACCGACAGTGAAGTTTTGCGGTAGCCTTTTTCTTTAAGCAAATTCAGCATTTCTGCCATCAGCCTGCTGCCGATACCTAAACGCCGATACTCTTTGTATAAAGCAATAGCTAATTCGGGAGTTTGATCATCCACACAGCCAAAACCTTCAATTATTCGTACCCAAACCGCACCTACTACCCTGCCGTTAACCACAGCGCACAAGCAGTAATCATCTTTCTTTTTGCCAAAATCTTCGATATATATCCGTATTTCCGGCATTTCAACGATCTCTTTAGGCAATAAATTGTTCTCATCTTTTTGAAAAATCGCCTCATACAAGAAATCTTTCAGCAAAGGGTATTCATCTTTTCGCATTTCTCTAATTATATAATCCATATTTATCTCCTCAACTATTTTTTATAACAGTTTTAAAGGTCTTCTGCCACACACCATTTTCACCTTCTTTCAAGATTACATTTTATAAATTACCTAACTTTTCTCCTACTGTCTGCATTTGCTCCGCTGTAATCTCCCAGTCAAAGCTGATTTCTACTAACAGATTATCATAGCAAAGCAAATAATCATCTCTCGCTCCATATTCCGGGTCATACAAGCGATAGACCTCATTAGCACCCCAATTTTCAGCATCCTGCGGGCGATATTCCCTTTTCTCCAGCGGCAGCAAATATTCCTTCTCGTAAATCAAGCGCTCCTTGCACATCTCATAAAGGAAATCCGCTTTAACATCTACCACTGTGTACTCTAGCCTCGGCAAATCAACAAAATCCGATGAATCAAACCGTGGGTATTGGCTGAACACAAACTCTCCCAGCAAAAATGATTCATCTCCCCGCCGCTCCTTGATGTAATCATCACTCTCGATATCCAAAAGATCTTCCACCGTTAGCGGCAGTTCATCTTGATAAGCTACCCACTTCATGCCGCCATGCTCATAAACCTCTTCGCCTTTTTCGGCGAATAAACCATGATTGCCGGCAAAAATAGTGCCAAAGGTGATAATCCCTATCAGTGCAAAGCTAATAACAAAGCTTGCAATTATAGTTAAATTGCGGTTTAAACGGCGAGAGGCTTTTTTGTTTTTCAAAAACTTTTTCACCCCATTAACGCTGATAAACAGCACCGGCAGGTAAATGCAAAATAAAACAGCAATCCATCTTTCCAGTCTATCCCCTAAAATAATTAAATTGATGACCCAGTAGAGAGCGCTTAGCAATACAGCACCCAGAACTATTTTCTGAAAAGGAGAAGTATTGGGAACTTTCAATAATTCACCCTGTTCGTCTGCTACCACCTTGGCTCTTTTATACCAAATAAAATAGCTCCCCAGCTCTACCACACATAATATCCCGACCAAGAACCAGCAAAAGCCGCTGAAAAACCAACTGGGCGAGGAAAATAAATCTATTGGATCCCCTAAAAATGAGCTAATAAACATCAACCCTTGCAACAATCCCAGCACCATCAGCACCACATAAGCCGGTATAAAGTTCTTCTTTGCCGAAGCATGAATCGCTGCTAATTCCAGCTTAGGCTCCGTTTCAATAGGCGTCGGGTTTTCTCTCTCGTTATAAAATATTTGCAGCTGTGCCGAGCTCGAAGCCAATTTCCAGCCCGTATGCTCGCAAAAATCATAAAACATCTCTTGCTCCTGAGTGGGATACGGGTCAAACTCCGAAGCTTTCGGATAATACGACACCGCAAAATGCACCTTTTGCGGCTCTATCCTCCGATAAATCCAGCCAAAATTAGTCACCTTTTCAATCATCCACCCTTTCTGCGCCATTTTCTCCAAATGCTCGCTGATAGTAGTATGATTAAAAAAGGAGAATACCTCTATTCTGCGCTTTCTGTCCTTCATTTTTCTTCCCCCTCTATAAATATCGCTTCAAAATCCGCCATTTGCGCCTTGATTCGCTCATACTCATTAAAAAGCATCTCTCTGCCTTTCGGTGTCAAAATATAGCTTCGCCTTCGCCCTTCGACCTTGGTTTCTTTGATCATCTCCGCTTCTAAAAACTGCTCCAAGAGCGTATAAAGAGTGCCGGAACCGATTTTCACCCGCCCGCCGGTCATATTGGGAATCCGGTCCAAAATATCCATGCCGTAGCACTCCTCTTGCAGGCAGAGCAAGGTATAAAACATCTGCTCAGTTAAAGTCTGAAATTTTGCTCGTGCCATGTGCTCACCTCATTCTCGAATATCGAGTATTTCTGTTCTAAGTATATCATCGATTATCGAGAATGTCAATAGCTTTTTCGTAAAGATTACGCGCTAAAAAATTTTTTCTTTTTTTGCGCAAAAACTCTTGACTTAAGCCTTGCTTTGAGTTGTATAATTATATTAATAATAACAAATATCAGCAAAGTATTATTGCACATTACTTGCTAATGTTGCCATTTATAGTAAAATTCAAAAAAAGGAGTGTTTTCTATGAGTAAAAAATTAGTAGCTTATTTTAGTGCCGGCGGCGTTACTGCCCAATTAGCCCAAACCTTAGCCTCTGCCATAGGCGCAGATCTGCACCAAATTGTCCCCGCAGAACCCTACACCTCTGCCGATTTAGATTGGCGAAATAAAGAAAGCCGCTCCACTATCGAAATGAGCAACAAATCTTTCCGTCCCGCTATCGCCAATAAAATACCAAACATGGGCGAATACGATATCATCTATCTGGGTTTTCCCATCTGGTGGTATGTAGCTCCGACTATTATTAATACCTTTTTGGAGAGCTATGATTTTGCCGGCAAAACCATTATTCCTTTTGCTACCTCCGGCAGCAGCGGTATGGGCAAAACCAACGCCGAATTAGCTCCCTCCTGCCCCGGCGCAATTCTCAAAGAAGGCAAACGTTTTGCCTCCCAAACCTCAGCCGCTGAACTTAAAGCCTGGACTGAAACTTTGCAATAAGTTATAAAAGAATTTACTATTGCAGAAAAACTTTCTTCAGACTTTATATACTGTTTTTAGTATAACATAAAAAAAATCTCCTACGGTATTCATCCCAATAGGAGATTTTTTACTCTTTCAATACAACAAATTACTAAGACACTATCTTTTTCTGTTAACTTTTCAAAACAAAATATACCAAGCTTACAAGAATTATCCGGAATTCCAGATAATTTTCTTGTTATCCCGACTTTGTTATTATCCCGACCATTTCTAATGAGGCTTGTGGCTATGGGGAAAAGCCTCATAACAGTAT
>CALXSY010000027.1 GCA_944391285.1 uncultured Clostridia bacterium
TGTTGTGCTCTTTTTATCGCCATAGCTGACTTTTCCCGGCGTCTGAATGCTGCTTGTCATGGGTAGCGTATTTTTTTTCAAATTTTCATTTTATCTCTTGACATTTAATAGTTAGTCTCCACATCCTTATTATGTTCTGCAAAAAGATAATCGAATCCACAATCACAAAACAGTTCTCTTATCTTTTTTACTTCTGTAAGTGTAAATTCTGTTTCACCATTGAGCTTATTGTATAAACTCTTTTTGCATATTCCTATCAGATCGCAGAATTGATTAAAATCGATACCTCTGTTTCGCATTTCTTTATGAAGATTTTTATACTTCATTGTCTCACCTTCTAAAATCAAAAATAAATTTCCCCCACAGATACCTCCAATGCTTCAGCAATCTTCTTAGCGAGCAGGAAATCCGGTGTTCTTATCCCCGTTTCATAATGACTGATCGCTGATTGCTTAACTCCTACAAGTTTTCCAAGCTCGGCTTGACTCATACCCTTACTTTCACGTATTTCCTTTACGCTGCGAACTTCTCTTTCCTGTTCCTTTTCTTTCACTTCACCACCCCCTATTTCATCTTGTTATTTTTGCCTAATTTTGCTATAATCATCCTAAAGGAGTTGATTTAATTTGTTGACCTTTCAAAGCAAAAAACTAATTAAGCAATTGAAAAAATTCGCTCAAAATACAGATAATATTTTAGAAATAGCTCCCCATTACAAGCAAATACTTTTAAATGGCTCATTTGATTCTGTCTATGACTATTCTTGGTGTGCTAATGATCTTAGAGGAATCCTTAAACATTTGCAAACCGAAGGCTATTTAACTTTTATTGATGATAATCAATTTGTCTTAACCTACCATACTTTTAATGCTCCGGAAATCAATACTAAGATAATAATTAAATCCATCTGCCTTTTTCTTGCTCGTTCTGTTATTACACCTATCATTGTCGCTTTTGTAACTACAATTTTGGTAAATCATCTTTTATACTAATGAGTATTGATATAAGCAATAGTGGTAAACAATGCCACCAATGCACTGATTAAAATTGTAAATGTATAACCCAAAATTTCCCGGTCAATCTTTTTTAGTTTTTCATCATCCATCACACTTACCTCCCCAAAAAAGCTAAACTACTACAAACTGTTCATTATGCTTATAATGCTGATTATTATTGATGGAATAGCAAAACACAATGGTAGCCACCATGGAGGCTCTTTATCAAATATACTCACTTTTTTCTCCCTCCTAAACTATGTCTAAATTTACTATAAACAATCTAAATGAGGTGATTACAATAAAATATTCAGCTAAATGCGCTAAAGATATATTGTTGTTTGTACAGGATAATGCTCCAACATCTTTAAGCAAATTGACTATTGACCAATACCAATTTTATTTACCTCAATACTCTAAACAAGAAATCATGGAGCATATTCTTTACCTAAATGAAATAGGTATTTTTAAAAGAGTTGTTTGCGATGATTTTAATAATGTTTATTTAACCTTAGGTCTTACCAACAAAGGTCAACACTTCGCTATACAACTTTCTAATGATACATTCTGGAAAAAATTTTTGCAGGCTTCTAAAGACTCTCTGCCGGATTTAATTAAACTCCTTATTCTTTAGGCATTTCATAGATTAAATGTTTTTTTGTTATGGAGTGTTTGAGCATTTCTTCATAAACTTCTTTCGCTCTCTCTTTCCCATTATAAAGACCAATAATATTAAAACTCTCGTTAGAATTGTGTGCCGCAAATATATAATTATCGCCGTTTTCATTTATTGCATAAAAATCATATACTGCTATAATGCGTTTATTTGTTTGTGTACAAACATAAAGCTTCGGTTCCATAAAATCTTTTAACTGCTTTTTCAACGCATTATACTCATCTAATTTACTTAATATAAAATTCATTTCATTATTTTTTGCTTTCACTTTCCCCACCTCCTTTAAATTTGTGTTGACAACAGCCGTAAAATAGGCTATTCTTAGATTGAGGTTTTATCTCAATTTTTAAAGACTGTATTTTTGCCTCATTTCTTACCTATAGGTATATTATATCTACTTAAATGTAGATTGTCAATATTTCGTCTACTTTTATGTAGATATTTTTGTTTATTATTTTAATAAGGAGCGGTAATATATGTTTTGGGAACGATTTTATAATCTCTGCCTGCAAAATGGAGATAAGCCAAATACAGTTGCTAAAGAATTAGGTTTTTCTACTGCTGCTTGTACGCATTGGAAAGAGGGTGCTGAACCCAAAAGCAGTGTGCTTATCAAAATAGCCGACTATTTTGACGTCTCCGTAGACTATCTTTTAGGTCGTACTGATGATCCCCAAAGCCACAAAATAAAAAATGAGTTGATTGACACAGTCAACCAACTCACTGAGGATGAGGCTCAAAAACTTTTGGAATATTATCAGCTGCTAAAGTCTGCGCGCAAATAAGCAGCTTTTTAAGTATCTCTTCATCATCTTCTTCGATTATAAGTTTAATTAGTTCGTCTTTTGCTGTATCCACTATCACCACTCCCGCCAATTATCCGAACATATGTTTGTTGCTTCCATTATATCAGCAGAACGTATGTTCGTCAAGATTGTTTTAACAAAATTTTCCCCCACTAATTACATATTACAACATTTTTCGACAAATACAACGGAATATATTGCAGAGTATAACCATGTGAAAGAGGTAAACGACAATGAAAAATAAAAAATTAACAGAAACAATTAATGCTCAAGGTATTGAAATATCCATCGTATCTGATGGTATTAATGACGATTATATTTCGTTAACCGATATAGCAAAATATAAAAATTCTGACGATCCACGTTTTGTTATCCAAAACTGGATGCGTAACAGAAATACTATTGAGTTTCTAGGAACTTGGGAAACGTTATACAATTCAAATTTTAACCGTGTGAAATTCGAGGCGGTTAAAAGCGATGCAGGATTAAACCGTTTTGTTATGACTCCTACAAAATGGATAAAAGAACTAAATGGTATAGGTATCATTTCTAAAGCCGGAAGATATGGTGGAACTTTAGCACACAAAGATATTGCTTTTGAATTTGCTTCTTGGCTATCTCCTGAATTTAAATTGTATATCATCAAAGATTATCAACGTTTAAAAAATGATGAAAGCAGCCGTTTATCTCTTGATTGGAATTTGAAACGTGAACTTTCTAAGATTAACTATAAGATTCATACAGATGCTATCAAAAGTCATATTATTCCTAATACCGTAACCAAGCAACAACAACGCTTTGCGTATGCCAACGAGGCCGATTTACTAAATACTGCGCTTTTTGGTATGACTGCAAAAGAGTGGCGTGAGCAAAATCCCAATGCAGAAGGAAATATACGTGATAACGCTTCCATTCAACAACTAATAGTCTTGGCTAATTTAGAAAACTTAAATGCTCAATATATTAAAGACGGATTATCTTCAAGTCAAAGATTGGTTATTCTAAATGAAATAGCAATCCAACAAATGCTATCTTTAATAGGCAACTCTTCTATAAAAAAATTAGAACAACAAGCTAAGGAGTTACCATAATAAATAACCTCCGCATTAAGTGCAAGTTGAATTTACAATATGGAAAATTCTGCAAAAGACGAAAGGAAACAGAATAAAAAAATATGCATCTGCGAATAATTTCCCCCCTGCCCACCGCGGCAGGTTATTTTTTTTGTAGAAATTTGGTGAAAAATGCAAAAATATGTTGACAAATCCGAACATACGTTATATTTTAAAATAAAGGAGGTGAACACCATGCCCAAAATCGAACGAATGCCCTCAGGCAGTTACCACGCCCGCGTAAGCCTTGGCAGAGATCAAAACGGCAAACGGCTCTATGCTTCCATTACCAAACCAACCAAACGGGAAGTAGAAAAAGCCATCCGCGCCTTAGAAGCCGAACGCAGTTACCAGAAAAAATCCAACCTCACCTTGGCGAGCGCCATGGAGCAATACATCGACAGCAAGCGCAACATTCTCTCCCCCTCTACCATTGCGGGCTATGAGCAAATCATGCGCCTGCGGCTCAAGGATCTCCAGCGTTACAGCATCTACCAAATAACCGAAGAAGATATCCAGAAAGCCATCAACCTGGAATCGCTGAGCCTTTCACCCAAAACTATTGCCAATATCAGCGGCTTTTTAGCAGCAGTCTTAAAAACCTACCGCCCGGCGTTTCATTATAGCATTACCACGCCCCGCAAAAGCCGCAAGTTAAAGGAACTCTCTACGCCAGAGCAAATCATGCAGGCAGTTTATCAAACTCCGGTTGAATTACCGGTGCTCTTAGCCATGTGGCTGACATTGCGTATGAGTGAAATCCGCGGTCTGCGCCGGGAGGACATCAAAGGCAATATCCTCACCATCAATCAAGTAAAACTAACGGTGAACGGTCAGGATGTCGTCCGCCAGCAAGCGAAAACAGCGAGCTCCATCCGCCGCCTGCGCCTGCCGGAATATATCTTAAACCTCATTGACCAACTTCCTTCGGAGCAGCAATACCTTTGCCCCCAGTCGGCAGCCTCTATCTATAAACGATTCAGCCGCATCTTGGAGCAAAATAACCTGCCGCACATGGCATTTCACGACCTGCGTCACTTAGCAGCCTCCGTCATGGTCCAGTTAAACGTTCCGGATAAATACGCCATGGAACGAGGCGGCTGGTCAACGGACAATACCTTAAAATCAGTCTATCAGCATACCTTTTCCGAGGAACGGCAAAATATTGATAACCAGATAGACGAATATTTCAGCGAACGCTTAGAAAAAATTTTGCACCAAAATATTCACCGCGAATAAATTTAGGTGAATATTTGACAGTTTTTATACAAAATCTTTCGTATAATTGCATAAAACTTCACGCGCCGAGAAATGAAAAACGGCGTAAATATCGCTGGTACGATAAATACGCCGCCTTTTGCTTATACATTACATAATGGAGATGAGGGGAGTCGAACCCCTGTCCGAAAGACCGACCACCGCAGTTTCTACGAGTGTAGTTTGTGTTTTAATTCTCATAAGTCTTGCGCCCGCAAACAGGCTCAAGCCTTACCAGAAGGATAAATTTCCCTAAAATGCTATCCTTCGCTTGCAATTTAGGTATTCTGCTGGTCGACTCCCTGACCCCAAGTCGCAGAAAACTCGGGCAGGAAGGTCACTGCTTAGGCAGCGACAGCTAATCTATTATTGTTAGCGTTTAAATTTAGACGCATCATTTAACGAGGTTGATGCTTTCTCGACTCGCTTCCACAGCCACCATATCCCCCGTCGAAGCCAGTACATCCCCAAAATTACTGCAAAATCGATTTACTCTTTTGCTTTCATATGATATAATATAACATATTTCTCAAAAGGTCAAGTGCCATTTTATTATTTTTTGCGGAGGCGGGAAAATGCTTGTTAATTTAATTCTTGAAACTATTTTCAGTGCTATTGCCGGCTATGCTACCAACGATGTAGCTATCAAAACATTATTTAAGCCCGGCGGCACTATCGAAAAAAATCGGGAACACTTTACCCGCCAGATTTCTGCCCTTTTGGAAGACGAAATTCTTACTTCCGAGGACTTAGCACAAATATTAAATAAAACGGAAGTTGAATCCGCCCTTTCTAAGGTGCTGAAACACCTCTTAACCGCAGAAATTCCTGCCCAGCTTCAAAATGTCACTATTAACGAACTGGACCAGAGTTATTTGAGCGAGCATTTGACCCAATTGCTCCGTAAGCTGCAAGCTGACGACGATTTTCTTTGCTTATTTAGCGATGCCCTCAGGCAATCACTGCCGCCAAAGGTTATAGACGAATTTCACCAAGCCTTAATCTCTGCCGCTGATAAATCTCTGAATTCAGCAGCGACCTTTACTGCGCTCTTTGCTTCTGCTGCGCCTTTGCTTACTGAGGAGGCAAGCAAACCTCTGAAGCATTATCTCGATCATCAAGCGGCGCTGTTAGCCCAAAATATCTATGCTGACAGTGCCGCCAGAGAAAATACCCGGCAATTTTTTAGCCGGTCTTTCCCGCCGTCATTTATCGAGCAAAGTATAGAGCAAATATTAAGCCTTTCCTTGGCTGATTGGCTTTCAGCGCCTGAGGGTACTGCTAATGAAAAAATCCTCGGCTATCTGCGTTCTGCCGACGGGCAGGAATTACTGAACTACTACGGGCAAAAAATCCACCAATCATTCCAAACAGATCTGACATTAGGCGAGCTTTTAACCCTGCCTCCCATGCGCTCGCTCATTTTGCCTTTAATTAAGGAGCAGGGTCCTTTGCTTTGCTCTCTTTTTCTGCAATGGCTTTCGGCTAACAAGCCATTTTTGACTAACCTGATTGACCAGGCTATCAACGAAGCCCTGACCGAGCAGGAAGGCATCTCGGCTTTAGTGAGCAAGATTTTGCATGATTTCTTAGGCGACGGCGAGCGTTTTTCCGGGGAATTTTTGCTCAAAGCCCAGGAATTTCTGCTGGAAAATTTAGAAGCTGAGCAGCTGCTGGATTTATTTCTCCAAGCTGACAGCAAAATCTCCCAGCTTTCTTTAGCCGAACTCAGCCAAAATATTACACCGGCGCAAATAAAAGAACTGCTCCATGCCCTTCTTCCTGCCTTTCTTGCCTCTTCAGCCGGACAAAGCCTGCTCTTGCGCCCTCTCAAAGACTTAGTTAACTTGCCGGAAATTGATTATGCCAAGCTTAGTGAGAATCTTTTCTCCTCTCTCTGGCAGCCGCATATTCTGCACAAAGGCTTTAAATACCTTGCCGATTTACTTCTGCACAGCCTCAGCACCCAAAGCCTTCGGGAATTATTATTAAAACTCAACCTTTCAGCCGATGAGTTGAATTCTATATTGCCAAGCCGGCTCAAGCAAGCCTTGCCTGCTGTTTCTTTAGAGCCTATCATCAAGAAAGCCTTAACTATCTTGCTGTCTAAATCCGAAACATTCATTGACATGCTCGTTCATAAACCATTAGCGGACATTTACCGGCTTCTTTTTACCTCCCAAGCCCAAGAAGCGGCTTTGCCTGCTCTTAGCGGCAGTTTGCAAAATATCTTAATTCAGCATCTGCCTGGGCATTTATCCCCCTTAGCTTATGAGAGCCTGAATACTTTAAGCAACGAAGATATGCTGCTTTTAGTCCGGGAGTTTATGGGCAAAGAATTAAAGCCATTAAACTATCTTGGCGCAGGCATGGGCGGTATAGTTGGCTTAGCCACCGGAGGAGTCTTAGCCTATCTGCCACCGTCAGCTTTAAACGGGCTTTATCTGGCGGGTAAATTAGCCGTTTTCGGCGCTGTAGGCTACACCACCAACTGCGCCGCCATTAAAGGTTTATTTTGGCCCTACAAGCCCTTAGGCGGCATGAAATTTGCCCAAGGGGTTATTCCCAAAAGACAGGAAGCCTTTGCCCGCTCATTGGGACAGCTTTTTGACAGTTATGTCTTAAATCCTCAAAGCCTCATGGATATTCTCGAGCGCAATAAAGAAAATATCCAAGCCATACTGCAAATGCAGCTGTTGCTCAGCGAGAGCCAATGCTCCTTTGCTTTAAAGAATACTTCCCGTTACCTTTTAGAGCATTGCCCGCAAAAGGTCAATTTTTGCCTGAATGATTTTTATCAAAGTTCCTCTGCGGATTTTTCCCCGCTGTTGGAAAATATTAATCTTGCCTCTGCTCTCTCCCCCAAATTGGCGCAAGAGCTGAAAGGCTATCTAACCGCCGAAAAATTAGCTTCGCTGACCAGCCAATCACTGCCTCAGCTTTTTTCCCAAAGCAAAGAATATTTCTTAAGCAAAAAAACGCAGGATTTGCTGCCCCAAACATGGCAAAAACAAGGCTTGTCCGCTCTGCAAAAGCACACAGAGCAGCTAATCACGCCAATTTTAGCGGCGCAGACAGCGGATATGCTCAACAAAGCTCTGCTCACCTTTACTCCGGCAGATCTGCTCCGAAAAGATAAGCAGACCCCATTGCGGCTGCCGGAAAAATTAATCATCTCTCTTTTGGACTTCCTGTGCCAGTATTTAAAGGATAATCAGGACAAGCTTACTCTTTTTGTGCAAAACCTTATCAAAGCAAGACTCAATATGCTGCAAACCTTTGGCTATCTGGCGATGAACGGTGATTATTTGCTTGCCAATATCCTTTCGCGCTTTATCCAGATTAAATTTCCGCTTTTTTGCGGCATGAAAGCCCACGAGCTGGAGAAATCAGCCGAGCAGTATGTAAATAATCTGCTCAACATTCCTTTAAGCCAAAGCGGCTTAGTTTTTCACCGTGATTTTTGCTATTGGCTGATGGCTTCTCCAACCTTTAAAGAGCTGACAGAGTATACTATAGCCCATTTTTGGCAGCTAATTTTAGCTGTACCTCTTGGGCATTTCTGCCAAAGCCCCAGCGTCCAAAATGTTCTTGCCGATCGGCAAGAGCAGATGCCGGCTTTAATTAATCCGCAGCTTCCTCTGCTCAGCGAGCCTTTGGCAGTCCATTTAAAGCAAACGGATTTCACCCCGCTGTTTAAGCTTATGCTTTCTGGCGATAATTTAACTCTCCTGCGCCGGGATTTGAATACTTTTTGTCAAAATATCTATTCTCAGCTGGCGCCCATTCCCCTTTCCGCGCTTCTCCCCGGCTTAAACTTACAGCAGACAGCCAAAGGCACCTTGGCATATCTGCAGTCTTCTCCTGAGGGAACAAGCCTGCTTGCCACGGCAGAGGCTGCTTTTAGCCGCGAGCTGTCCGCTTATCTGGCAGTCACAGCTGTTCCGTTAAGCGAATCAGCTATAGCCGTTTTCTTAAACGGAGCTCCTTTATACGGCGAAGTATTGGAAAAAATGGAGCTCTCCGCTCACATCGCCCAAAATACTGCGCGGCTCAATCCCCGTGATTTGGAGCAAATGGTGCGGGATTTTGCCCAGCCCTATTTTACTCATATCCAAAATGTCGGCTGGTGGGGAGCAGTATTTGCTCTCCCCGGCACTATTATCAACCTTTTACTTTAGGAGTGTCCTATGCTTTCTTATCTAACCTTTACCATCAGCCCCGAGCAGGAAGGCTTAACGGTGGAACAGCTTCTGCGGGAGCAGGGCTTTTCCAAAAATGCGGTCAGCCGCTTAAAAAATGCCGCCTGCTCCTTTAGCATTGCTCAAAGAAGGGTTAATTCCAACCATATCCTTCACGCTGGCGATATTCTCACCGTGCCTATTTCCAACCAGTCCGCGCCTCATTGTGCTATCGAACCCTGGGAGATGCCTTTAAACCTCGTTTATGAGGACGAATATTTTTTGGTGACCGACAAGCCCTCCGGCATGCCTATGTACCCCCACCATCAAGGCGGAAACGGCTCTTTAGCCAATATTTTAGCCAGCCATTACCCCAAGCAAACCTTTCACGCCTTAAACCGCTTGGATGCCAATACCGCCGGCTTAGTGGTTATCGCCAAAAATGCCTATATCCTTCACCAGCTGCAAAAAGCAGAAGTCAGCAAATATTACCTGCTTTACGCTGAAGGCTTTCTCGCAGGCGAAGGCGTTATCGATTTGCCGCTTGTTCATTTAAACGGGCAGCCGCAAGTTTTAATTGACCCCAAGGGCAAGGAAGCCCGCACCGCTTATAAGGTGCTTAAAAGCGGCTCGGCAAAAAGCTTAGTCTGGGTGCAGCTTTTAACGGGGCGCACCCATCAGATTCGGGCTCATTTTTCCGCTCTCGGTCATCCATTGTGGGGCGACCGCTTATACGGCAGTTCGCACGGCGAGGGCTATCGCCTGCTGGCTTATCATTTGCACTTTAATCACCCCATGAGCGGCAAGCTTTTGGAATTTGAATCCCCGCAAGCCCTTTGCTTTTAAAAATGCACAAAAAAACCTTGCAGATATCTGCAAGGCTTTTTTTATAAGCTGGCTAATTTAACTTGTATTTTTTGCAGCTGCTCCTGACCGAGCAGGATTTGGTTATAACCCACCTGCACCAAATACTCCATGGCTTTGTGCAAAATAACGATAGACATCCCAACATGAGCTCCGTAGCGCTCAAAAATATCATTATCCTCTAAGGATACTATTTCTCCCAATTCACCTTCAGGAAACTCCAAAAGCGGCATGATTTGCGACATCATACATCACCTACTTTTCTCGAATATACTAATATTTTCGGCATTCGAAAGTAAATTTCCTGCAAAAAAATAATATAATCTACAATTATTTTTTACTTTTTTTGGTTTATTTTTCCTCAGCATCCGGCGCCGGTTCATTTTCCGGCGGCAAAACTTCTGCCGAAGCTTCGGCTTCTTTTATTTCCGGCTCCGAAAAAGCCGTCTCGTGCTTTTCGATTACCAGCACCTTTTCTTCCGGCTTCTCACTTTTAATGAGCTCCAAAAGCGCATCCAGCTTGCCGGATTTCTCCGCATGCTTCAGCATATCAGCAGTAATCTCCTGACCGTACGAAGCGATAATATTGCCATCCTCATCGGCAAGATGCCCGTAAACAATCTGCCCGGCAAATTGCTTAGCCAAATCATCAAAGTCAATTTCAGCATTGTGCGGTTGATTTGCTTTTTCCGCCTGCATTTCTTCCGCTTTGGCGGCTTCTTTATCATACTTATGATACTTAGTATGTCCTTTAATATCAGCACACAAACTGAAAAAGCCATCACTCAACTTACCTGCCTGCACTTTTATTTTGCTGTAGACCTTTTCGGTATCAATATTTTTAAGCTTTTCGCCGGCTTCGCTGAAAGCTTTGCTGATTTTTTCGGTCACTTCATCGAAATGCTCTTCGTAGGTGCCGTCATTTTTAGTTTTTTTTTCCTCGTCGCTGTCATCCTCGGAAAGATCGGCTAAAATTTCATCAACCTTTTCCCAGTCACCGTAGATATCCTCATCGGTAATAGCGAATTCGCCTTGGGTTAAGCCTTCTTTAGCGATAATAGCCTCTTTGCCGATGGTGATAATATCGCTGTCATTTAAAGCTCCGCGGTCATTGGGCAAACCTTTCATGACGCCGTCCTTTAAAATGTATTCGCAGATTTTGCCGTCTTTGGCAAAGGTAAAATCCACTACCTTGCCTAAAAATACTCCGTCTGCCGTAATTACACTCAAGCCGATGATATTTTTTCCTTCCAGCGTAACCTCACCGCTGTCTATGACCGTAACCAAGTCGCCGGTCAATGAGTTAATCTGCTTAAATGCAATGACGCTTTTGCCTTTATTGCTCAAACGGCTTTTGGATTTGAGAATCAAGCCCAAAGCCAGCCGATTTTTCTCGTCAATCAGCATGCCCTGCACTGTACCCACAAAAGAGCCATCGCCAATATTCAAAATATCTTTGCCTAAAACACTGCCAAAGTTAACCATTTGCTGTTCCATTCATTTTCCTCCTCAAACTTTTTGCAGTAGTTATTTTCATACATAATGTTTATTTCGGCTTTTAATTGATATTTCCTTGCATCGAGACAAATATTTAATCATTTTTTTCTTCTCTTTTTTGCTTTGCCTCCGCCTTTGCTTGTTTTTTCTCCGCTTTGGCTTTCATTTTGGCTTCCTTGCGCGCTTTTCTTTCCTCTTTTTTAATCTTGCGGTTATAAACTACTGAGGAAATTTTTATGCTGATTTCGTATAAGACATACATCGGCGCAGCCAGCATCAGCTGACTGACAATATCCGGAGGTGTCAGCATGGCCGCCAAAATCAACATTACCAAAATGACATACTTGCGGTTTTTGCGCAGCATTTCCGGCTTGACAATGCCCACCTTGGTCAAGAAATACACAAACAGCGGTATTTCAAATACAATGCCAAAAGGCAGCATAAATTTCAGCACAAAGCTGATGTAATAATTAGCCGTAATCTCCGGAATAAGGTCTCCGGAAAAAGTAAAGAGCAAAGCATTTAAAGCCATGCGCAGCACTACAAAATAGGCAAAAGCAATACCCATTACAAACAAAACTACGCTGAAGAACAACAACAAATAAAATATCCGCCGCTCATGCTTATATAACGCCGGCAAAATAAAACTCATTAACTGCCAGCAAATTATCGGACTGGCGATGATCAATCCACCGAGGAGCGCTACTTTAATATGCGCCATAAACCCTTCCGAAACACTGATAAATTTTAGCTCCAGCCCTAAATCAGTAATAGGTCCTGTGACTAAATTCATCGCTTGCTCAATAAAAAAGCTGTAACAAATGACCGTCCCTAATACCAATGAAACAGCTATCCAAATTAATACTTTTCTTAGTTCCCGCAGATGCTCGGCAATAGGAGCATATTTTTCACTCATCTCATTCACCCTACTTCGTCAAACATTTACATTTTAGCTGTTATATTTCTCATTCGGCTGTATCATTGGTTTTTAAGGGATCAATTTTATTGATATCCTTTAACTCCTTGTCAAAGCCTTTCATGGCATTTTCCGCTTTTTTTAAATCTTGGCTCAAATCATCCATTTCATTTTTTAAAGGGTTGATTTTACTGATATCCTTTAAATTTTTGTCAAAGCCTTTCATCACATTTTCCGCTTTTTTTAAATCTTGGCTCAAATCATCCATTTCATTTTTTAAAGGATTGATTTTACTGATATCCTTTAAATTTTTATCAATACCTTTTAAAGATTGCTCCGCTTGTTTTAAATCCTTCAATGTTTCATCCATGCCGGTGGCTTGCGCGACATCATTAACCTCTTTTTTAATTTCACTGTCAATTTTATTGACTGCCGCTTTAAACTCTTTAATGGTTTTACCCATAGTTTTGCCGACCTCCGGCAATTTATCGGGTCCAAAAATGACCAAAGCGACTACCAAGATCAACACTAATTCTGAAAAACCTATACCAAACACTATATCCACCGCCTTTAAGCACAATTCATCTCAATTATTATAGCATAACTACCTTATTTTTGCCAGCAAATAACGCAAGTTTTGATTAATAATTGCTTACACTAAGCATAATAATAATCCATATGGCAATTAAGGCTTAAGCAATATTTCGTTAAAGAAAAGCTTGGAAAATTTCGGCTTGCTCTGCCAAAATTTCTCCTTTTGGGTTTCACTAAGCACTATTTCGCCCTTTTCTATTAAGGCAACCAGCGCGCATTTCGGCAGATAAATAAAATTATCGACATAGCTTTTGACCTTGCCCTCAGCGGTTTCTTCAGCTACTACCGAGCGCAGCACATCATATATCCCTTGGCTGTATAGTTCTAAGGGTTCTTTCTCCTCTAACGCCTCACACAAGCTTTGCAGCAGCTGATAAAAAATCTGACGCTGCTCCTTATTATTCAGCGACATAAATTCCATCTGCTTTTTAATCAATTCCTGACTGAAAGCAAAGCCTTTTTTATGTAAATTTTCTTCTATCTCCTCGTGGTCGCTGTATGGATCAGCGGCCAGCTCCTGCATAATACTATACTCCAAAGCCGCCAGCGCCCTGTCCTGATAATACCAGGTGCTGTCTAACGGCTTATCTGCTATCAATCCAGCCAATTCTTCACTCAGCATCTTTCCGTCCCCCTTCGCTCGGTAAATCCCTTTTGCCGAATTGCCTTACTTCAGCATTATTATGGCGGCAATTCTTCCGGTGCGTCCGTTTTCCGCCCGGTAAGAGAAAAACTTATCATTATGGCAATAGGTGCAAAGCCCGCTTACAAATATATTTGCTTCCTTTAAACCTAACTCTAAAAGCTGCAGACGATTGCACTCCCAAAGGTTAAGCATAGCATGCTCCTCAGCAGTTGGAGTGAGCACCTTTTGCCACCAGGCAAATTTCTGCACCTCGTTTATCACCCGCCGGTCTACTTCATAATGGCACGGTCCGATAGAAGGTCCGACAGCCACCATTATATCGCCGTAGGCGCAGTTGTATTCCTGCACCATTTTCTCGGCAGTCAATCCAGCGATACCGCCCACAGTTCCCTTCCAGCCGGCATGGCTTAAGGCAATAACTTTTCTTTGCGGATCTAAAAAAATTAACGGCACGCAATCGGCAAAACAGCCCATTAACGCCACATTTTTTTCATCAGTAATCAGACCGTCCGTTGCTTTTAAAGAGTCCTGATAATCATACATACCTCTGCCGCAGTCCTTTTTGCCCACCTGAGCAATATTTAAACCGTGCACCTGCTCCATGGTAACAGTCTGTGCCATATCTATATCTAAAGCCGCGGTAAATACTCGGCGGTTATTGATTACCTTCTTTGGCTCATCACCGGTGTGCAAGGCTAAATTAAAATCTCCGTCAGCACCTCTTTCGCTGAAAGCATGCTGCACCAATTCTTTTTGGGCAAAGGCTTCCTCCTGCCAGTAATTAATCCCCTTTGCTGTCAGACGTTTAAACAAATCTCCCACCCCCATTAGCTCATTATACCATCTGCCCACGCTAAACGCAAGAAAAAACAGCTGCCTTACGGCAGCTGTTTTTAAGCTGATTGCTGTTTATAAATAATCTCCGGTTTTTTCTTGCCTTTAATGCACTCGGCATTGATAATAACCTTTTGAATAGCAGGATCGCTGGGAGCATCATACATGACATCAAGCATGACTTTCTCAACAATAGATCGCAAGCCTCTGGCACCGGTATTGCGTGCCAAAGCTTCATTAGCTATTTCTTCTAAGGCATCATCGGTAAACTCCAACTCGACCTGATCCATTTCCAAAAGCCGCATATACTGCTTAAGCAGTGCATTTTTCGGCTCGGTTAAAATGCGTTTTAAAGCTTCCTTATCCAAAGCTCTCAAAGGCACAATTATCGGCACACGACCGATAAATTCCGGTATCAAGCCGTATTTCAGCAAATCCTCCGGCACCATCTGCATCAAAAGATCGTCGCTCAGGCGATCTTGCTTGGATTTAACCTCGGCATTAAAGCCCATGGACTTTTTACCGACCCGGTTTTCAATAATTTTTTCCAGTCCGTCAAAGGCACCACCCAAAATAAAGAGAATATTGGTGGTATCCAACTGCAAAAACTCTTGATGCGGGTGCTTGCGTCCGCCTTGCGGCGGTACATTGGCAACTGTACCTTCGATAATTTTTAAAAGTGCCTGCTGAACACCTTCGCCGGAAACATCACGGGTGATGGACGGATTGTCAGATTTGCGGGCAATCTTGTCAATCTCGTCAATATAAATAATTCCCCTGCTTGCCAGCTCTAAATCATAATCAGCAGCCTGAATTATTTTTAAGAGAATATTTTCAACGTCCTCGCCAACATAGCCGGCTTCTGTTAAAGAGGTAGCATCAGCTATAGCAAAAGGAACGTTTAATATTTTCGCCAAAGTTTGCGCTAACAAGGTTTTACCGCTGCCGGTAGGACCTATTAAGCAAATGTTGGATTTTTGCAGCTCGACATCGCTTTCATCTTCGATATGATTGATGCGCTTGTAATGGTTATAAACTGCTACCGCCAACGCTTTTTTAGCCTCATCCTGACCGATAACATACTGATCCAATATTTCTTTGATTTCTGCCGGTTTCAGGCTTTCCAATGTTTCTAAATCGCTGATAGTCTTGCATTCTTCGGCAATTATTTCATTGCATAAAGCTACACACTCATCGCAAATATAAACATTAGGTCCGGCAATTAACTTTTTAACTTGATCTTGTGTTTTGCCACAAAAGGAACAGCGTACTACAAAATCATTATTTTCCATTTCCATCAAGTTCACCTCTCCTTATGTGCTCACTTACCATGCTTATTTGCTCGCTTTAGTTACCACATGATCAATTAAGCCGTATTCCAGAGCTTGCTGAGCAGTCATGAAGTTATCACGCTCAGTATCCTGAGCAATTCTCTCCAAAGGCTGACCGGTTCTCTCTGCCAATATTTGATTGAGCTGCTCTTTGATCTCGATAATTCTTCTGGCATGAATAGCGATATCACTTGCTTGACCCTGAACTCCGCCCAAAGGCTGATGAATCATAATTTCGCTGTTAGGCAAAGCAAATCTTTTTCCCTTTGCACCGGCAGCTAACAGAAAGGCGCCCATGCTGGCAGCCATTCCTACACAAATAGTTGATACATCCGGTTTAATATAATTCATCGTATCAAAAATGGCTAAGCCTGCTGTCACCGAACCGCCGGGACTGTTAATATAAAAGGAAATATCTTTATCTGGGTCTTCTGCTTCTAAGAATAAAAGCTGAGCAATAATTAAATTGGCCGTTGTATTGTCAACAGTATCACCCAAAAAAATGATTCTATCCTTCAACAAACGAGAGTAAATATCATACGATCTTTCACCGCGATTTGTCTGCTCGACAACCATAGGTACCAAATTCATCCCTTATACCTCCCTTTTTTTATTCTTCTTTAGTTTAACCAATTTGAGCATTTTCTAAAAGCATATCCATGGTTTTATCCAATAAAACATTGGTTCTGATTGCTTGAGTTTGACCTTGCATCATGAACATTTGCTTAATATTATCAACAGGTTGTTTGTAGATTTCAGCCAAGCGCTCAAACTCTTTATCCATCTCTTCGTCAGCCACTTCAATGCCTTCTTTTTCAGCAATAGCTTCCATAACAATGCGTTGTTTTACAAAGCCTTCTGCTCTGGTTTTAGCATCATTTTCTACATCTTCTAATTTACCGCCGGTCAACTCCAAATATTGCTCTAAAGAGAATCCTTGTCTGGAGAAGTTGTAACGAATTTCATTCATGAAATTCTCAGTTTCTTTTTTAACCATGGACTCCGGAGCAACTACATCGCTGTCCTCGGTAACTTTGTTAGCGATTTGTGCTTTGTATTGGTTGGTGATGCTCTCTTTCTTTTGTTTGCCCAGTTCTTCCATCAAGTTAGCTTTATAAGCTTCTAAGGTGTCAAATTCGCTGACGTCTTTAGCAAATTCGTCATCTAAAGGAGCCAATGTTCTGCGTTTGATCTCATGAACCTTAACTTCAAACACTACCGGTGCACCAGCTAAAGATGGCTCATGATAATTTTCCGGGAAGGTCAAGTCTAAGTTTCTCTCTTCGCCCACTTTCATGCCAACCATTTGATCTTCAAAGCCGGGAATAAAGCTGCCGGAGCCGATATCCAAGGTATAATTTTCAGCAGTGCCGCCTTCAAAAGCCACACCGTCTTTTTTGCCGCAGAAATCCATCAATACACGGTCGCCTTTTTCGACAGTAGCCTCTGGATCAGTTACAACATCTAATTCAGCGTGTTTGGAACGAATATCGTCCAAATAAGCATTTAATTCTTCTTCAGTTACTTCCTCATCAATTTTTTCTAAAGCAATACCTTTGTATTCACCTAAAGCAATTTCTTGTTTAGTATCAACAGTAGCTTTAAAAATGAAAGGTTTGCCGGCTTCCAACTGCACGATATCGTATTCGGGAGCACCGATAACTTTCACCTCGGGAGTTTGCACCAATGCTTCATAATAAGCCTGAGGAACAGCAAACTCTACAGCATCAGGATAGAAAACTTCCTTGCCGTAAACCTTTTCAATGATTTTTCTGGGTGCATGACCTTTGCGGAAACCATCTACACGGATTTTTCCAACATTTTCTTTGTAAGCCTTTTGCACAGCTTCTTCAAATTTGTCATCGTCAACTTCGATTGTTAAAGCAACCTTAACTTTGTCTAATTGTTCTTTCGTCACTTTCATGAGAATTACCTCCTGATATAGTTATTTTGCAAAATTTTATTCAAATAGAACAAAAGCATCTCTATATTAGTAGAGATGCTTCAGAAAAGCGGAAAACGAGATTCGAACTCGCGACCCTCGCCATGGCAAGGCGATGCTCTACCACTGAGCTATTTCCGCATATCAGTGCGGGTAGAGGGACTTGAACCCACACGTATGAAACGCCAGATCCTAAGTCTGGTGCGTCTGCCAATTCCGCCACACCCGCAAACATGCGCCATCCGCGACTCGAACGCGGGACACCCTGATTAAAAGTCAGGTGCTCTGCCTACTGAGCTAATGGCGCCTAACTGGGGTAGCAGGATTTGAACCTACGAATGCGGGAGTCAAAGTCCCGTGCCTTACCGCTTGGCTATACCCCAATAGGGTGGAAGATGGGATTCGAACCCACGCGTGCCGGAGCCACAATCCGGTGCGTTAACCCCTTCGCCACAACCACCACATCGCAGCCACCGCTGCAACATTTGATATTATATCAGTTTTTATGCCTCTTGGCAAGCCTTTTTAAATAAGTTTTTTGTCATTTTTTTGGATTATTATTTATCTGTTATATAAATAATTTTTTATTATATTTCCCTGCCAATTGTGGCTATACTCTGTTAAATGTAGTTTAAAATTTATTATACATCCCATAACAAACGCCTACCGCAGTATACCTCCTTGCCGGAGTAAAACCCTGCCCTTTCGAGCAGACATATACTGCTCGCACCCACTAACGCGCGTGCTCCCTGCATACCGCCTTGCTTGGGCAAAGCCCATGTCATACCCCTCCGGTCGGCACAATGCACCCAATGGGTGCAGCGCCTCCCTTTAGGGTAATACTTTTTTGCTAACAAAGTTAGCTATGTATATACTGCTCGCACCCACGATTGCGGGTGCTCCCTGCATACCACCTGCCCTTTCGGGCAGACATATACTGCTCGCACCCACTAACGCGCGTGCTCCCTGCATACCGCCTTGCTTGGGCTTTGCCCCAGCAAGACATAAAAATCCCCCGCCGAAGGCGGGGGCAAAACCCTTTGGAAGAAGATAAGGGAATTTAATTTAGTTTAGTGTTCTTCTAAGATTAATCTTATTTGAACATGGTTACGGAAGTAACTGCACCGTCTGCACCGTAAGCGCATTCGAAGTCATAGCCGATAGCTTGACCAGCGTAACGAACAGGCAATACGGTTCTGCCATCTTTGATAGCAGCAGCGGTATCCATAACAACAGTTTCACCGTTTACGGTCAAGATGTTGGAGCCGATGGTCATTTGAGCATCGATGCCTTCACCAGCGATGGTTACTACTTGAGTAGCAGCATCAAATTCTACGCTAGCGCCGGTAGCTTCAACAAATGCACGTACAGGGATAAAGGTACGACCGTCAACGATGTAAGGAGCTACATCAGAGGTGATAGCTTTATCGTTAGCGATGAAGGTTTGAGAACCAATGATAAAGGTTACGATATCATCTGCACCGGTAACATCGCCTGCGCCTTCGCCGAAGTTAGCAGTAGCTACACCAGAGAGATAGAAAGTATATTTGCCTTTAGCATAATCTTTGCCATCAATTGTTACATTTTCTTCATTAGTCAAAGCTAAAACGATGTTTGCTTTAACAGTACCTTCTTTATTGGAGGTAATGGTTACTTTACCGGTACCTTTCTTTAAGAAGGTATTAGCGGAAGTTTCGAAGTAATCAGCATCAACGCTTGCAGCTGCACCTTCTGGTTTTTCAGTGATAATAGCACTTTGTACTTTTACACTGTACTTGCCGGAAGAAGTAATAGCAGTACTGTTGCCGTCTAAGTCAACAACTTGAGCGTTAACAGTTACATCCTCACCAACTTGACCAGTAGCATCGGTGAAGCTCAATGCTGCAGCTTCAGAAGCGATTTTAATGGTAGTGGTAGCAGAGTATTTGTTGTTAGCAACTACGGATACTACGATTTCATTGCCAACATAGTCATTATCATTTTTGAAAGTTACTTGACCATTGGAGCTATTGAAAGCAGCTACGCCAACACCACTGTAAGAGAAGGTTTTGTTGGATTTTACAGTTTTCTTAACGCCGTTTTGGTCATAAACATATACGGTAGCAGCTTGAGTTCTTTCACCTAATGCATAGGTGCTTGCAGGATAGCTAATGGTTGCATGATCAATGGTGCCGAATTCAGCAGCATTAATGGTTGCATAATCAGCTACACCGGTGTTTTCATTGTAGATTTTTACTTCGAAAGCACCTTCTGCATCTGGAGTAAAGCTCAAATAAATGTTGTCGCAGGTGTTAGGATCATAAACAAATCCGCCTTCAACTTCATTGTCTTCTAAAGAAGAATCTTCAGGAGCAGATACTACTTCAGCTTTGAAATTACCTAATTGATTAATAGCAGTATCAGCAGGTACAACATTGCCGTTGGAATCATATGCAACTACTTGGATAGCTACAGTTTCAGTTTCATCAACTGCGATAGTACCGCTGGTAACATTGGTAATCTCTACTTTGTCGATTTGAGCTGCAGTAAATACGAACTCAAATTCATCGCTGTAGGAACCGCAATCAACGCTTACTTTGTAAGTACCTTCTTTGGAAGCAGATACTTTGAATTCAATTTTACCGGTAGCAGAAGTGGTAACTTCATCTTTGTTTATGGTAGCGCCATTTCTGTCAACGGAGAGAGTTACATCTTCGCCAACTAATTTGCTGCCGCCTTTTTCAAATTTCATGCTTACTTTGTAGTAATCTACACCATTGTTAGCTCTAGCGCCGGTGTATTCACCTTTTGCATTTGCAGCAACATTTGCACCATCTTCATCAGTAACAGTTACATCTGCTGTAATTGTATTGTTGGTGGTGGTAAATTTACCGGTTACGCCATTGCCTACAAAGCCGGTTTTCAAGAAAGAGCTGTCTCCGTTGTACAAGTTAGCAACATCAGTGCTGGTTGGAGTACTTGTAGTGTAACCAGTGATTACATATGCTTTTAAGGTTACGGTGCCAGCAGTTTCAGAAGCTACATATAAAGAAGCCTCTTGAGCTTTGTTGATATTGTTGAAGTAGAATACGCCTTTGCCAATTGCAGCGCCTAAGCCTGAATTTTTAGCATCTACGCTTAAGGTATCTACATCAGACAAAGAACCATTTCTTTCAGCAAAAACAATTACAAATTGATTTCCTGCAGCATCAGCAGCAGTTTGAGCAGCAGTATTTGCTGCGTCTGCTTTTTTAGCAGTTTGATTTGCTGCATTAAAGTTATCAATTAAAGTTTTAGCTTCACCAGTAGCTTCTCCCTCAGAAGTAAGCTTTGCTACTCTGTCATAACCAGAGTTGTCATATGTGATATCATCATCAGCAGTTTCATTATATTTGGTAATATCTGCTTCGATATCAGCTACTGCTTTGTCAGCAGCGTTTTTAGCAGCTAAAGCCTCTGCTTTTAAGTCTTCGTCTGCAACGCTAGTCAAAGCAGCGTCAAAGTCCAATAAGAACTCCAACTTATCTGTGCCGTCAGCTTTAGCACTGCCATCTTCAACAGAGATGCTGGAACCAGTGCCGCTGGTAGCGAATGCCATGATAGGCATCATTGTGAGCATGAATGCAACCAAAGTGATGATTGCAAACAATTTTCTGTTTTTCACGTTAGTTCCCTC
>CALXSY010000028.1 GCA_944391285.1 uncultured Clostridia bacterium
CTACAAAAAAATTACAAAATTTTCGCTTTAAATTGAAATTTCCTCTTGTTATACGCTCGATTATATAATACAATCATATTAGGTTAGTATTTGAGGTGACTTAAATGTATAATCGCTACAATTTAGAGCGAAATTTGGTACTTATTACAATATTCTTTGCCTTGGGCATTGCCAGCGCTAATTTCAACTTTTTGTTTTCTTTGATGATTTTTATCGCCTGCCTGGCGGCAATTCTTTGGCGGGGACAGAAACAACTGATTGTTTATACTATTGCTTTTTTGTTGGCGGTAATGATGATTTGGTGGCTGTCTTTGCCGAATAAGCTTTTGGCAAATTACCAGGGTGAAATAACCATCTATGGCGAGGTTAAATCCCAGGTCGGCGAATATTATACTCTGGTTGAGGTGGATTATATCGGCGAGGAGGCACTGGCTTTAAAGCCTAAAATAGCTGTCAGCAAAGCTTATGAAGATGAGCAGGAATATCCATTGGGCGCATATGTGACCTTTGTTGGGGAGCTTTATCAGCCGTCGGAGGAGAGCAATCCCGGTGGCTTTTCTTCAAAAAGTTATTGGCAGACTCAAGGAGTATTTTGGCTCTTTGATGCCGATGATATCGGCACGGTGCTGGCTGAGCCCGGTCAGGGCAATAGGTTTGTCAGCAGTCTGAGGCTGGCTATTAACGAAATTTTAGAAAACAATATGCCGCCGGAGAGCTATAATATCACTCAAGCTTTGCTTTTCGGCGATAAAAATGCCTTAGATGATGAATTTTACGCCATGTCGCAAAAGATGGGCATTGCCCATGTTTTTGCGGTCTCAGGCTTGCATGTGGGCTTTGTGGTCGGATTTGTCTTTTTTCTCTTTAGGATTGTGAAAAAAGATGATTCTTGGCTATGTTTTTGGTCGTTGGTCTTTGTGGTGCTTATTTATTGTGCTTTAAGTGGCTTTACAGTATCCGCCAACAGAGCAGCTATCATGGCAATATTGACATTCTTAGCCAGAAAAAGACTGCGATACAAAGATTTTTATTCCATTTTGGCAGCGGCAGCCTTGGTTACCTTGGTTTCCAACCCCTATGCCCTTTATGCAGTAGGTGCGCAGTTATCTTATGGCGTAACTTGGAGCTTAGTTTTCTTCTTGCCTTTGTTTACCCGCTTGCTGGCACCGCTTAAGTCGAAATGGCTGATTAATTCCTTAGCTGTTGTTTTAGCGGCGCAGATTATGAGTATTCCCCTTTGCGCTTGGTATTTTTATAATATCAGCCTCTTTTCGCTCTTGTTCAATTTGATAATTGTGCCGATTATCGGAATTATAGTACCTTTAATTTTGTTCTCGTTAATGATTGCAGCGTTGATTCCTGCTTTAGGCAAAATATTTTTTGCCGCCAGCTCGCTGATGCTGCAAGGGGTGGAGTCTTTTCTAACGATTTTTGCTGATTTGTTTGGCACCGGACATCGCTATGTGGGACAGCCGAGCATTATTATTTTAGTGCTTTTTGTCGCTATTTTTGTCCTTTGGCGCTATGATGTGGGCAAAAAATTGGGCAAAAAGCGCAATCTGCTTTATTTAGGCAGTGCGCTGATTCTGCTGGTTTTAATAATTTTGCCGCCGAAAGCTTATGACCGCGTAACTTTTTTGGATGTCGGTCAAGGCAGCGGTGCAGTAGTGCAAACGGCTGACGGAGAATGCTTGGTGATGGACTGCGGACGCAGCAGTGATACGGTTGCTTCGTATTTGCGGTATTTAGGGATTAATAAGGTTGATAAAATTATCCTTTCTCATGCCGACTGGGATCATATAGCCGGTTTAGGCAATATTTTACGGGATTTCAAGGTGGGAGAGGTCATTGCTACCGAGGAAAGCTGGCAAAATGAATGGCTGGCGGAAATGGATCAAGCAGGAGCTTTTGCTAAGACAAAGAAAGTTATCGCTACAGAAGACGAGCAAAATATTGGTGACTTAAAACTGTCACTCTATCCTTTGCCGGAAAGTGAAAATTTATTTGCCTGGGTGGATTTAGACGGTACAACCTTTGGCTTCAGCGGCGATATAACCAGCGAGGAGCAATTATTGGTTACGATGAAATATCCGCAGATTGATGTCTGGACAGTGCCGCATCACGGCAGCAAAAGCAACATGGTTTACGGCTTTTATCGCCGGACAGAGGTAAAGCTGGCGGTAATTTCCGTAGGTCGGCATAATTATTACGGTCATCCTAACTATGCGGTGCTGGAGGATCTGTATAAAAATCATATTCCTTATCTCAGAACAGACACCAAAGGAGCTATCAGCGTTTATCCCACGGAAGAAGGCTTCAGGGTCGAAAAATTTTGGCAATAAAGCAAGAAAAAATAAAAAAATTGCTGAAAATTTGTAACATATATGATATAATGATACCATTAATATTTTTAGGAGGAGAATAAATTGAAAAAAATAGCTTCGATTTTTTTGGTTTTCACCTTGATGCTTAACCTTATCCCCCATAAAGCACAAGGAGAGGTCTTGACAGAGGATTTCAATCTGACTTCTGCTGCTTACGTAGTGGTAGATGAAACTACCGGGGAGGTTATTTGCAGTAAAAACGCCGATATGCAAATGACTATTTCCAATTTGGCGCAAGTTATGACCGCCGCTTTAATCATTGAAAACGGCAATCTGACTGATATGGTTACTGTCGGCGAACTGCCTACAGCTTACGGCAACCGCGTCATGCTGCGCAGCGGTGAAAAGGTAACGATGGAAGATTTGCTCAAAGCTATAGTCGTTTACTCGGCTTCCGATGCAGCAATCAGCGCTGCTGAACATTTGGGCGGCACAACTAAGTTTCTTAAGTCGATGAATGATAAAGCTGCTCAGCTTGGTATGAGCCAAACAGTGTTTACCAATGTTTACGGAGCAAGAGAAGATGCGCAGGTTTCTACTGCCAATGATATGCTGACTTTGGCTCATTATGTGATGAATAAAGAAGAGTACGTCACCTTAGCCAACACCGCAACTATTCAATGGCAGGGCGATGTTCGCAGCAATTCTACTTTGGAGAATACCAACGGCTTTTTGGAAATCATGCCGGAAGCCAGCGGTTTGAAAATGAGCAATGACGGTGCCGGCAGTTTTGATTTAATGACAACCGTTAATAAGGATGGTCGCAGCTTAACAGCAGTTATCTTAGGGGCTTCCAGCGAAGAAGTGCTTTACAGCGAAATGCAGACTTTGATTAATACTTGCCTGAACAATACCAAAATTGTGCCGGTAGTTTCCGAAGGCACCGTGATGGCAATTTTAAGTTTTGATGATGAGGAAGTAAGAGTCAGCGCCAAAAGCAGCTATTCGGTGTGCATGGCGAAAACCAATGCTTCAGTCATCGGCTACAATATTCATTTGACCGATCCGGAACGCTCCATTAAAAAAGGCGATACGGTAGGGTATTTGGATATATTGCAAGACGGCAGCAGCATCGGCACGGTTTCTTTGACGGCGATGGATGACATTAGCATGAAGATCAACTGGCTGATGGTGATTTTAGGGCTAATTTCCTTATTATATATCATTCAGATTGCTTTAAGAACCAAACGCATTGTTGACCGCAATAAAGTTAAGCAAAACGGGGATAATAGAAAGAAAATGCTGCCTTAAACGGGTGATAAAATGAATGCAGAAACAAAAGAGAAAACTGCTAAAAGTGCCTACATTTTCTACGGCGAGGAACAATGGCTGATGAAGGAGCGCGTTAAAGAGATTAAAAACGCTGTTTTTCATGATGACCAATGGGCGCTGGAATACAATTTAGCAGTTTTTGAAGCCAAAAATATTACGATGAAAAGCTTGCTGGAGAGTTTAAACATCATGCCTTTTATGGGCGAAAAGCGAATTGTTATTTTAGAGGGAGCGGAGCTGTTCAGCTTTGGCGGTAAAAGCGGCGAAGAGCAAAAGAAAAATGACGGATTATTAGTGGAATATTTAAAAAATCCCAATCCGGCTTGCGTTTTGATCGTGTGCAATTATTATTTGCCGGAGAAGAAAAACGACAGCGCTTATAATAAATTTGCTGCCTTAGAGACCGTAAAGGTAGAAAAATTTGAAACATTAAAGCCGCAGGCAGTAAAAATGTGGGTTAAAGATTATTTGAAAGCGTATAATAGCAGTATAGATTCAGATGCGCTGGAATATTTGACGGCTTCAAGCAGCCGCAGTTTGGGTATTTTAGCCAATGAGCTGGAAAAAGCCCTGACTTATACAGGAAAAAAGCGCTTGAGTCTCGAAGATATTAAACAAATCACTACACCCACGGCGGAGGATAGCTCCTATCTTTTGCTGGGCTGCTTGGTAGAGAGAAAAAGCAACGAAGCCATCAGGGCTTTGCGCAATTTAATCTATTATGGCAGCAATGAATATCAGCTCTTGACCTTTTTGCAGGGGCAGTACACCAAAATGCTTTTGGCAAAGGATTATGCCAAACGCTCTTTAAGCAAGCAGGAAATGAAGAAGCTATTGAAAATAAATTATGATTTTGCCATCGAAGCTTTGCTGAGACAAAGCCGAGCCTATCAGGAAAAGCAGTTAATTCAGATTTTGGCGATGCTTTTGGACTGTGAGATGGATTTTAAGACTATGAGCAATGTTGGTGAACGAATGGAGCGGCTGTTGGTAGAAATGTGCAGTGCTTTGGAAAATTGATGGTAAGGAGAAAAAGCATGAAAAAGTTTCTGAGTGTGTTATTGCTGTGCTTATTAACTTTAAATTTTGTCCCGCCGGCTCAAGCTTCGGCATCTCCTGAAACCGAGGTCTTGGTTTTGGAGGTAAACGACGAAATCAATGACGGTATGAGAGATTATTTGATCCGTCATTTTGAGCAGGCAAAAGAAAAAGGCAATGTGGCGGCGATTATCCTGCAGATGGACACGCCGGGCGGGCAGGTTTCTTCGGCAGGGGATATCAAGCGGGCAATGTATGACTGTGAAATTCCCATTATTACCTTGGTGGAGCATCAGGGATTATCAGCAGGCTCATATTTGGCACTGGCCAGTGATAAAATAGCAATGATGCCCGGCAGCACCATTGGTGATGCGGAGGTTAGAATCGGCAGCGAAAAGGCTGACGAAAAGTATATTTCCGCCTGGCGGGAGGAATTTGCTGCCATGGCTGAATTAAACGGCAGAGACCCGCAAATCGCCCGGGCTTTTGTTGACAGCGATATCGAGATACCGGGAATTATCGACAAAGATAAGCTTTTGGTTTTGACTGCCAATCGGGCTTATGAGCTGGGATTCTGTGATTATCTGGTAGACAGCCAGGAAGAATTATTGGCTGATTTAGGCTTAGAAGGAGCAGAGGTAGTTTACGGGCAGTATTCTACCGGAGAGCGCATCGCCAGAGTTTTAACCTCATCTACGATAGCGCCGATTCTTTTAAGCGGCGGTGTGATATGTTTGTTTATCGAATTTTTAACACCCGGCACAGGAATATTCCTGATTTTGGGCATGATTTTACTGGGGCTTTATTTTGGAGGGAGTGTGTTGGCAGGTATGGCTACCTGGATAGCGGTGCTGTTGTTTGTTGTCGGTGTAATATTGTGTTTGATCGAACTTTTGATGCCGGGCTTTGGCATTTTCGGCATCGGAGGTCTGTTAGCGATTGTCGCCAGCATCTTCTTAAGCACTCCGGATATATATACGGCGGTAAAATACACAGCAATTATGCTAATTGCTTTAGTGGTGCTCTTGCCGATTTTGTTTAAATTTGCTAAGAAGAGAAAGTTTTTTGATAAATTGATGGTGAAAAATGAGCTTACCACCGAGGAAGGCTACGTTTCCCGCAATCCGAAGCTCAACGAATATGTAAACGCTACCGGTAAGGCTCTAAGCGTGCTCAGACCGGCAGGAACGATGCTGACTGATGATGGCGAAAGATTGGACGTAGTTACCAAAGGGGATTTCATCGAGCAGGGCGAACGGATCCAAGTAGTAGGGATCGAAGGCACCTGGTTGATTGTCCAAAAAATAGATGAAAGAGAAACTAAGGAGGAAAACAAATGATAGGCTTGATTCTGACAATAGTGCTGATTTTAGTCCTGCTGATGGTTTTGTTTAGCTTTATTCCGGTAGGCTTGTGGATTTCAGCGCTGGCAGCAAATGTGCATGTAGGATTATTTAATTTGGTAGGTATGCGCTTGAGAAGAGTACCGCCGCATAAGATTGTAATGCCTTTGATTAAGGCAAACAAAGCAGGCATGAAAATGGACACTTCTCAATTAGAGGCGCACTACTTAGCCGGCGGTAATGTCGACAGAGTAGTCGATGCCTTGATTGCTGCCGAGAGAGCCGGTATCGAATTGAACTTTTCCAGAGCGGCGGCTATTGATTTGGCTGGTCGTGATGTTAAGGAAGCGGTAATGGTTTCGGTTACCCCAAAGGTTATTGAAACTCCGGTTATCGCTGCTATGGCGAAAAACGGTATTCAGGTTAAGGCTACTGCCAGAGTAACGGTAAGAGCCAATATTGACCGCTTAGTCGGCGGTGCCGGCGAAGAAACCATTATTGCCCGTGTCGGCGAAGGCATCGTAAGCACTGTTGGTTCTTCTGCCAGCCATAACGACGTTTTAGAAAATCCGGACAGCATTTCTAAGACCGTGCTCAAAAAAGGTTTGGACAGCGGTACTGCTTTCGAAATTCTCTCTATTGATATAGCTGACGTTGATGTCGGACGCAATATCGGTGCTGAGCTGCAAATCGACCAAGCAGAAGCCGATAAGAATATTGCTCAGGCTAAAGCAGAGGAACGCCGGGCAATGGCGGTTGCTTATGAGCAGGAAATGAGAGCCAAAGTACAAGAGATGAAAGCCAAAGTAGTAGAAGCCGAGGCTATGGTACCGTTGGCTATGGCAGAAGCTTTGCGCAACGGCAATTTGGGCGTAATGGATTATTACAATCTGCAAAACGTCTCTGCCGATACCAAAATGCGTGACAACATAGCTAAGTCTACTAATCCCACTTACGATAAAGAGTGATGAATTATGGAAATACTGGTACTGGCAATAATGTATGCGGTTTTTAAAGCTTTTTTGGGCAGTCAGCAGGCGAAAAAGAAGAAAGCCAACCGTCCTCAAACCAAAGAATTCAGCTTGGAGGAGTTTTTAAAGGAGGAAGCCGAGAAGGCAGAAACCGAGAAAAAAGAAAAAGCTGCTCCTAAGCCAAAGGTCAAAGAAAAACGCAAGAGCATCTTTGATTTTCCCAAAAATGAGGAAAAGAAGGCGAAACAAACTGCGGCTGTACCCAAGAAGAAAAAGGCTGCTCCCAAAGCTTTAATCAGCGAAGAACGGATCAACCCCAGAAAAGAGCCGATTACGCCTATTAAAAAGGCGGAGCATCACCATCCGCACAAAAAAGTGGTGGAAAGCCGCTTGGCTCATCGCTCATTGGCACAAAGCTCCATCGCTAACAGAAGAGCGAGCGAACCGATTCAAGTGCAGATTTTGGCTGACAGTGAACAAAGCACTAATCAGGCGAATTTTAAGCTGAAGGTTGATCAGGAGTCTTTGGTGGAAGGCATTATTTGGAATGAAATTTTAGCGAGACCCCGGGTTTTGCGCAAACAGCGGTAAGCGGTCAATCCGCTTACCTGTACATAAAAAAGTTTGAATTTGACGAAAAAATACTAATTATAACATAAATTTCCTGAAAAAAACTGAAAAAAGTTTGCATATTGCTATCGCCAAAAAGAAAATTATGTTATATAATATAGGGTAGCAATCATGAGGATTGGTCTAAGCAAGGGTGAGAAGATGAGCAGAATAAGAAAGGACAAAGTTATAAAAATAGCAGTAGTTGTTGCAGCAGCAGTATTGGCAGTAAGTTATTTGATACGCTATATTTCTCTCAGCAATCTTGAAACTGTAATCGTTCCTCCCGAGCAAGCTTATGTTACCTATGAAACTTACGGCTTTGTTTGTGTTGATGAATATCTGCTTAATGCCGCCTTTGATGCTAAGCTGACCCCAGTAATTCAGGAAGGCAAGCGCGTGGGTAAAAACTATGCGGTGTATGCTCTGCAAAGAACTACGGAAGACGGCGGCGTCGAGGAAAATTTGAATTATTTTTATGCGCCTTTAGCCGGCTTGGTTTCGTATAAGATTGACGGATATGAAAACCTCGATGACTTAGCGCAGATTTATTCCTTGGATATGGCGGGGATATATGAAACATTGGCGCAAAGCCAAGTTTCAGAAACTGTACAAAACGGACAAGCCTGTGCTAAAATTATCAATAATGTCGGAGGTGTGCGCCTGGTCTGCACCTTGCCTAAAAATGAGTATACAGACGAATTGCAGGAAAAAAGCAGCGTGGAGATTAACTTTCCTGAGCTGGACTGGAAAGGACAATTCAGCATAATCAGCCAGACAGATTTGGGCGATAAAGTAGCACTGGAGCTGCAGAAAAAAGCTCCTCACGATGATTTGTATTTGTCACGAATCGTAAAAGCTGAGTTTGGGCATTATGTCAAGCAGGATGTCGTGCTGCCCAAAGGAGCAGTTATTTATCGGGAAAGCGAAGTCGGAGTTTATGTTATCAGCAAAAAGTTTGTGACTTACAAGACGATAGAGATTTTAGAAACCGATGAGGTTAACGGTACAGTAACAGTTGATGGCTTAAGTGAAGGCGATGAAGTGATCATTAATGCCCAGAGAGTCAAAGAAGGAATGTATATCCGTTAGATTTGGGAGGTCTAAAGGTTTTGAGTATAGCAGAAAATTTAGCCCAGATTAAGCAAAATATTGCCGAAGCTAAAACAAAAAGTCCTAATCCCACAGAAGAAGTAACGCTGGTCGTGGTGAGCAAAATGCACGAGGCAAATGAATTGCAAGAAGTTTTGGACTGTGGGGAATATATACTGGGCGAAAACCGGGTTCAGGAAATGCTGGAAAAGTATGAAAAGTTGCCTAAAGAAGTAAAATGGCATTTAATCGGGCATTTACAGACCAATAAGGTTAAATATATTTATGATAAAATTGAGCTCCTTCATTCGCTGGACAGTGTAAGCTTAGCTGAAGAAATATCCAAGCAGATGAGCAAAATCGGTGGAACGATGCCTTGCCTGGTGCAGGTCAATGTGGCAGGGGAAGAGCAGAAATCCGGGCTGAAAGTAGAAGAAGCGGAGGATTTTATCCTTAAAGCAAGCCAATTACCGGGCATAAAAATCATGGGGCTTATGCATATCGCTCCTAATTATGCTGATAAGGAAATGGTAAGACCGTTATTTAAGCAAATGTATGAATTATTTATAAGTTTAAAAGCAAAAAACATACCAAATACACAA
The DNA here is from genome assembly GCA_944391285.1 of uncultured Clostridia bacterium. Taxonomy (GTDB): domain Bacteria; phylum Bacillota; class Peptococcia; order Peptococcales; family Peptococcaceae; genus QAKL01. The sequence continues at coordinate 9,312 of CALXSY010000028.1, forward strand.
ATGCGCTACCTATCTATGGGCATGAGCGGCGATTATGAGATTGCTGTGGAAGAAGGCAGTAATATGGTGCGCATTGGCAGTGCGGTGTTCAAGACGGCAAGTCCGTTTTAGAGATAAATGCAGTAAAAATTTTTAAATGAGGTGAAAGAAATGGGGATACTTCACAATTTATTAGATGCTTTGGGATTGGTAGAAACAATAGAAGAAACTCCACAAAAAACGAATGAGCCGGTTAACCCGACGAAAAATGACAGCCGTATTGTTAATATGACGCAGCCTGCGGCTCGAAATACTTCTGCGTCAAAGAGCAATGTGGTAGCATTGCAGCAGCCGCCAAAAGAAAAGGTGGGGAGTAGTGTGAGAAAAAATGAAGAAGGCGTTAATGCTAAAATGGTTTTAAAGGAGCCGACCAGATTTGAAGAAGCTCAGGATATTGCCGATGATTTATTGGCAGGCAAAGCTGTGATTATCAATATTGAAAGCTGCGATCCGGAAGTTGCCGCTAAATTGGTGGACTTTATCGGCGGAGTTATTTATGCTATCGGCGGTGATATCCAAAAAATCACCGATGATACACTTGTTTCCGCTCCGGCAAATATTGATATCGCCAAAGATATCGCTAATGCTGCTGCCAGAGGTGAAGATGTAGGCACAGAGGTTTTTGCTTGGCTGAATAAGTACAACCAAAGGAGTGACTTTTAGTGCCGCAAAGAAAAATTGGCTTTATCGGCGCCGGCATGATGGCAGGAGCCATAGCTCAGGGAGTGGTAAAAAAAGGGCTGTATCAAGGTGAGGAGATCGCCATGTATGACCCTAATAAAGACAAGCTTTCAAGCTTAAAGCAGGAGCTGGGTATAGTGCCGCTGGATTGTGCCGAGGAAGTTTTTGCTCAGTGTCAGCTGGTGGTAATAGCTGTTAAGCCGCAGCATTTTAACACGGTAAATTATAAAGAATCGGTTAATAAGCCGACTATTGTTTCGATTATGGCAGGAGTAACTATTGCCGTTATAGAAGAGAAATTTCCCAATTTGGGTATTGTGCGGGTTATGCCTAATAATCCGGCACAGGTAGGCGAAGCTATGAGCGCTTATTGCCATAATGAATTGGTGCAGCCTGAGCAATTAGCAAAGGTTGAGGAAGTGCTTAAAGCTATCGGCGAGGTGGCAGTTGTCAGCGAAAATCAGATGGATGCAGTATGCGGACTTAGCGGTTCGGCACCGGCATTTATGTATGCAGTGCTGGAAGGCTTGGCTGACGGCGGTGTTTTGATGGGCTTGCCCAGAGATGTAGCCTATAAGCTGGCTGCACAGACGATGAAAGGTGCCGCTGAGATGGTTTTAAAAACCCATAAGCACCCCGGCGAATTAAAGGATATGGTGACTTCACCGGGCGGCACAACTATTAAAGGGATGTACGCCTTAGAAAAAATGGGCTTGCGGGCTGCCATGATGAGCGCTGTCGAGGAAGCTGCTTTGCAGTCGAAAAAACTAGGGGAGTTGAAATAAGTTTGTTAGGTTTTTTGTTGGAATGTGTCAATGTGGGAATCGAGGTCATGGTTTGGCTGATTATCGTGCGGGTGTTTTTGTCGTATGTGCCCCATGATCCGTCTAAAGGCATTTGGAGCTTTGTTTACAGTGTAACGGAGCCGCTCTTGAGTTTGGCGGCAAAAGTATTGCCTATGTCTTTAAGAACGCCCATTGACTGGTCACCGATGGTGGCACTTTTGGTGCTGCAATTTTTAATAAGACCCATCTTGCTGCGCTTGGTAATGTTTTTAGGCTGATAAGGAGATACTTATGTCGCAAATGGAGGATAATTTATTTGCCAAACGCTTGGAAGAACAAATTGCCCGGGCTGAAAACCGGGGAGAAATTGTAGTCAGCGATTTTTTAGATGTTCATCAGCAAACTTTGGCGCAGGAATTATTAAAATGCGCTCCCTGCTCTTACTTTTGGAGTGGGGGCTATGAGGAAGCTGAGCGCCGGAGGCTGGTGATGCATCCCGAATATTTAGCTGCTGATGAGTCCTGGGCGGAAATTGCCGTCTTGGATTTAGAAGGCAATTTTTCTTACAGCAAGGCAAGCCATAGGGATTATCTGGGAGCTATTCTCTCGGTAGGCATCAAACGGGAGAAGATGGGCGATATTTTGGTTAAAGATGATGGTGCCTATGTTTTTCTGGCAGAGTCAATCGCTACATATATTTTAAACAATCTGCCGAAGGTCAAAGGCGTTAGCGTAAAGGCAAAGCAAATAACGCCTCAGGAGGTAACGCTTCCGGAGAATAAGCAAAAGGAATTGAACCTCACCTGCGCTTCGCTGAGATTGGATGTCATTTTGGCATCAGGTTTTAATCTTTCCCGCTCGCAAGCCAATGATTTGATCCAAGCCAAAAAGGTGCAGGTTAATCATCAGGAAATAGCGGACAATGATTACCGCTGTGAAGAAGGGGAGATTATTTCCGTCAGAACCAAAGGCAGAATCAAAATAGCTGAAATTTCCGGCAATACGAAAAAAGGCAAAATTAAAATTAAGCTGATTAAATATGGAGGGTGATTTTAATGTTGAAACCACTGGATATTCACAATAAAGAGTTCAAAAGAGCAGTACGCGGTTATGATATAACCGAGGTAGATGAATTTTTGGACGAAATAATCATTGATTATGAGCAGATGCAAAGGGAGTTAGACACTTTGCGCAATCAGATTTCTTCCTATGGGGATAATCTTACTGCTTATAAAGAAAGGGAAATCACCTTAAATAATACGCTGATTTCCGCCCAAAGCTTTGCTGACGGCATCAAAAGAGATGCTCAAAACCAAGCCCAAGCTTTGCTGCGTTCCGCCCAAGAGCAAGCCGATAATATTTTGGCAGCGGCAGAAGCCCGTATTAACAGCTTAAAAGATAATTACGCCCATTTATTGAGCAAGTATGAAGAAACCAAGAGCAATCTGGAAGCTTATTTAAAGGCTCAGCTGGAAATGGTGGAGGAATACGAAGCTGATTTATTGCCGGTAGAGGATTTTGTGGCGTTAATCAATAATTCTGCTCCGCAGGAAGAATCGGAAGAAACCAAGATCAACGATAAAATCAAGGAATTGATGGACTCAAAAATTTATAGCAGCAAATAAAAGCGTCGTTACGGCGCTTTTTCAATAGGAGAGAATTATGTATAAATTTGTATGGGCTGATAATGACGGCAACGGCTATATTGACGAGGATTACCAAGCATTGGCTCGCTTAGGCGAGAGCTTTGTGGAGATAACAGAAGAGGAAATTATTCCGCTGCCGGAAGGGGCGACGCTCACCATGATTCCCCAAAGAGCGGCGGTCGTGATGGATAAGAAAGGCAATTTTGTTAAATATCCCAAAGAGGGCTGGACGATGGGAGCGCTGCTGCCCCAGGGCTACACCCGCACCCTTTTGCCGGCTTTTATTAATGAAGAGAAAGCGCCTCTTTTGCCGCTTTTCGGCTATGCGGCGGTTTGTGCTAAAAACGGGGAATTGTATGTGGCGGCACTGGCGACCGATGAGGACGATCATTGGAATCCCAAGCATTTTAATACTGTCGATTTAGCGCATAGGGTAGCAGAATTAAAAAAGAAAATGCCTCAGAACCGCTTAATAGAACATTTGGGAAATTGTGCCTTGGAGTACGGATGTTTCACAGCGCAGAATATTTTTTATCACCGCTGGGAAGGCGGAATTCCCATTTCTCCCAGCTGCAATGCTAACTGTGTCGGCTGTATTTCCTTGCAGCCCAGCGAATGCTGCCCCTCGCCGCAGGAGCGCATTACCTTTGTGCCTACAGCAGAGGAAGTAGTGGAATTGATGAATTACCATCTGCACAATGACGAAGCGATTATCAGCTTCGGTCAAGGCTGTGAAGGGGATCCGTCCATGCAGGCTGATTTGGCGGCAGAGGCTATTCGCCGTCTGCGGGCGCAAAATAAAAAGGGCTGTGTTAATATGAACACCAACGCCGGCAATACTAAAGGCATAGAAACTTTGTGCCAAGCGGGGATTGATTCTTTTAGGGTGAGCTTAAACAGTGCCAGCGAGGAGGTTTATCAGGCTTATTACCGCCCGAAAAATTATGCGCTTAAAGATGTAAAAAATTCTTTAAAAATTGCCGCCAAACATGGCGTTTATACTTATTTGAATTTGCTCTTTTACCCCGGCTTAAACGATAAAGAGGGGGAAATTGAAAGTTTAATCGATTTAGTAAACGAGTGTGAAGTCAAAGCTATCCAAGTGCGCAATTTAAATATCGATCCGGAAATGATGAGTGAATTGGTTAATTTGGCTCAAGGTGAAAGCTTAGGAGTACCGGCATTTTTAAAAATATTGGCGGAGGAATTGCCGGAGGTAGCCATCGGCAATTATACTAAAGCCTATAAAAGAGGGTGAAAAAATGATTAGAGATTATAGTGAGGACGAGCTATATTTGCTCAATCTTTACCGAGCTGATACCGTAGAGGAGCTGATGGATATGCTGGACAATGCCCGTCAGTTTGCTTCCGACAGCGTTAGCTCCGATATGATCAGCAATCTGATGCTCAAAGCCGGATATTTGAGCGATGAAGAATTGAAAACTTTACAAAAGTAATATAAATAATTAATAATAATAGTTTATTGTCAAAAATAACTTGTCAATAATGCTGATTTGTGCTATAATAATACAAGATTTGCATAGGTAGAGGCGCGGAGAAGATCAGTAGCTGCCGAAATTGGCTCAGTCGCCGGGCAGTGAAAGGCTGATTCGCCGAAATATCAAGTAGGACTGGTATATTTGATGTTGGGATGCAGCAAAATATGCTGCATACTGTCACGACTGTGGAGAGCTGCCGAAAGTTTGCACCGATTAAATTAGTTTGTATCGGAATAAGCCTAAGCCATTCACAAGAGAATGATTTAGGCTTTTTTTGATAAAAATAATAAAGACGAAGGGAAGAAAAAACAATGAAAAAAATTATTGCAGTAGCTTTATGCTTAGTCTTGGTATTTTCCTTGACAGCATGCGGCGGAGACGATGAGCAAGACAATGTATTAACCGTAGCTATGGAGTGCGGCTATGCACCTTACAACTGGACCCAAAGCACCGATGCTAACGGCGCTGTCCAAATCGCTGACAGCAGCGACTATGCTTACGGCTATGATGTTATGATGGCTAAGAAAATTGCCGAAGAATTAGGCATGGAGTTAGAAATCGTTAAGAGTGACTGGGAATCTTTAATTCCGGCTGTTCAATCCGGTGCTGTTGACTGCGTCATCGCCGGTCAGTCTATTACCTCTGAACGTTTGGAAGAAGTAGACTTTACTTTGCCTTACTACTATGCTTCTATCGTAACTTTGACTACCAAAGACAGCCCCTATGCATCTGCTCAAGGCGTAGCTGATTTAGCCGGCGGTACCTGCACTTCTCAGTTAAACACTGTTTGGTATAATGTATGCCTGCCCCAGATTCCCGAGGCTAATATTTTGACTGCTCAGGAAAGCGCTCCGGCTATGCTGGTAGCTTTAGATGCCGGCACTGTTGATTATGTAGTAACTGACATGCCGACCGCTATGGCTGCCTGCGCTGCTTATGATGATTTTGTTCTTTTAGACTTCACTAACAGCGATGATAACTTCGAGGTTTCAGATGAAGAAATTAACATCGGTATTTCCTTGAAAAAAGGCAACACCGAGTTAACTGAAGCAATCAACGGCGTATTAGCAGAAATGACTGTAGAAGATTTTGAGCAAATGATGCAGGATGCAATCGCAGTTCAACCGCTCACTCAAGAATAATTAAAGAGGTGAAGTAATGTCTAAGTTTATCGATGATATAGTTAAATGTTGGACATTATACGGCGAATCCTATATTGACGGTGCCGGCAGAACCATAGTAATATCCTTGGTAGGAACAATTATTGGCTGTATTATTGGTTTTGCTGTAGGAATAGTACAGACCATTCCGGTGAGCAAAAATGATTCGTTAGCGAAAAAAGTAGTGGTAAAAATTTTAAAAATTATCATGCGGATGTATGTAGAATTATTCCGTGGTACACCGATGATTGTCCAAGCAGTATTCCTTTTTTACGGGGTGCAAATGATTTGGGATGTCACATTAGGTATGTGGCCGGCAGCATTTTTGGTTGTCTCTGTCAACACCGGTGCATATATGGCAGAAACGGTGCGCGGAGGTATTAATTCTATTGACCCAGGGCAAACTGAGGGTGCCAAAGCTATCGGTATGACCCATGTGCAGACTATGCTGAGCGTTATTTTACCGCAGGCTTTTCGCAACTTGATTCCTCAAATAGGAAATAACTTGATTATCAATATTAAAGATACTTCTGTACTATCAATAATTAGCGTTACTGACTTGTTCTTCGTGCATAAAAGCGTGGCAGGAGCATTGTACAAATATTTTGCTTCAGCAACGATTACTATGCTGATTTATTTGACTTTGACAGTAACTGCATCCTTGCTCTTGCGGATGCTGGAGAAAAAACTGGACGGAGACAGTTCTTTTGATTTGGCAACGACAGATACTTTGGCACACACCAGTGGTATGCTGACTTACCATGAGAAGAAGAAAGATAAATAGGAGGCGGCGCTGTGGCAGAGTTGATTTTGGATGTAGAACATTTAAGCAAAAGTTTTGGCAGCAATAAAGTTTTGCACGATATAGATTTTGAAGTGCACAAAGGCGATGTAATCAGCATCATCGGTGCTTCCGGCAGCGGCAAATCAACCCTTTTGCGCTGTATAAATCTTTTAGAAGACCCCAGCGGCGGCAAGGTGCTTTTTCACGGAGCAGATATTACGGAAAAAGGCTTTAATTTAGCCGGGTATCGGGCGAAGGTTGGTATGGTATTTCAAAGCTTTAATTTGTTTTCCAACCTTTCCGTTTTGGAAAATTGCGTAGTCGGTCAGCGCAAGGTTTTAAAGAAAAGCCGTGCTGAGGCTGAAAGTCTGGCAAAGGAATATTTGGAAAAGGTCGGCATGGCGCCTTATATTAACGCTAAGCCGCGGCAGATTTCCGGCGGACAGAAACAAAGGGTAGCAATCGCCAGAGCATTGTCGATGCAGCCGGAAGTATTGTTGTTTGACGAGCCGACTTCCGCTTTGGATCCGCAGATGGTAGGCGAGGTTTTGAATGTTATGCGCGATTTGGCGCAGGAAGGTATGACGATGCTGGTGGTTACGCATGAAATGGCGTTCGCCCGTGATGTTTCGAGCCGCGTTATCTTTATGAAAGATGGAATTATCTGCGAAGAAGATACTCCGCAAAATTTGTTTACCATGCCTAAAAAGCAGGAAACTAAGGAATTCTTGAGCAGATTTATGGCTAACTGAGTATACAAGAAGACTGACATTGGTCAGTCTTCTTTGTCGCTTTTTAAGGAAAAATAGGGGTAAAAAAATACCAGCAAAAAAGAAAGTTTATGTTGACAAATTGGTATAACTGTGGTAAAGTATATAGGTGCGAAAATATATTGACAGAAAGATGCCGCTTGCGGCTGCTTTTTAGTTATGGCCAGTTACAGAAATTTATGGGAGGTGCTGTACCATGCGTGTAGGAATAACTTTAGCTTGCTCAGAGTGCAAACGCCGTAATTACACTACTGTGAAGAACAAAAAGAATAACCCCGACAGACTGGAGCTTAATAAATATTGCCCATTCTGCAAGAAACATACTGCACATAAAGAAACTAAATAAAAGGTGGATGAGCCATGGTTGAAAAACAAGAAGAAAAAAGAGTTGGCTTTTTCCAAAGAACAAAACGTAGTATAAAAATGTCCTTCAACGAATTCAAGAAGGTGCATTGGCCGACAAAGAAAGAATTATTTACCTACACTGGTGTAGTATTGGCTGCTGTAGCTGCTGTAGCGGTAATGATTTGGATAGTTGACTCGGCTATCGGTGCTCTTTTTGGATTAATCCTGTAAACTAGCCGAAAGGAGGACGGGTTTCAGTAATTGAATCCTAAATTAATTATGGAACAAGTCACAAACGAAAACAAAGGCTGGTATGCTATTCATACTTATTCCGGATATGAGAATAAAGTTAAGACAAATTTGGAAAAACGCATTGAGTCAATGAATATGGAAGACTACATATTCCGTATCGTTGTACCCACTGAAGATGTGGAAGAAAAAAAGAATAATAAATTGGTCACCAGCAAACGTAAGATATTTCCAGGATATGTTTTAGTGGAGATGATTATGACTGATGACTCTTGGTATGTGGTTAGAAATACAACCGGAGTAACAGGTTTTGTTGGGATGGGTACAAAACCGGTACCACTCAAGGATTACGAAGTGACGGAGTTGTTAAGACTTTCTGGTATGGATGATCCAAGGCAAATTATCGATTATAATGTTGGCGATGCGGTCGAGATATTAGATGGCTCGTTTACCGGTATGATAGGAAATGTAGAAAGTATTGACGCTGAAAAAGGCAAAGTAATCGTGATGATGAATCTTTTCGGCGGCAGAGAAACTCCGGTGGATCTGGAGTATCATCAGGTGCGCAAAATTTAAGCAAAAGCTTAATTTTGTTATATTTATACCCTTATAAGGAGGTGTATATCAATGGCTAAAAAAGTAATCGGTTTTATCAAATTGCAAGTGCCCGCTGGCAAAGCAAATCCTGCGCCTCCGGTTGGTCCTGCATTAGGTCAGCATGGTGTTAACATCATGGGTTTCTGCAAAGAGTTCAATGAAAGAACTAAAGCTCAAGCAGGTTTAATTATCCCGGTTGAAATCACTGTATATGCAGACCGTTCATTTACTTTTATCACCAAAACTCCGCCGGCTGCTGTCTTGTTGAAAAAAGCTGCAGGTTTAGAGAGAGCCAGTGGTGAGCCTAACAAGAAAAAAGTAGCAAAATTGACTACTTCTCAAGTACGTGCTATTGCCGAAGAAAAAATGGCTGATTTAAATGCTGCCAGTGTTGAAGCGGCTATGCGCATGATTCAAGGAACTGCCCGCAGTATGGGTATTGAAATCATCGAAGGCTAAGATGGTTTCTGTGGGAGGAAAAATCCGTCAAAACCACGAAGGAGGAAATGAAAATGCCAAAACATGGTAAGAAGTATACTGAGGCAGCTAAAAAAATTGACGCTGCTATGCAGTATGAAATCAAAGAAGCATTGGAGTTAGTTAAACAAAATGCCAGTGCTAAATTTGACGAGACAGTGGAAGTTGCATTTAGATTGGGCGTAGATCCCAGACATGCCGATCAACAAATCCGCGGCGCTGTTGTATTGCCGAACGGAACCGGCAAAAGCAGAAGCGTTTTAGTTTTTGCTAAAGGCGATAAAATCAAAGAGGCTGAAGAAGCCGGTGCAGATTTTGTCGGTGGTCCGGAATTGGTTACCAAAATCCAAGAGGGTTGGTTTGGTTTCGATGTAGCAATCGCTACCCCCGATATGATGGGTGTTGTTGGTAAAATCGGTCGTTTATTGGGACCTAAAGGCTTGATGCCTAACCCCAAAACCGGTACTGTAACTATGGATGTTGCGAAAGCAGTAGCCGAAGTTAAAGCCGGTAAGATCGAGTATCGTGTTGACAAAACCGGTATTATCCATGCGCCTATCGGTAAAGCAAGCTTTGATGTAGAAAAGCTGGAAGAAAACTTCAAGACTTTAGCCGATATTATCGTTAAAGCTAAACCGGCTGCGCAAAAAGGTCAATATGTTAAGAGCGTTACCGTAAGCTCCACCATGGGACCGGGCGTAAAAATCAATCCGTTGCGTATTCAATAGGAATAAAATATCCGCTGAAGACAGCAGGTGCATTTGCTTAATATCCTGCCGAGGCCAATATTGCTAAATTTGCAATTTCTGCCTTTGTGTCTCAGCGCAAAGGCTTTTTATATTGGCTTATGAGAAAAAATTTAGGGAGGTGAATCTGTTGGGAAGCCGTGAAGGTAAAGAACAGATTGTAGCTAGTTTGACTGAGCAATTTAAAAATGCCCAAGCTGTAGTTGTTGTCGACTATCGTGGCATCAGTGTTGCTCAAGACACCAAACTGAGAAAAGAATTGCGTGAAAACGGCGTTAACTATGTAGTAGCTAAAAATACCCTGTTAAGTATTGCTGCTCGTAATGCCGGTGTTGAAGGAATTTGCGATAGCTTTAAAGGTGTAACTTCTGTCGCTTTCTGTGACAGCGATGCTGTTGCTCCGGCAAGAATTATCGGTAAGTTCTCTAAAGATAACAAAGTTTTAAATATCAAAGGCGGTATTTTAGAAGGCGAAGTTATCGATGCTGATAAAGTATTGGCTTTGAGCGAATTGCCAAGCAAAGAAATTTTGCTGGCACAAGTTGCTTCTTGTTTCCAAGCACCAATCCAAAGATTGTGCTATGTATTCGAAGAAATCCGCAAGAAAAAAGAAGAAGCTACTGCATAAGGCAGGTTAGCTAAAAAAAATAAAATTGATTAGGAGAGAATATCATGTCTGAAAAAATTCAAACTATTATTGACGCAGTCAAAGAACTGTCCGTTATTGAATTATCCGAGCTTGTTAAAACTTTCGAAGAAGAATTCGGCGTATCCGCTGCTGCTCCTGTAGCTGTAGCTGCTGTAGCTGGTGCTGGTGCCGGCGCTGCTGCTGAAGAGCAAACTGAATTTGATGTAATCTTAACTGGTGTTGGCGCTAATAAAGTTGCTGTTATCAAAGCTGTTCGTGAAATCACCGGCTTAGGCTTAAAAGAAGCTAAAGATTTAGTTGACAATGCACCTAAAGCTATCAAAGAGAAAGTAGAAAAAGCTGACGCTGAAGCTGCTGCTAAGAAATTAACTGACGCCGGCGCTACTGCTGAAGTAAAATAAGAATCGCACAGGCGATTTTAATGGGCAGATATATCTGCCCATTTTTTATTGTAACACAATAAAAACCACACGCTATGCGTGTGGACGGGAAAAAGCTTTAGCAAAAGAATTCCTCCTG
>CALXSY010000029.1 GCA_944391285.1 uncultured Clostridia bacterium
AGCCTTTAGGCTCAGCAAGTAACATGCCCTTATAGGGCTTATGCAAAACCGCGCCTTGAAGGCGCGGTTGCTTATTTAAAGCTTTTGTACAAACGATAGATGGGCTGAATAAGAAACAGCGGCGCAAAGAAATAAACAAAACCGGGGATACTGTAAAGCGTAAAGCCCGCTGCCTGCAAATATCCTCCCAGCCAATAATACGCTAAGCCAACTATACTGCCGATAAGCAGGGAAAAGAGAAAAACTATGATAAATCCGGCCAAGGATTTATCCATCTTTTGGCGAAAAGCCTTGCTGAGACGAAAAATAAAATACATAACCAGTAAAAAGCAATCCAGACAAATTAAAATATTGTTAACCATGACTGTCACCTCCGAATATACTGATTATACAAAATAAGAGCTGATTCGTCAAGGGGAAGCAAATCAAGATAAAATTAAGATATATGAGAAAAGAAAATACTTTCAGCCACTTTATTTCTCTTAGGAAATATGCTATAATAATTTGAAATGCTCGCAAAAGGAGGAAGAAAATGATTATTTTAGGCTTAGACCCCGGTACGGCAACCACCGGTTACGGCTTGATTCGAGTGCTGGGCAACCGTTTTCAGATGTTAGAATACGGCGTGATCACTACTCCGGCGGGCTTAGAGATGGAAAAACGCTTGGAAATTATCTATGACAGCTTAGAAATTTTAATCGATAAATGGAAGCCCCAGCAGGTGGCGATTGAGGAATTGTTTTTTAACCAAAATATTACTACCGCCATCACCGTAGGACAAGCCAGAGGAGTGCTGTTATTGTGCTGTGCCAAGCACAATCTGCCGGTGGCTGAATACACCCCGCTACAAGTAAAACAAGCCTTGGTAGGCTATGGCAGAGCGGACAAAAAACAAATTCAGCAGATGGTCAAGATGTTTTTAAATTTAGCGGAGACCCCCAAACCGGACGATGCCGCGGACGGATTGGCAATAGCTATTTGCCATGCCCATTATTATCAAACCAACGTAAGGAGAATAGCCCATGATTAGTTATATCCAAGGCGAAATCTTGGCACAAAACGAAAACAGCGTGATTGTCTTAGCTAACGGCGTGGGCTATGAAATATTTTTGCCCGGCGTGCGCAGTTTAAATTATGCCAAGGGAGAGAAAGCAGAGTTTTATGTTTATCTGTACCTGCGGGAGGAAAACTTGCAATTATACGGCTTTAATGACTGGCAGGAGAGAGAAATATTTGTGATGCTGATTGCCGTTTCCGGCATCGGACCGAAAGCGGCTATGGCGATTTTGGGTGAATTGACCGTTTTGGGGCTTTATCAGGCGGTGGTGCAGGAAAATGTTAATCTGCTTACCAAAGTTCCGGGTATCGGCAAGAAAACAGCGCAGCGTTTGGTATTGGAATTAAAGGATAAGCTGGCGAAGAAATTTGCCGGCGAGCCCATTGATTTAAGTAAAAATATGGCTGAAGAGATGCCTGCTAACGAGATAAGCTTGGCTAAAGATGATATCTATCAAGCTTTATTGGCTTTAGGCTATCAGGAGAGAGAAATCAAACGCATCTATCCCGAGCTCAAGCCGTTAATAGGCGCAGTAAGTGAGCAGGAGATTATCAAAAAAGCCCTCTTGCTTTTGATGCAAGGGTAAGAAAGGAGTAAGCGCTATGGAAGATGGCCGCATCGTAACCGGTGAATGTCTGCCGGAGGATTGGGAAAATAATAGTTTTATCCGCCCGCAGAGTTTGGACGATTATATCGGGCAGGAAAGCGTCAAGGCGAAAATCGGCATTTATGTAGAGGCGGCAAAAAACCGCGGCGAAGCCTTGGATCATGTGCTGTTATATGGTCCTCCGGGTTTAGGCAAGACGACCTTGGCCAATATTATCGCCAATGAACTGCACGTCAATATAAAAATAACCAGCGGTCCGGCTATCGAGCGGCCGGGCGACTTGGCGGCTATTTTGACTAATTTACAGGAGCATGATGTGCTTTTTATTGATGAAATTCATCGCATCAATCGGGCGGTAGAAGAAGTGTTGTATCCGGCGATGGAGGATTATGCGCTGGATATCATCATCGGCAAAGGTCCCAGCGCCCGTTCATTAAGAGTTGATTTGCCTAGATTTACGCTGATCGGGGCGACTACCAGAGCCGGACTTTTGACTTCGCCTTTAAGAGACCGTTTCGGGGTTATCGAACGGCTGGAGTTTTATAAGGTTGAGGAATTAAAGCGCATCATCAAGCGCAGTGCGGAAATTTTGGCGGTGCCGATTGACGAAGCCGGCGCTTTGGAAATCGCCCGCCGCTCCAGAGGTACGCCTCGTATTGCTAATAGGCTGTTGCGCAGAGTCAGGGATTTTGCGCAGGTGAAAGGCGAAGGACATATTGATTTAGAATTGGCAAAATTAGCCCTTAATTATCTGGATATCGACAACGAAGGCTTGGATAAATTGGACAGAGCAGTTTTAACGACCATTATCCGCATGTTTAACGGCGGACCGGTGGGTTTGGAAACTTTAGCTGCCAGCGTTAATGAGGACAGCAATACTTTAGAGGACGTTTGCGAGCCCTATTTATTGCAGCAGGGATTTTTAAGCCGCACTCCCCGCGGGAGAATCTGCACGCCGTTAGCTTATCAGCATTTAGGCATAGAAACACCGAAAAAAGCGCAGCAGCTGTTTGAGGAGGAGAGCTAATGAACTTAATGGATCTGGGGCGAATGCTCATAAGCTTGGGCGCTGTAATGGTTTTAGTGGGCGCAGGGATGATGGTGATTGGTAAGATTCCGGGACCGGGCAAACTGCCGGGGGATATATTTATCCGCGGTGAGCACGGGAGTTTTTATTTTCCCATTGTGACCTGCTTAATCTTAAGCGTGGTTTTAAGCATAATTTTGAATTTATTTCACAGGTAGGTGGGAGTATGGCGAGAAATACTTTGGAAAATGCATTGCGCTGGCAGGAGCATTTGGGCAATCAGACGACCTGCCATAGCTGTGCAGTCAGTCAAGCCTTGGGATTAACGGAGCAAAAGGAAACTAAGGTTTATAGCTGTTCCTGCGGAGAAATATTGCTTTTAGAAAAAAGTGAGGAAGAAGTCATTTGCCCTAAATGCGGGCAAGCGATGGAAATATTAAATTGCTGTACCAGCGGCAAATGATGAAGGAGAATATAATGCGCACAGATGATTTTGATTACTATTTGCCTAAAGAGCTGATCGCTCAGCACCCGGCGCAAAAGCGGGATATGTCCAGACTTTTGGTAATGGATAAAAAAACGGGCGAGATAGAGCATAAACATTTTCACGATATCATCGATTATTTAAATGCCGGCGATGTACTGGTGATTAACAATACTAAGGTTATTCCGGCTCGGCTCATGGGCTTAAAAAAGGGCGGCACGGCTCATATTGAAGTTTTATTGCTCAAACAAGTCGGCGAAACGGACCAATGGGAAGTGCTGGTGCACCCGGGCAAACGGGCGAAGGTCGGCACGGAGATAATTTTCGGTGACGGCAGGCTGACGGCAAAAGTAATAGCCGATACCGACACCGGCAGAGTTGTCGAGTTTAGCTATGAAGGAATATTTAACGAAATATTGGACCAATTAGGCACGATGCCTTTGCCGCCATATATTACCGAGTATGACGGCGACATGAGCCGCTACCAGACTGTATATGCCAAATTTGCCGGCTCGGCTGCTGCTCCGACAGCAGGCTTGCATTTTACCGAGGAACTGTTGGAGGAAATCAAGCAAAAAGGCATAGAAGTGGTAGAAGTGCTTTTGCACGTGGGATTAGGAACATTTCGTCCGGTGCAGGTTGATGATGTGACTAAGCATAAGATGCATACGGAGTTTTACAGCGTTTCGCAAGAGGCAGCAGAAAGATTGAACAAAGCTAAAGCAGAGGGCAGACGAATTATTTCGGTAGGCACTACTTCCACTAGAACATTGGAGAGCGCTTTTAAAGATGGCAAAATTCAAGCCGGCTCGGGAGAGACGGATATATTTATCTATCCGGGGTATGAATTTAAAGTGGTTGAGGCGCTGATTACCAACTTTCATCTGCCTAAATCGACATTGGTTATGTTAGTCAGTGCCTTGGCAAGCAAAGAATATATTCTGCACGCATACGAAGTGGCAGTAGAGGAAAAGTATCGTTTCTTTTCCTTCGGCGATGCGATGTTTATCAAATAAGTAAAGTTTAAGAAAAAATATTTTTGCCAAAAAAGTCTTGCAAGCAGGAGATGACGAAAAATGAAAAATGGTGATTATACTGCAGATTGCCGTAGCTATAACCAATGGCGAGAGATTATGACCGAGGAATTGGCTGCTGCTTCTGCCTTTGAAATTCATTGTTGGATAGAGGAAACTCAGGAGATTGCTATGGGCTTGCAGTTTGGCACACCGAAGGAAAGCGATTGGAAATATGGTATAATCATTGAGGGCAAGGTAACTCAGGATTTTATCGATTTTTTGCTCAGCTTACCTAAACCTACTGACATTGAGATATATAATAAAATGACGCCGTTTTTTACTATCACTTTGGATACAGGTTTTTGGTCAATGCATTATGGAACAGAAATGTCAAAAGAGTAATATATTTGATTAGGCAGACAATATTTTAACACCCAAGAAACTAAATAAAAGGTAAGCCTTAAGGCTTACCTTTTTTGTGTGCGTTTAAAATTTTTCCAAAAGTTTGCGGGCGACATAAACTCCGCTGGCAGAAGCGTGCGACAGCGAATGAGTAACACCGCTGCAATCACCGATTACATATAAGCCTTCATGGCAGGTTTGCAGGTCGTTGTCAATTTCTACTTCCATATTGTAGAATTTAACTTCGACGCCGTATAAAAGGGTATCGTCATTGGCTGTGCCTGGAGCAATCTTGTCTAAAGCATAGATCATTTCGATAATGCCGTCCAAAATGCGTTTGGGAATGACTAAGCTTAAATCGCCGGGAGTAGCGCTTAAGGTTGGGGTGACAAAGCCTTCCTCCACCCTTGTGACGGTACTGCGCTGACCGCGGATTAAATCACCGAAGCGCTGCACCATAACCCCGCCGCCAAGCATATTGGATAATTTGGCGATGTTTTCGCCGTAGGCATTGCTGTCGTTGAATGGTTTGGAGAAATGCTTGGAGACTAAAAGGGCAAAATTGGTGTTGTCGGTATGTTTAGCCGGGTCTTCAAAGCTGTGACCGTTTACGGTGACGATGCCGTTAGTATTTTCGGTAACAACGGCACCGTAAGGATTCATGCAGAAGGTGCGTACTAAATCGTCATATTTTTCCGTGCGGTAAACTATTTTGCTTTCGTATAATTCATCGGTTAAATGAGAAAATATAACTGCCGGCAGCTCTACCCGCACGCCGATATCCACCCGGTTGGATTTGGTGGGGATAGTTAAATCGCGGCAGATGCCTTCCATCCATTTGCTGCCGCTGCGACCGACGGAAATAACACAGTAACGGCAGGTGTATGCTTCGCTTTTAACTGAAACCCTGAAGCCGTCATTTAATTTTTCTACCTTTTCTACCTTGCTGTTGAAATAAAATTTAACCTTGTCTTTTAAATGCAAATAGAGATTTTCCAAGACTACATAATTTTTGTCGGTGCCTAAATGGCGCACGGAAGCATCTAAAAGATGAAGCTTATTTTGCAGACAGAGTTTTTTGATAGGTGTATGAGCAGTAGTGTAAAGCTTAGTGTCACCGCCGCCGTTAGCGATATTGATTTCATCGACGTAATGCATGAGCTCCAAGGCTTTTTTCTTGCCGATGTATTCGTGTAAAGTGCCGCCGAATTGGTTGGTGATGTTATATTTGCCGTCGGAAAAAGCGCCGGCGCCGCCGAAGCCGTTCATAATAGCACAGGAAGGGCAGTTGATGCAAGTTTTTATTTTTTCGCCGTCAATAGGGCATTTGCGTTTTTCTAAAGGATTGCCGAGCTCAAAAATTGCTATTTTTAAGCCGGGATTTTTATTGATCAGCTCATAGGCAGTAAAAATGCCGCCGGGTCCGGAGCCAATTATAATGATATCAAAATTCATAGTGATTCACTCCCTTAAAAGTATTGCCAAAACAATTATATAATATGTCTCTGAGAAGGTCAACAGCAAAAGCTTAAAATAAACCGTTAACTTTACCTTTATTTGCTTTTTGAGGATAGTATTGCTGGAGAAAGAAAAGTATAAGTTTATATTTTTAGGACAATATTAATGCTGAAACTAACATAAGGAGGTTTAAAAAAGTGGATGCAATACATGTAACATCAGAAATCGGCACTTTGAAAAAAGTGTTGGTTCACCGTCCGGGCGCTGAGCTGGAAAACTTGATGCCCGAATATCTGGAAAGACTTTTATTTGATGATATTCCTTATTTAAAAATTGCCCAGGAAGAACATGACGCTTTTTGCGATATATTACGCAAAAGAGGCGTAGAAGTTATTTATTTGACCGATATTTTAGCCGAATCGCTGAAAGATCATGACGTTAAAGATGAATTCCTGCGGGAATTTTTAAATGAAGCCGGGATCAAAGAGCCCAAACGCTTGCAGGCGACGATGGAATATTTTAATCAAATGAGCACCAAAAATATGGTGGAAAAACTCATAGCCGGTTTGAGAAAGAGTGAATTAAGAGGAAGCTACCGCAAAACCTTGGGCGATTATCTGGAAAATGATTATCCGTTTTTAATCGACCCTATTCCTAATCTGTATTTCTCCCGTGATGCCTTTGCCACTATTGGACAAGGCGTAACCATCAATAAGATGGCGACTATCACTAGAAACAGAGAGACTTTGTTTGCTAAATATATTTTCAAATATCACCCTCTCTATCAAAATGTACCTATTTTCTATGACCGCATGGAGCGGGCGATGATTGAGGGCGGCGATATCTTAGTATTGGACAAAAAGACAGTGGCTATCGGTATTTCGCAGCGGACAACTCCGCAGGCTATCGAAATATTAAGCCGCAAGATTTTGCATGAAGCTACCGGCTTTGAAAAGGTCTTAGCTATTGATATCCCCAAATCCCGTTCATTTATGCACCTTGACACCGTATTTACCATGGTCGACCGCAATAAATTCACTATGCACCCAAATATCAGCCATTCCTTAAGGGTGTTTGTTATCACCCAAGGGGCGCATGACGGTATTCAGATCATGGAAGAGCAGGATAGCTTGGAGAATATTTTAATGGAGCATTTGCATTTGGATCGGGTGGAGATGATTAAATGCGGCGGCGGAAGCATTATTGACGCAGCCCGTGAACAGTGGAACGATGGCTCCAATACTTTAGCTATCGCTCCCGGTGTAGTGGTAGTTTACGGGCGCAACAGAGTAACCAATGAAGCCTTGCAGGCCAGCGGAGTGGAAACCTTGATCATGCCCAGCTCCGAATTGTCCCGCGGACGCGGCGGTCCGAGATGTATGAGCATGCCTTTATTCAGAGAAGATATTTAGGAGGAAAGAAAAATGCCAGTTAACATGAAAGGTAAATCATTTTTAACCTTAAGGGATTTATCCCCGATGGAAATTCGTTATTTGTTGGATTTGGCCCATGATTTAAAAGCTAAAAAACGCATGGGCGTCTTTGAAGAAAATTTGAAGGGCAAAAATATTGTCCTTTTGTTTGAAAAAACATCTACCCGTACTCGCTGCGCTTTTGAAGTGGCAGCCAGAGACGAGGGAGCAGGTGTAACATTCTTAGATCCCGGCAGTTCTCAGATGGGCAAAAAGGAATCTTTGGAGGATACAGCCAAAGTATTAGGTCGATTCTTTGACGGTATCGAGTATCGTGGTTATGAGCAGGAAGTAGTAGAATTATTGGCTAAACATGCCGGAGTACCGGTGTACAATGGTTTAACTGACTTAGACCATCCGACGCAGATTATTGCCGATATGATGACTATCGAGGAACATATCAATAAACCGTTGAAAGATGTTAAAGTAGTATTCCCCGGTGACGTGCGCAACAATATGTGTTATGCCTGGATGTACGGCTGTGCAAAAATGGGGATGCATTTTGTCGGCTGCGGACCGCAGGAGCTGATTGACGGTATCGATCAGAAGATTTTCAGCGAGGTAATTGACATTGCTAAAGAAAGCGGCGCTAAAATCGAAATCAGCAGTGATTTGTCCTGTGTAAAAGGCGCTGATGTCATTTACGGTGACATTTGGGCTTCCATGGGTGAGGAAGATTTAATTCCCGAGAGAGCTAAATTATTGGCACCTTTCAAAGTTACCCAGGAGCTGATGGAGCGCACCGGCAATAAAGATGTTATTTATCTGCACTGCCTGCCTTCCTTCCACGATAACAATACTACTTTGGCAAGAACTTGGAAAGAAAAAGGTGTGGATATTTGCGAGGTCAGCGACGAAGTATTCCGCGGACGGCACTCGGTAGTCTTTGACGAGGCTGAAAACCGTATGCACAGTATTAAAGCAGTATTGGTGGCGACTTTATGATGGGAAAAACTATTAAATTAGTAGTAGCTGTAGGTGGCAATGCCTTGGAGGAAAAAGGCTTGCCTCCTACCGCCCAATCTCAAAGAGAGGTTGTGGCAAAGACAGCTGAATATTTGGCGCAGATGAGCAAGGACGGCTATGAGATGGCTATTGTTCACGGCAACGGTCCGCAGGTGGGAAGAATATTATTAGCCAGCGAAGCTGCTAAAGAGGTTACTCCTGTCTTGCCCTTGGATGTCTGCGGAGCGATGAGCCAAGGGTATATCGGCTATCATATTCAGCAGGCAATGCGGGAAAGCTTAGCTAAAAGAGGGCGCAATGTGCCGGTAGTAACGGTGGCTACGCAAGTATTGGTTGATGCAAATGACCCGGCCTTTAATAATCCCACTAAGCCAATAGGACCTTTTTACAGCAAAGAAGAAGCGGACAAATTGGCGAAGGAAAAGGGCTATGTGATGAAAGAGGACGCCGGCAGAGGCTACCGACGGATGGTGCCTTCGCCCAAACCAAAACGGATAGTAGAAGTAGATGCGATTAAACGCTTGTGGGATACTACCATTACCGTTTGCTGCGGCGGCGGCGGTGTGCCGATTATCGAAAAAAATGGCGTATGGTATGGTGTCGAAGGTGTAATCGACAAAGACTTGGCGGCTGCCGAATTGGCTCAGGAGCTGGAAGCAGATATTTTATTGATTCTCACCGAAGTTGAGCAGGTGGCTATTAACTGGAACAAGCCTGATCAGAAAAATTTAGCAGAAGTAAGTGTCGCAGAAATGGAAGAATATATCAAAGAGGGGCATTTTGCTCCGGGCAGCATGCTGCCTAAAGTACAAGCAGCGTTAGAATTTGTACGTTCCGGTGAAAACAGGACAGCTGTAATCAGCTCGCTCAAAGAAGCCTCCCGGGCTTTAAAAGGCGAAACCGGTACAAGGATTACTCGTTAGGAGGTGCTATGAGATGACGTTAAAATTTCCCTCAGCGTATACGATTTTGATTGTGCTGATAGTTCTCATAGCAATCCTCACTTGGATTGTGCCGGCAGGCAGCTATGAATATCATGCCGATGGAGAGCCAATCGCCGGAACATACTCGGAGGTAGCAAGAAATGCTCAAGGCTTTGGCGATATTGTTCTGGCGCCTTTACAAGGGTTATATGATGCTATTGATGTAGCAGTGTTTATTCTAATGGTTGGTGGATTTTTGGGAGTTATAATGGAGACGGGGGCTATTACTGCCGGTATTGGCGCGATAGTGCAAAAACTTAAAGGTAAAGAGAAACTTTTAATTCCTATTTTAATGGTAGTTTTTGCTTTAGGCGGCACAACCTTTGGCATGGCAGAGGAAACGATTGCTTTTTATCCCTTGATTTTGCCAATAGTGATAGCTGCCGGCTATGATGCACTTACTGGCGTCAGCATCATCATGCTGGGTGCCGGTGCGGGAGTTTTAGCGTCAACGATTAACCCATTTGCCACTGGTATAGCTTCAGGCTTTGCCGGCATCAGTTTAGGCGACGGCTTGGTTTTAAGGCTTATTATGCTGGTGATTTTACTGCCAATTACGATTTGGTATGTTATGCGCTACGGGCAAAAGGTGCGCAGTAATCCTAAAGAATCTTTGGTAGCTGATATGCGGGAGAGCAATCTGGCGCATTTTGTCGGCGAAGAAAAAATTGAGGAGCTCAACGGCAGACAAAAAATTGCCTTAGTAATTTTTGCCTTGGCTTTCTTGGTAATGATTTATGCGGTAATACCATTTAATGATTTAGGCTTGCCGCTGCCGTCTTTGGGCTGGTGGTTTCCGGAGTTATCAGCATTATTCTTGGTTTCCGGAATCATTATAGGTTTGGTTTACGGTTTGAAAGAGGATAAACTCATCGAGTCCTTTTTATTTGGTGCAAAGGATTTGTTGGGAGTAGCATTTATTATCGGCATCTCCCGCGGTATCAGTGTAATCATGACTAACGGTATGATAACCGATACTATTCTTTACTGGGGTGAAAAAACCTTAGCGGGCAATGGTCCGGTAGTATTTCTATCACTGATGTATTTGATATTTATCCCGCTGTCAATTTTAATCCCTTCAACTTCAGGTCTGGCGACCTTGTCAATGTCAGTATTAGCGCCGTTGGCGGATTTTGCCGGCATTGGACGGGATTTGGTTATCACCGCTTTCCAATCAGCCAGCGGATTGGTTAACTTATTGACTCCGACTTCTGCGGTAGTAATGGGCGGTTTGGCGATTGGACGGGTAGGCTACAATGTATGGCTGAAGTTTGTTTGGAGATTGATTTTGATTTTACTGGTACTGTCTTTAGTACTATTGTTGTTAGGGATTATCCTATAAAAAAATCTCCCTTTGCTTAAGCAAAAGGGAGATTTTTTGTGCAATAATAATTGATGAGATTACCAATATTTATTCAAAATTTTGTAAATAGTGCTTGATGAATTGGTAAAATGGGTATATGATAAAAAAGAAGTTTAAACTAAAGGGCATGGAATATTAAAATAAGCTTTTTAAACCCGGAAGTGAAGGCTTTAAAAATGTACTGTTTAAATTTTCAGGCTGTCTTTTTAAGCCGGTAAAATAAAGATGTGCCGAAAAATTAAGCAAAAAAATCTGACCACAAACTATTATTGTGAAGGGAAAGGAAATGTGATGAAAATGAAAAAAATGAAAAAAGTGCTGGCAATGCTCTTAGTCTTAGTGATGGGCTTATCTTTAGCAGCTTGCGGCAGTCAAGAAGAAGATGTAACAATGAGAGTGTCCGGTTTAAATGGACCGACAACTATGGGTATGGTTAAATTGATTGATGATTCCAACAATCAAAAGGCTAACAATGACTACACCTTTACTATTGCCGGTACCGCTGATGAAATTACTCCTTTATTAGTTAAAGGCGAATTAGACATCGCTGCTGTACCCTGCAATTTAGCATCGGTACTTTATAATAATACCGAGGGACAAATCCAAATTTTGGCTGTCAATACTTTGGGTGTGCTTTATCTGGTCGAAAAAGGCGATTCTGTTAACTCCATCGCTGATTTAGCAGGCAAAACTATTTATATGACCGGCAAGGGAAATACTCCTGAATACACTGTACGCTATATCTTAGAGGAAAACGGCTTAGCTGTTGACAAAGACGTAAAAATTGAGTGGAAAAATGAGGCTAACGAAATCGTAGCTTTGATGCAGTCCACTGATGAGGATATCATTGCTGTCTTGCCCCAACCTTTTGCTACTGTAGCACAAACTCAGGTTGAAGGATTGCGAACAATTATGGACTTAAACGATGCTTGGGACGCTTTGGGTGTTGAAAGCCAGATTATCACCGGTGTTATCGTTGCCCGCAAAGATTTTGTAGAGCAATATCCTGAGCATGTTAACAGTTTCTTGGAAGAATATGCTGCTTCTATTGATTATGTTAACACCAACACTGCTGAGGCAGCTCAACTGGTAGAAAATGTTGGTATTGTTAAAGCAGCGGTAGCGGAAAAAGCATTGCCTAACTGCAATATCGTTTATTTAGGCGGCGAAGATATGAAAGCGGCAGTCAGCGGTTATTTGCAAGTTTTGTATGACCAAAATCCGAAAGCAATAGGCGGAAATTTGCCCGGTGACGATTTCTATTATTTAGGCAAATAATTTTTGAGACTCTGGAAATAATATTTCCGGAGTCTTTTTTAAAAAGAAAAAGCTTACTGAAAATTTTCAGTAAGCTTTGGAAAATGAACGGCAATTTAAGCTCTTTTTGGTAAATCGTATTCAACGCCAAAGGTTTCAACGGTTAATTTTTCCATAACTTCAGGATTGATAGGTTTGTCGCTGAAATTGGTTTTTACCCCGGCGATGCGGTCAACTTCTTCCATACCGGAGATAACTTTGCCGAAAGCAGCGTACTGCTTGTCCAGATGGGGAGCATTTTGGTGCATGATGAAAAATTGGCTGCCGGCAGAATCAGGAGCCATGGTGCGAGCCATGGAGATTACTCCTCTTTCGTGCAGTAAGGTGTTTTGTTTAAAGCCATTGGCAATAAACTCACCTTTTATGCAATAGCCGGGACCGCCCATGCCGGTGCCTTGAGGGCAGCCGCCTTGAATCATAAAGCCGGAAATAACGCGATGGAAGGTAAGACCGTTGTAATAGCCGTTCTTTACTAAGAAGATAAAGTTATTAACGGTGTTGGGAGCCATCTCTGGATAAAGCTCAATTTTAATTTCGTTGCCGCTGGCCATTTTAATGGTAACGATAGGATTTGGCATAGAAATCATCCTTTCTGTAAAAATGGTGTTATATCTTAGAGTATTATAGCATAAGAGAAAAGATTTGACAAATATTATTTTAAGAAAAATTCGCTAAAGATGAAAAAAACGATTGCATTTGTTGGAAGAATGAGTTAAAATAATTAAAAGTAATATTTTATTTTAATGGTTAAAGTATTTAGGAGGTGCTTATTATGAGCAGTAAAAAAATAAAGGACATTATGCAGACAGATGTGTATAGTGTACCATATAAAGCAACTGTTAAAGAGGTATTAGAGCTGATGGTTGAAAAAGAAGTAAGCGGTGTGCCGATTATTGATGATGAAAATTTTGTCATTGGTTTTATCAGCGACGGTGATATTATGAAATTTATCGCTAAGCAGGATCCGCGCATTATTGATATGACCAGCTTTATTACGGTTTGGTATGATACCGAAACCTTTGAGAAAAAGCTTGATGATTTGATGAGCTTAAATGTCATGGAATTAGCTACAACCAAGGTCGTATCGGTTGATGAAGATTTTGAAATTGATGAAGTAGCAAAAATCTTAGGCAAGAAAAAGATCAAAAAAGTACCGGTTTTGCGGGACGGTCGTTTAGTAGGAGTGGTAAATCGTTCTAATATCATTCGCTATATTGTCAGCAACCGCTTGCTGCATAAATAATTCGGAGAGTTTGGGCTGTGGGCTTCTAAAGGCTGCACAGCCTATATTTTTATAAAAAACCAAGGAGGAAAAGATAATGGCAGAGTTGATGGAAAATAATAAGATAGTTGTAACAGTAGTCGGCAAGGACAGAAAAGGAATTATTGCTCAGGTTGCCAGTAAGG
Source organism: uncultured Clostridia bacterium (assembly GCA_944391285.1). GTDB lineage: Bacteria > Bacillota > Peptococcia > Peptococcales > Peptococcaceae > QAKL01. The sequence goes on from CALXSY010000029.1 coordinate 13,560, forward strand.
TAGCGCAGTTAGAGGGCAATGTTTTAGATATTACTCAGACAATTTTGCAGGGAAATTTCACCATGATTATGATTGTAGATTTGGCAGAAAGCCAGTTAAGTTTTGGCAAATTTAAAGAAGAAATGGAACTTTTGGGAAAAGAGATGGGCATGGTTATAACCTGCATGCATCAGGATTTGTTTCAATTCATGCATAGAATCTAGGAGGGATATTTATGCCAATCAGTATTACCAATGAGGAAATCAAAGAAACAATAAATATGATTCAGGCAGAAAATTTGGATATCCGTACAATCACCATGGGTATTTCTCTGAGGGATTGCGCAGATGGCGATATCAATAAAACCTGCCAAAAGATTTACGAAAAAATAGTGCGCTATGCCGGCAATTTGGCAAAGACCGGTGAGATGCTGGCGCAGGAATACGGTGTGCCGATAATTAATAAAAGGGTTTCGGTGACACCTATTTCACTTATAGCTGAATCCTGCCAAACTGACAGCTATGTGCCGATTGCTGAGGCAATGGATAAAGCGGCAAAGGAAATCGGCATTAACTTTATCGGTGGCTTTTCCGCTTTGGTGCAAAAAGGCATGACCATAGGCGATGAAAAATTGATTCGCTCTATTCCGGAAGCTTTGGCAGCGACTGAGTTTGTTTGCTCGTCTGTAAATGTGGGCAGCAGCAAAACGGGAATCAATATGGATGCCGTACGCTTGATGGGTGAAACTATTAAAAAAGCGGCAGAATTGACTAAAGACAGAGACAGCATCGGCTGTGCTAAATTGGTTGCTTTCTGCAATGCGGTGGAGGATAATCCTTTTATGGCAGGAGCATTTCACGGTCCGGGAGAACCGGAGGTAGTTTTAAATGTCGGGGTCAGCGGTCCCGGTGTTGTGTTAAATGCTGTTCGTCGGATTCCCAATGCGCCTTTTGATGAATTGGCAACTATGATTAAACATACCGCCTTTAAAGTTACCCGCTCCGGTGAATTAATTGGCAGATTGGCAGCTAAGCGCTTAAATATTCCTTTTGGTATTGTGGATTTATCCTTGGCACCGACTCCGGCAGTGGGCGACAGCGTAGCAGATATTTTGGAAGCTATGGGTTTAGAGCGCTGTGGTACTCACGGCACTACCGCTGCTTTGGCAATGCTCAATGATGCGGTGAAAAAAGGCGGAGCTATGGCTAGCTCTCATGTAGGAGGTTTGAGCGGCGCCTTTATTCCGGTGAGCGAGGATGCCGGCATGATCAGAGCAGTTGAGGACGGAGCTTTGAGCTTAGATAAGCTGGAGGCGATGACTTGCGTTTGCTCAGTGGGCTTGGATATGATTGCTATCCCCGGAGATACTACTGCTGAGACTATCGCCGCTATTATCGCCGATGAGGCGGCAATCGGCATGATCAACAAGAAAACTACGGCAGTGAGAGTTATTCCGGTCATCGGCAAAAATGTAGGTGAGAGCGTAGAATTTGGCGGACTTTTGGGGCATGCGCCGATTATGCCGGTCAACCAATATTCTTCTGCGGAATTTATTCACAGAGGCGGCAGGATTCCTGCACCTATTCATGCGCTGAATAATTAGGAGGCGAAAAATGAGCAAGTTAAAGCAGGATTTAAAAAGTGAGAAAATTGTCAGCAAGATTGAGCAAGAAAATACTGCTTTAAAGCCGGAAGATGCTGCTGAAAAAAGCGCGGAGGAAGCTTTGCAGGAGGCTGCGCAGAATTTGACCTCAGTGATGGAGAAAATGCGCATTGCCGAATATGTGCAATATTTAAACCATCCCTGGAAGCTTCTGTGGACTAACTTTTTAATCGGAATCGCCAGAGGATTGGGAAGCACTATTGGTTTAGCTATAGTGCTGGCGCTGGTTTTTTATATTTTTCAGCACATAGTCATGCTGAATTTGCCCTTTATCAGCGATTTATTGACTAAGATGGTTTATACGATTCAGGAAAACCTGAAGTATTTTAACGGAAGTACTTTTTAGCTTGCCACTGAAGGAGGAAGAAGATGCTGAGGTTTTTTTTAATTATCCTATCAGTATTGGTGGTAGACCAAGGGAGCAAATATTTAGTGAGATGGCAAATGGATTTAGGCGAAAGCATACCGCTTATTGAAAATTTGTTTCATCTTACTTATATCGAAAACCCCGGAGCAGCTTTTGGTATGCTGGCAAATAAGACGGTGCTTTTCGTAATATTAACGGTTGTGATTGTGGGAGTTATGGCATATATCGCCTTAAAAATGGCTAATAAAAAATCATGGAGCTTTTATGCCTTGGCTTTGGTTATCGGCGGAGCTTTAGGCAATTTAATTGACCGTGTGGCAAAGCAGACGGTAACGGATATGTTTGATTTCCGCATTTGGCCAATTTTTAATGTGGCGGATATGGCATTGGTGATTGGCTTATTATACATCGCTTACCGGCTGATTTTTCACGGGGAGGATTTCTGATGGAAGAAATGAGTTTTGCAATCCAAAAAGAAGAGAGCGGCAAAAGATTGGACGCTTTTTTAAAGGAAGCAATAGATGACGCCTCCCGGAATTTCCTGCAGGGACTGATCAGCCAGGGAGCGGTGTTGGTTAACGACAAAACAGCCAAGGCTAATTACAAGGTAAAAGAGAACGATAAGATATTTATTACCATTCCCGATCCAGTAGATGTGGAAATTAGGCCGCAGGAGATGGATTTGGATATCGTTTACGAGGACGAAGATGTGCTGGTGGTCAATAAGCCGGCGGGATTGGTAGTGCATCCGGCTCATGGGCACTATGATGATACGCTGGTCAATGGTCTTTTGGCGCATTGCAAGGATTTATCGGGGATAAACGGAGTGATGCGACCGGGAATTGTCCATAGAATCGATAAGGATACTTCGGGGCTGCTGATGGTGGCAAAAAATGATTTTGCCCATAATTCTTTGGCAGAGCAGCTTAAGGTGCACAGCGTAGAGCGGGGATATCTGGCATTGGTGCAGGGAGTGATAGCTGAGCCGGCAGGGGTGGTTGACGCTCCTATCGGCAGGCATCCGCTGGAGCGCAAGAAAATGGCGGTTAATTTAAGCGGCAAAGAGGCGCGAACCAATTATTTTGTGAAAGAGCGTTTTGACAAATACACCTTAATCGAGTGTCGCTTGGAGACCGGCAGAACCCATCAGATAAGGGTGCATTTGTCGTATATAGGTCATCCTTTGGTGGGCGATGAACTGTATGGCAGCCGAAAGAATAATTTAGGATTTAAGGGACAGGCTTTGCATGCGTATCTTTTGGGATTTATACACCCCAGAAGCGGAGCAAAGCTGCATTTTGAAGCACCATTGCCGGAGGAGTTTCGGAAGGAATTGGAATTGCTGCGAAGTAAATAGGGAGAAAAATGGCAGAAAAAGAAGAAAGCCTAAAAACTATTTATACTAACAGGTTAAAAAAACGGCTTAGGTAAAACAAAAACGATAAACTAAGCTTATAGATATATGATAAAATATTAAATTATACTTGCAATAAAAATTCAAAAAAAGGCTTTACAAATTATAAAACAAGTGGTATTCTTTAAGATGGGATTGAACAGAATGTTACATTATTATAGG
>CALXSY010000030.1 GCA_944391285.1 uncultured Clostridia bacterium
TACGTTGCTTAAATCTTAATTTTGACTACCATAAGGGTGTTTTTGTTCTGTCCGTACAAATTGGGGCAGTACATTTTTGACAGGTGTGCTTTTATTTTTCAGCTTATTTTACCATAAACTTTGCTTGGTATGCAGTAAATGATGAGATTTTTCGCCTAATGGCTTGCCCAAATACTCTTCGTAAAGCTTCAGCACCTCAGAATTTTCGTGGGAAAATCTCAATACTCTTTCTTTATCCAGCTGATAAAGCTTTGCTCCTCTTTGCGTTGCCAATTCGTTATTATAAACGATCGGCTGACCGCCGCCGCCGGAACAGCCGCCGGGGCAAGCCATGATTTCTACGAAATCACATTCGATTTCCTTACGCTTGATTTTCTCGATCAATTCTCTGGCATTGCCCAATCCGCTGGAAACGGCAACCTTCACTGTTGCTCCCGCAATCTCCAAGGCGAACACTTGATAAGCTTCGTCAATGCGTACTGCTTTAAAGGCATCAGCATCCGGATTCTTGCCGGTCAAAAGATAATACGCACTTCTTAAAGCCGCTTCCATTACCCCGCCGGTCGAGCCAAAGATTACTCCGGCACCGGTAGACTCACCCAATGGTGAATCAAATTCCGTTTCCTCCAGCTCTCGCACATTGATGCCTTTTTCTTTGATCATGCGAGCCAACTCTCTGGTTGTCAAGACCAAATCCACATCCTGACCCACTCCGGCATCATTTACCGTCTTGACATCTGCCTCATATTTTTTCGCAGTGCAAGGCATAACTGAGATAGAATAAATATCCCCCGGCTGGATATTGGTTTTCCGGGCAAAGTAAGTTTTGATTACTGCGCCGAACATCTGCTGCGGGCTTTTGGCGGTAGAAAGATTATCCAGATATTCGGGATATTCGCTCTTGATAAATCTAATCCACCCCGGACAGCAGGAAGTAAACATGGGCCATTGGTATTCATCACGGTGAGTAAATCTTTCAATAAACTCACTGCCTTCCTCCATGATAGTCAAATCAGCAGTAAAGCTGGTATCTAAAACATAATCAAAGCCTAAAGCTTTAGCAGCAGCTACCATGCGTTTTTCGCTTGCCTCTTCGTCAGTTAAACCCAGCTCCTCAGCCCAAGCGGTACGCACTGCCGGCGCAATCTGGATAACAGTTACTTTCTGCGGATTTTGGATAGCCTGCCAAGCCTTTTGGCTGTCGTCCCGTTCATGCAAGGCGCCTACCGGGCAGTGGGTGATACACTGACCGCACAAGGAGCAGTTGCTCTCTTCGATAGTATTATAACTGCCTACGGCTACCTTAGCCCGGCTGCCGGTGCCCTGTAAATCCCAGACTTTTAATGACTGCACCTTGTCGCAGACGCTTACGCATCTTAAGCAGCCGATACATTTGCTTTCTTCTCTGATTAAGGGAAAATCTCTGTTCCATTTATTGAGGGGAAGCCGCTTTTTATAGGGTTCATCGATAATATGCATTTGCTCTGCCAAGCTTTGCAGCTGACAATTTTTATTGCGCGGGCAGGTGGTGCATTGGCTGTCATGCTTAGAGAGAATCATCTTAACGATGTCTTTTCTGGCTTCTCTGACAACTTCTGAATTGGTCTTGATAACCATGCCTTCCTCTGCCAGGGTATTGCAAGAGGTGCGCAATACTTCACAGCCCTCAATTTCTACTATGCAAACTCGGCAAGCGCCGATTTCGTTGATGTCTTTCAGATAGCAGAGGGTTGGAATATTAATGCCGATTGCTTTGGCTGCTTCCAAAATGGTGGTATTATCTGCAACACTTACTTTTTGTCCGTCGATAGTGATATTTACCATTGTACTTTTCTCCCTCCACAAAAACTTCCTTTGCCGTAATGATCACAGCGCAGGCATCTATTGGTTTCCTGCATGGCTTCTTCATAGGTCAATGAATTTTCCATCAGTGCAAAATTATTCTTTCTGTCCTCAGCCGCTTTTTCGGTCATATTGACTCTGCCGCTGGGTTTGGTATATTTAGCCGGAGCATGGGGAATCTCTACGCCTAAATCCAAGATGCTGTCACAGCCAAGATAATGGTCAATATTAGCCGCCGCTACCTTACCGGCCTCGATAGCTTTAATAACCGTAGCCGGTCCGGACTGACAGTCGCCGCCGACAAAAATGCCCTCCTGACCAATAGCTTTGGTATCATTGCTGGCTTTAAGACATGCGCGGTCAACTGCCAAGCCTGCGGCTTTAAAGGGATCGCTCTCAATATCCTGTCCTATGGCTACAATAATGATATCCGCCGGCAACAATACTTCCGCCTTATCAGCTTTGCGGGGACTGGGACGACCTCTTTTGACCTCGCCGATGATTTGCGGGTCAACTACTAAGCCAACCACATTTTCCTGCTCGTCAATTTCAATGCGGTTAGGCGCCATCAAGGTCATGATTTCACAGCCTTCGGCTTTGGCACCCTCTACTTCCTCCGGCAGAGCAGTCATATCTTCAATCCGCCTTCTGTACACGCAAGTTACGCTGGCAGCACCTAAACGTTTGGCTGTGCGGGTAGCGTCCATGGCTACGTTGCCGCCGCCGACAATGACGACATTTTTGCCGCCGAAATCAAAACGACCGCCGTCTCCGATATGGCGCAATAATTCTACTGCGCTCATCACGCCTTTTTTGTCTTCGTTGGCAATGCCTAATTTCTTATCAGTATGGGCTCCGATAGCGATATAGATGCTGTCATAATCTTTTTTCAGCTCGTCTAAGGTAATATCTTCACCGATTGTTACTTCCGTTTTTACTACTACTCCGGTGCTTAAAATGTTGTCAATATCCTGATCCAGATAATTATCCGGCAGGCGGTAGTTAGGAATACCGTAGCGCAGCATGCCGCCCAAGCGTTTTCTTTTTTCGTAAATGGTTACCTCATGCCCCATCAGGCTCAAATAATAAGCCGCAGTTAAACCCGAAGGACCGGCACCGATAACTGCAATTTTTTTGCCGGTAGGTGCTAATTTTGCCGGTGCTTCTACCACACCTGCCTGCTCCAAAGCAAAGCGTTTAAGCCCGCGGATATTAACCGCTGTATCAACCAAGCCGCGGCGGCATTTGGTTTCGCAAGGATGCTCGCAGATGAGAGCGCACGCTGCCACAAAAGGATTGTCCTTGCGGATCAAGCGCACGGCGTCCTTATAGCGCTCAGCTTGGGTTAAGGCGATATAGCCCGGGATATCCACATTAGCCGGGCAGCCGTAAACACAAGGCACGCTTTTAAACTGCGCACTGCATTTGCCGTATTTAATATGAGAAAGGAAATCCTCCTCAAAAGCTTTGAGGTTATTCTCCAATAACAATGCCGCTTCTCTGCCGATAGCACAATCAGCCGTTAAAGCAATGGTATGGCAGGTTTTGGCGATAAGTTTTAAATCTTCTTCAACTGCCTCGCCGGCTAAAATGCTGTCCAATTTATCCGCTAAATTGCCTAAGCCAACACGGCACGGCACACATTTACCGCAGCTTTGCGCCTGCGACATTCTCAATGCCGCTGCCATATACTCTACCGGACATACATCACCGGAAAATGCCTGCAAATGTCTGCTCATCTCATTATTTACCGCCTGCAAGCCTTTTTCGGTACTCTTTTTTTCTTTAATCCTTATTCCGTTCAAGTCTTTCACTCCTTTATCTTCTTTAAAATATAATAATTTGCTTTTCTCCTCTGAATTTTAAGACAAAACACTCTATTTAAAGTCAATATTTTTAACTTATTCAACATGGCTATTCCTTTTCCTGCCCATATTTTGCCTTATTGCGACAAAGAATACTTAGTTTTTTATTATCGAAGCGATACACGCTTTTTCATTGCTCCAATTATACCAAAACCCTTTCTTTTTTACAAGCAATTTCTTTCTTAAAACCGCTTTTCTCTAACAAAAAAAAGCACCGCCGCAGTATTTAGCAGCGCTGCCTTTTAGTTAAAACAAATCACAGCATTCATAGCCAAAATCTATATAATTAGCAATAAATCTTACCTTAAATTTGCGTTCACAGCAAGCGGATTTTTTCTCTCCATTAACTAAATCCTCCGGCAAAACAAAACTGATATTTTTTATCGTCACATCTTTACAGCCGCAAAATTTGTGAGCAGGGATAGTCATCGTTTTCATGCCGCAGGGATGTTCCAGGCATTTTTCGTCAATTTCCGTTATAATTACCGCCAAAGCAACTCTTTTACCGGGACAGACGTCTTTAATAGTGGCATTTAATTGCAAAATTCTCCCCGTATCTTCCAGGCAAATATCTCCGGCATCCAATATGACAAAATCCTGACAGCCTTCCATCGTTACCTCAACTGGCACCGGACAAGGCTCGGAAATAACTGTTCCGCCGCATTTAACCATCACCTTAGGCTCAGGGAACACAACCTCATTATTTTCATTGTCCGAATAACTGATAGCTTCATTAACCAATTTTCTCCCGCCAGCCTTAGCGATATGCTTGATATAAAACTCTAATGTCGCTCCTTCGTTAGCTACTGCTCCCAGCTTATCCATTTGCCACTGAATATGGTTCTCCTGAATTTCTAAGGCTGTTCCTTTGCTCGGCGGCATTATGCTTGTGATAACAAAGTCAGCATTCATCTTCTCATCAATCACAATATCCGTCGCTCCCGGTTTAGTAATATTGACAGCTAAATCTTTAAATAAATTTTCCAGCTCAGCATCATCCGGAGTTATCGCCACATGGGATTCCGAAGGTGCTGTTGCCCATTCGTTCAATACATTGACATCTATTCCGTCTGAACCAATTAAGCCAATGCAATAAATGATAATCCCTGCATTCTTTGCTTGAGCAGCAATAGGCTCCGGCGGCATGCCGGCTGTTGTTTTGCCGTCTGTAAACATGACTATGACTTTGACATTAGGCGAAAGAGGATCAAACAATTGGATGGCTTTGATAAAAGCATCGGCATGATTGGTAAACCCACCGGCAGATAAATTGTCTATCGCCTCATCCAACAATTCCACCGAAGTTACCAAAGGCATGTCAATAGTTGCTTCAGTAGCAAAGCTTACTACACCTATGCTGCTGCCGGCACCAATAATACCCTCTTGGGCTCCTCCGGTTGCCTCAGAGATCAGCTCAACAAAGGCTTTAGCTCCTTTTTTCATATTAAATAACGGGCTGCCTACCATACTGCCGGATCTGTCCAATACTAGCACTATATCTGTAGGATTTTCCGTAATATCCGGCGAAGCTGAAAGGGCGATAGTTACTTTTAGCTCACCATCACATTCTATGGTGTCTACGTTAATTTGCTTATTCGCATTTGTAATTCCCATTTACTTTCCTCCTAGTCATAAAATAGCGAAATATACCTCTGTTTATTTTATGCCCTAAAAGGATTCCTTGCTACTTTTAGTTGAATATCTGCCTAACTATTTATTATTTCGCTCCGGAGACGGTATTTTAAAAGTAATGATCTGCATGATTCCGATAATTTGCCCTGACAAAATCACCGTCAGCAAAGACAGCGCAATGCGAATGAAATCCAAATACGTCAAGGACAGCAGCAAAACAATTAAATCGCTGGCTAAATAAGCCCAGCGAATATCCGTTTTTGTAGCATTGCTAATCACCATTGCCAAAGCATCATCGCCTCCGGGAGCCCCTCCCGCTCTCACGCACAAACCAATTCCCACTCCTACAAACACTGCACCCAATAAAGACGCCGCTAAAGGCATATTGGCTAACTGAGGCCAAAGAGGCGGAAATTTTTCAAAAAAGGCATAAAAAAGCGAAAATCCGCCGCCTGCTACCAGCGAATACATCACAAAATTTTTTCCTAAGCTTTTCCAGCCTATGAGATAGCAAACTGCATTCATCACAAAACCGGAAACCGCCGGTGAAATATTAAACCAATAATGTAACAAAAGGGTCATTCCTAAGATTCCGCCCTCTGTTACTCCGGAAAGGGCATGAATATTATACAACCCAAAAGAGAGAATCGCACTGCCTATTAAACACATCAGCACTTTTTTTCTTGCAAAATACTTTCTCACAATAACAAAACCTTTCTTAAAATTACTTACTTTTTTCGTTTACTTGATCAACTTTATTTTTCAAACAATCCGCATAATATTCAACTGCTTGGATAAACTGCGGAGAATACTCTGCCAAAACCTCTGCCATAGCGGCATTTTCTATCTGATAAAACAATTCCAAAACTTCTTGGGCATATTTTTGCCCTTTTGTGGTTAAGCAAACTAACTTTTCCTTGGAATTTTCTTTAGGCAGCAATTCCACCAAACCATTCTCCACACACTCTTTTACTACTGTATTAATCGTCGTCTTAGGGATAATCCACTCCTCACAAATCTGCTTTTGTGTCCGAGCCTGCCCATCATCTAAGGCAAACAGCAAGGACAAGGTATTGATTTTCAAGCCGCTTTTTCTCGCCAGCATATACCAGATTCCGTCAATCCGATTAATGGAAACCATGAGCCGGCGAACATTATTTCTCTCGTGCTCCATAACGACCTCCTTTAAAGTACGAATTCGTACTATTTGATTATAGTACGAATTCGTACTTTTGTCAAGCCCATTTTTTATCACAAATAAAGGCAGCTTCTGCTAAGCTGCCTTTGATTAATTGCTGTTTTCCTCAATATTTTCTTCCGGCTCCTCTGTTTTCTTTTCAGCCGGTTCGGTCTTTTTTTCCTCGCCTTTATCCTTTTTGACCTGCTGGATAACCCAATCCTTTATAACATTAATATTGCTTAAAATAACCTTTAATGACGACATCACCGCCTGTTTTGAAGCCTCATGCACATTGTCCACCGTTTCGCTTAACTCGCTCAAAGTGTTTAGCGGTTTTTCCAAGGTCTCCAAATCCTTATTCACCATATCAATCGTCGTCTGTGCCTTCTTCATAGTTTCATCGGTAGTTTTGAGCACCACAATCAACTGTTTGATGAACAATGCCGCATATATCAAAACTGCGACGATAGCAATAGGTATAATTTCCTTAGCTACCTCACTTAATAACCGCACTAATTGATCCAATCCCATTTCACACCGCCTCCGTTTACTTAAAGAAAAATGCTGCCACATCAAGCAAAAACAAAACCGCTAAAGTTGTTGTCATCGCCGTAAAGGTTTTTGGCGGAATCTTCTTGCTGAGCTTTACAAAAAAAGGCTGCAGCACATACAAAAACACCATTCCGCCTATACCGAATCTAATACTGGGATTTAAGGCTATGCGTCCTTCAAAGTTAAAGCCATAGCTGCGGTAATCCCACATCCAGTTTCCGGTAATTATTTCCATAATATAGCTTCCAGCTAATTCTACCACCGTTGTGATAATTATAATCCCGATAAAAACTAAAACAGGGGTAATGAGTATCTTGCCAACATAAATTCTCTTTTTCTGCAATCCGCTCAATGAAAATATTAAAATCAGCGCTCCTACACCATAAATAATACAATATGGACCGAACAATGCTCCCCTGTTAGAAAAGCCCCATTGATAGACTACTACTTCCAAAAAAACCTCATACAGCCAACCAATTACGGAGTACAGCAAAAAATAGAAAAAATATTCTTGCAGCTTGCGTACCATTATTACCACCTCTTTTGTACAATAATTTGGTATCATTATTATAGCGAAGATTGTCGAAAGATTCAAGTCCATTTCCCATTTTGTTATTATATTAAAAAAAAGACACCTTTTTGGTGTCTTTTTAAGTATATGCTTTTTTTATTCCGCTACAGTCATAGCCTTCCGCAATTAAAACTTCTTTCAATCCTTCTGCCGCTGTTTTAAAATCAGCTTTAAACTGCACCAAATCTTCCTCTTTACCGGTATCGCAATAAGCTATCAATTTTTCATAGCTCAGTGCCAGAGCAGCTATTTGACCGCTCAGCTCTTCATCGTCCTCTAAAGATAAAGATAATTCGCTTAAATCACTCCATATATCTCTTACTAAATCTACATCTCGCTTTTCCATCGCCAGCAAAGTATCATTTACCTTTTGATCGATTAAATCATTTACTGCGCTTTCCTGCACGCTGCCTTTTTCACAACCGGTGCCCATCAAAGAAAGAGTAAGCAAAATTGTAATCAATACAGCGACATTTTTAGTAAATATCCTATGCATGATGCACCTCCGTTTAGGAGTCTATTATAACACATATTCTAAGCAAATGCCAATGTTTTTTTACTATTTCTCCACATAAATTACACATTTTCTGCAAAATTTTTTTATCAATGGGCTTTTTTGCGGACTTTTTTACCTTTTTTTAACATTTACCCATAAAAAAACAAAAAAGACGTACATCCTACGCCTTTCTTTTTTCCCAAAAATTTAAGATTTTTTTACCTGCATATCCCGCCGCAATACCCAAAAGTATCCCGGCAAAAACATCGCTGGGATAATGCACATAAAGATACAAGCGGGAAAAACTTATTAAAACTGCCAATATGCCTACCGGCAGCCAAAATTTATTTTTAGCAAAATAGAGCGCTGATACCACTGCAAAGGCAGCTCCCGTATGTCCTGAGGGAAAAGACGGATCCAAAGGCGCTGCAATCAGCATTTGTTCAATCGGCACTAAGCTAAAAGGTCTGGCGCGATCCACCAATGGCTTTAAGATGACATTGCAGCACAATGCCTCTATCGCCAAGCTTAAGAGAATCAGCACTCCCAAGCGCCTGGTTTTAACCGGCAAAAGCAGCACCGCTCCCAGCACAATCCACAGTACACCCCCATCACCCAAATGGGTGATCAAGGGCATTATTTCGTCTAAAAAAGAGACGCGCAAATTATTTTGTATTCCGTTTAAAATCACCCAGTCAAGCTGCATTTTTCCTCCAAAAATTCATTTAGTAGTTTTTCTCCTTATTATTTTCTCTGTTGAGTGAAAAATACCTTGTCCGCTTAAGATAAATCAACAAATTTTCCTAAAAAAAGCACCCTTTGGCTTCTGCCAAAGAGTGCGGGTGAGGCATTATTTTACCAGCGAATAATCCGCCGAAACATTCTCGCTTAAATCAACATCGGTGCCCAATTTTTCTACATTAGCTCCCTCTATCCTAAACTCTACCTCATCTACCGTGTCAAACTGGCACAAGGTATTGGTGATAGCATATACTGCCAAATCCTGCCCTTGCTGGGCAATATCGGCAAACTCTTGGCTTAAATCAACGATGCAAAGTTTTTCGTCAGCCTTGACATTGATATCCAAAAGCTCCGTTCCTGCCGGTGCCGCCGGCAAATAGCCGCTGTCTGCCTCCGGTCCTACCAGCAACGCTTCCATTGTCGCCCGAGCTATGCCCTCTACTTTAGGAATTTTCTTTTCCTCTTTGACTAAGCTTTTTCCGTCAGCAGAGATAAAGTATAGCTGCACAGTCGTTTCCTCGCCGTTTGACTGCGCTACGGTCTGCACTGTCTGATAAGTTTCCTCGATGGTGATATCATCAGCTTCCGGCATTACTAATTGGTCATTTTGGGCAGTGGTTTGCTCATTAATATCCAAATCCACCGTATTGTCTTGACTTTCTTCGTTTAAGATATCTTCCTTTAACTCCGCTCTCATTTGGCTTAGAGTTTCCTTGGCGCCGTCACAGCCGCTTGCCCCAAATAAGGTCAATAAGACTATGAGTGCTAAAATTTTTTTCATCATTCATCGCTCCCTCAGTTAACTTTATCCTATTTATATTCACTAAGGGGCGGTGGATATGCCTTTTTGGCAAATATTTATTCATTTAGAGGCGAATTTTTTAATAATTCCTCATACTTCTCGCTGTCTTCCTGCTCTATGGCAGACAGGCACTCCTCGAGCCAAGCGATGATGGCTTCTGCTTTTTCTTTATCCTCTGCTTGAGCTAAAAGTTCCTGCTGCGCTGAAAGCATTTCTTCTTTTTCCTCTTTTTCCTTTTGCCAATCGATAGCCATATCTTCCATCGCTATGTCCATATTGGCAGGCTGCACCGCTAAGGTACTGTTAGCCAGACCTTTCTCAGCACTCACAGCATCTGCTGTGTCCTCTGTATCTTCCATGGCAGCTTGATTAAAGAGCGCAGCGTCATTGGAGCGCATTTTTTCTGTTGCCTGCTCCTCGCCGCCCGGCTGTAATAAACTTAAACTTGCCATGATGACTACCGCCGCCAACGCTGCTGTAGCCAGATAGGGAATATATTTTTTGGTGCGCTTTGCCTTTTTAGGAGTTTGGGGCAAGGCGCTCATAATTTTTTGATGCAAATCCTCCGGAGCATCCGCTTCCTGACGGCTCCAAGCAGCCAACAATGCATCTATTTCACCGAAATCCTCATTTTCGTCATAATATTCTTTTAGCCGATCCATCGCTTCACTCCCTTTACACTCTCTCATACTGCTCTTTTAACATCTTTTTTGCCCTGAATATTCGTGACTTGACTGTGCCCAGCGAGCTTTTGGTCGCTTGAGCTATTTCTTCGTAGCTGTAATCCTCAAAGGCACGCAAAATCAACACTTCCCGATACTCCGCCGGCATCTCCTTTAATAAACGCTCCAAATGAGCTATGTTTTCTTTTTCTGCCACACTTTTTTCCGGAGTCCTCTCCTCTGCCGGCAGTTTTGCCAACGTGGTTTCTGCACTCATAATCTCTTCTAACGATAAATTTTGCTCTTTATTTTTGCGCAGATAATCCAAACATTTATTGCGGCAGATACGTTTAAGCCAAGCACCGAAAGCCGTCTGATCCTTCAAGGCTTTCAAGGATTGATAGGCTTGCAGAAATGTTTCCTGCGAAATATCCAAAGCCAGCTCTCTGTCCAAAAGATAATGATAAGCTATATTATAAATGCTCTTTTCATATTTGATAACCAATTCCTCAAAAGCTTCATGACTGCCTTTGAGACTTTGCTTTACTAAAAGCTCCTCTTGCAAGATTATCCCTCCATTGTTTTAGACGCATTTTTGGTTGATTTGTTGCAAAAAAGCTCTATTTTTATTCAAAATGTCCATTTTTTTCATTCAAATGTCTTGCCCGCTTGAGAGTATTTTTACCGAAACGCTCGTTAAGGCTGTCCAAAGCTTTGTCTAGTTTTTCCTGCTTAATTTTGCCCTCTCCGCCAAAAAACTCCTGCTGCATGGGCGGATTTTCCTTTAAATGGGTAGCACTGAGTCCGATCAGCCTCACCGGCTCATTATGCCAATATTTGTCCAGCATTTCGATTAGCGCTTGATAAATATCCCGATAAGAGGCAGTGTATTCCTCCAGCATCGTTGCTCTGCTGGCTCGCTTTAGATTGGCATAGCGAAATTTTAGGCTTACTCCCCGGCATTTGAGATTGTCCCGCCTCAAGGTATGGGCTACATCATCAGCCAGCACGCTTAAAGTGTCCTCCAAAATCTTTCTGTCAACGATATCCACCGCAAAAGTGGTTTCTCTGCCGCAGGATTTGGCTTGACGGTAGTTTTGTACCGGGCGATAATCGATGCCGTTAGCCAAATCATGCATTTCTCCGCCCATTTTGCCGAAAATTCTCGTCAATAATCCCCGATCCGTCTTGGCTAATTGCCCAATGGTTTGTATGCCTAAAGCCTGTAATTTACCGGCAGTATTTTTGCCCACCCCCAGCATGCTTTTGACGGGCAAGGGCCAGAGCATTTCCTCTATTTTTTCATCGGGCAGATAGGTAAAGCCGTCGGGTTTATTTAATTCCGAAGCAATTTTCGCCAAAAATTTGCTGTTAGCGACACCCACCGACGCCGTTAAGTTTAATTCGTCTTTGATGCGCTTTTTTATTTCCCGGGCAATCTCCTCCGGCTCGCCGAAAAGCCGCAAACTGCCGCTGATATCCAAAAAAGCCTCATCTACCGATATGGCTTCTACTAATGGGGTGTAGAGTGAAAATATTTTCATGATTTTTTTGGATTCCCGATGATATTTTGCCATATCAACCGGCAGAAATATGCCTTGAGGGCATAATCTCACTGCTTCCGCCATCGCCATTGCCGAATGTATGCCGTACACCCGCGCCTCATATGATGCCGTCGATACTACTCCCCGGCGGGCGGCACTGCCGCCGATAATGACCGGTTTATTTTGGTATTCTTCATTGTCCCTTTGCTCAACTGCCGCAAAAAAGGCGTCCATATCTACATGGATAATCCAGCGTTTCATTTTCTCACCCCGAATTAATTATAGCACATTTTCTTTTGGGGGTAAATGCCTTTATTCAGCCATTTACTCTTGTTTGTATTTTCCCCATTTTAGCAAAAAAGCCTTTGAAAAATCAAAGGCTTTTTAATATTAACTGACATTTTTCCCGTATTTTTAAGGTTTCAAAATATTTTTCCTCTAAGGGAATCCATTTTTCTTGAAAATCCCGCAGCAAAAGCGGATTGCGATGCTTTAAGCGCGCCAGCTGCTCCTTTGGCTCAATATCCATAAAAATCGCCAGATCATAATACTCACCAAAGCAGGGCAAAAGGCTGTATGTCCCTTCAACAAGCATAAGATTCGCCTTATTAACCCAAACTTCCTCGCTGTAATCCATTATGCGGCAGTTAAAGCGGCGATATTTAAAAGCTTCACCGCTTCTTATATGCGGCAGAACCTCCTCTATAAACCGTTCGTAATGTACATTGCCGCCGGCTTGGGCATAGCGCTGAGGTGTGCGCAAGTTTTGCGGCAGAAAAAAATCGTCCATATGCACTATTGAGGCTTGATAAACTAAGCTTAACATTTCAGCCAATGTGCTTTTGCCGGCACAAGAGCGCCCGTCTATTGCCACTACCATCGGTTTAGCTGCCGAATATTTCTCCAGTTCCTCCAGGACGGCGCTTAAAGCAGGATAATCCTTTTTCTCTGCCCATTCTTTTATGAGCTTTAAATATTCGCCGGCAGAGTTTGTTTTGCCGATACTGTCTAAATACTGCTTTAAATCTCCGGCTTTATTCATATTTTTCCGCCTCTTTGCAATGCCTTAACCAGCATGGGCAAGATTATAAGCTGGGCAATTATTCCCGGTATCGCTGTCACAAAGGCACCGGTTATAAAGATGCTCCACGAGAAATTAACAGCGAAGGCTTTAGCCAAGACAAACATAACCGCCCCCCAGACAATTCTCCCGGCAAGCATTGCTCCAATCAATGCCAGATAAATCTGCCACAGCTTGCGTCCCAGATGGACATACAAAATTCCGGCTGCCGCGCCATAGCAGGCTAATTCAAATGCCATGGCGGTTGCATTGGGAAAAAGATAAGGCATCGACCAGATAAAGGAGCGCAAAAGAGGCGTGATAAAGCCTACGATCAAGCCGTAGCGCCAGCCGCAGAGAAAACCGCAGAGGATAATCGGAAAATGCATAGGGCACAGCGCATTGCCGATCTGCGGAATCTGTCCGGTAAAAAAGGGCAGCACCAGACCTAAGGTCAAGCATAAGGCGGCAATTGTCAGTTTTCTGATGTTCATCTTGTTTCATCCTTTCGCATAAATGTTAAAAAAGGTACCCTTTGATACCTTTTTAATTGTTATTTTACTTCTCCCTGCACTCTTTTTTCGATTACCTTGCCGTATTTAACCACCATTTCACTGTTTGCCACTGCCTGCTCAATCAATTCAGCTAAATTTTCAATTTTCGCTTCTTCCAGCTGGCAAGCGTCGACTTTAGGCTTGGTTTTCGGTTCTTTAGGCACAAAAACAGTGCAGCAATCTTCATAAGGCAAAATAGAAGTTTCATAGGTGTCGATTTTTTTAGCGACCGCCATGATTTCCTCTTTGTCAAAAGCAATCAAGGGGCGAAATATAGGCATATTGGTCACTTGATTGATAGCGTAAATGCTCTCCGGTGTTTGGCTGGCCACCTGCCCTAAATTATCGCCGGTGATAATCGCCAAAGCTTCTCTGTTTTGAGCAATTTTTTCCGCAATGCGCAGCATAATGCGCCGCATGATGGTAATGCGCATATTGTCATGGCAGTAATGCCCGATTTCCTCTTGAATCTTAGTAAAAGGCACCAAATGCACCACTAATCTGCCGCTGTAGCAAGCCATTTTTTCTGCTAAAGTGAGCACCTTTTCCTTAGCCATTTCGCTGGTATAAGGATAGCTGTGAAAATGAATTGCTTCAACAGTCATTCCCCGGCGCATCATCGACCAGCCGGCTACAGGACTGTCGATACCTCCCGATAAAAGCAGCATCCCCTTGCCGCCGCTGCCTAATGGCAAGCCGCCCAAGCCCGGAAATTTTTGGGTGGTGATATATGCAAACTCATCTCTGATTTCAACCTTTAAATCAATATCGGCATGCTTCAAATCAACCGTTAAGCCTTCAATATGATCTGAAACATATTGGGCCACTTCAGTGGCTAAATCCATAGAGCTCAAAGGGAAAAGCTTATTGGCACGGCGGGCGGTTATGCGAAAGGTCACTTCTTTGCGCTCGCCCATCGCCTGCTTAAATTCGCTCAGAGCACCCTCGAGGATATCCTCCATTTTTAATGATGTCCTAAGTACCGGACTATAAGAAGATATGCCAAAAACATGGTTGAGAGCGTTATAATATTTGCTTGGTTCAGCTCCGTCCAAATAAAGGAGCAGTCTGCCCTGCTCTCTTTCAATGCGGGGATTTTCCCCTACATCAGCTTTGACATGCTCTTTGATATTTCTGTTTAATTTCTGCAAAAATTCCTTTTGGTTTTTGCCTTTGAGTGCCAATTCACCGTAGCGAATTAAGATGTAGTCGTAATGCATGGTTTATTCCCCCAAAAAATAGCCGCTTTTAGTGCTCTTTTTGTGCTTCTTTTTTTCTGTATCCTTGGCAGACTCTTTTTTGCTGCCTTTATTGTCCCGGCGGTAATCCTTTTTGCTGTCTTTCTTGTAGTCCTTTTTTTCGCCGTGATAATCCTTTTTGCCGCCTTTGCTGCCACGGTAACGGTTATTGTCTCCGCCTTTGGTTTTTGGGCGTTTAACGATGATAGGACGCTCGGCAGTCAGCTTAATCTTCTGCACCTCATGCTCACGGTTGCTGTCACCGCCGAGCATTTCCAAGGCGGCAGCTAAAACATCAACGGCTTCATACTGCTCCAAAAGCATTTGGGCAACCTTTTGATAATCATTAAACTTGCCCAAATCCATAGCTTGATTAAGCTCATTGAACATTTTTTCCTGCTTTTTCTCCTGAGTATCCTTCAAAGTAGGCATTTTTTTGCGTTCCAGCTTATGCTTGATGGTAGCTTCAATAGCTTGCAGGTGGGCAAATTCCCTGGGCTCGACAAAAGTAAGCGCCAATCCCTCTTTGCCTGCTCGTCCCGTTCTGCCGATACGATGAACATAGCTGTCGATATCCTGCGGCAAATCAAAGTTAAAAACATGGCTGACGCCGGTGATATCCAATCCTCTGGCCGCAACATCGGTAGCTACCAAAATATTGATTTGCCCGTTGCGGAATTTATTCATGACCATATCCCGATGGCGCTGGGTCAAATCACCATGCAAGCCTTCTGCCTGGTAGCCTAATTTTTGCAAGCCTTCGGTTAATTCATCAACCCGGCGTTTGGTGCGTCCGAAAACCATGGCTAACTCCGGGGTATAAATATCTAAAAGACGGCAAAGCAAGCTGAATTTTCTATTTTCCGCTACTTCATAGTAATATTGCTCAATAGAAGGCACAGTAAGCTGGCTGGCTTTAACCTTAACAGTCTGCGGATCCTTCATAAAGCGTTTAGCGATATTTTTAATTTCCGGCTTTAAGGTAGCGGAAAACATCATAGTTTGTCTTTCTTCGGGGCAAGCTGCCAAGATAGTTTCAATATCCTCCAAAAAGCCCATATTGAGCATTTCATCTGCTTCGTCTAAAACGACAAACTTTAAATTTTGCAATTTAACAGTATGCCGCTCCATATGATCCATCAAGCGTCCCGGAGTTGCTACGATAACCTGTGGTTTATCCTTTAAGCCTTTGATTTGGCGGATAATCTCCTGACCGCCGTACACTGCCAGCGAACGAATAGGCAGATAACGGCTCAGCTTATGGATTTCTTTTTCTACCTGAATACACAATTCCCGGGTAGGTGTCAAAATTAACACTTGCACTACCGGCTCATTGGTAATCATCTGCAAAAAGGGAATGGAAAAAGCGGCGGTTTTTCCCGTGCCGGTTTGAGCCTGACCGATGACGTCCTTGCCTTCCAAGGCAATAGGAATAGCTAATTCTTGAATAGGCGTAGCTACTTCAAAGCCCATATCATCGACAGCCTGTACTATTTCATCCCGTAAATTTAACTCGTTAAATTTTAACATTCATTTCCTCCTGTTTGTTTTTTGCACTTTTTCTATGTACATTATACCCTAAAGGCGTTTAAAAAAACATTAATTTCCAAAACACGAAAAAAGCTGCCTAAAAAGGCAGCCTAAATTACATCACGATAGCAATCACTAAGGTAATAACCATAAATGCTACTGCGAAAATTTTAGACCATAATTCAAATTTCTCGTCTAAACCTTTTTTGCCTAAGAAGGTTTCCGCACCACCGGCGATAGAACCGGATAAGCCAGCACTTTTACCGGACTGTAACAATACAGTGGCAATCAAACCTAAACAAGCAATTACTTCTAACACATAAAGTAAGATATACATCTATATTCTCCTCTCAATCTTCATTGCAAAATCAGTATAACTATTTTAGCAGAAAAGGTGGAAAAAAACAAGTCTTTTTTTATATCTTTTTCAAAAATTTTATTTTAAAATTTTTGAAAAAGGCGGTATACCTGATAATTTATGCGTTTGGATAAATTATCAGGTGTATATC
>CALXSY010000031.1 GCA_944391285.1 uncultured Clostridia bacterium
TACGTTGCTTAAATCTTAATTTTGACTACCATAAGGGTGTTTTTGTTCTGTCCGTACAAATTGGGGCAGTACATTTTGTGCTAAAAAGGGCTTGTTTTTTCTTGGCTTAAAGTAAAAATTTCAGTACATCGTTATAAACGGTGTGCTTATTTTTTTCATTGAGAAGCTCATGACGCATATTCTCATATAATATGCTTTTTGTATGATGATAGCCAACTTCATTTAAAAAGGTTTCCAGCTGAGCAAACTTTTGGGCGTTTTGAATAATTGGGTCATCACTGCCGGCGATTAGCAAAATAGGTAAATTGCGATTATTGGCTTGCCAGTTATCGAAAGCTTCCTTCATCAGCTGAAAAAGGTTAAAAAAGCCGTTGTTTGTAAAAATATAGCCGCATAAGGGGTCTTGCTGATATTTTTCAACTTCTGCCTGATCACTGGAGAGCCAAGCGTTGATTTGTCCAAACTTTTTATTCGCTTCTCCGAAGGCAAGCTTGTTCAATAGTTTATTGCGGTGCTTATCTCCTTGGATTCGGCAGGCAATTTTGGCAAGCATAAGGGCTGAATTAGCAGCAGGATTTTGGGTGGGAGCACCGCAGAGAACTAATTTTTGCAGCTCTTGGTCATGGTGCTTTAAATATTTTCGGGCGACCAAGGTTCCCATGCTATGGCTGAAAAGATACAGCGGAAGAGAAGGGTATTTGTTTTTGACAATTTTAGTCATACTGTAAAGATCTTCAACAATAGCATCAGTGTCTTTAGTGTAAAAATAGCCTAAGTCGGCTTGATTTTTAACACTGCTGCCATGCCCGCGGTGATCGTGAATGATGGCGGCAAAGCCATGAGAAGCCAGAAAGGTCATAAAATCTTCATAGCGTTCCTTATGCTCTGCCATGCCATGAGAAAATTGGACGATTCCGCAGAGATTAGCAGTAGGGGCGATAAGCTCCGCTTCAAGAGTTAAATGGTCACTAACAGAATTAAAGGTAAAAACTTCTTTTTTCAGCATATTATTTTCCATTTTTAAGCATCTCCCGGGAAATTTTGGCTAAGCAAGAAAATCAGATGGTTACTTTAAAAACTGTAATGCTGGGCTTGACATTGAAACGCACAGGCAAGGTAGTAGTTCCCAAACCGGTATTGACATATAAATAGCTTTGATTGCTCAGCTGATAATCTTTGTAGCAATAGGCTTTGGCATAAACAGTGTGAACCGGTGAGCCTAAAAAAGGAATACGCACTTGACCGCCGTGGCTGTGACCGGTTAAAGTTAAAAAAGGCAGCGCATTTTCAGCAATATTCAAGACGGCATCCGGCTCATGCACTAAAAGCAAGGCAGGAT
Organism: uncultured Clostridia bacterium; assembly: GCA_944391285.1. Lineage (GTDB taxonomy): Bacteria > Bacillota > Peptococcia > Peptococcales > Peptococcaceae > QAKL01. The sequence goes on from CALXSY010000031.1 coordinate 1,340, forward strand.
TAGTATAATTTTCATTAAGCAGGCTGTAATCGGGCTCACCAAAAATCAGTTCATCTAAGCCGATGATTGTCAGGGTCTTGGAGTTAGGTAAATTCAGCTCAACTTTTTCGTTGCAAAGAACTTGAAAGCCGCTTTCTTCCATGATTTGCTCATAGATTTTTTCTGCACCGCCGCCGTAGTCATGATTGCCCCAAACGGCAAATTTACCGTAAACGGCATTAATCTCTGCTAAGTAGGTGCTGATTTTGTCTCTGTTAGTATAGCTGTTGGCTTTATCAAATAGATCTCCGGTAAAAACGACAATATCAGCCTGAGCATTATTAATTGCCTGCACGATTTTTTCCGCTTGCTTGAGATCATAAAAATTATCAAAATGAGTATCGCTGAATTGCACGATGGTTAAGCTTTGATCAGATAAAGTATAATCATAAGACAGATATTCTGTTTCGATTTGAAATGGTTCAATAAAGATGCTATAAGCTATCAAAATAAGCAGGAAAAACAAAAGTACTGCTATTCTGCGTCCTAAAGAAAATATTTTCATAATTAACCTCGTAAAAAATTAATCGCATCATTCATTATATACTTTTTTTAGATGCGACGCAAGATATAAAAGTGGGATAAATTTATAAATTTTTCGACCTGAAAAGTTTGAGAAAAAATTAAAATTATCCTAAAAGCCGCTTTAAGTGTTGTAAGAGAATAAACAATGGTGTATAATAAGTTTCAAATAAATGCTAAGGTGTGGAAGAAATGGGCGAATATCGCAAAGCTTTTTTTAGATTGGACTATGTGCTTTTATTGGCTGTAGCGGCTATTGTTTTAATCGGTTTAGTCGTTTTAAACAGTGCCTCTGCCGCGGAAAACGGCAATCATGTCTTTAAACAAATTGTTGCAATAGCTTTAGGTTTGATTATATTTTTTATTTCCTTAAACTTTGAATATAATATCTTCAGCAAATATTACCGGCAAGTGTATGTGTTTACGATAATTATGCTGGTAGCGGTATTGTTGGTAGGACATGAAGCCGGCGGAGCCAAATCATGGTTTAAATTTCCGGTGTTTGGCAATTTTCAGCCCTCAGAAGTGGCGAAGATATTGCTGATTGTGAGTTATGCCAAATTTTTGGAGGACAGGCGCGGGCATTTAAATACATTGTGGGAATTAATCCAGGCTTTTGCTTTTTTTGTGCCTCCGGTATTATTAATTTTAATGCAGCCTGACATGGGCAGCGCTATGGTATTTATAGCCATTATGATTGGCATGCTCTTTATGGCAGGCGCCAACTGGAAATGGCTTTTGGGCATTTTCGGCGGCGGGTTTGTAGTAGGAATAGCTTATATCATCGGTATTTGGAAGCTGGGCTGGTGGTCACCGCTTCAGCCGCATCAGCTAAATCGGTTTTTAGTGCTCTTTGATTCCAGTATAGACAAGCAGGGTGTGGGCTGGAATGCCTGGCAGGCTAAGATTGCTATCGGCAACGGGGGATTTTTCGGTCAAGGCATCGGCGCCGGCACACAAAGCGCCGGTGAGTTTTTGCCGGCTCAGTGGACTGATTTTATTTTCGCTGTGCTTTGTGAGGAAACAGGCTTTGTCGGCGCAATGATTACTTTGGGATTATTTGCGGTTTTGTTTTACCGCGGGATCAAAATAGCCATTCAAAGCCGGGATTTATATGGTTCGTTGGTAGCTATAGGAGTTGTCACCATGTATTTCTTCCATGTCTTTGAAAATGTAGGGATGAATGTGGGCATTATGCCTATTGCCGGTATTCCGCTGCCATTTATCAGCTACGGAGGCAGTGCTACCTTGGCTAATTTTATGGGGATAGCTCTATTGGAAAACATTTATATGCGCAGAGAGAATCTGTCATTTAGGGAATAGGAGAGAGAAATGGCGCCAAAAAAATATTATGCGGTTAAAGCTGGTCGCAAGACAGGAATATTTACCACTTGGGACGAATGCCAAAAGCAGGTCATAGGCTATGCCGGGGCAATTTACAAAAGCTTTGCTTCTTTAAAGGAAGCCGAAGATTTTCTGCAAGGCACTTCAAGCCAAAAGGAAAGCAGTCAGTGGGATGGTCCGGTGGCTTATGTGGACGGCAGTTTTGATAATGAAAGCGGTGAATTCGCAGCCGGAGCAGTGATAATTTATCAGGGCGAGGAAACCAAGCTTTCGCAGAAATTCAGCGATTCCGAATTAGCCGGCATGCGCAATGTCGCCGGGGAAATATATGCCGCTCGTTTGGTGATGGCATATGCTTTGGATAAAGGCTGGGACAAAATTCAGATATGCCATGATTATCAAGGTATTGCCTCTTGGTGTGACGGTTCTTGGCAGGCTAAGCTCAAAGGAACACAAGCATATCGGGATTATTACCAAAGCATCAAGAATAAAATAAATATCAGCTTTGTCAAAGTAAAATGTCATTCTAACAATAAATACAACGATCTGGCAGACAGTTTAGCCAGACAAGCATTAGGAAAATAATTTTTAATAATAATAAAGTTTTATCAATAAACAAGAGGAAAATAAAAACATTCCCTTGTCAAAGGGCAATCTGCTATGCTATAATATTGCTTGTTGTGAAGTGGACGGTCCGCTGCGTTAGTTGGTTAAGGCATGAACGTCTGAGAGAAGGAGGAAAAACAAATGGATTACATCAAAATGCTTGAACAAGAACAAATGAAAAGCGATATCCCTGATTTTCGCCCCGGTGATACCGTAAGGGTGGATGTTAAGGTTGTCGAGGGCAGCAAAGAGCGTATCCAAGCTTTCGAAGGCGTTGTTATCAAACGCCGCGGCGGTGGTTTGAGTGAAACTTATACCGTTCGTCGTGTAGCTTACGGTGTAGCTGTAGAAAGATGCTTCCCTGTACACTCTCCCCGTGTTGACAAAATCACGGTTGTTCGTCAAGGTCGTGTAAGAAGAGCTAAACTCTATTACATGAGAGAGCGTTTCGGTAAAGCTGCTAGAATTAAAGAAGTTCGCAGATAGTAGTCAAAGGCTGAAATTTTTTCAGCCTTTTTTTCATTAAGAGGTAATGCTTGGGGAGGTAGAAGTCAATGAGCGAAGAAAAAAACAAGCAGCCGGAAAGTGCAGATACATTGCTGCGCAGCAAAAAAAAGAAGAATAAACCTTTCTGGCGTGACGCTTTGGAAATAATTTTAATTGCTGCCGTTTTGGCATTTGCTGTGCGTACCTTTGTGGTGGAAAGCTTTTGGGTGCCTTCGGGCTCGATGCTGCCTACTATTCAAATCAATGACCGGGTTTGGGTAACCAAATTTACCTATCATATTTCTGACCCGCAAAGAGGCGATGTAGTGGTTTTTGAACCGCCGGAAGCTGCCCATGCTGCCGAAAATGAAAATTATTATATCAAACGCTTGATTGGCTTGCCCGGTGAAGAGGTTGAGTTTAGAGACAATAAGCTTTATATTAACGGGGAAGAAGTAGAAGAAAGCTATTTGCCTGAAGGGACAGTAACCGAGGATTTCGGACCGATTATTATTCCGGAGGATTGCTATTTCTTCTGCGGTGACAATCGCAGCGGCAGTTATGACAGCAGAGCCTGGGGCGTAGTTGAACGAGATGCTTTGGTAGGCAAGGGACAGTTTATCTATTGGCCCTTTGACCGGATAGGAGGACTGTAATGCAAGTGCAATGGTTTCCGGGGCATATGACCAAAACCAAACGTCTGATTGCCCAAAGGATAAAATTAGTCGATGTAGTTATCGAGTTAACCGATGCCCGCTTGCCTCAAAGCAGCCGCAATCCTTTATTGGATAGCTTGATCGGCGAAAAGCCTCGGATCGTGGTTTTAAATAAAGAAGATTTGGCAGATCCGGCACAGACAGTGCGCTGGGTTAAATATTGGAATGAGCAGGGCAATTGCCGGGCTTTGGCTTTTAACTCAACCATGGGCAAAAAAAAGCTCATTGCCGAGTTAAAGGAGAATTTGCTGGAGCTTACAGCGGCAAAACGCAGCCGCTTAGCCGCTAAAGGCGTGAAATTGCAGACAATCCGCTGTATGGTAGTCGGTATTCCTAATGTCGGCAAAAGCACCTTTATCAATATTTTAGTGGGCAAGAAGTCTGCTAAGGTAGGCGATAAGCCCGGTGTTACCCGCGGCGAGCAATGGCTGAAATTGGAAGACGGCATTGAGCTTTTGGATACGCCGGGAATTTTGTGGCACAAGTTTGAAGATGAAGAGGTTGGCTTTCGTTTAGCTATAGCCGGCTCGATCAGCGATGAGGTCTTTGACTGGGAAGAGGGAGCTTACAAGCTTTGCGGCTATTTAAAGGAATATTATCCTAAGCTTTTGAGCGAACGCTATAAGCTTTCGGCGGAGGATCTGGAGCTTCCGGCATATGAACTGCTGGAGCAGATTGGGCGCAACCGAGGCTGTTTATTAAAAGGCAATAAAGTAGATTTAAGCAAAACCTCTAAAATTCTTTTAAGCGAATTCCGCCAGGGAAAAATCGGGCGTATTACTTTAGAAAGGTTTAACTGAATATTTGTTTTGCCCCCTCCTTATTTAAAGGAGGGTTTTTATAATATTATGCCGAAAACCCTTGACTTAGCAGTCCTAAAATAGCTATAATATAATTAATGAAATGTTAAAATCAGACAGTTTGTAAAGGAGGAAACAAGATGATTTATAAAAAGTTTCAAGATTTGCAATTATCTTCATTGGGCATGGGAACGATGAGACTGCCTATTATAGACGGGAAAAACGATCAAATCAACGAAGAAGAAACCTTTAAAATGGTGGATTACGCCATTGAGCATGGGGTAAATTATTTTGATACTGCCTGGGGCTATCATGACGGCAATTCAGAGCTGGCAATAGGCAAAGCTTTAAAAAGACACCCCAGAGAAAAATTTTATCTGGCAGATAAATTCCCCGGCTATGATTTAAGCAATATGCCGAAAGTTAAAGAAATATTTCCTAAGCAATTAGAAAAATGTCAGGTTGAATATTTCGATTTTTATCTGATTCATAATGTCTGCGAATTAAATATCGACCATTATTTGGACGAAAAATACGGCATTATGGAATACCTTTTGCAAAAAAAGGCGGAAGGGAAAATTAAGCATTTAGGCTTTTCGGCTCACGGCGCTTATGATGTTATGGAGAGATTCTTAAAAGCCTACGGCGAGCATATGGAATTTTGCCAAATCCAGCTTAATTATATTGACTGGGAATTTCAAAAGGCTAAGGATAAGATTGAGCTGATTAAAAAATACAATTTGCCGGTCTGGGTTATGGAGCCGGTGCGCGGCGGCAAATTGGCAGCCTTGAGTGAAGAAAACACGAAAATTTTAAAAAAGCTTCGTCCTGAGGAAAGCGTTGTTGCTTGGGCATTCCGCTTCTTGCAGAGCATCGATGAGGTAACCATGATTCTCTCCGGTATGTCCAATTTTGAGCAAATGAAGGACAATATTGAAATATTCTCCACCAATGCTCCGCTTAATGAGAAAGAGAAAGCTCAGCTTTTGGATATCGCCGATAAAATGGCAAAAGGTGTTCCCTGCACCAGATGCCGCTACTGCACCACTCATTGTCCCCAGGGTTTAGATATTCCTCGCTTTATGGAAATGTACAATGAGCATACCTTTACCGGCGGCGGCTTTTTAGCGCCGATGCTGGTATCGGCTTTGCCGGAGGACAAACGTCCCGATAAATGTATTGCCTGCCGCAGCTGTGAGGCTGTATGTCCGCAGCAGATTAAGGTGGCAGATATTTTAGCTGATTTAGTAAAAATTTTAAAAGAATAAGAAAAAACCTCTTTGGGTTATTCCTAAAGAGGTTTTTTTAAAAATGCGGAAAGCTTTTTAAGCCTGAGAAATCAACCTGCCGCAAAGCTTCATAGAGAATAATAGCGACCGAATTGGATAAATTTAAGGAACGGGCATCAGGATTGTCCAGCATGGGAATAGTGATACAAGTGTCATTATAACGCTCCCGCAGCCATTGGGGTAAACCGGCAGTTTCCTTGCCGAAAAGGAAAAAATCGCCGTCTTGGTAGTGAAAATCGCTGTAAATTTTCTGTGCTTTGGTGGTGGCTAAAAAAAGCCGTTTGTCACCGTGTTTGGTTAAAAACTCTTCAATATTTTCATAATAGTTAATGTCCAGCAAATGCCAATAATCCAAGCCGGCTCGTTTCAGATGTTTATCATCAACCGAGAACCCCAAAGGTTTCACCAGATGCAATTTACAGTTGGTTAAAGCACAAGTGCGGGCAATATTACCGGTATTAGCAGGTATCTCCGGCTCAACTAAAACAATATTAAACATGAAAACTGCTCCTTTAAAATGATTTTACTTTAGTATAAAAGGAAAAATAAACTTAGTCAAGGGCTTAAGGTATAAAATATTCGGAAAAAACATATAATACCTTGAGGTGAGAAAGATGTTAGTGACAGCGGGAGTATTGCTGGCTTTGGTGGGTGCCGGCGTAAAATGCAAGATGAGCAACAATATGTGGCGGGGCAGCCGAGAGCAGATAATCACCAGCCCTTTGGCAGAGGCGATCAGCCAGCTTGTGGGGATAAGCGGCGGAATATATTTGGCTCTCAGCATGACAATGGATTTTATCGGCTTAAACAGCGACATCAAGGTAGCAGTCGGCGGCTGTGATTTGAACGCTTTAGCCTTATTGGCAATTATTTTAGCCTGCGTGCAGCCGGTCTTGGTTGGCATACTGCGCAAAATAAGCCAGCGTTAGCAGCGGTTGCTTGACAAATTTTTTTAATTGTGCTACAATAGCGTTGCATAAAGAGGGAGTAGTTAGCGCAAAATGCGTGACAAGGTCAACACACTGGCAGAAGCCTGGCTTTGTCTTAAATAATGAGACTCATATGTACAGTAATCGTGCTGTATCTATGAGAGGAAGTCGGATACAGCGATGTATCTGATTTTTTTATTTAAGGGGAGTAGAGTATGGGATTAGGAGAATTATTTTTATTGGCAGTAGGTTTATCCATGGATGCATTTGCTGTGAGCATTTGCAAAGGCTTGGCATTGGGGCGGGTTCGCTTTAAGCAAATGCTGATTGTGGGGTTATGGTTTGGCGGTTTTCAGGCACTGATGCCGGCAATAGGCTATTTTTTAGGCGCTCAGTTTCAGGAGTATATCGTAAATATTGACCACTGGGTGGCGTTTATTCTTTTGAGCTTTATCGGAATCAATATGATCAGAGAAGCTTTGGGCGATGAAGAAGAAACCGACGGCAATTTAGGCTTTAAGGCAATGCTGATGATGGCAATAGCAACCAGTATTGATGCTTTGGCGGTAGGGATAACCTTTGCCTTTTTAAAGGTGCAAATATTCTTTGCGGTGCTCTTTATCGGACTGACTACGTTCATTATTTCTACCTGCGGAGTAAAAATCGGCAATATATTCGGCTTAAAATATAAATCCAAGGCAGAGTTTTTAGGCGGAGCAATTTTGATTGCGCTGGGAGTAAAGATTTTATTAGAGCATTTAGGTATTATCGGCATGTAAAAAAGGACATGTTTAAGCATCGGCGGGCATATATTGCCTTGAGGTGAAAATTATGCGCGAAAAGAAAAATTATCCGTTAGGTGCTGTGCGGGCTGAAAGCTTAATCGGGAAAAATGTGGTCAATATGTATGACGGAGTGCGGATTTGTACGATAAGAGAGGTAGAGTTTACCTTTGAATCTCAGACCGGGGAGATTGAGCTGCTTTTGCTGCCGCAAGGCGGAAGCTCGTGGCTAAAAAAAGAGCGTAAATATTTGCGTATTCCCTGGAACGATATCAAAAAAATCGGCAAAGAAGTGATCATCGTTGACCTGGGCGAAAGAACAAACAGCAAGCAATGAGTTAATACTTTAATATAATAAAATTTTAAGGAAAAATTACGGAAAACATTTGACAGTATTATTAGGGTATGTTAAAATCAAAGTTAATTAATTTGGATTAATATTTTAAAAGATAAGGAGGTATACAAATGGCGTTAAAAGTAGGTGTTATCGGTGCTTGCGGACGTATGGGACGCAATATCTGCGCATATGTTTCAGCTGAAGAAGGATTAGAGTTAGTAGCTGCCTATGATAAAAGCTTTACCGGTGAGGATATAGGTTTATTGATAGGCGCTAAAGAAAATGGGGTATTGGTCGCCAAACGAGTGGAGGATATTTTGGATAAAAATAAAGTTGACGTTATTATCGACTTTACTATCGCTCAGGCAGCAATAGAAAATATTCCAAAAGTTTTGGCAGCAGGCATTAATGTAGTTGTCGGCACAACCGGCATCGGCGATGATAAGTGGCAGGAATATGATAAACTGGCTAAAGAAAACAATGTCGGCATCTTTTTTGCAGCTAATTACGCCATAGGAGCTGTTTTGATGATGCAGTTTGCTGAGCAAGCAGCTAAATATATGCCTCATGTCGAAGTAATCGAATTGCATCATGACAAAAAACTGGATGCCCCTTCCGGAACAGCCGTTACGACTTTGAAACGCATGGCAGCGGTAAGAGGCGAGATGGCACAGGGCAATCCCGAGGAGTATGAAAAAATTGCCGGCTCCCGCGGCGGTGAATATCAAGGTATGAGAGTGCACAGCGTGCGTTTGCCGGGATATGTGGCTCATCAGGAAGTGATATTCGGCGGTGTCGGTCAGACATTAACTATCAGACATGACTCTTTGTCCAGAGAGTCCTTTATGCCGGGTATTATGTTGGCTGCTAAAAAAGTAGTAACCTTTAAAGGATTAGTAAGAGATTTGGATAATATACTCTAGTAAAAGAATCAGCGGAGGTGCTTGATAATGAAAGCTTTACGGATCGGCGTAGTCGGCGCTACCGGAGTAGTAGGTCAGGAAATATTAAAAATAATTGCAGAGCATAAGGTGCCTTTTTCAGAATTAAAATTATTGGCTACCGCCAGAAGTGCAGGCAAAAAAATAGACTTTTTGGGCAAAACTTATACCGTAGAAGCAACGACAGCTGAATCCTTTGATGATTTGGATATAGCTCTTTTTGCCGGCGGTGCTGCCAGCAAAGAGTTTGGCAGACTGGCACAGAGCAAAGGTGTTGTGGTTATCGACAACAGCAGCGCTTTTCGCTACGAAAAGGATGTGCCGCTGGTAGTGCCGGAGATTAACGGCGAGGTGCTGAAAAATCACGGCGGGTTAATCGCTAATCCTAACTGTTCTACCATTCTTTTGGTTTGTGCGTTGTATCCGCTATATAAAGAAAGCCGGATTAAACGCATTATAGTTTCTACTTACCAGGCAGTTTCCGGTGCCGGCAAAGCAGGCTTGGAGGAATTAAAACTGCAAAATGAACAATTGGTTAAAGGTGAGCCGATCACTCCCCATACATTTCAGTATCAGATAGCTTCCAACCTCATTCCTCATATTGATGTTTGGCTGGATGACGATTATACTAAAGAAGAAATGAAGGTTGTTTGGGAAACACACAAAATTTTTGCTGATGATGAAATCGGTATTACCGCTACAGCTGTGCGGGTACCGGTTTACCGCAGTCACAGTGAATCGGTTTATGTTGAGTTTGAGAAGCCCATTTCTCCCGACAGAGCCAGAGAACTGCTGGCAAATACTCCCGGCATAGTCTTGCAGGATAAACCACAGGAGAACCTTTATCCCATGCCTTTAACCTCCAGCGATACTGATGAGGTATATGTAGGGCGCATCAGAAAGGATTTATACAATCCCAATGCCCTCAATATGTGGATTTCTTTTGACCAGGTGCGCAAAGGAGCTGCAACTAATGCAGTGCAGATTGCCGAATATCTGTTGGCACATGATTTAGTATAGGCGGTGGAATAAATGATTTCAGGACGAATGTTTACGGCGATGGTAACGCCTTTTGATGAAAATTTAGAGGTTGACTATGCAAAAGCTGCCCAATTGGCTCAGTTTTTGCTTGCTCATGGCAACGACGGCATCGTTGTTAACGGCACAACCGGCGAATCTCCCACTTTAAACGATGAGGAGAAAATTAAACTGTTTCGCACCGTAAAGGAAGCAGTAGGCGATAAAGGTACAGTGATTGCCGGCTGTGGCAGCAATAATACCCGTCACAGCATTGAATTGACCAAAGAAGCGGAAAAATGCGGGGTCGATGCCATCATGCTGGTAGCGCCGTATTACAATAAACCTTCGCAGGAGGGCTTGTATCAGCATTTTAAAGCTATTGCCGAAGCTACTTCCTTGCCGATTATTTTATACAATATTCCCGGCAGATGCGGCATAAATATTTTTCCGGAAACGGTTGTGCGCTTGGCTAATGATGTTAAAAATATTGTCGCTGTGAAAGAAGCCAGCGGTATTTTAGACCAGGTTTCCCGCTTACGGGCGATGTGTCCGGAGGATTTTGCTATTTACAGCGGTGATGATTCGCTGACTTTGCCTATTTTGGCAGTAGGCGGAGCTGGAGTAATCAGTGTTGTGGCTCATGTGGTCGGCGATGACATGCGGCAGATGGTTGATGCTTACTTTGCCGGAAATGTAGCTGCGGCGCAAAAGCTGCACGTTAAATTATACGATGTGTTTAAGACCATGTTTATCACTTCCAATCCGGTACCTATTAAATACGCCTTAAAGCGTTTAGGCATGGATATGGGCGGTGTCAGACAGCCTTTATATGAAGCCAATGAGGCGCAAAAGGCAAAAATTGACGAGTGCTTAGAAAACTTAAATCTTCTAAGAAAATAGTGATTAAAAAATTGAATTTAGGGGCATATTTTATAATTAATGAGGGTTGTTAATTGTAAAATATGCCCATTTTTTGTGATTGTAACTATTATAAAACACAAGTTTTGCTTGTTTTTTAGGGTTAACTATGATACAATAACAATGACGTTTTTTGACGGGTAAATAAATCAAAGGAGGGTTATATCATTTCTAAGAGTAAGAAAGAGGGTACTGTCAGCGTGATTCCCTTGGGCGGATTAGGGGAAATCGGCAAAAATATGACAGTTATCCAGTTTGATGACGAAATTTTAATTATTGATGCAGGGCTGATGTTTCCGGAGGAGGAGCTTTTGGGTATTGACGTGGTAATACCGGATATCTCCTATCTGGTGGAAAATCGGCGCATGATTAGAGGTATAGTGCTCACTCACGGTCATGAAGACCATATCGGGGCTTTGCCTTATATTTTAAAGGAACTAAACGTACCGGTATTTGGTACTGCTTTAACAATAGGTTTATTAGATGCGAAGCTCAAAGAAACCGGTATTAAACATGCTAAGCTCTATGTTGAAGAGCAAGGCAAGCAATTTCGAGTCGGTCGCTTCCGGGTAGAGCTAATTCCCACTTGCCATAGTATTCCCGACGCTTCGGCGATTGCGGTGCATACACCTTACGGGGTTATCTTCCATACCGGTGACTTTAAAATTGACCAGACTCCGGTGGACGGCAAGCTGATTAATTTTCAGCGCATCGCTGAGCTGGGACATAAGGGCGTATTATTAATGATGTCTGACAGCACCAATGCTGAGCGAGCCGGCTACAGCATATCGGAAAAAGTGGTCGGCAAAAGCTTCGATGATATTTTCCGAGCAGTAGACGGCAGAATAATCATTGCCACTTTTGCATCTAATGTTCATCGTGTGCAGCAGGTCATTGACGCTGCCCATAACTATCGCCGCAAAGTAGCAGTAGCCGGCAGAAGCTTGATCAATACGGTAACCGTTGCGCAGGAATTGGGTTATTTAAAAGTGCCGAAAAATTTGCTGATCGATCTGGAAGAGGTTAATAAATATCCTCAGGATAAGGTGGTTATTATTACTACCGGCAGCCAAGGTGAGCCGATGAGCGGTTTGTCCCGCATGGCAATGAACGATCACCGCAAGGTGCAGATCATGGAGGGCGATACCATTATTCTCTCAGCTAATCCCATACCGGGCAATGAAAAACTGATTAATCGGGTTATCGATATGCTCTTTAAGCAAGGCGCCAATGTTATTCAAGGTTCGGAAGCTCGTGTACACGTTTCCGGGCACGCCTACCGTGAAGATTTAAAGCTCATGCTCAATCTGGTTAAACCTAAATACTTCATGCCGGTGCATGGTGAATACAGCAAGCTTTTGAAGCATGCTATGCTGGCAGAAGAAGTCGGCATGCCAAAGGAAAATGTTTTCATTTCCGAAAACGGCAATGTTTTGGAAGTCAGCGAGGAAAAAGCGGCTATTACCGGCAAAATCGCCTCCGGCAGAGTATTGATTGACGGTTTAGGAGTCGGTGATGTCGGCAATATCGTACTGCGTGACCGTAAGCAGTTATCACAGGACGGTATAGTGATTGTGGTTGTAACCATTGATAAAGAGCATAAAAAGGTGGCATCCGGACCGGATTTGGTTTCCAGAGGATTTGTGTATGTCAGAGAAGCTGATGAGCTGATGGATGAAGCCAAAGAAAAAGTTATTCAGAGCATCGAAAAATGCATGGAAAAAAATGTTTTGGAATGGTCGAGCTTAAAAGCCGGTATCCGCGAAGCTTTGAGCAAATATTTATTCGAAAAGACCAGAAGAAAACCGATGATTTTACCAATCATTATGGAAATTTAACAAAAGTATTTTGCGGCAGGTATCTTACCTGCCGTTTTTTTATGCCTAATGCTTGTCAAAAAGCTTTGACAGGATGAAATAAAACTGCATAAAATTCCTCCTATCGGTATACATATGTATAAGACAAGACATGAAGGAGGATCTACAATGTCCAAAAAGAAACAGGATAATTCCTTTGCGGGGAAGTATTACAATTATTATGAAGACTATCCGCAAATTTATAGCTATAAGTCCAGCCGAAAAGAAAAACTGCAAAGAAAGCTGCTTTGGCAAAGCATAGTTTCTTTAGCCATACTTTGCGCTGTGATAGGAATTTTCAGAGGTAATTTAACCTTGGGAGCAGTTGATAAAGATTTAATCCGCCAGCTGGCTACTCAGGACAGCAGTTTGGCGCAGGTGGCTGTTTGGGCAGAAAACATGACGGTTGCCTGGGTTAATAATACCGCGCCTGCCAGCGCTGATTGGGCAAACAACGGAGAGGAGATGGATATCCCCGTTTCCGGCAAGGTTATCAGTCATTTTGGCTGGCAAAAGGAGGAGGAAGTGTTTAATCAAGGCATAGTGATAGAAACGGACGGCATTTACGAGATCAAAGCAGCATACAGCGGTACAGTAGCCGAGATAAAGCAAGATGGGGAATATTATACTATCATTCTCAACCACCCCAACGATTTAACCAGCAGTTACGGTAATTGTGCTCAAGTTTTGGTAAAAGAAGGGCAGCAAATCGCTAAAGGCGATATTATCGGATACAGCGGCACCTGCACAGTAGAAAAGGGCAGGGTATATTTTGCACTTAAGCATTTAGGGGAGCCGGTCGATCCGCTGGAATATTTAGCGCTTAAAGAAGTCTAGATATTAGTTGTTAAAAAGATTGATTTGAAAAGTTACAAAAAATTCTTGCAGAAGATGCGTAATAGGTATACAATTAAAGGAAAATTGATGAATCAGAGGCGAAGAAAATGACTGCACTACTATTTATTCTTATGGCTATGCTAGGCACGATAGTGCAAACAGTAAGCGGATTTGGTTTTGCAATTATTGCAATGATGGTTTTTCCGCTTTTAACTGGTGATGTAGCTGCTGCGGCTGCGATTTCAGGCTTATTTGCCCTGACCAATGCTGTTTTTAATACCTTTAAGTATCGGCAAGAGATTGACTGGAAATTTGTTTTTCTGCCGTTAATAGGCTATGCAATTTTAAGCACAATTTCCTTAGAAATCATCGGTGCTATAAGCAACGAAGGCATGATGAGATTTTTAGGTATAGCAATGGTACTTTTGGGCATTTATTTTATGTTTTTTCAAAGCAAGATGACCATAAAGCCGACCAAAGTCAATGCGCTGATAGCGGGAGGATTATCGGGAGTTTTGGGAAGCCTGTTTGCTATTGCCGGTCCGCCTATCGCTTTGTTTTACACTATGCTGATAGAAAACAATAAGTTTAAATATCTGGGCTGTATTAATGCTTATTTTCTGATCAGCAATGCTTATGTGAGTATTTTGCGTTTCCATACCGGCATATTGGGTCTCGAGGAACTGCACTGTTGGGGGCTTGGTTTATTGGGCTTAATCTTAGGACGCATAATCGGCGGTCTGCTGCTCAATAAGGTTGACGGCAAGCTGATAAAAAAATTGGTTTACTGCGTTACGATTTTCAGCGGAATCTGTTATTTAATATAAAAAAACTTCCTGTGTTTTCACAGGAAGTTTTTTATTGTAACACAATAAAAACCACACGCTATGCGTGTGGACGGGAAAAAGCTTTAGCAAAAGAATTCCTCCTG
>CALXSY010000032.1 GCA_944391285.1 uncultured Clostridia bacterium
TCCAGCCTTGGGGGTTTTGCTGTGGGAGTATGCTAAAATGAAAAGAGTTAGCTAAATGAAAATTTAAGGATAAAGCTTGATGATTTCCTGGGCAATATCCCGCTTGGATAAACAGCGGTCCATAGCTCGTTTTTCAATATAACGATGAGCCTGCGGTTCGCTCATTTGCTCATGAGCGATAAGCAGCCATTTGGCTTTGTTGACTAAGCGGATTTCCTCCATTTTTTCTTCCACCGACAGAGATTTCTTTTCGCTTTGGCGCAGCCGTTCACGGGCGCTCTGCATCCAGCTCAAGGCAGCGGCAAAGGAGGATTTGGAAGCCGGTTTAGCCAGGGCGAAAACTCCGTGACTGACTACCCGGGCATAAATCTCATCATAAATTTCCGCTCGGACAACCAAAAGCGTAACCGTGGATTTTGATTGGCAAGTGTCAATCGCAAAGCTGATGCCGGGATCGTCGCTTACCGGGGAGTTGATGATGATAAAATCAAAGCTCTGCTCGGCAAAGGTTCTTTTGGCGGCGGCGATGCTGGAAACGATGCTTACCGGTGAGTATTTGGCATTGGGAAGCAAAGAAGAGATGGCGATATTAAATTTTTCCGAAGCTGAAACTATCAGCACACTGTAGATGCGTTCTTTTAAATCCAAATTACTCACCTCCTTTTGATAGTGTGCCGCTTATTGCTGACAATAAACATCCAAAATAGCCCCTGGAATATGCTCATTGATAAATTCGCTTTTTTGAGCTATTCGGCAAGCGGCGGCCAAGCTTTCCGGCAGTCTGGAGAAATTAGCCAAAACCTTTTCGTCTGCGGTATAAAGATTAATATTGGCGGCTTCCGGCAAAGGGAGCTTATTTTTTATACCGTCAAGCCCGGCATAAATAATTAGGGCAAAGGCTAAATAAGGATTGGTTGTAGGATCCGGCGAGCGCAGCTCAGCCCGGCGGTATTCGCCGATAGCGGCAGGAATACGGACTAACTGCGAACGGTTTTCGCTGGACCAGGAAACATATTTGGGCGCTTTATGGGAGCCGAAACGGGCGTAGGAATTTTCCGTAGGATTTAAAAAGGCGGTCATTGCCGGAGCCTTATCCAAAATGCCGGCAATCATGTAGTTAAAATTGTCATTGCCGTCTTCGGATTTAACGGAAATATTGATATGAAAACCGTTGCCCGGCTTATCGCTCAAGGGTTTAGGCGAAAAATCAGCCTGAAGCCCGTTTTTGCGGGCGACAGTTTTGACAATAGTTTGGAAGGTCATGACATTGTCTGCCGCACTCAAGGCATCGGAATAGCGAAAAACGATTTCGTTTTGTCCCGGACCTTCTTCATGGTGCGAGCTTTCCGGCAAAATCCCCATTTGCTCTAAAGTGAGGCAGATTTCCCGGCGGATATTTTCGCCTTTGTCATCGGGAGCAATATCCATATAGCCTGCTTCATCATAGGGAATTTTGGTCGGTTTGCCGTTTTCGTCAAGATTAAACAGATAAAATTCCTGCTCAGCGCCGAAATAAAAGCTATAGCCGGCTTCCTTGGCATCGATAATAGCTTTTTGGAGCAGATGGCGGCTGTCGCCTTCAAAGGGAGTGCCGTCAGGGTAAGAAATATCGGCAAACATGCGCACTACCTTGCCGTGCTCCGGCCGCCAAGCCAGAGTCATCAAGGTGTCAGCCTGCGGGTGCAGCAAAAGATCCGAATAGGTCTCATCACCAAAGCCGGCAATAGCAGAGGCATCAATGGCAATACCGTATTCAAAGGCATGCTGAAGCTCCCGGGGCATGATGGAGATGTTTTTTTGTCTGCCAAAGACATCGCAGAAAGAGAGACGAATAAATTTTACGTCCTCTTCCAGAATATATTGCATAACCTCTTCCTTAGAATATTTCATATTCATACCTACTTTCCATTTAGTTTGCGACATACATCTGTTTATAAGGATTGTTGCTGTTAGGAGTAACAACGGTAAACTCTGCATTTAATATTTCGTTTAGCTCATAATCAAAAAGCTCACAATAGCGGGTCAAATGCTCTGCCAATTCTGCTAAATCTTCTGCGGTTGCCTTCCGAGTGCTGACCTGCGAGGGAAACTGCACCTTATCGCAGGAGGAGCGCAGAAACATTTTGCCGCCGTGCATACCGGTGCAGGGGAAAAAGCCTACTATTTTATCCTGCTTATCGGAGTTCAAGCCTAAAACGATAATCACGCCGCCGGCTTGGTATTCGCCTAAAAAACTGCCAGCAGTGCCGCCGATAATCATCACCGGAAATTTATTTTCGTAAGCCTTCATGTGGATACCGGCACGATAGCCGGCATTGCCCTTGACATAAATGCGGCCGCCGCGCATGGCATAGCCGGCAGCATCGCCGACATTGCCGTGAATGATGATTTCGCCGTCATTCATGGTGTCGCCGACGGCATCCTGAGCGTTGGCATTAACAGTGATGGAGGCGCCGTTTAAATAAGCGCCTAAGGCATTGCCGGGAACACCGTCAATGATGATTTGCTTAGCGCCAAAGCCGCTGGCTATATAGCGCTGACCGCAGCAGTCAGTGATATGGCAGGGCGCAGTGGTTTGCCTGAGATATTCATTGAGAGTTTGGTAATCCAAATCGCAGGCAGCTATCGAAGTAAAATTTTTATTCATAGTTTAACACACCTTTGGAAAATTTTCAATTATTTTTGAGCCGGGAGCTGAATTTATTCGCCGGCATGGGCGATGCCTAAGATTGCCAATTCTTTTTCGCTTAAGCCGATGCCGCGGAGCATTAATCTGTTGCCTCTTAAGGCTTCGATGGAGTTAATGCCCATGGCGCCCATCATTTCTTTGATTTCATGCTGCCAAGCGTGCATCAGATTGACCAAACGCCGGCTGCCGATGTCGGGATTAAGCCTTTTGACTAATTCGGGGCGCTGGGTAGCGATGCCCCAGTTGCACATACCGCTTTGGCAGGTGCGGCATAAATGGCACCCCAAGGCTAACAAAGCGGCAGTAGCCACATAGCAAGCGTCAGCGCCTAAAGCAACAGCTTTGATAACATCCGCTGAACTGCGAATACTGCCGCCTACTACTAAGGAAACATTGTTTCTGATGCCTTCTTCTCTCAAGCGCTGGTCAACAGCGGCTAAGGCTAATTCGATAGGAATTCCGACATTGTCACGGATTCTGGTGGGTGCAGCGCCGGTGCCGCCGCGGAAGCCGTCAATGGCGATGATATCTGCTCCGCTTCTGGCAATGCCGCTGGCTATAGCCGCAATATTATGCACGGCGGCAACCTTGACAATAATCGGTTTTTTGTACTGCGTAGCTTCTTTGAGGGAATAAACTAACTGGCGCAGATCCTCGATGGAGTAAATGTCATGATGAGGAGCCGGTGAAATAGCGTCAGAGCCTTCGGGAATCATACGGGTGCGGGAAACAGCGCCGACGATTTTGCTGCCGGGCAGATGACCGCCGATGCCAGGCTTGGCGCCTTGCCCCATTTTGATTTCGATGAGGGCGCCGGCGTTTAAATAATCACCGTGGACGCCGAAACGTCCGGAGGCAACCTGGACGATAGTATTGGCGCTGAATTTATAAAAATCCTCATGCAGACCGCCTTCGCCGGTATTGTAGAGAATACCTAATTCTTCAGCGGCGCGGGCTAAGGATTCGTGAGCGCTGTAGCTGATGGAGCCGTAGCTCATCGCCGAAAACATGACAGGCATGGAGAGCTTGACTTGCGGCGGCAGGTCAAATTTTAAATTGCCCTTTTCATCACGGATGATGTCGGAGGGTTTTTTGCCTAAGAAAACTTGGGTTTCCATCGGCTCCCGCAAAGGGTCAATGGAAGGATTGGTTACCTGGGAGGCATTGATTAAGATTTTGTCCCAGTAGTTGGGGTAATTGTTGGGATTGCCCATGGAGGAAAGCAAGACTCCGCCGCTGTTGGCTTGCTTGTAAATCTCTTTAATAGTGGCAGGAGACCAGTTGGCATTAGCACGGAAGGTGCAGTCGCTTTTAACAATTTTTAAAGCATGGGTGGGGCAAAAGGAAACACAGCGCTGGCAGTTGACACATTTGCTGTCATCGGTAGTGAGAATATTTCTTTTTTCATCAAAAATGTGCGCTCCGTTGGCGCATTGGCTGACGCAAAGCCGGCAGTTAATGCAGCGTGCCTCATTTCTGATGATTTCAAACTCCGGGTAAATGTAATCTATACTCATCAATAAACACCATCCTTTAATCTGATAATAACCGGTTCTCCGCCGTTTGGGTAGTAAATATTCTGAGTATCGGGCTCCATGGTACGAATAGCTGCTTCTTCGCTGGCGATATATACTTTGTCGTCCTTTTCGCCGACAACCATAGAGCGCAGTTTGAGTCTGTCATTTAAAGCCATCAGTCCGCCGTTAAAGCCGAATACGATGGAAAAAGGACCGGTAATCAGCAGGCTTGAGAAAACAGTGCGCAGAAAAGTATGTTTTTCTTTGTCATACTGATCGTCTTTCGCTTCAATAGTACTCCAGAAAGGAGCGGCAATGACGCTGGCGGCTTCTTCTAAGGTAAGCCCTTTATTGCGCAGAAGATAATCCATGATATAAGTGATAACTTCCGTATCAGTTTGCAAAGTGCATTTGTAGCCAAACATTTTGATAAAACGGCGGTTGGCGTCATAGGAGGAAATTTCCCCATTATGCACGATGGAATAATCCAGCAGGGTAAATGGATGAGCTCCGCCCCACCAGCCGGGAGTATTGGTCGGATAGCGGCCGTGAGCTGTCCAAGAGTAGCCGGAGTATTCCTCTAATTTATAAAAAATGCCGATATCCTCCGGGAAGCCGACACCTTTAAAAGTGCCCATATTTTTGCCGCTGGAAAAGACATAGGCGCCTTTCATCTCTGCATTAATTTTCATCACCGTGCGGGCGACGAATTCCTTTTCGTCCAGCTGCATGGCATCAAGCAGAGATTTAAAGGGCTGAACAAAATAGCGCCAGACGATAGGGGCATCGGTGATTGCCGGAATCTTGCGGGTCGGGATAATTTCGGATTTAACTATTTCAAAGCGCTCTTTTAAAAACACTTCGCAGTTTTTGCGGGTGGCGCGCTCGTCAAAAAACATATGCAGAGCATAGCAGTCTTTATATTCGGGATAAATGCCATAAGCAGCAAAACCGCCGCCCAAACCGTTGGAACGATCGTGCATAGGCTTCATGGAGTTGGTAATCATTTCGCCGGAAAAACGCTTGCCTTCCTTAGAGATGACAGCGGCAATAGCGCATCCGGAGGGAATTCTTATTTGACCTTCTAATTTCATCATGGATCATTTCCTTTCGGTAAATATAAAAAAAGAAAGGCGCTCATTTCAGCACAGAGTAATTCTGCACTAAAATGAACGCCTTTGCTCATTTTGTGATATTATAAACTAAGAAAAAGAGTTTGTCAAGAAAAAAATAAAATTTTACGAAAAAATATTGAAAAAAAGCATTGACAAATTTCTCTAAGCAAGCTATAATACTACAAACGAAGGCAACGGCGTCTTTGGAGTTTATATTTAGGCTTAGAGTCGCTGTTTTTAAGAGTTTATAGTGGGATATAAAAGGCAAAGGCGTCTTTAATGATAATCATTAAAGGTGCCTTTATTTTTTTTTATAAAAAATCCCCAAGCAAGGAAATAATAAAAAAGCGCTTGAGAAAAGAGAAGTAGCAGAGATATTCACTTCAAGCGAGCAGGAGATGGTGGAAGCCCTGCAGCAGAGTCTGTGTGAATAACCCTTTTCGAGCTGCAATCTGAAAAGGAATAAACCTTAGTAGGTGCGCCGTATGTTCTGGCGTTAACAGACAGAGCTTTGACGGAAGCTCGGAAAAATGAGAAAAAATATAGGTGGCACAGCGAGCACAGCACTCGCCCTATAGGATGCTGAATAATTTATTTCGGAGGTAATGAGTTATGTGTTCTATCATGGGATATTGCGGCAGAGGTGCTCTTTTAAGTGTGTTTAAAGAAGGTTTTGAACGGACGATTTCCCGAGGTCCCGACGACAGCAGAATTATTGAGCTGGAAGGCGGTATTTTGGGTTTTCATCGTTTAGCTATCATGGGGCTTACTCCCGAAGGCATGCAGCCCTTTGAATTAGACGGTAGTTACGTGGTTTGTAACGGCGAGATCTACGGCTTTGCCCAAGAAAGAGAGCGTTTAATGGGAAAAGGTTATACTTTCCAAAGCGACAGCGACTGTGAAATATTATTGCCCATGTATCGGGAATACGGCACCGAGATGTTTGCTAAGCTGGATGCCGAGTTTGCCTGCATTATTTACGACGGAAAAACAGGTGAATTTATCGCAGCCCGTGACCCCATCGGCATCAGACCTCTTTATTATGGGTATGATAAAGACGGAGTCATCATCTTTGCCAGCGAAGCCAAAAATTTGGTGGGTTTGGCAGAGAAAATTATGCCGTTTCCTCCCGGGTGCTATTATCAGAATGGTGAATTTATTACTTATCGGGATATTGCAAAAGTAAAAAAGGTTTCCGAGGATGATTTAGCAACGGCGTGCCGAAAGATTCATGATAAATTGGTTCAAGGAGTAGAAAAACGCTTGGTGGCTGATGCTAAGGTTGGTTTTCTGCTTTCCGGCGGTTTGGATTCCTCCTTGGTTTGCGCTATCGCCGCCAAAAAGAGTGAGAAACCTATTAAAACTTTTGCTATCGGCATGAGCGAAGATGCCATTGACTTAAAATATGCCAAAATGGTGGCTGATTATATAGGAAGCGAGCATCAAGAAATTTATATGACTCCCGATGAGGTCATCAATAGTTTGGAGGAGGTCATAAAAATCTTAGGCACCTTCGACATTACCACTATCAGAGCCAGCATGGGCATGTATTTATTGTGCAAAGCTATCCATGAGCAGACCGATATCCGCGTGCTTTTGACCGGTGAGATTTCCGATGAATTGTTCGGCTATAAATACACCGATTTTGCCCCTTCTGCCCAAGCTTTCCAGGAGGAGTCGCAGAAACGCATCAGAGAACTGCATATGTATGACGTTTTAAGAGCGGACAGATGCATTTCGGTCAACTCTTTGGAAGCCAGAGTGCCTTTCGGCGATTTGGATTTTGTAGAGTATGTATTATCGCTGGATCCGGAGATGAAGCTCAACAAATACGGCAAAGGCAAATATTTATTGCGCAAAGCCTTTGAGGGTGATTATCTGCCTTACGAAATTCTTTGGCGGGAAAAAGCGGCGTTTTCTGATGCAGTAGGTCACAGCATGGTTGATTATTTAAAGGAATATGCGCAAAAGCAGTACAGCGATGAAGAGTTTGAAGCGAAATGCCAAAAATATGAGCACGCCCGCCCATTTACTAAAGAATCGCTGCTTTACCGGGAAATATTTGAAAAATATTATCCCCACCAAAGCCAAATGGTTGTTGATTTCTGGATGCCTAATAAAGAGTGGGAAGGCTGCGATGTCGATGATCCTTCAGCCAGAGTTTTGGCAAACTACGGCGACAGCGGCAAATAATTGACAGTGAAATAGGTTAATTTGAGACAGAAGGGGAATGAAAAATGAGCAAATATATTTTTGTCACCGGCGGAGTAGTATCCGGCTTGGGCAAAGGCATTACGGCGGCTTCTTTGGGCAGACTGCTCAAAGCCAGAGGCTTAAAGGTAGCCGCTCAGAAACTGGATCCGTATATTAATGTAGACCCGGGCACCATGAGCCCTTATCAGCACGGCGAAGTTTATGTCACTGAGGACGGCGCAGAAACGGATTTGGATTTGGGGCATTATGAACGGTTTATCGACGAGGATTTGAATAAATATTCCAACCTCACCACCGGCAAGGTTTACTGGAATGTGTTAAATAAAGAGCGCCGGGGCGAATATTTAGGCTCTACCGTGCAGGTTATTCCCCACATCACCAATGAAATCAAAGACTTTGTTTATAATGTCGGCAAAAAAACCAATGCCGATGTGGTAATTACCGAAATTGGTGGCACTATCGGCGATATTGAATCCGAGCCCTTTATCGAAGCCGCCAGACAGATTTATCTGGAGCAGGGCAGAGATAATGTGCTGTTTATCCATGTGACCTTGGTGCCTTTTTTAAGCGGCTCCGATGAGCATAAAACTAAACCTACTCAGCACTCGGTCAAGGAACTGCAATCCATGGGAGTTAATCCGGATATAATCGTGCTCCGCTGTGACCGACCGTTAGAAAAAGAAATATTTAAAAAGATTTCCCTCTTTTGCAATGTCCGTGAGGACTGTGTCATCGAAAATATGACCCTGCCCAATCTTTACGAAGCGCCGTTAATGTTAGAAAAAGCAAATTTTTCCTCTATCGTCTGCCGGGAATTAGGCTTAAAAACTCTGCCGGCAGATTTAACAGAATGGAGATTACTAGTTGAAAAAATTGCTGTAAAGAAGTATAATATAAACATTGGGCTTGTGGGCAAATATGTGGGCTTGCACGATGCTTATTTATCAGTGGCGGAAGCTTTAAAACACGCCGGGTATTGTTACGGTGCCGAGATAAATATTGTTTGGCTGGATTCTGAAGAAATCACGGCGGAAAATGCCGAAGAAAAGTTAGGCAAATTAGACGGCATATTAGTGCCGGGCGGATTCGGCAGCCGAGGAATCGAGGGTATGATTTTGGCGGCTAAATATGCCAGAGAAAAAGATATTCCCTATTTTGGCATTTGCTTAGGCATGCAGATTGCCGTAATCGAGTACGCCCGCAATGTTTTAGGCATTAAAGACGCCAACTCCGGGGAGTTTGATGAGCAGTGCAAAAATAAGGTTATCGACTTTATGCCGGGACAGAGTGAAGATATTGATAAAGGCGGCACTTTGCGCTTAGGTGCTTATCCTTGTCAAATCAAAGCCGGCACGACGATGGAGCGCTGCTACGAAAGCACACTAATCAGCGAACGCCACCGGCACCGCTATGAGTTTAACAATGAATTCCGCCAGCTGTTCGCTGAAAATGGTTTAAGCATCAGCGGTACTTCGCCGGACGGTCGTTTGGTGGAGACAGTGGAGCTGAGTGAAAGAGAATTTTTTGTGGGAGTGCAGTTTCATCCGGAGTTTAAAAGCCGCCCCAACAGAGCCCATCCGCTTTTTAAAGGTTTTATCAGTGCCGCATTAAAGCAGGCAGAAAAATGAGTTAAGTATATTTTCAGAGGGAAATGGGGTCGTTAATGGCAATGGAGTTTAACAGAAAAATTATTTTAGAGGACGGAGCGGAGTATTTGGGCTATGCCTTTGGCGATAGGGCTGATAAGGTGTGCGAGATAGTTTTTAATACTTCCATGGTGGGCTATCAGGAGATTATTTCCGACCCGTCCTATACTTATCAAGCGGTAGTGATGAGCTATCCTTTGATAGGCAATTATGGCATGAATGATGATGATTACGAAACCAAAATTCCCACTATCGGCGCTTTGATCGTGCGGGAGTATAACGACGACCCGTCCAATTTTCGCAGCAGCGAAAGCTTGGGCGAGGTGATGAAGAAATATCAGATTCCGGGCATTTATGGCATAGATACCCGGAAATTGGTGCGTTCCATCCGTGATTTAGGCAGCAGAAAGGTTTTGATAACCGATATTGCTACACCATTGGCAGAAGGATTGAAAATTTTGCAAAATACCGCTATTCCCCGCGATGCCGTAGCAAAGGTAAGCTGTGAAAAAATGTGGGTTGCACCTGCTGAGCAGGAAAAATATCAGGTAGTGGCTATTGACTGCGGCATGAAGATGAATATCGTGCGCTCGCTCAACCAAAGGGGCTGCAAGCTGACGATTGTTCCTTGGAATACAGCTGCCCGGGAAATTGAGAGCTTAAAGCCTGACGGCATATTTATCTCCAACGGACCGGGTGATCCGGTTGATGTCAAAGAAACGATCGATACCATTAAAGCCTTGATCGGCAAATATCCTATCTTTGGCATTTGCCTGGGACACCAGATTATTTCTTTAGCCTATGGGGCGAAAACTTATAAATTAAAATTCGGTCATCGGGGCGGCAATCATCCGGTGAAAAATTTATCAACCGGCAAAATCGAAATCACTTCGCAAAACCATTCCTATGCCGTTGAAAAAGAAAGCTTAAGCCAAACACCGTTAGAAGTAAGCCATATTAATTTACTTGATAATACTATTGAGGGTGTAAGATGCGCTAAAGATAGAATATTCAGCGTGCAGTATCACCCGGAAAGCGCGCCGGGACCGCAGGACAGCGCCTATTTGTTTGACCAATTTATAAAGCTGATGGAGGAGGGGAAAGCCAATGCCTAAAAGAGAAGACATAAAGAAAATTCTCGTCATCGGTTCAGGACCGATAGTTATCGGACAGGCGGCGGAATTTGACTACGCCGGCACTCAAGCCTGCCTGGCGCTCAAGGAAGAGGGCTACGAAGTGGTATTGTGCAACTCCAACCCGGCAACTATTATGACCGATACCTCTATCGCTGATAAGGTTTATATGGAGCCGTTAACCTTGGAATATGTCGCTAAAATCATCAGATATGAACGCCCCGATGCCATTTTGCCCGGCATCGGCGGTCAGACTGGCTTGAATCTGGCGATGCAGTTGGAGAAAAAGGGCATTTTAGCCGAGTGCCGAGTGGAATTATTGGGCACTTCCAGCCAAAGCATCGAAAGGGCAGAGGACAGGGAATTATTTAAAGAGCTCTGCCAAGAGCTGGGTGAGCCGGTATTGCCTTCGGATATCGCCGGTACTATCGAGGAAGGATTACAGGTAGCGGAAAAAATCGGCTATCCGGTCGTGCTGCGTCCGGCGTTTACTTTAGGCGGCACCGGCGGCGGTTTTGCTGACAATGAAGAAGAATTTTTGCCTTTGATGAAAAATGCGCTCTCCCTTTCGCCGGTAAAGCAAGTTTTAATCGAAAAAAGTATCAAAGGCTATAAGGAAATCGAGTATGAGGTTATGCGGGATCATAATGATACGGCAATCACCATTTGTAATATGGAGAATCTTGATCCGGTCGGTATTCATACCGGTGACTCCATTGTCGTCTGCCCGTCGCAAACTTTGACCAATAAAGAGTATCATATGCTCAGAGACAGCGCTTTAAAGATTATCAGAGCGTTAAAAATTGAGGGCGGCTGCAATGTGCAGTTTGCCTTAGATCCGAATTCCTTCCAATATTATTTGATTGAGGTAAACCCAAGAGTTTCCCGCTCGTCAGCTTTAGCAAGTAAAGCCAGCGGTTATCCAATCGCTAGGGTATCGGCAAAAATCGGCGTCGGCATGCGTTTAGACGAAATTCAGATCGCCAATACTCCTGCTTCTTTTGAACCGACATTAGACTATGTGGTCAGCAAAATGCCTCGTTTCCCCTTTGATAAATTCACCGAGGCGGACAATGCATTGTCCACCCAGATGAAAGCCACCGGTGAGGTAATGAGCATCGGCAGAACCTTTGAGGAAAGCCTTTTAAAGGCTGTCCGTTCTTTAGAAATCGGGCTTCATCATTTGTATCACCCCAAATTTGACGAGATGAATGAGGAAGAGCTGCTGAAATACATTAAAATCGGCACCGATGACAGAATTTATGCCATCGCCAAGCTTTTAAGAATGAATTGTCCTATAGAAAAAATCACTCAAGCTACGGCAATAGATAAATTCTTCATTGCCAAGTTGAAAAATATCGTGGACTTTGAAGCAGTATTAAAGGCTAATATCGGCAATGTAAATGTCCTGCGCCAAGCTAAACGCTTAGGCTTTGGCGATAAAGCTATTGCTAAGCTCTGGGGCAAAGATGAGGTTGAGATATTTAATTTAAGAAAAGCTCAGGGAATTATTCCGGTCTATAAAATGATTGACACCTGCGCTTCGGAGTTTGAAAGCTATATTCCTTACTTTTACTCTACTTATGAAGAGGAAAACGAGTCCATCGTTTCTGCTAAAAAGAAAGTAATCGTTTTAGGCTCCGGACCGATCCGCATCGGCCAGGGTGTAGAGTTTGATTATTCCACCGTGCATGCTGTCAAAACTATCAAAGCGGCAGGCTATGAAGCGATTATCATCAATAACAACCCCGAAACGGTTTCTACTGATTATACTTGCTCCGATAAATTGTACTTTGAGCCTCTGTGCGTAGAAGATGTGATGAATGTTATCGAACTGGAAAAACCGCAAGGGGTAATCGCTACCTTAGGCGGTCAGACAGCTATTAACTTGGCTGAACCTCTGCGCAAACGGGGTGTTAAAATAATCGGCACTGACTGCGAAGCTATCGAAAGAGCGGAAAACCGTGACTCCTTTGAAAAATTGCTGGTTTCCTTGGGTATTCCCCAGCCTAAAGGGCAGGCAGTAACCAGTATCGAAGCGGGCATTAAAGCAGCATCAGAAATCGGTTATCCGGTGTTGGTGCGTCCCAGCTTTGTCTTAGGCGGCAGAGCGATGCAAATCGTAGCTAAAGAAAAGGATTTGCGCAATTATCTGAAAACAGCGGTAGAAATTGACGAAGATAAGCCGGTTTTGGTCGATAAATATATCCGCGGCAAAGAAGTAGAGGTAGACGCTATTTGTGACGGCAAGCAGGTCTTTGTGCCGGGTATTATGGAATTAGTCGAAAGAACGGGAGTTCACTCGGGGGATTCGATAAGCGTTTATCCGACGCATAGTATATCTCAAAAAGTGAAGGAAACTATTTTGGAGTATACTGAGAAACTGGGTTTAGGTATCGGTATAGTGGGTTTATTTAATATTCAGTTTATTGTGGATGATAAGGACGATGTTTATATAATAGAAGTAAATCCTCGTTCCTCCAGAACAGTTCCCTTTCTCTCCAAAGCTACCGGCTACAGCTTGGCAGATATGGCAACCTTGGTTATCTTGGGCAAAAGCTTGGCTGAACAAGGCATTCATGAGATTTATCCTGAGGAGAAAAAACGCTACTATGTCAAAGCGCCGGTGTTCTCTTTCTCTAAATTAAGCGGCATGGATGCATATCTCTCCCCGGAAATGAAATCTACCGGTGAAGCAATCGGCTATGACAAAAAATTGTCCCGGGCGATGTATAAAGCGATGATTGCCAGCGGTATCAAGGTGCAGAATTACGGCACTATTGTAGTAACACTGGCTGATGAGGATAAAGAAGAAGCCTTGCCCTTAGTGCGCCGTTTCTATGAAATGGGCTTTAATATTGAAGCAACCATCGGTACGGCAAACTTCTTGAAAGAAAACGGCATTCGCACCCGTATCCGGCGCAAGCTTTCCGAGGGCAGCGAAGAAATTTTGGATTCTATCAGAGCCGGCTATGTCAGCTATGTTATCAATACCAGAGCTATTTTATCCGGTGTGCATTATGAGGACGGCGTGGCTATCAGACGCTGTGCTTCACAGAATAATATCACCATGCTGACTTCTTTGGATACAGTTAGAGTATTATTGGATGTTTTAGAGGAAGTAACTATCGGTATTTCAAGAATTGACGAAGAATAATTTCAGGCAGCTAGAGATAGCTGCCTTATTTTCGCGAAAAATAACGAATTTTAAATTACTAATTGACAATATTCAAAGATAGAGTTATAATAAACTGTCTGGGATAAAAAAGCTAAAAATAAATTTAACATATTTTTAAGTAAGCTTGAGAAAAGGGGTCTCTATCATGAGTGGATTAGTGTTATTAGGTGCCCAATGGGGCGATGAAGGCAAAGGCAAGGTCACCGATTATTTAGGTGAAATGGCTGATGTAGTAGTGCGCTATCAAGGTGGCAACAATGCCGGTCATACCGTAGTAGTAGGTGAGGAAGAGTTTAAGCTGCGCCTTATTCCTTCCGGTATCTTAAATCCAAAGGCTATCTGCGTGATTGGCAACGGAGTAGTAGTAGATCCGAATGTCTTATTAAAGGAAATAAAATATTTGCAGGAAAAAGGCATAGATACTTCCGGCTTAAGAATCAGTGAAAGAGCTCATGTTATTATGCCTTACCATATCGCTATTGATACTTATGATGAAGAAGCTAAGGGCGAGAAGAAAATCGGTACCACTAAAAATGGCATCGGTCCGTGCTATAGCGATAAATACAACCGCATCGGCATCAGAATTGCTGATTTGATTGACAAAGAAGTGTTTGCCGAAAGATTGAAGGCTACTTTGGAAGTGAAAAATAATCTGCTGGTTAAATTCTATGAAAAAGAGCCGATGGATTTCCAAGAAATCTTTGAGAACTATTCCGAGATGGCAGAGAAAATCAAAAAATATGTAACTGATACTTCCTATTTAGTAGATGAAGCTTTGAAAGCCGGTAAGAAAGTTTTGTTTGAAGGCGCGCAAGGAACATTATTGGATATCGACCACGGAACATATCCTTATGTTACTTCCTCTAATCCCATCGCTTCTTATGCGGCAGTAGGCGTAGGAGTAGGCGTGCAGAATATTAACAGCGTTTTGGGTATCGCCAAAGCTTACACCACTCGGGTAGGCGAAGGACCGTTCCCCACCGAATTATTTGACGAAGACGGCGAAAAAATGCGCAATGTCGGTCATGAGTTCGGCACAGTCACCGGCAGAGCCAGAAGATGCGGCTGGATTGATACAGTAATGCTGCGCTATGCCGTTCGTCTAAGCGGAATCACCGGTTTGGCATTGATGAAATTGGATGTCATGGATAGTCTGCCGAAAGTTAAAATCTGCACCCATTATGAGTGCAACGGGGAAAAGGTTGAAACATTCCCTTGCTCTTTAAAGAAGCTGGCGGAATGCAAACCGGTTTATGTCGAGCTGGACGGCTGGCAATGCGATACTTCTAATGTAAGAAGCTATGAGGAACTGCCGGAGAATGCCCGCAAATTTATCGAGACCATTGAAAAATATACCGCTGTGCCGATTAAATTGGTAGCGGTAGGACCTAAGAGAGATCAAACGATTATCAGAACAGAGCTTTTTAAATAAAAATGGGAGTGTAAGCTCCCATCTTTTGCTTTAAGAGGATGAAGCCAACAGAAAAGTTATAAAAAAAGTTAAAATATCAAATAATTTCTTAACAAATTTTTAAAAAATATGTATTGACAAACCATAGTGTGTGCATTATAATAGTTTTGTAATCAATTTGACACTTTTTCGCAATAACAAAAAAACATAACGGTTTTTACAAACAAAAAGTAACAAATTGAAAACAAAAACATCACAATAGCAAAACTGAATTTTAAAAGTTATAAGATTTAAAATTTAAAGGATATTGTGATGAAAAAATTTTTCGCCAAAAGATTACAAAATGGCGACAAAAGAATTATCTTGATTTTAAAGCGCAAGCTTTAAAATATATCAAGGGCAACCTTGAGGGTTTATGATGAAATGTACGAAAAAACCCTTGAAGTCGGTAGGGAAGAAGATGGAAGTTTCCTCTTAGTGGAAAACCATTCTACCGAACTTGAAACACCCGAGAGTCGGTGCAAAGACTCTAAACCCACAAGCGGGGTCAAGCGCTTGGAAATAAAAATTCCTATAGGAGGGAACTAACGTGAAAAACAGAAAATTGTTTGCAATCATCACTTTGGTTGCATTCATGCTCACAATGATGCCTAT
>CALXSY010000033.1 GCA_944391285.1 uncultured Clostridia bacterium
CCAAGCACAGCTCTAAGCAGCTGTACTCGGGACATTTTCTTTATAATTTGTGTCCACTTCCTTGACTATAGTGCATTCCCATTTTCCGCCATCTTGACACCCTCTCCCCCTCAGGCTATAATTAAACTTAAATCTATTCAAAGGAGTCCGTCATGAAAAACTACCAATCCCAGCTCACCAAAGTCAAACAAGCCATCAATAATTATAACATGCTCGCCCCCGGCGATCACCTCGCCGTCGCCCTCTCCGGCGGCAAAGACAGCCTCGCTCTTCTTTACCTCATGCACCAACTCCAGCAATACTCCCACCTCACCTTCACCCTCTCCGCCATCCACATCGACTACGGCTGGAATACTGCGGACGAATTATCCGCCCTGCAAAATTATTGCGCGTCTCTCAATATCCCCTTCTATATTAATACCATTGACTATCAAAACGCCCCCGCCACCTTTAATTGCTCTATCTGCGCCCGCATCCGCCGCGGTGCCCTCCTCGCCACCGCCCGAGAAATCAGCGCCCAAAAAACGGTCTTAGGTCACCATTTAGACGATGTATCAGCCACCGTGCTTTTAAATCTGACCCAAGGCGGCCGTTTCCGCTCCTTTAGCCCCACTATTCACTATCCCGAGCAAAATATAACCGTCATCCGCCCCCTCATCTATCTGCCCGAACAAACTCTCGCCCGCATCGCCCATGAGCAAAATCTGCCCGTCATTGCTTCCCACTGCCCCTTAGGCTCCTGCAGTAAACGAAACGACGCCTCTTTAATCTTAGAGCAGCTCTCCGCCATCGATCCTAAGATTAAACAAAAAATCCTCCATGCGTTAGAACACCTAACGCCGGAGGATCAATGGCTTAAATTATCTCACTAAAGGGCAAATTAGCCACCGCATTTAAGCTTAAGTCCGCATATTCGCCCCTAATCGCTTTATAATACGCCGCAGCCCCTATCATCGCCGCATTGTCTGTGCAATACTTAAGCGGTGGAAAATGCACTTCTTTCCCAGCCTTAGCACAAGCCTCGCTTAAAGCTTGGCGCAATCCGCTGTTTGCCGCTACTCCGCCGGCTAAAAGAATACGGTCAATCTTGTATTCCTCCGCCGCCTTCATGGTCTTGGTGACTAAAACATCTATCACCGCTTCCTGAAATGCCGCCGCTACATCAGCTACAACAATCTCCTGGTTCATCAGCTTCTGCCGGTTCAAATAATTAAGCACCGCTGATTTTAATCCGCTGAAGCTGAAATCATAGCTTCCTTCTTCCAGCCAAGCCCTAGGCAGGCTCAAATTTTTAGCATTCCCTTCCTTAGCCAGCTTGTCAATCAGCGGTCCTCCGGGATAACTCAGCCCCATCGCCCGGGCTACCTTGTCAAAAGCCTCGCCGACCGCATCATCTCTGGTTTGTCCCAAGGATACATATTCACCATGCTCCTTTATCAGCACGATATTGGTGTGTCCGCCGGATACCACCAAGCATAATAGCGGCATCTCTAACTCCGGATTAGCTAAAAAATTGCCGTAAATATGCCCCTCGATATGATGCACCCCGATTAAAGGCTTGCCTGCGCCAAAAGCCAATGCCTTTGCCGCCGCCACTCCTACCAATAACGCCCCAACCAATCCCGGTCCGTAGGTCACCGCCACCGCCGTCACCTCATCAAGGGTTAAATCAGCCTGCTTCAGCGCTTCATCAATCACTACATTGATATACTCCATATGCTTGCGTGATGCCACCTCCGGCACTACTCCGCCGAATTTTTGGTGAATAGCAATCTGCGTCGAAACTACATTGCTCAAAACCTCACGCCCGTTTTTGACAATAGCCGCCGCTGTCTCATCACAGCTGGACTCTATGGCTAAAATTATCTCATCTCTCACTGCTATCCACCTCCACATCAGCCAATTCCCGCCACATAATATAAGCATCTTCATTATTATCCGTGTAATACTTCGGTCTGATTCCGCTGTCTGTAAAGCCTAACTTGTGATAAAGCCCCACAGCCGCCTTATTAGAAACTCTTACTTCCAAGGTCACCCGTTCAGCGCCCTTCATTTTCGCCAATTTCAGCATACCCCACAAAAGCTCCTTGCCCAGCTTCTGCCCGCGGTACTCTTTGGCAATGGTCACCTTGGTAATATGCCCCTCGTCCAAAATCACCCAAAATCCACCGTATCCGGCAACCTTTTTCTCATCATCTTTCGGCGCCAAAACTACATACACCGCCAAATTATTATCTTTAAGCTCACTTCTGTACGCAAAATCGGACCATTTATCCCGATAAGCCTCTTTTTCAATATTCGCAACTTGCTCAATATCTTCCTCTCTCATCAACCGCAATATAAATTCACTCATAGCGCACACTCTCCCGGATGTGCCGCTTCCCAGCGAATTTGGGCTTCACATTTGCGGATATAAATCGGCTCAGCGGTATAAAGTTCAGCAAATTCGCCCTTAAGCGCTTTTTCATAGCCTAATATTGCCAAAGCACTGCCGCTGTTAAGCATTTTGTCTGCTTTGACAAACCTTGCCCGCTCTCCCAGCTTCTCTGCTAACATTTCCCTATACACCGGCACGCCGTCGCCAAGAAAATAAATATTCTCACTATTTTTCCCCAGCTCTTTTATTAAATCAGCAGGAGCTATCGCCAAATATTCGCTCAATCTTTCCGCATTTTCGCCGTTAAACCGGTAAACAGCGCTGTAAACCTCATTTTTCTTAGCATTCAAAATCGGGCAGACTAAGCCGCTTAGCCCCCATAAATTCTCCGCCAAACTATCCAGCGTAGGAACAGTAATCAGCTTAATTCCTGCCCCTTGCGCCAATCCCTTTGCCGTAGCCATTCCAATCCTCAATCCCGTAAAGGATCCCGGTCCCTGGCTCACCGCCACCGCATCTACCTCTTTAATCTCAATTCCGCTTTTGGCTAAAACATCGGCAATCATCGGCATCAGCTGCACGGAATGTGTATTGCCCACATTGAGCATTTCCTCAGCCAAAATAACCCCATCTTGGCACACCGCCACCGCTGCTACCGGTGTCGCACTATCGACGCTTAGTATAATCATAGCCCGTCAACTCCTCAATTATCTCCTCATACTTCCGCCCTTTAGGATTTATCTCCAAAATCCGCCCTTCCGGCACATAATTAAAGCGGATCTCCAAATATTCCTCCGGCCAGAGCTCTTTAATATTGTCAGCCCATTCCACCACTGTCACACCGTCGCCGTAAAAATATTCCTCATATCCCAGGTCTTCCATTTCTTCCGCCCGTTCAAGGCGGTAAACATCCATATGATATAGCGGCAATTCCAGCTCATCATACTGCTTGATAATGGTAAAGGTCGGTGAAGAAATTTCCTCCTCTACTCCCAGTCCCTTGGCTAATCCTTGGCTAAAGGTCGTTTTTCCCGCCCCCAAATCACCGTTTAAAGCCAAAAACGCCCCGGGAAACAGAAATTTCGCCATTCTTTCCGCTATATATTGCAATTCATTAGCGCTTTTCACCGCAAATTTTACCACTTATCCTTCCGCCTTTCCTCTTAACATTACCTAAAGTATACCCAAAAACCGCTGTCTATACTAATATTTTGCAAAAATGCCTCAAGGAAAACCTTGAGACATTTATTTTTCTATTTGACCAAATTTTCCTCAGCTAATCATAGCATACTTTTCATCATTTGTCCAGCCTTATGCTATTTTCTCCCCCAGTAAACCGTCGCCGCGCCAAATCCTACTCCCTTATAATCGCAATCTTTTAGCCCCGCCGCTTCAAAATAGCTTTTAATCGTATCCTGATTGGGAAAATTGCGCAAAGACTCCGCCAGCCAAGTATAAGCGGGAATCTTGCCGGCAATATTTTTATTTTTATCCACCAAATGCCCCAAAAACGGCACAAATTTAAAGTAATAGACATTAAAAAACGCCCGAAAAATGGGATTCTTAGGTCTGGATACATCGATGCAAACCACCATGCCGCCTTCTTTAACCACCCTCGCCATCTCGCTGATGGTTTTAGGAATATCCAGCACATTTCTTAAAGCAAAACCATTGGTAGCCGCCGCAAAAGTATTATCCGCAAAAGGCAAATTCATCGCATCACCCTGCACAAATTCCATTCCTGTTTTGCCGCTTTGGGCTAATTTTTCATTGGCAACTTTCAGCATATTTTCGGAAAAATCCAAGCCAAACACTTTTCCTTCGCCTACAATATCTTTCATCTGAAATGCCATTTCTCCGGTGCCGCAGCAGACATCTAATGCGCTGTCGCCATTCTTCAAATTGGTCTTGCTCATCACCAGCTTCTGCCAGCCTTTGAGCATGCCCCAAGTCATTAAATTGTTCATGTGATCATACTCGCCGGCAATTGTATTAAAGCATTCCTGCACATATTCCTTCTTGTGTTCCATCATAATCTCCCTAAATGTTTATTTATATCCGCTTTTCTTTTTATTGTTATTCTTTTTCTTTTCTTCGTTTCTATTGTCCGCCTGCAATTTTTTCTGTCTTTGGGTAATATTTTTGCTCTGCTCATTTTTGCGTTTGAGCAAATCCCGGGTATACAAAAACATAATTACAAAAACACTGCCGATTAAAATAATGCGGTAAGCAAAAAACACCTTCGCATCCCACGTGCTGGGAATACTCGTCATTAAAAGCGTGCTCATTAAAATAGGAATTAAGAAAAGCAGCTTGTATACATTGCGTCTGTGTGTAAAATAATCATATAAAAGATACCCCGCAAAAGCGAGCATCAAAATAATAGCGTAAATAATCTCCACCTCCAAGACCTGCAAACTATTTTTCTTTATTTTAGCATACTTTTTTGGTGATTAATAGCTAAAATTTCACCTTTTAGAGATAATTTTTAATAATTATCGCTATTTCCCAAAAAAATACCCCTATTGCCTGATTTTTTCAAACAATAGGGTTCATTTTATACTCTTACGTCAACCTCTACACCTAATAAATTACGATTTTTTTCAATCGCCGGATAAACATGCTGACTTAAGAATTTCTCCGTCTGCTCCTTAGCTAAGCCGATAAAAAGCTTAGGATTAGCCAACTCGTCTAACTCCTCTTTAGTCAAATCAAACTTTTCGTCAGCCATGATTCTTTCCAATAAATCATTGCTCTTGCCATACATTTTAACCTGTTGGGCAGCAGCCACCGAATGAGTGCGGATAGCCTCATGCAATTCCTGCCGGTCACCGCCCTTTTTCACGCAGTACATCAAAATATTCTCCGTAGCTAAGAACGGCACTTCCTCATTTAAATGCTTCTCAATAGTTTTCGGATAAACCTTCAAGCCGCTGATAACATTGATATATAAATTCATAATGCCGTCAATAGCTAAAAACGCCTCCGGCAAAGCAATTCTGCGGTTAGCCGAATCATCCAAGGTTCTCTCAAACCATTGAGCGGAAGCAGTGATAGCCGCATTTTGCAAATCATTCATCACATAGCGCGCCAAAGAAGCAATTCTCTCACTGCGCATAGGGTTGCGTTTGTAAGCCATCGCCGAAGAACCGATTTGCTTCTCCTCAAAAGGCTCGTCAACCTCTTTCAAATGAGACAACAAGCGAATATCATTGGAAAACTTAGCCGCACTCTGGGCAATACCGCTTAAAACCTGCATTACATAAAAATCCACCTTGCGGGAATAAGTCTGTCCGCTGACCGGATAAGCCCCCACAAAATCCATCTTTTCGCAAATCTTCTGCTCTAAAGCCGTTACCTTCTCTACATCGCCTTCAAACAATTCCAAGAAGCTGGCGCAAGTACCGGTAGTACCCTTGCAGCCTAATAAGCGCAGGCTGTCAATCTGAATATCCAGCTGCTCCAAATCCAAAAGCAAATCCTGCATCCAAAGGGTTGCTCTTTTGCCCACAGTAGTCGGCTGAGCCGCCTGAAAATGGGTGTATGCCAAAGTCGGCTGATCCTTATATTTTTCGGCAAATTTCGCTAAATTGTCCAAAGCATTGATAACCAGCTTTTTCACCAAAATAAGCCCTTTGCGCATCAAAATAATATCTGTATTATCTCCTACATAGCAGGAGGTAGCACCTAAATGAATAATCGGCTTCGCCTTAGGGCACACCTCTCCGTAAGTCAAAACGTGCGCCATAACATCATGACGAACCTCACGTTCTTTTTTGCTCGCCAGCTCATAATCAATATTGTAAATGTTCGCCTTCATCTCGGCAATCTGCTCATCGCTGATAGCAATGCCTAATTCCTTTTCGCTTTCAGCCAGCGCAATCCACAACTTGCGCCAAGTGCTGAACTTGGAATCATCGCTGAAAAGCTCCTTCATCTCCTTGCCGGCATAGCGGGTGCACAGCGGATTTACATAAGTATCATGCATGATTATTTCTCCTTTAACAAATATTATTTACCGGTCAAGCGATGCATAATTTCTTGATAAGCCTCTTCTACACCGCCCATATCTCTTCTGAAACGATCCTTGTCCAATTTCTCGTGAGTGTCGCTGTCCCACAAACGGCAGGTGTCCGGAGAAATTTCGTCAG
The DNA here is from genome assembly GCA_944391285.1 of uncultured Clostridia bacterium. GTDB lineage: Bacteria > Bacillota > Peptococcia > Peptococcales > Peptococcaceae > QAKL01. The sequence goes on from CALXSY010000033.1 coordinate 6,529, forward strand.
CTAAAACGATAGTCCCATCGCTTAAACGACCGAATTCCAATTTGAAATCCACCAAATCAATATTCAGCTTTTTGAAATAATCCTTTAATAAATCATTAATTTTAAATGCCAGCTCTTTAATAGTTTCAATCTCTTCTTTAGTAGCTACTTTTAATGCCAAAGCATGATAGCTGTTAAACAAAGGATCGCCTAACTCATCATTTTTGTAAGAGAATTCAATAGTCGGGCTGTCAAAGACAATTCCTTCTTCTACGCCGTAACGTTTAGCAAAAGAACCGGCGGAAATATTGCGGATGATAACCTCAATCGGCACAATGCTTACTTTTTTCACCAAGGTTTCTCTTTCGTTCAATTCCTCTACATAATGAGTAGGCACTCCGCTTTTTTCCAGCATCTGCATTAATAAATTGGACATCTGGTTGTTGATTACACCTTTGCCGGAAATAGTACCTTTTTTCAAGCCATTAAATGCCGTAGCATCGTCCTTGTAAGAAACAATATACAGCTCTGCATCATCAGTAGCATAAACCTTCTTTGCTTTACCCTCATAAATCATTGCACCTTTTTGCATTGATAAATCCTCCTTAAAAGTATCGAATAAAATTAACACAAATTTCCTTTGTCCTTTCAGGCAAAGTCCATTTTATTGACAAAATATACAATATATTTTACACCCAAAATCCCCGCTTTGTCAATGAATTGGGGGCACATTATCTTTACATTTCCATTATCTCTGCGATAAATCCCGCTATTAGCTCAGCCACATGCTTAAAAGAGCAATTCCCGCAACAAACACATACACAACCCTGATAAACTTCTTGCCTTCTTTGCTCAAGCCTACGCCATGACGAGCATAATATTCCACAGCTAAAACCAACACCAAAATAAGCAAACTAAAACCAATTTTAATTCCCATCACTACCGCCTCCGTTACTGCTGCAAACGTTCCTCGCGCAAAATTTCTCTGATGCTCCTCGGCGCCTCAAAAGCAAACACCCTCGCATTTTCCAACAACCTGTCCGCAATTCTCGCCGAATAAAGCTCATTAATCATATTTAAATCCAAATTAGTGCTGATAATCCACGGCTTATTGTTGATGTTTCTCTCCTCAACCAGGATGCGTATCTGCGACTTAGCAAAATCACTGCTGCTTTCTGCCCCAAAATCATCAATCACCAGCAAATCACAGTCATAAATCCGCTTTAAGAATTCTTCGTCCTTGCCATCATACTTAGCCCCGCGGATTTCTTCGATTAAATCATTCATGCGCCGGTAAATGACATTTTTGCCGTTATCCATCACCTCATTGGCCACAGCCAACGACAAATGGGTCTTTCCCCTGCCCACGTCGCCGGTAAAAAGCAAATTATCGCAAGCCTCTCCGGCAATTATTTTCTGCACCATCTGACGGCAAACCAAAACCTTCTGCTCCATATTTTCCGGGTTGCTGTAATATTTAAGAGAAAAATTGGTAAATCTCTTTTCTCTTAGTGTTCCGTAAATACCGCTTATGCTTTCCCGGTCAGCCTGCATTTCTTTTAACACACATTCACAAACAACTCCCGGACGCACATATCCCAAATCCTTGCAAATCGGACAGTCCCACTTGGGCTCATATACGCTTTCATCTAAGCCCAAGCTTACCAATATTGCCTTTCTTTCCGCCAAAAGAGCCTTGACCTCGCTGTCAATATCTTTAATATCTCCGTTATTTTTATTGCGAACGGTTTCTTTTAAAACATTAAGAGACAAATACGCCACCCTATCGGCAATCTCTCCCAGCCTCGGTACATTTTTATGCAGCTTAGCAATCTCCTTTTCCCATTCGCTCTGCTTTTTTCTACGCAATTCCTCACGATCAATCATTTTCTTTCACCTATTCTACAAATTTTGATAAATCCCTCTTTGCCGACTCAAATTCCTCATGCTTGGGCTTTATCTGCAAATTTTTCTTCGCCTGCTTCAACGCCGCCTTCTTTTGCTCCTTTTTTTCCTTCTGCTTTCTGACATCTTCCGGCGAAGCAATCTGCTCATTATACCATTGATTTAAAATACTGTCCGTATAAGCCATCGAAGGATTATCGGCCGCCACATTTTCATCAGCAGCCAAAAGCACCATTTCATGGCTGAATTTCCACTTATTTGTCCACTTTAAATACATTTCCTTTTGCTTTTCGGTAGGATTATTGTATTTGCCTAATCTTCTTAATACTTCCTGCACCTTTGTATTGGTAGTTTCCAGATTAGCCATAAATTTTGCCAAACCGCTGCTGTCCTCCACCTTGGCACCATATGCCATCTTGCAGAAAAATCCGAAATCATAAGCATGCCGGCGGAAATTTTTCTGATAAAATACAAAAATTTCGTACAGCAAATCATAAGACCAATTATACCTCTGAGCAGCAGTTTCCAACTCCTGCTTTTCTTTCATAGTGAGAAATCTCCCCTGCTCCCGCTCCAGCTTCTTCACCAAATCAGCATGATTCAGCTCGCCTGCTTTAAATGGTGACTCCTCTGTCACCACCTGCGGGCTCACCTCGCCTAAATTTGCGGCAATTTTTTCAAACATCGGTGAAAAATCTATGCTCTCTTTATCGGTAAACCAATTTATCAATCCTTTGCCGTGCAGTGTCCGCGCCGCTTCTACCGCATAGCGGTCATCGTTTTTAATTTCGTCGGTTCCGCAGTACAAAAGATACATTATCTTTCCCAAATCATCAAACTCCAACCCCAAAGGCTCCATCAATCCTAAAAGCCTCTTAGGCACTCCTACCACTCCGCCGCCAAAAAACCAGGCGTATAAATTTTGCTTCATTCCTTAACACCTCTATACTACCACTCCGCTGACACGCATATCAATCTTTAAAACATTAATCCCCGTCAAATCATCAATCACCGCCACCAAATCCTTTTGGCACGCCTCAATCAATCCTTGAATATGCACTCCGTAGCGAATTTTCATCTCACAATAAATATTCACACCATATCCGCTATTAGTAATACTCACCTTAACATTTTTGTCAAGTTCCTTGTAATTTCTGATGCAATGCTTAACTATATCCTCAATCACACTATCAGCAATAACCAGCGTCCCCAGTTGAGAAAATTTCGGTCTGACAATCGTCGAGCGGGCGTTGTCATTTTTGCTGTCTTTTTTAGAGAAAAAGCCCATAATCGAACCAAGCTTGGAATCCTTGCGCACCTCTACCGCCGGCAAAGGAATAACATGCTGCCCTTCCTTGCGGTGATTAAGCGCCTCTTCAATTTCTGCCGGTGAAGAAACCTCATTGATAAATATCTTCTCCTTTAACGGCGGCAAATCCAAAGTTTCCACAATTCTTAAAATCATCTTTTCCGAAGTGCCCAAAATTAAGATTTTCCCCGGATTAGTCTGCTTAATTTTTTCCCGCATCACATAAGCATCCTTCGGATCATTAAAGATAGCGCACTTAACCGCTCCAATCATCGTCGGCTCCGACTTTGCCGAATGTCCTGCCAGCTTTTTGCCGTTTCTGATCAGTAACCCATCATCTATAATCGTATCTATCCCGTATTCTCTGGCTACACTAAGAGCATGATGACTCTTGCCGGTGCCACTGGCTCCTATTAAAGCATAGATTTCCATTTTTCTCACCTCTAAAAAGCAATTTCCCCGTCAAAATAAACCTTGTTTTCTTTAATATAACACTTATAGACCAAAACTGCAACTCCATCTTTATAAACTTGCGCCAAGTTTTGGGCAAACTGCGGATCCGTCACAGCATTGGTGCGAAATTTTTTGGCATCGTGCCCCATTACGATAAAGCAAACAGCACTTTTGCCTAAACCCCTGCTTTGCCACTCCTTCAGCTCCAGCAAATGCCGGCTGCCTCTCTGGGTCGGCGCATCAGGGAAAACAGCATAATCACCCAATAAATAATTAACCGACTTCACTTCCAGCAAAAGCTTCTCTTCCCCCTTTGCCAAAAGAAAATCAAACCGGCTGTTTTCCCATTTATACTCTCTTTTCCATTCATCATACATCGCAAGTTCTGCCAAACATTTGCTTTCAAGCCACTGCTGTAAAAAATCATTGGCTAAATGAGCATTTAAGCAAACTCTTCTGCCCTTATATTCCACCAATAATAAATCATACTTGGTCTTGCGCTTTACCCCTTTGCCCTCTTTAAGCCATACCCTAACTCCGGCAGGCAATAATTCCGTCATTCTGCCCGAGTTAGCCACATGTACTTCCTCAGCTTTGCCTGCCATTTCTACCAAAGCCGCAAAGCGATTTAAGCGTTTAATAAATATTCCTTCGACCAATTCCCCTAAATCATAATACTCCATTTTTTACTTTCCTGCTACCTCCAGCAGCTTTTTCACCAAGTTCGCTGCCATCACCAAATCACTTACTGCAATAAATTCTTCTGTTGTATGCACCTTGCTCATGCCTACACCGATATTTACAGCATCTATGCCTTGTCCGTTCATAATATTGGCATCGCTTCCGCCGCCGGTAGTGATAAACTGAGCCTCCAAGCCCAAAAGCGCACAAGCCTCTTTTGCCATCAGCGCCGTAGCGCTGTCCAAAGACACATTAATAGCGTCATGGCTTTTGGCAATATCTAAGTCTACCTTAGCACCAAACTTTTCAGCCGCTTCCTCGCAAGCCTTCTTCATATCAGCAATCTGTGAGGCAACTTTATCTTTGTTTAAACTGCGGCTTTCGCCTTTGATTGTCGCTGTATCCGGCACGATATTGGTTGCCTTGCCGCCGGTAATCTCGCCGATATTGGCGGTAGTCTCCTCATCTATCCGTCCCAATTTCATTTTGCTTATGGCATCGGCTGCTGCGGCAATAGCATTAATTCCTTTTTCCGGCTCCAATCCGGCATGAGCCGCCAACCCATGAAAAGTCGCCGCAAAATCATAATGCTCCGGCGCTCTTACTACAATATGCGACGAATCATCACCCGAGTCAAAGAAAAACGCCCCGTCTATCTGCCACAAGCTGCTATAATCCAGCGCTTTAGCGCCGAATAAGCCCTCTTCTTCGCCAATAGTAAAAGCCATCTGAATATCGCCATATTCCTTATTTTCCTCTAAAAAGCTGCGCACTCCTTCTAAAATGACTGCAATTCCGCCTTTGTCATCACCGCCTAAAACAGTAGTGCCATCGGAAGTAATGATCCCATTTTCTAATTTAGGCTTAACTCCATTTCCCGGCTTGACTGTATCCATATGAGCGCAGAAAAAGCAGCTTTTAGCTTCTTTATTTCCTTTTTTACGGGCAATCACATTGCCGGCATTGCCGCCGATTTTTTCCCCGGCGTTATCTTCCTCCACCATAAAACCCATTTTTTCTAACTCGGCTTGCAAATAATCGGCAACCTTTCTCTCATTGCCGCTCTCCGAATCAATCTGTACCAATTCCAAAAATTGCTTTATCAATCTATCTTCATTCATCTTTCCTTCCTCCTTCATTGTTTCTTTCTTTAGTATACCTCATTAACAAAAAATACACCAGAAAAATTTTGATTTTCTAAAATAAGCAACCGCGCCTTCAAGGCGCGGTTTTGCATAAGCCCTATAAGGGCATGTTACTTGCTGAGCCTAAAGGC
>CALXSY010000034.1 GCA_944391285.1 uncultured Clostridia bacterium
TTATTGCGTAAGTTTAGTTCTTTTGTTTAATTAAAGCAGACAAACCTTCGAAAGCTAAGATGAAAGCTAAGACGAAAAGGAAAGCTGCGATAAAGCCTTGCAGATAAGCATCAACAGTACCGCTTCCGGCAATAATTAAACCAAATTTGGTTTTAATAGTGATAGCCAAGGAAGTAAGGGTAACGATCAGCATAAATAACATCGGCAAGAAGAGCATTTTGTTGTTTTTGCCCAGTTTGCCTAACCAGCAAGCTACAGCCAGCAAAGCTAAAGCGGCAAGGAGTTGGTTAGCAGCGCCGAAGAGCGGCCAGATTTTGTCCCAACCGGTTAAGCTTAAACCGACGCCGAGGAAAACAGTAATCAAGGTTGCTACATAAGGATTGCACAAAACAGCACGATAGCCGCTGACGCTTTTAGCAGTTTCACCGTCTTCCAGCCAAAATTCCTGGAACATATAACGAGCTAAACGAGTAGCAGTGTCCAAAGAAGTTAAGCAGAATACGGAAACAGCTAAAACTAAAAGGGAGTAGAGAATATCGCCCCAGTTAGCAGCAAAAGGAATAGTAGTAATCATCTGCGAAATACCGCTGGCAAATACTACGGTTGGAGTGCGGATTGCACTGCCGTCAGTTAAGGAATAATTAGCCCAGCAGTAGCCAACAGCGATTAAAGCAACAGTAGCCAGTACGCATTCTAAAAGCATACCGCCGTAAGCGATAGGTAAAGCATTTTTTTCGGTATTTAACTGCTTGGAAGTTGTACCGGAAGAAACCAAAGAGTGGAAACCGGAGATAGCACCGCAAGCAATGGTAACAAATAAAGCCGGGAAAATGCCGCCTAAATTAGTTAAGCTGTCGCTGAAACCGGTAAATGCCGGAATATCCAAGACCGGATGAGCAAAAAGGATGCCAAAGAAGGCAACAGCCATCATAAAATACAACAAGAAAGAAGATAAATAGTCACGAGGCTGTAACAAAATCCAAACCGGAGCAACAGAAGCGACTAAAATATAGATACCTAAGATAATAATCCAGGTGTTGTTTTTTAAATAAATAGGGAAGTTCATACCGATAATGACAATAAGAATAATGCCAAGTACGCCTAAAACGGTGGAGACCGTTAAAGAGGTGTTGCGGCGATAAACCATATATCCAAAGATGACTGCTAACACGATGAACAGCATTGAAATGGATGCGGTACGACCATTTGCCAAAACAGTAGCACCGGCAGCATCAAAGCCATTAAAGGTGGAAGCAACGATGGAGGCAAAAGCGGCAACTACCAAAACTAATACTAAGTAAGCAAAGATGATGAAAAGCTTCTTAGCTCTTTTGCCGATATTTTTGTTAATTACTTCACCGATGGATTGACCTTTGTTGCGGATAGAAGCAAACAAAGAACCAAAATCGTGGACTGCACCAAAGAAGATACCGCCGATAATGATCCACAGTAAAACCGGCAGCCAGCCGAATACAGCGGCTTGAATAGGTCCGTTGATCGGACCGGCACCGGCAATAGAGGAAAAATGATGTCCCAATAAAACCGGGGCTTTTGCAGGACAGTAATCATTGCCGTCATTAAAGGCATGAGCTGGGGTAATATTTTTATCATCTAATCCCCAAATCTTTGCCAGCCAACGACCGTAAAGGATATAGCCGAAAAAGAGGCAAACGATACTGATTAGTAAAATGAGTAAGGCATTCATGGAAAGAATACTCCTTTCAAAAATGTAAAATATGAATTAGTTTAAAACCGAAAGTTGCTTTTCAATGTTTTCTTGGCAAGACGTCCGGCAGAGTTGGAAAAGATTATTTTATCTCCCAAAGCTAACCCGGCTATGCGCATTTCGCTCCAGCCCTTAAGCCCCAATTTAAAGTTATGGTAGTAGCGAAATCTTTGTAAAAATTTTTTGGCATCCTTGTCCAAGTGTTCGCACAAAAGAATGATGGTTATAATAGAACACATATGATCCTTGTGCAGATCAATGCGTTTTTGCCCATCTTCCAGCACTTCATTGACCAGCTTTTCAGCTTCAGCTCTATTTAAATGCTCACTGAGAGCAAAATAGACATAATCATTGGTTTCCATAGCATAAACAACAGCCCGCTTGCTCAAAACGAAATTTTCTGTTCGGTCATGATATTCGCCTAAAACCGCGCATTTATCCGGCAATGGAATGTCATGATAAATATTATAGCTGTGAGAATAAGCTAAAATCAGTTTGTCTAAGCAAGCTTCAAGAGTAAGCATAGAAACCTCCTGCCGGAAAAATATTTGTATTATGTTAATTACCAAATTTGCCAGAAGCTATTATAATACTTTGCGTCGGTATTTTCAATAGTATATGCTATTAAAAAATTAATGCATGCTATTTTTTTCACAAAATAAATGTTTTTTAGCTTAAAGCTGATATTTAGAAATTATTTTTACTTATTAGCAGCGAAAAATAATTCCTTTACTTCTTAGGAAAGTTGTGCTATAATTTTAGCTAAATTTGCATGAAAGAAAGGCTAGGTTAGTAAAATGATTTTGCGTGATGAAAACAGACAAGCCTGGCATGAAGGAATGAAAGACGGGATACCTATTGGACTTGGTTATTTTGCAGTAGCTTTTTCCTTGGGTATAGCCGCTTTTAACGCAGGCATGAGCCCTATAGAAGCCTTTTGGACCAGTGCCTTGTGCAACGCTTCTGCCGGTGAATATGCCGGGATAACCATGATTGCTGCTAAAGCTGTTTATTTAGAGCTGGCAATAGTTACCTTGATTGCCAATGCTCGCTATATGCTGATGAGCTGTGCTTTAAGCCAGCGGATTAAGCCCGGAACAAAGTTTAGACATAGATTGTTGTTAGGTTTTTATGTTACTGATGAATTATTTGCTATTTCAGTTGCTCGTAAAGGGTATTTGAACCCATTTTACACCTACGGAGCGATAATGATGGCGGCACCTTGCTGGGCTATAGGAACATTTATAGGCGCTGTTGCCGGGGATATATTACCTTTAAGAGTAGTCAGCGCCTTTAGTGTTGCTTTATATGGCATGTTTTTGGCAATCATTATTCCGCCGGGCAAGGAAAATAAAATTATAGCTTATTTAGTGGCAATTTCCTTTGCTGCCAGCTTTATTTTTTCGGAAATCCCCCTTTTCAGCAATATTTCCAGCGGCACGGCAATAATTATTTTGACGGTGGTTATTTCGGCAGCAGCGGCAATCTTATTTCCCCATAAAGAGAATAAGGAGGAGAGCTGATGGAGAGCAATACTTATATGTATATTTTGATTATGGCTGCGGTTACCTTTGCCATCAGAGTTTTGCCGTTAACCTTGATTCAAAAGCAAATTAGCAATCAGTTTATCCAGTCTTTTTTGTATTATGTGCCTTATGTGACTTTGGCGGTAATGACTTTTCCGGCAATTTTAGGTGCTACCCAAAGTCCTATTTCCGGCTGGCTGGCTCTTTTGGTAGGGGTTTTCAGTGCTTGGCGGGGAGCAGGATTATTTAAGGTTGCTTTATCTTGCTGTATAGTCGTGTTTGCGGCGGAACTGGTTTTGGTTTAAAATTTTAATGTATATTTAGCTTATGGAAGAAGAAATTATAAAATACAGGGAAAAAAAGGAAACAGCCGTTCAAATTGCTGAACGGTTGTTTTTGTAAAAAATGATTTTGAAATTGCTGAGGATAAATTTATGGTTGACAAATTATGTCTGAAGCGCTATAATATTTGCATATCTTGCGGGCATAGTTTAATGGCAGAACATCAGCTTCCCAAGCTGAATGTGGGGGTTCGATTCCCCTTGCCCGCTTAAAATTTTAAGCCTTTGTTAGTCGTGCGTTCGATTAACAAAGGCTTTTTTATTTATATTTTGCAAGTAAAATCGTATTTTTTGACTTTGACCATAAAAAAGTTATTGCTTTTATAAATTTTTTGTGGTATTATAATTAGGTGTCTATCAATGTATTTTGGATGAAGAAAGCAGGGATAAAATGGATTATGTTGAGGTGAAACTAACTTTAGCTAATCATGATTGTATAGAAGCCATTGCTAATGCCTTTGTTGAACAATCCTCCGGCGGCGTAGTTATCGATGACCCGCAGCTGATCGCTTCATATGCCAATCGGGGTCAATGGGATGATCACGAGTTCAGCGAAGAATTATTGGCGAAAGATACCGTTGATATTAAAGGATATTTTGCTCAAGACCAGTTTTTAACCGGACGGATAGAGGGCTTAAAAGACGCTGTGGCAGAGATTTGCCGGCGAATGGATATGGAAATGCCTAAAGTTTATTTTAACAACGTCCAGGAAGAAGACTGGGCGAATAACTGGAAACAGTATTTTAAACCGGAGCGCATCGGCAAGCGCACAGTGGTTAAGCCTACCTGGGAGGAATACACCCCTAAGGAGGGCGAATTAGTTATTGAAATCGATCCCGGTATGGCATTCGGCACCGGTAATCATGCGACTACTGCCTTGTGTATCAATATCTTGGAAGACTATGTCAAAGAAGGCATGCAGGTGCTTGATGTCGGCACCGGCAGCGGTATTTTGGCTATTCAGGCAGCGTTATTGGGCGCTGATAAGGTTGAAGCAATGGATTTTGATATGGTTGCCGTAAAGGCTGCCGGCGAAAATACAGCGCTTAATAATTTACAGGACAAGGTTAAGGTTTTTCACAGCGATCTTTTAAAGTCGGCAACGATGCAAGGCGATATAATTATCGCCAATATCGTCGCTGATATCATTATCCGCCTATTGCCAAATGTGCCTCAATATTTAAAAGGGGAGAAAATTTTCATTTCTTCCGGCATCATTGACAGCCGCAAGGATGATGTTTTAGCTGAATATCAACGTTTAGGCTTTAAGATTTTGCGTATTGAGGAAAGCAAAGGCTGGGTAGCAATCGTTGGACAATATTTGGGTGAAGGACAATGAGAAGGTTTTTTATAACCTCAGATGCTCTCAGCGAGGATACGGTTTTAATCGCAGGGGAAATGTGGCATTATTTAAGTCATGTGCTGCGCTTGAAAGTGGGCGAGAAGATAGAAATGCTCACCGAAGACAATATGCTTTATGTAGTAGAACTGATATCCTTTGAGGAAAAATGCATTAAAGGACGTATCATTTCTGCCCAAGAATATACTGATGATACGAAAATTGAGATTAAACTGTATCAGGGCTTGCCTAAAGGGGACAAGCTGGATTTAATCATCCAAAAATGCACCGAATTAGGCATTAAAGCAATTACGCCGGTGGAGATGCCCCGCTCAATAGCCAAAATCGGAGATAAAGGGGAGAAAAAGCTGGCACGCTGGCAGAAGATTGCCTTGGAGGCTTCTCAGCAGTCAAAACGCTTGCAAGTGCCGCAGATCAATAATCCGTTAAGCTGGAAAAGGTTTTTAGAGGAAATAAAGGACGAAGAAGGCTTAAATTTGCTGCTTTGGGAAGATGAGTCAACTGTTGGGCTGAAGAACGTTTTGAATCAATATCCCAATGCCGGTAAAATCAACATTATTATCGGTCCCGAAGGCGGCTTAAGCGCCGACGAAGCCGAGGAATTAAAAAAAATGGGGATAATGAGCGTTTCTTTAGGCAAAAGGATTCTGCGGACGGAGACAGCCGGTGTGGCTGCCACAGCTATGATATTATATCATTACGATGATTTAGGATAATTAAGTTTTACGGAGGTAAGGCAGATGTTGGAAAGTGCTGAAAAAAGCATGGAAAAGAAGAAAGTTTATATAGAAACATTGGGCTGCAAAACAAACCAATACGAAAGCGAGGCTTTAGCTGCCTTGTTTAACGACGCCGGCTATGAATATATTGATGAGCCGGAAAAAGCCGATGTTTGCATAGCCAATACCTGCACGGTGACGCATGTCAGTGACCGTAAATCCAGACAGGTTATTCGCAGGCTGGCCGGCAGCAAAAAAGCTGATGCGGTTTTAGTGGTTTGCGGCTGCTATGCTCAGGTAGCAATGGAGGATGTAGCGGCATTAGGTGAAGCGGATATTATTGTAGGCACTAACCAGCGCAGTCACATTGTCCAAGCAGTAGAGGATTTTCTGGCAAATCATCAGCGCAAAACCTATGTATCAACTAAAAAAGAAATGAGCGATTTTGAGGAGTTGGGCACTAAGCGCCTGATTAAGATGACCAGAGCCTATTTAAAGGTGCAGGAAGGCTGTGAACAGTTTTGCAGCTATTGCATCATTCCCTATGCCCGGGGACCGTTGCGCAGTCGTAAAATGGAGGACATCTTAGCTGAGGTGCGCAATTTGGAGAAAGAAAATTTTCAGGAATTGATTTTAACCGGTACCCATTTAGGGGCTTATGGTGTAGATGATAACGGCGAGAATTATGATTTGGCTGATGTTTGCCAAGCAATTTTGGCTAACTGCCGAATTCCCCGCATCCGTTTAGGTTCCATTGAGCCGATGGAAGTCAGCGATAAATTGATTCAACTGATGAAGGACAATCCGCGGATGTGCAGACATTTGCATTTGCCATTGCAAAGCGGCAGTGATGAGGTCTTAAAGCTGATGAACCGCCCCTATAAAACTGCCCAATATAAAGAAAAGCTAACGGAAATCAGAGCCAATATTCCGGATATCGCCATTACTACTGATGTCATGGTAGGCTTTCCCGGAGAAAGTGATGATGATTTTCGTCAGTGCTTAATGTTTGTGGATGAAATGGCTTTTGCCGGAATGCACATCTTTAAATATTCACCTCGCGAAAATACTCCTGCTGCTTCCTTTGGCGGGCAGATAGATGCCCAAATCAAGGATAAACGCAGCAAGTCAATGCTGGTTGTGGCTGAAAAAAATGAGCTGAAATTTATGGAGCGTTTTGTAGGCAGCGAAATGGATGTTCTCTTGGAGGAGCAGGATAAGAAGGGCTATTGGGAAGGGCATACCGATAATTATCTTAAAGTCTTCTGCCGTTTGGAAAATGCCCGTAAAGGTGAGATGCATAAAATAAAAATCACCGAGCTTCTCAAGCATAATTTATACGGCGAAGAAGTATCGATTTAGCAAAATTTAATCTTGCATTTTCCCTTACTTCTTGTTAAAATATAATAGTGCATGATGGAGGTGAATACTAATGGAAGATTGCATTTTTTGTAAAATAGCCCATAAAGAAATTAGCTCAGAGATACTTTATGAGGATGAGTTTGTAGCTGCTTTTAAGGATTTAGAGCCGCAAGCCCCTGTTCATATTTTAATTGTACCTAAAAAGCATATCGCCAGTTTAAATGATTTGACAGCCGATGACGCCGAGCTTTTGGCAAGAATAGTATTAGCGGCGCAAAAGCTGGCTAAAGACAACGGCATTGCCGAAAGAGGCTACCGCTTAGTTAATAACTGCGGTATCGAAGGCGGTCAAACCGTAGGACATCTGCATTTTCATTTGCTGGGCGGCAGAGAGATGCTTTGGCCCGCAGGCTGATAATTAAGCTATAAATAACACTTAAGTGTAGATTATAAAAACTTCTTGCATATTGGCGAAAGATAATGTATAATTAATAAAGTATTGATTTATTTCCCCTATAGCAGCAAAGAAATTTGGTGCGTAGTATTGGAGGGAGGGATAACTGTGGGAGAAGTACATGTAGGTAAAAATGAATCATTAGATAGCGCATTGCGTAGATTTAAACGTTCTTGCCAGAAATCCGGCGTTTTAGCTGAATGCCGCAAGAGAGAGCATTACGAAAAACCAAGCGTAAGACGTAAAAAGAAATCTGAAGCAGCTCGTAAAAATAACAAAAAAAGAGCATTCTAATTTAAAACAAAACTCCATCGGCTTTAAGCTGGTGGAGTATTTTTTTGCACAAAAAAAGCTTGTCAAAAGACAAGCTTTAATTTATTTGGATAACAATACGCTGTCATCGGCAAAATCCTCACCGCTGGCTTGATAAAATTTAGAAAGCAGGGTTTCAACTGTGAGGTTTTTCTTTTCTTCGCCGGCAATATCTAGCATAACTTGACCGTCCGAAAGCATGATCAAGCGGTTGCCGTGAGCAATAGCATCGTGCATGTTGTGCGTAATCATCAAGGTAGTCAGCTTGTTTTCATTAACAATGCGATCAGTTAATTCCAATACTTTAGCGGCAGTTTTGGGGTCTAAAGCGGCTGTGTGCTCGTCTAACAAGAGCACTTTGGGCATTTCTAATGATGCCATCAAAAGAGTTAAAGCCTGTCTTTGACCGCCGGAAAGCAGTCCAACCTTGCTGCTCAAGCGATTTTCCAAGCCTAAGTCTAAGGCAAGTAATTTCTCCCGATACAATTCCCGTTCCGCTTTTTTGATGCCCCATTTTAAGGTGCGCATTTTGCCGCGGCGAGCAGCTAATGCTAAATTTTCGGCAATCTCCATATCGGCAGCAGTACCGCGCATAGGGTCTTGAAAGACACGACCTAAATATTTGGCGCGTTTATGCTCCGGCATATTGGTTACATCATCACCGTCAATAATGATTCGTCCGCTGTCAGGCTTCCACACACCGGCAATAGCGTTGAGCATGGTGCTTTTGCCGGCGCCGTTGCCGCCGATAACTGTCACAAAATCACCGGCTTTAAGATGCAGAGACAAGCCGTTTAAGGCGATTTTTTGATTGACAGTACCTTTGTTAAAGGTTTTGTGAATGTCTTTTATCTCAAGCATCTTTATTTACCTCCTTTAACCTTGCCGGCAAAATATTTGCTTTTCCAGTAGGGAATAGCTAAGAAGATCGCAACGATTATTGCCGAAAGCAGTTTTAATAACTGCGGATCTAACTTCATCCAGATAACAACCTGCAAAACGATATAATAAATAATGGAGCCTAAAGCAACGCTTAAAAGCCTCAAGGCGAAGTTTTTGAAAATCTTGCCGAATAAAGCTTCTCCGATAACTACCGCCGCTAAGCCAATAACGATTGCACCGCGGCCCATTTGCACATCGGCAAAGCCTTGGTATTGGGCTAATAATGCACCGGAAAGGGCAACTAAGCCGTTGGAGAGAACCAAGCCTAATACTTTGTTGAAAGAAACGTTAATGCCTTGCGCCCGGCACATATCAGCGTTGCAGCCGCTGGCTCTGAGCGAACTGCCTAATTCGGTGCCGAAGAACCAGTATAAAAAGGCGATTAAAACTACTGTAAAGATAAAAGTGATAAAAATAGTGTTTTCAAAAAGGGGAACCCCTTTAATATTGCGCAGGGAAACTAAAAGATCATAGTTGTTGGCATTAATCGGCTGATTAGCTTTACCCATAATTTTTAAATTGATGGAATACAGCCCCAATTGGGTTAAAATACCGGCTAAGATAGCGGAAATACCCATTGCCGTATGCAAAAGCCCCGTTGCCAAGCCTGTCAGCATGCCGGCAATAAAAGCACAGATTAAAGCCGGTACCATACCGTAGCCTGCCATCAGCATCATAACGCAGACTGCGCCGCCGGTACAGAGAGAACCGTCGACCGTTAAATCCGCTATGTCTAAAATTTTAAAGGTTATGTACACACCGATAGCCATAATACCCCAGATTAACCCCTGTGCTACAGCGCCGGGCATACCATTTAAAAGGCTTGTGATAGACATTTATTAATCCTCCTTGGTCTAAAAAGCTTAATTAGGAGAAAGAAAAGCTCTTTCTCCTAACTTAGTACGAATTATTCTTCGCCGATGGCTACATATCCTTCAGGAACAGTAAGTCCTAACTCTTCACAAATCTCTTTGTTGTATTTCTTAGTAGCGCTGGGAGCATAAGCGATAGGCATGGTGGAAATATCAGCGCCTTCGCCTAAAATTTCCGCTGCCATGACACCGGTTTGATAGCCTAAATCGTAGTAGCTGATGGATAAGGTAGCAACACCGCAGCCGGAGCAGATACCTTCTTCACCGGCAATAACCGGAACTTTTGCCGGACGGCAGATATTGTCAATGATACCGGTGTTATTAGCTACAGTATTGTCAGTCGGTACATAGATAACATCGCTGTTTTCGCTGGCAGTGGTAACTACAGCCGCTAAATCATTGGAGTCAGAGAAGGAATAAGGGGTGCAGGTATAGCCTAAGTCAGTCAACTCTTGGGTAACTACATCAATTTGGTATTGGGAGTTAGGCTCGGAGGAGCAGTAGAGCAAACCGACATTTTGAGCATCGGGGAACCATTCTTTAACCATAGCGGCTTGCTGAGCTAAATCAGCTAAGTCGGAAGTACCGGAAATATTGCCGCCGACAGTGCCGTCAAAATCGTCAATTTCTAAGGCGGTGCCGTACTCGGTAACGGAAGTGCCTAAAATCGGAATAGTGTCAGTGCCGGCAACAGCTGCCTGCAATGCAGCAGTAGCATTAGCCATAATCAGATCCACCCCGGAAGAAACGAAACTATTGATGATGGTGGAGCAGGTGTTGGAATCATTTTGGGCTAATTGTACTTGGATTTCAACCTTATCGCCCATTTTTTCTTTCAGTGCATCCTGAAAGCCTTGAGTAGCCGAATCCAATGCCGGATGCTCAACTAACTGGCAAACGCCGACTTGGTAAACTTTCGAGTCATCATTGCCGGTGGTCTGATTATCATCAGTGCCGCAGGCTGCTAAGGAAAGACCCATGCCCGCTAAAAGCAGGGCTGCAACGAATTTTTTCATAAGTAACACTCCTTAATGATATAAAATTTCCAACAGCATGTTTGCCATGCTGTATTACACAACATTAGAGAAAAGGCAAAAATTTTTTCTTTAGTGTATTAATTGATTATAACTATTTGGACAAGGCTTGTCAAGTTTTTAATAAAATGATAATTTATGCTTATACCCGCGGGAAAATAAGCAACCGCGCCTTCAAGGCGCGGTTTTGCATAAGCCCTATAAGGGCATGTTACTTGCTGAGCCTAAAGGC
>CALXSY010000035.1 GCA_944391285.1 uncultured Clostridia bacterium
AGGAGGAATTCTTTTGCTAAAGCTTTTTCCCGTCCACACGCATAGCGTGTGGTTTTTATTGTGTTACAATAAAAAAGATTAAAGGCTTATAAGCCTTTAATCTTGATTGGTGATTTTATTAAGATAATCCACGCTACAAGCTGTATTGCCGAAAGAACAGCAATAGCAGCAGCTAAAGTCAAAACTAAATTGCTGCCCATGGGAATAACAGTCATGCCTATGCAGCCGAAAACAGTAGGAATGACGTTAATGATGGATGATGCTGAACCGGTATCGCCCTCTTGGGACAATAATTGAAGATTGGAACTGAAGGGACGAATAATCGAACCGATAACAGAAAAGGGAACGAAGGTAAGTAGAAATAACCAAGGAGAAATCGTGCCGAATAAAAGCATCAAAACACCGGTAATGGTGCAAATAGTTAAGCAAACTGTAGCCAGTGCTTTTTTGTTGCTGTCCAAAAGAAATCTGACATAGCACAACGGTGCTAACATGGATAAGAAGGCATTGGCGGCAAAGAAGTAGCTGTAATGGGTTTTGCTTAAGCCGAAGAAATCTTGGTAGATATAAGACGAGCTGGCTATATAGCCCATGAAGGCAACCTGGGAAATGCCGAAAATGAAAACTAAAAGCATAAATTTGCCGTTTTTGCAGACATGAGCCAAACGCACAAAGGAGTTTAGGACATTGCCTTGAGTTGCTTCGCTGGCATCTAAGGTTTCCTGATAGAGAAAAGCTAAAATTAAGTTAAACAAAGCGATGATAGCGATTACCACAAAGGTTGCTTCCCACTCAAAATAGCTTAATAATAAGGCGCCTAAAACCGGAGCAATCATAGGGGCTACACCGCTCATAGTTTGCACGATAGCCAGGATTTTTTCTCTTTTTTGACCGATAAAGCAATCCTTAACCAAGGCTAAAGATACGCTGGTAATAGCACCGGCGCTGATGCCGTGAAAGATTCTGGCAACGATAAGCAAATAAACGCTTGTAGACAGCGCACAGACAATGCTGGCAATGAGATAAATGATATTGCCGATGAGCAAAACTTTCTTTCTGCCGTATTTGTCGCTTAAAGGTCCCCAGAAAAGAATGCCGACAGCATAAAACAAAAAGAACATAGTCAAGGTCATATTAACTAAAGCATAAGAAGCATTAAAAACTTCACACATGTCATTTAATGCCGGTAAATATAAGTCAGTCGACAAAGGAATAAAGGCAGCCATCAATGAGATAAAAAAGATAGTGCCGCCGCTTTTTAAGTATTTTTGTTTCGCTAAATTTTCTTGTTC
This sequence comes from uncultured Clostridia bacterium, assembly GCA_944391285.1. Taxonomy (GTDB): domain Bacteria; phylum Bacillota; class Peptococcia; order Peptococcales; family Peptococcaceae; genus QAKL01. Next base: position 1,293 of record CALXSY010000035.1, read on the forward strand.
ACGAGACATATGGTACCTCCTATGTAGTAATAAAAAATTGTAGTAACAAAATGTTAGTTTTAAAACATTAGTAATTATAGCAACATTGTTTTAGAATGTCAACACTTTTTTCCTTTCTGATTTTAAAAATATTTTAGCGCTGTTTATAGGTTTTTGGCTGAATTTGACGAAAAAAATTTTTGATTAAACGGTTAATTTAACCCTAAATTGCATAAAATACCTTTAAATCGAAAAGGAGGACGAATAAGATGAATAATAACTTTGCTCAAAGCCAAACCAAAGAAAATTTGATGCGTGCCTTTGCCGGCGAAAGCCAAGCCCGCAACCGTTATACCTTTGCTGCCGGCATAGCCCATGTGCAGGAAATGCCTGTTGTTAAGGAAGTATTTTTATTTACCGCCGAGCAGGAGAAGGAGCATGCCGAGGTTTTTTATAATTTATTAAGCCAATTCAGCGGTGAAAACATTAAAATCGACGGCACCTATCCGGTGAATATTTCGGATAATATTTTGGAACACTTACGCTGGGCTGAGCATAATGAAATGCAGGAGTACAGCGTGGATTATGCTGATTTCGCTAAAATAGCCGGCGAAGAAGGCTTTAGAGATGTTGCCGCTAAGTTTGCTTTAATCGCTGAAATCGAAAAAACGCACAGCGAGCGCTTTAAAGCTTTAGCCCAATTGCTAGAACAAGGGCTCATGTATACCGCTCAGCAGGACGGTGTTTGGATGTGCACTAACTGCGGGCATATTTACCACGGCACCAAAGTGCCGGAAAAATGCCCTGTTTGTCAGCACGCAAAAGGATATTTTTTAAAAGCGGAGTATACTTGCTACAATTTTGCAAAAATCTGAGAAAAAAATGCTTGACAAATAAGATTTTTGGTGATAAAATACAACCAATAAAATTAAGTAAAATCATTGACCAAAAGTAAGTAGCTTTAAATCACCCCATTACAGAGAGCCATCGGTGCTGAAAGATGGTATGGATATTTAGAGTGAATGGATTTGCGAGATGCCAGGCGAAAGGCAACAAGTAGCCGCGGACGTTATTCCTGCGTTAAAGGAACGGTGTGTAAATTTGCTTTTGCATTGAGCACATTTGTAATGAGGTCGAAAGTTTTTTTCGATAAATTGGGGTGGCACCACGAAATGACCATCGTCCCCGACGAATATTTATTCGTCGGGGTTTTTTATTTATATAATTTAAGGAGGAAGAGGTTATGCAAAATTACAGTATGAATTTGCCGTCTTATTCGATAGGAGAAGAGGTTTACGGTAAAATTGCCTCCATCTGCTCGCCCTATGGCTCCAAAGCCGTAGTTATCGGCGGCGAAACAGCAATGAGTGTAGCAAAAGATGAATTATTAGCCGGCATTAAGAATACAGATATAACTATAACTGACTTTATCCATTACGGCGGTGAGGCAAGCTACGAAAATGTCGAAAAATTATTAGCCGACGAACGGGTGCAAAAAAGCGACATGATCTTTGCCGTAGGCGGCGGCAAAGCCTTAGACACTGCCAAAGCAGTTGCTGAAATGGCAAAAAAACCAATCTTTGCTTTTCCCACCATTGCCGCTACTTGTGCCGGCACTACCAGCGTTTCTATCATGTATTATCCGGACGGACGCTTTAAAAGACCATTCTTTTTAAACTCTCCGCCGATGCATACCTTCATCAACTTACGCATTATCGCCAAAGCACCTTACCGCTATATTTGGGCAGGCATGGGCGATACTTACGCTAAGCATTATGAAGCAACCGTTTCTGCCAGAGGCGATGAATTGAAGCATTATCATGCGATGGGCGTGCAGTTAAGCCGCATGTGCGTGGATCCTTTGCTGAAATATGGCAAAGAGGCTTTAGATGCCAATAAGCAAGGAATTGTTAATAATGCCTTGGAAGAAGCGGTATTAGCAATCATCGTTACTACCGGTATTTGCTCCATTTTCTTAACCAGCGAACAGATAATCGATTACAACACCGGTTTGGCACACGGCATATTTTACGCTTTGACCAGCTATCCGCAGATCGAAAAAGAGCATTTGCATGGTGAGGTAGTAGGCTACGGCGTCTTAATCTTGCTTCTATGCGATAATAATCGGGAAGAATTTAAAACTTTATTAAATTTCTGCCGGCAAGTCGAGCTGCCGACCAAGCTTAAGGATATGGATATCCTTCTTGATGAGCTGGATAATATTATTGCCAAAACCTTAGAAATGAAGGATATCGAGCACAATCCATATAAAATTACGCCAATAATGCTGAAAGATGCATTTTTAGAATTAGAAAACTTATAATTTTTAGGAGGAGATTACCATGAAAAACTTTAAAAAATTAACTGCTTTAGCTTTATCCGCTGCCTTAGCATTAGGCTTGACTGCCTGCGGCGGTGATGAAACCACTAACAACAATACTGAAAAAGATACTTACAAAGTAGGCGTTATTCAGTATATTGAAAACGGCGCCTTTAATGACATGAGAGAAGGCTTTATTGAGCAAATGAGAACCTTGGGCTATGATGAAGCTACTATGGAAATCGTTTACCAAAACGCTCAAGCCGATGCCACCAATTTAAACACCATTTGCCAAAACATGGCTGACGGCACTTATGATGCCATCTGCACCATTGCTACTCCGGCAACTCAAGGCATGGTTAACTTAGAAAGCGAAACTCCGGTATTTTTTATTTCCGTTTCTGACCCGGTAACTGCCGGTATTTTAAGCGATATGGAAAAACCGGATAAAAATGCTACCGGTACTTCCAATGCTATTCCGGTCAGCGATATCTTTGCTTTAAGCGACCAGTTAACTCCGGGCTGTGAAACCTATGGTTTATTATACTGCACCAGTGAGGTTAACTCCGTCAGCACCGTTAACGCCGCTAAAGAATATTTAGATGCCAACAACTTAAGCTATGTGGAAGCAGTAGTAACCAACTCTTCCGAAGTACAGCAGGCCGCTCAATCTTTAGTCGGCAGAGTAGATGCTATCTTCATTCCTAACGACAGCGTTATCCAAAGCGGCATGAGCTTGGTAACCGAAGTTGCCAGAGAAAACAAAATTCCTGTTTACGGCAGCTCTGCTACCATGGTTGACTCCGGCTGCTTTGCTACTATCGCTATCAGCGACAAGCACATCGGTGCTATGACCGCCGATATGCTGGATCAATATTTAAAAGGCACTGCCGTAGCTGATATTCCTTCCATCGTTGTTCCCGCTGACAGCACTACTATCAATGAAGACACCTTAGCTGCTTTAGGCGTTGAGTTAAGCGATGAAGTTAAAGAAAGCGCAGTTTTTGTTAAAGATGCTCAGTAATTTATGATTGATACCGGACGGTTTATACCGTCCGGATTTCTTGGAAAGCAGGTGAAAGAGATGACTCTTTGGATCGGATCATTGCAGTTAGGGTTATTGTACGGCATTATGGCCATAGGTATATACATAAGCTTTCGCATATTAAATATTCCCGATTTAACAGCGGAGGGAAGCTTTACTTTCGGGTTAGCAGTTTCCGCTATTTTTACGGTTAACGGACATCCCTTCTTAGGATTAATCATGGCAATTATCGCCGGTATCATCGCCGGCAATGTAACGGCATTTTTGCAGACTAAATTATTTATTCATCCGGTTTTGGCGGGAATCTTGACCATGAGCGGACTTTATTCCATCAATCTGTGGGTAATGGGCGGCAGCTCCAATTTATCATTGATCGGACAAGACACCGTTTTTAAATATGTGCAAAACTTAAGCGGTTTAGATGCCAACAGCGTAAAGACTATTTTGGCAATCATCAGCGCTTTAATCTGCGTTATCATCTTAATTTTATTTTTTAAAACCCAATTAGGCATGTGTATCCGAGCTGTGGGTGACAATGAAGCTATGGTCAGCGCTTCATCGATCAATGTTGACCGCACCAAATTTATCGGCTTTGGCATCAGCAATGCTTTGATTGCTCTTTCCGGCGGCTTGATTGCCCAATATCAGGGCTATGCTGATATTAATTCCGGCATGGGTATTTTGGTTGTTGGTTTGGCATCGGTTATTATCGGTGAAGTATTTTTGGGCAAAAGGGGAGTAGCTGTGGGAGTTTGCTCGGCAGTGTTGGGCTCGGTGGTTTACCGCTTTATCATCGCTTGGGCAACCAGAAGCAACTTTTTCCCGGCATATATGCTGAAATTAATTTCTGCCATTATCGTTGCTTTGGCTTTAGCCATACCGGCAATCAAGTATTATAAAGAGATTCGCAAAATCAAAGGCGGTGATAAAAATGCTTAAAGTAGAAAATCTCAAGAAAACCTTTGCGAAAAATACACCCAATGAGCATCTGGCGCTGGATAATCTGTCGTTAGATGTCAAAGCAGGCGAATTTATCACCGTGCTGGGCTCCAACGGCGCCGGCAAATCCACTCTTTTTAACGCTGTCTGCGGCACTTTTTTGCCCGACGGCGGAAAGATTATTTTAGACGGCAAAGACATAACCTTTGAATGTGAGCATAAACGGGCTAAATCCATCGGACGGGTTTTTCAGGATCCGATGAGGGGGACAGCGCCTAATATGACTATTGAGGAAAATTTGGCTTTGGCATATTCCCGGAAATATAAGGGACCGCTTTCCTGGGCGATAAAAAACAAAGACCGGGATTTTTTCCGCAGCATTTTAAGCGAGTTTGGCATGGGCTTGGAGGATAGATTGAAAACTAAGGTTGGTCTTTTATCCGGCGGTCAAAGACAGGTGGTAACCTTAACTATGTGCACCATGGTTACACCTAAACTTTTGCTTTTAGATGAGCATACTGCCGCCTTGGATCCGGCTACGGCAGATAAGGTGATGGAGATAACCAACGATATCGTAAAACGCAATAATTTAACGACCTTGATGATTACTCACAATATGGCGCAAGCCTTAACCACCGGCACCCGCACTATCATGCTGGATAGCGGGCAGATTATCATGGATGTCGCCGGTGCCGAGCGGGATAAAATGACTATTGACGATGTTTTGGAAATGTATTCGCAGAAGAAAAAGCAAAGCTTTGCCAATGACCGCATGCTTTTAAATTAAATGGATAAATTAAGCGAGGTAAAAATGTTAGTACGAAAAGCAAAAATGGAGGACTGGGAACAAATATTATATTGCTACCAAAAGGCTCGTCAATATATGAAAGACACCGGCAACGGTTCTCAATGGGGTGATCATCATCCTCCGGAGGATATGTTAAAGGAAGATATTGAACTTGGACAATTATATGTCTGTGTGGCTGAAGATGATAAGGTGCATGGGGTCTTTGCCTTTTTATTAGGCGAAGACCCCACCTATGGTTATGTGAAAGACGGTGCTTGGCTTAATAATGAAGCCTACGGCACTATTCACCGCATAGCCGGCGACGGAGAATATAAGGGAGTATTTAAAGCGGCGCTGGCTTACTGCCAAAGCCAAATCAACAACATCAGGGCAGATACTCACGAAAATAATAAAACCATGCAGCATTTATTTGAAAAATACGGCTTTAAAAAGGTTGGCATTATTTTTCTTTTAGACGGCAGAGAAAGAATTGCCTATCATTTAGCGGCAAAATAACGCTAAAAAGTTGAGAAGAAAATTGATTTTTTGCTTCAAAGGTGGTATAATATACATGTCACGAAAAGAGGTGAAATGTTTGCAGGAAGAATTAAAGCCGATAGATGATTTTACCGTTTGGTTAAAAATAAGACAGCATTTAAAGGATAAATATGCCGATACCGATTTTCGTCTGAAAGAAGATGAAGAAGACCATATCCGCGTTATTTTTGATAACGGCAAGTATAATCATGATCCTGACTTCGAAAAAAATGTCACTGAGATCATAACCTTTTATTTAGGTCAAGAGGTATTGGAAAGGATAGAGTTTTTATATGCCGAGGAAGATAGATTTAAAATAATTTATTAGTGAGGTTCTGATGGAAGATTTTTTAGTGCGCAGTGCTCTTTTAATCGGAGAAGAAGGCATAGAAAAATTAGCACATTCCCATGTAGCAGTAGCCGGCATCGGCGGCGTAGGCTCTTATCTGGCCGAGGCTTTGGCACGCAGCGGAGTAGGCAAGCTAACCTTAGTTGATTATGATGTGATTGATCAAAGCAATATCAACCGCCAGATTCATGCGTTGCATTCCACCGTTGGGCGCAAAAAAGTGGAGGTTATGGCTGAGCGCTTGCGGGATATCAATCCCCATATCAGTTTGATTATTAAACCTGAGTTTATCACCGCTGACAATGCCGCAGAGATTTTTGACGGCGAGTATGATTATCTGCTTGATGCGGTGGACAATGTGACAGCAAAAATTGCTCTGGCTCTTTTAGCCCGAGAACGTCAACTACCCTTTATCAGCAGCATGGGCACTGCCAATAAGCTGGATAATACGAAATTTTGCTTTTGCGACATCAGTCAAACCAAAGTTTGCCCTTTGGCGAGGGTGATGCGCCGCGAGTTAAAAAAACGAGGCATCGAAAAGGGTGTAGCGGTGCTTTATTCCGAAGCAGAAAGCATCAAGGTACAACAAAGCTCTGAGGGCAAAACTTCTCCTGGCAGCATGGCATTTGTGCCTTCAGTAGCCGGGCTGATGCTGGCGGGCAGAGTTATTAATGAGCTTTTGCAAAAGAAAAAATAACAAAAAATGGCAGAAAAATTATAAAATAACGGAAAAGAAATAATTTATTATTTTCATAAAGAAAAAATGATTTTTTTTCCAGAGTTTATTTGACTTTTGCCTCAATAATGTGTAAGCTATATATAAACAGAGTCGAACATATAAATATATATGTTTGTGCATAGACATATTTATAAACCGAAAGGAGAAATATAAATGGCTAATCAAAATGTAATTATGCTGACTGAAGAAAATTTCAGACAGGAGGTTTTAAAAGCAGACGTTCCTGTATTGGTAGATTTCTGGGCTGCATGGTGCGGACCCTGCAAAATGGTTGGACCGATCGTTGACGAACTGGCTAATGATTATGTTGGCAGAGCAAAGGTCTGCAAATTAAACGTAGATGACTGCGGTCGTATCGCTCAAAGCTACGGTGTAATGAGTATTCCTACCTTGATTTTATTTAAAGGCGGTCAAGAGGTTAACCGTGTAGTTGGTTTCAGACCCAAAGGTGAATTGGCAAAAATGTTAGAAGCATAAAAAAAGCCGGCTTAAGCCGGCTTTTTTGCTTTTTAGCGGAGGTGATGGCAGAAATGATGTATGTTATTTATTATTTAAACGCTTTTCTTATTGTTTTAGAAACCGCAGCATTAATATTAGGAATATTGTGCATGATTAAATATTTGCGTAAATAAAAGCCGCATCCTTTTAAAATGCACCCCATTTGTTAGACAAGTATGATATAATATATCTAACAAATGGGGTGATTTTATATGACAAAAATA
>CALXSY010000036.1 GCA_944391285.1 uncultured Clostridia bacterium
CAGGAGGAATTCTTTTGCTAAAGCTTTTTCCCGTCCACACGCATAGCGTGTGGTTTTTATTGTGTTACAATAAAAAGCTTGCTGAAAAATCAGCAAGCTTTTTATTATGTTAAATGCATTTTATAAATTTATTGCAAAGGAAACTGCACCGTAATAGTGGTACCTTTGCCTTCCGTGCTTTTGAGCTCAATTTTGCCATGGTGATATTTAACCCCATGCTTAACAATGGATAAACCTAAGCCCGTACCGCCGGAAGCTTTGGAATGGCTTTTGTCTACACGATAGAAACGTTCAAAAATCCTGTCCTGATGCTCCAAAGGAATACCGATGCCGTTATCTTTGACCGTTAGAATTGTTTTACCGGCATCCCCTTCTACCTTAACCTCAACTTTACCGCCTTTGTTATTATACTTAATAGCATTGTCGCAAAGGTTATAAACAATCTCATGCAGCAAGCGATAAACTCCGTGAACTAAATGTTTCTCGCCGCTTAAAGTCAGAGAAATATTTTTGCTGTCAGCCGCATCCTGTAAGCTGTTTACTGCCTCTCTGGCTACTTCATAGAGGTCAACCTCTTCCATAGGCATTTCTGCTCCTTCATCAAGCTGTGAAAGGCGTATAATGTCATCAATCAAGGTGACCAATCTGGCAGCTTCTTTGTGAATATGACCGATAAAACGAGGCATATCCTCTTTTTTGACTAATCCATTTTCAATCAATTCGGCACTGCCGATAATAGACTGAAGCGGTGTTTTTAATTCGTGGCTGACATTGGCAGTAAATTCCCGCCGGTTGCGCTCAGCATTTTCCTGCTCAGTAACATCAAAGGCCAACAACACTGAGCCCAATACCTCACCTTTGGATTCAATACGGCTGATATCAAACTGATATTGCCTGCCATTGCGTTCCAGCCTTATTTCACTATGACCTTCTGCCAGGGCTTGACGAACTGCCTGAGTCAAATCATGACTGCGATCTATTGCCAAAAAGTCTTTGCCTACGGCATAGCGACCGGTTTTAAACAAACTCTGTGCTGCCGGATTAATGCTTAAAATATTGCCTTTTTTGTTTAAAAGCACCAATCCTTCTTTCATGCTGCCGGTAATTTGGTCAAATTCATCATTTTTTTGCTGCAATTGTCCTAACTGCTCAGCAATTTGCTCATGCTGACTGTTGATACGAACCAATAGCGGAGAAATTTCTTCATAAACATCATTCTCCAACGGATGCTCCAAATCCAGCTCATTTAATGGCTCCACTATTCTTCCGGCTAATCTTTTAGCTAAAAAAATCGATAAAAGCAAAGCAATGAGAAAAACAACAAGAATAGGCTGAATCAAACCGATTACTAAAACCCAAACGGTAGCTTGGCTGGCAGAAAATCTTAATACACTGCCATCACTAAGCTTTTTGGCATAATACATCGTTTTTTCTAAAAGAGTATCAGAATACCTCGCACTCTCCCCACTGCCGTAGGCAAAAGCTTCTTGAATTTCTTCACGATTGCTATGGTTTTCCATTTCAGCAGCATCGGCTTTAGTATCATAAATAACTTCGCCGTTGGCTTTAATCCAAGTGATACGATAGTTTTCAGAATTCACTTTACTTAAGTATGACTCTCCCTGCTCCTCGACTGCTACCGCCGCTAAATTAAGCTCATCTTTAAGCTGTTTTTCTTGAACATCAGAGAAGTAACCATATAAACAGCCCATAATGATTACTAAGCTTGCCAATAATACCGCCAAAGAAGCTAAAAGAATGGAGCGGAATATTTTATTTGTCATTGTTTTACCTCCAAGCGATAGCCAACATTGCGCACGGTTTCAATCATGCGTCCATAATTGCCCAACTTCTGACGCAAGGTACGAATATGCATATCAACTGTTCTGCTTTCACCAAAATAATCCATGCCCCATACTTCGTTAAAAAGCTGATCGCGGGTAAAAGCCATTCCAGGGTGGGATAAAAACAACCGCAAAAGCTCAAACTCTTTATAAGTTAAATTTACTCTTTGGTTATCTACGCTGACTGTATGCTCATCTAAGTTTAAAACAAGCGAGTCTACTTTTAAAACATTCTCTTTAACTTCACTTTGGCAACGACGCAAAACCGCTTTTACTCTCGAAACCATTTCCATCACGCCGAAAGGTTTAACCAAATAATCATCAGCGCCTAAATCAAGACTTTGAATTTTATCGTATTCAGTTCCTTTAGCAGTAGCCATAATCACCGGAATTTTTGCCGTATCAGCCGAAGAGCGCATCCGCCGAAGCAATTCTACGCCATCTATCCCCGGCAGCATCACATCTAAAATAACTAATTGGGGTTTCGCTGTTTTAAGCGCCTCCCAAAAAGATGTGCCGTCTTCAAATCCTTGAGCTTCAAAGCCCGTTGATTGCAAGGCATATACTTCTATATCCCTGATACCGGCATCATCTTCCACACACCAGATCATCAATATCCCCCCTTGTGTTCGCCGGTTACGGAGAATATTACCCATTCGGCAATATTGGTGGCATGATCGCCGATACGTTCAAAATACTTGGCAATCATCAAAAGATCTAACGCATATTCTCCTTCGCCCGGTTTTTCCGCAATCATTTGGATCAAATCGGCTTTAATCTGGAAGAAATAATCATCTATAATATCATCATGCTCAATACTTAGTTTAGCTAATTCTATATCTTGATTGACATATGCATCGACGCTTTCCCTCACCATTTTCATGCTTGCCTGCGCCATCTGGGGAATATGGATACAGTCTTGGGGAATATTGCCGTCTAAGTATCCAACTATTTCAGCAATATCTGCTGCCTGATCGCCAATACGCTCCATATCGGTAATCATTTTCAATGCTGCCGATATTTGCCGTAAATCTCTGGCTACCGGCTGCTGCTGAAGCAGAAGCTTTAGGCAAATAGACTCAATATTGCGCTCTTTTTGGTCGATTTCATTGTCCATCTCTACTACTTTAGCGGCTAGTTCTTTATCTCCGCTAATCAACGCCTTACAAGCCAAATCAATTACTTCTTCGCAAAGAGAACCCATTTCGATTAATTCTCTATTTAAAAGCTCTAATTGTTCATCAAATCTGCTGCGCATCAACCAAACCTCCCTGTAATATAATCCTCGGTTCGTTTATCCTGCGGAGTGGAGAATAATTTTTCCGTCTTATCGCATTCCACCAATTCGCCAAGCAAAAAGAATGCTGTATAATCAGATATTCTTACTGCTTGCTGCATATTGTGGGTGACGATGATTATCGTATAATCTTTCTTTAATTCCACTGCCAGTTCCTCTATCTTAGAAGTAGAAATAGGATCCAAAGCACTGGTAGGCTCATCCATCAAAAGCACTTTAGGCTCTACCGCTAAAGCCCGGGCTATGCACAATCTTTGCTGCTGACCGCCCGATAAGCCTAAGGCACTTTTTTTGAGTCTGTCCTTAACCTCGTCCCAAATAGCCGCTCCTTTTAAGGATTTTTCCACTATATCATCTAATTTTGCCCTGGATTTAATGCCATGGGTTCTGGGACCGTAAGCTATATTATCATAAATGCTCATGGGAAAAGGATTAGGCTTTTGAAAAACCATGCCTATTTCCTTGCGCAATTCGTTAACGTCAACATTGGACGCAAAAATATCTTGTCCGTTATATTTAATTTCTCCGCTGATTTTCACATCAGGAATCAAATCATTCATGCGGTTTAACGTTTTTAAAAAGGTGGATTTACCACAGCCGGAAGGTCCGATCAAAGCAGTAATGCTTTTTTCGGGAATATTAATATTTATATTTTTTAACGCCTGCTGCGAACCATACCACAGGCACATATCTTTTACCGTAATAATCTCGTTCATATGTTTCTCCTTCCTTTAAAATATTTGCCGACCCAAACAGCTGCCAGATTAATAATCAGTGTTAAAACCATCAAAATAGCGGCAATGGCAAAGGCAACTTCAAATTCGCCCCGCTCCTTAGCATAGACATACAATGCTACAGTTAATGTTGCTCCGGCACTGGTTAATCCTTCAAAGAAACCGTTTAAAGCATGAGCAAATCCGGCGGTAAACAATAAGGCAGCTGATTCGCCGAATATTCTGCCCGTTGCTAAAATACAACCGGTGATAACTCCATCTACGCAGCCCGGCAAAACTACTGTACGGATAACCCGCCATTTGCCGGCACCTAAACCAAAAGCACCTTCACGGTAACTTTGCGGCACTGTTTTCAAACTCTCCTGGGTTGTGCGCATAATAGTCGGCAAATTCATAATCACCAAGGTCAGTGCTCCGGCTAAAAGAGACGTTTGAAAGCCAAGAAATTGGCAGAAAAACAACATTCCCACCAAACCATAAATAATTGACGGGATACCGGAAAGAGTTTCGGCGGCATATTCAATAATCGTTACAATTTTTTTGTTAGTAGCGTATTCGTTAAGATAAATAGCCGCTCCTACTCCTAACGGAAGAACAAAAGCTAATGTAGCTATTAAAATATAAAGAGTATTTAAAATATCCGGCAAAATGCCAATCGTATCTTTGATATAACTGGGTTTGGTGGATAATAATTCCCAAGTAATATGAGGAATTCCCTTTGCTAAGACATATACTACCAGAAATATCACCAAAGCGCAAGTTAATAACGAAGAAATTGTCATCAATGCGGACATTAATGAGATATATACTCTTCTTTTTTTAGCAATTTTGTTTGTAATCATTCTCATTTCTCCTTATTGCCTTTGAGGAAAAAGTTCAAAGTGGCATTGATCAACATAATGAACAAAAACAAGACTAAAGCGATAGAAAATAACGCTTGCTGCTGCAAGCCGCTGGAATAAGCCATTTCACTGGCAACAGCGGTGGTTAAGAAACGCACGCTTTGGAAAAGCTCCGGCATATTGGGAGCATTGCCGGAGACCATGATGACCGCCATCGCTTCGCCAATAGCACGACCTACACCCAAAACTACCGCTGCGGCAATACCGCTTTTGGCAGCCGGCACTGACACTCTGAAATAAGTTTCCGTAGGTGTTGCCCCTAATGCCAAAGAAGCATCTTCGTAATCCTTAGGCACTGCTTCTAAGGCGGTAATGGACACTTTAATAATGGACGGCAAAATCATAATTGCCAAGACAACAATAGCTGCCAATAAACTGGCTCCGTCTGGCACATTGAAGACTTTGCGTATCCCCGGTACTAAAACCAACATACCAACCAAACCATAAACAACTGACGGAATACCGGCCAGCAAGCTTACCGCCTCACCGACAACAAATTTAACCTTCTTAGGTGCCAATTTTGCCAAATACACCGCGGAAAAAAAGCCGATAGGCACTCCTAAAACGATGGCACCTGCCGCACCATAGACGCTGGTTAAAATAAAGGGCAAAATACCATAGGAGGGATTGGCGCCGGTAGACGCCCAAGTCTTGCCGAACAAAAACGGTATCAAGCCTATTTCTCTGATTGCCGGTATACCGGATATAATCAAATACAGACTAATCAACAAAACAAAGCTTATGGTGACCAAGCCTAAAATAAGAAAAATACCATGAATTATATTTTCTAGCAAACGTTTTTTGTTTGTCATTGTTTTCAACCTTTCTTCACTAAAAAAGAGCGGCTATAATTAGCCGCCCTTTTGCTTCGCTCTTAGTTAGCCGCAACTACGCCGGCACTGGAAATAGCTTCTGCTGCATCAGCTGAAGTAATGTAGTCAAAGAATGCTTGAGCACTTTCAGAAAGTTCTTTACCTTCTTTAGTTACTAAAACGAAAGGACGTTGTACTAAATAGCTGCCATCTTTAACTGTTGCTTCAGTTGCAGTTACACCATTTACAGAGATTGCTTTGATGCTGTCTTTTACAGCAGATAAAGAAGCATATCCAATAGCGTCAGGGTTTTGAGAAACAGTGGTGATAACATCACCGGTAGAGGTCAATTCTTGACGATATTGGCAAGCATCTTCAGTTCCGGTAATGGATTCAAAACCATCTCTGGTACCGCTGCCTGCTTCACGACCGATCAAAACGATTTCAGCATCATTGCCGCCAAGATCTTTCCAGTTGGTGATTTCACCGGTATAAACTTTAGCGATATCTTCCAAGCTCATATCACTGATGGGGTTTTCAGGATTTACGATGATAGCAATACCATCATAAGCCAAAACAGTTCCTGTTAAACCTTCGGCTTTTTCTTCATCTTTTAAGTCACGGCTGGATAAACCGATGTCGCAACGGTCTTCCAATACAGCTTTGATACCACTGCTGGAACCGGTTGGGTTGTAAGTTACAGTAATGTTTTCGTTTGCTGCCATAAACTCTTCGCCCAATACTCCGATTACTTCTTCCATAGAAGTAGAACCGTCGGTGGAAACTGTAGCAGGTTCGTCAGAACCACCGCAACCGCTCAAGGTTGCCATTGCCATAATTGTGATAAGTGCCATGCTGATGATCTTTTTCATTAGTGAAGATCTCCTTTCAAATTTTGCTTGATTTATTTTACATTACTTATGATACTAAGTAAAAGTAAAGTAAAAAAGCTTATCTTTGTAAAATCGATGTAAAATCATGCATATTTTCCGCCATTTTCTACTTTTTTTACGGCTATTATTTTACAAATTTGTTTTTTCGGGTATATATTACTATGTAAAATCTTTTTTTGGAGGAATGTTTATGTCTATTCGCACAGATGTTGCCGCATATATTAAAGCTGCTGATTATCAATCCTTGATTGATTTAGCCCGGGAAAATCAAGCCAAAACCTTAAAGTTTGTACAAAGTCACATTTACGGTGACATCAATGATTCTATCCGCTGGCATGCAATTTGCGCTTTTGGCTATCTGGCTAAAACTTACGCTGATACCTACGATGAGCCCTACCGCAATATTTTGCGCCGCTGTTTATGGGCGATGAATGATGAAAGCGGCAATGTCCCTTGGAGCGCTCCGGAAGTCATGGCGGCTATTATTAAAGCCGCTCCCAAATACAGTTCCGATTTCACCGCTCCTATGCTGACCAATGGCTTAGATAATCCCATGTGCCACAGCGGTGTTTTGTGGGCAATCGGTCATTTAGGCGAAGATTTTGCCCAAGAGTTAGCTCCTTTTTTAGCCAAAGTAGAATTTACCTTACATTCTCCCGATCCTCTTCTGCGCGGTTTAGCCATCTGGGCATATACCCGCTGCAAATATAAACCGTTAGCAGGAATTATTGGCTCCTTTGTCGAAGATAGTGAAGAATTCTATCTTTTCAATGATGATGTTTTAGAGAAAACCACCGTTGGAGATATGGCAGAAAAATATTTACAGGAGTTAAAATAAATGTCCCAACCTACTTTGGCACAGATCCTTTGGCAGAAGGCTATCGAGGATAATAATTTTGAGCAGGCACAAAAAATATATCAGCATTTGCAAAATACCGCTTCTTTAGATGAAGACTACTGCTCGGTAATGGGCTTGTGGTATCTGCAAAGACAAGAATATCCGCAGGCAATAAATGCATTTAAAGAAGCCTTAAACTTTAATTCCTCAATGGAAGATGAGCTTTATTACCAAATAGCCCTCTGCTATTTCGAAACAGCTCAGTTTCAAGAGGCGGAGTATTATTTAAGCAAATCTTTAAGCTGCGATCCTCAGTTTGCTGATGCCATTTATCTTTATGCTGAAACCTTAGCTCATTTAGATAAAAAAGAGCAGGCGGTTTCTCACTACAAATATCTTTTAAAATTAATTCCTGACGATGTGCAGCTTTGCATCAATATTGCCGCCAGCATTTCCCAGTTAGGGCACCAGGACGAAGCTATTGAGATTTATCATCGGGCTTTGATGCTGGATGAGGACAATTACTATCTTTTTTCCAATCTTGGCGTTGAATATGCTGAATTAGGCGATTTTGCGGATGCCTTGTATTGTCACCAGCGGGCACTGGAGCTAAATAATTTCTGCGCCGATTTGTGGTATAACTTAGCCTGCACTTATGCCCAAATTAAAAATGAAGAACAGGCTTTGGATGCTTTGGAAAAGGCTATTAATTTAGACGAAGGCAACAAAGAATACGCTATGTATGACGAGGAGCTGAATATTTTGCACGCAAATGGGCGCTTTTGGAAATTGGTCGAATAATAATATTGCTCCTTGCAATTTAAGCTATTTTATGGTACAATAGCTATTTGTTAAAGCAACCAAGTGAAATGATCGCGGAGCAATCTGAGGAAAGTCCGGGCTCCACAGGGCAGGATGCTGGCTAACGGCCAGTGAGGGTGACCTTAAGGAAAGTGCCACAGAAAACAAACCGCCTATTTATAGGTAAGGATGAAACGGTGCGGTAAGAGCGCACCAGCGGCCGGGTGATCGGTCGGCTTGGTAAACCCCATTCGGAGCAAGACTAAATAATGAGGACATAATGCGGCCCGCATGTTCTCGGGTAAGTCGCTAGAGGGTATATGTAAATATGCTCCCAGATAGATGATCATTCTTGACAGAACCCGGCTTACGGCTTGGTTGCTTTAACAAATTTTTAATAACCTACAAGATAAGCAAAAACCGCACCAAATGAAGTGACCCCAAAAATTTAGACAAGATTTGAAGAAAAAATGTTTAAGCCAAAGAAAGGGCTTGTTGTCTGTGAAG